>NZ_JAQGFI010000005.1:0-101796 GCF_027854095.1 Rhodococcus sp. C-2 | reverse complement strand
CACCCGTGACGGCAGTCGCCGGAACCGAGAGTGACGTCGTGGTCTCGACATCCACTGGAGCCGGATCAGAAACGGTCACCGTCTGAGCCGACGCCGACGAGCTGACGAACCCTGCACCAGCGGTGAAGTCGGCCGTAACACTTTGCGCACCAGCAGCATCGAACGCGTGCGACAGAGTCGCAACACCGCCAGTCACCGTGACCGGGGAGCCGATGGCCGTGCCGTTCGACTTGAACTGCACCGTACCGACAGCAGTATTCGGAGCCACGGTAGCGGTCAGATCAACCGCCGCACCCGTGATCGCCGTCGCCGGAACCGAGAGTGACGTCGTGGTCTCCACATCCACCGGAGCCGGATCCGACACGGTCACCGTCTGAGCAGGCGCCGACGAACTCACAAACCCTGCACCAGCGGTGAAATCAGCCGTAACACTCTGCGCACCAGCAGCATCGAACGCGTGCGACAGAGTCGCGGTTCCACCGGAAACCGTGACCGGCGAACCGATCACCGTGCCGTTCGACTTGAACTGCACCGTACCGACAGCATTGTTCGGAGCAACCGTCGCGGTCAGGTCAACCGCCGTACCCGTGACGGCAGTCGCCGGAACCGAGAGTGACGTCGTGGTCTCGACATCCACCGGAGCCGGATCAGAAACGGTCACCGTCTGAGCAGGCGCCGACGAACTCACAAAGCCAGCACCAGCGGTGAAGTCAGCCGTAACACTTTGTGCACCAGCAGCATCGAACGCATGACTCAATGTCGCAACACCGCCAGTCACCGTGACCGGAGTGCCGATCGCAGTGCCGTTCGACTTGAACTGCACCGTACCGACAGCAGTATTCGGAGCAACCGTCGCGGTCAGATCAACCGCCGCACCCGTGACGGCAGTCGCCGGAACCGACAACGACGTCGTCGTCTCCACATCCACCGGAGCCGGATCCGACACGGTCACCGTCTGAGCAGGCGCCGACGAACTCACAAACCCTGCACCAGCAGTGAAGTCAGCCGTAACACTCTGCGCACCAGCAGCATCGAACGCGTGCGACAGAGTCGCAACACCGCCACTCACCGTGACCGGGGAACCGATTGCAGTGCCGTTCGACTTGAACTGCACCGAACCCACAGCGTTGCTCGGAGCAACCGTCGCGGTCAGGTCAACCGCAGTACCCGTGATTGCCGTAGCCGGAACCGAGAGTGACGTCGTGGTCTCGACATCCACCGGAGCCGAAGCAATGCTGATCGTCGCGAGTGGACCTGCACCAGCGTTGAGAGCGCTACCCTTCGCATCTCGAGGCGTGCATCTGGTCGGAGCCCATTGCGTGCCGAGGAGACTCGCTTTCGCAAGCTGTGTATTGAAATTTTTGTCGTTGCCGTATGTAGCAGCGTCACCGGCAGTTCTGACCTTCGGCTGAATCACACCGGATGCGCCGGCGATCATCGTAATATCGATTGCAGGCATCCTGAACCAACTGTCACCGTTGGTGTTGGTGCTCCCGTCGAGGTTCTTTTTCGTCTTGGGTGCGCGGATCCCACCCTCACTGTTCGTGCTGGTACTGGGACTGTTTCCGATCACCTCGTTGTTACCCGAGATTCGGAGATATGGACCCGCCGCGTCAGGGCTTCCAGCCTCGTTGATGCGGATGACACTGGGAGCGACGTTCTCCAAGTTGAACGAGGTTCCGGGCACGATCGCCGCACTGATGAAGGTGGCATTTGCCGGGACATCGAAATCGTTCTTCAAGCGCGACAAATTGGTTGTTGTGGCGCCCGAATCCGAGTTCGGAAAAGACTGTCCATTGGATTGCATTCGGATAGTGAAGGTTTCACCCGGAGCAACTGATGTGGGGGCATCCACGGTGACAAAACTCGTAGTCACTTTGTCGACAGTGATGAGTGCTTTCGCCTGGCATGAGGTAGAGAAGTTGAATTGGCTTTGAACTGCTGAGGCTGGGGACCCGACCAGCAGCATTCCGGCGACCATGGCGGTTCCGGTTATGGGCACGGCGAATCGCCGCAACTGAGAGATTTGGGGCATGGGCACTTCCTTCGGAAGGGCAAACATGAGCAGTGGATTCGGACAAAACGTGTGCGCGCCGTCACAACATAACGAAAAAACTAGTACGTGTACTACTTTTGGCAAGACACTTGTCCAATTCACCCCGGACTCACCCTCGTATCACCAGACGCGAGATGGAAAAGCAGGGTATGGAAACTCGATTGAACGCAAAACTATCGCCAAAGCGGCCCATCGACAACGCTTTTGGTGGTCACCGCGCCAATCGGCGGGAAAAATTTGATATTTCGTCAGTTCAGAAAAAGTTCCAAACCTACCAGTACGAAAGTACGAAAAGGGCCGCGACGGAGTCCGTCGCGGCCCTGATTGTGTTGGTTCAGCGTGTCAGCGAAGCACATCCGTGCCGACAAACGGCACCAATGCCTCGGGCACTCGCACCGAGCCGTCGGCCTGCTGATGGTTCTCGAGAATCGACACGATCCAGCGCGTCGTAGCCAAGGTGCCGTTGAGAGTGGCGGCCGTCTGCGGCTTGCCGTTCTCGTCGCGGTACCGAACTCCGAGGCGGCGGGCCTGGAACGTCGTGCAGTTGGACGTCGATGTCAGCTCGCGGTAGGTGCCCTGCGTCGGGACCCATGCCTCGCAGTCGAACTTACGCGCAGCCGAAGAACCGAGGTCTCCGCCGGCGACGTCGATCACGCGGTACGGAACGTCGATGGCCGCCAACATGTCTCGCTCCCACCCTAGGAGACGCTGGTGTTCGGCGTCGGCGTCCTCGGGACGGCAGTACGTGAACATCTCGACCTTGTCGAACTGATGGACACGGATGATGCCGCGGGTGTCCTTGCCGTAGCTTCCGGCCTCGCGGCGGAAGCACGAGGACCAACCGGCGTAGCGCTTCGGGCCTTCGTTCAGTTCGAGGATCTCGCCCGAGTGGTAGCCGGCCATGGGTACCTCGGAAGTTCCGACGAGGTACAGGTCGTCATCCTGCAAGTGGTAGATCTCGTCCGAGTGAGCACCGAGGAAGCCGGTACCGGCCATGATTTCCGGGCGTACGAGCACCGGCGGAATCATCATCGTGAATCCGTTGGCGATCGCCTTCTGCGCAGCCAACTGCAGCAGTCCGAGCTGGAGCATGGCCCCGTAGCCGGTCATGAAGTAGAAGCGCGAACCCGAAACCTTGGCGCCGCGTTCCATGTCGATCAGGCCGAGCGACTCGCCCAGCTCGAGGTGATCCTTCGGCTCGAAGTCGAACTTCGGAATCTCACCGACGTGTTCGAGAACGATGTAATCGTCCTCGCCGCCGGCCGGCGCACCTTCTTGTACGACGTTGGAAATCGCGCGGTGTGCGGCGTCGAGCGCGGCCTGCGCCTCGTGCTGCGCGGCCTCGGCTTCCTTGACCTTGGCTGCCAGTTCCTTGGAACCTTCGAGCAGTGCGGGACGCTCCTCCGGAGATGCCTGTCCGACCTTCTTGCCGAAGGCCTTCTGCTCTGCACGGAGGTTGTCTCCGGTCAGAACGGCAGCGCGTCGGGACGCGTCGGCTTCGAGCAGAGCGTCGACCAGTCCTGGATCTTCTCCACGGGTGCGCTGCGACTCGCGGACGATTTCGGGGTTCTCACGGAGAAACTTGAGGTCAATCACGACTTCGAACTTTACCCACTCACTGCAGCTCTCCGACGGTCACGTCCACGTCGGAGAGGGGGAGATCACGATTCGAGCAGACTCAGGTAGTCCTCGCGTCCGAACATCCGAGCCGCGTCGACCGCCGTCGGGTGTCCACCTTTCGGGTCGGCTCCCCCGCTCACCAGCGCTTTCACCACCGCATCCTCACCCTTGAAGACGGCTCCGGCGAGTGGAGTCTGGTTCTTGTCGTTGGGTCGGTTGACGTCGGCACCGCGCTCGATCAGGGCAACGACGGCGTCAGCGTGACCGTGGTACGCCGCCAACATGACGAGCGTGTCGCCACTCTCGTTGGTCAGATTGACGGGAACTCCGGCATCGACGTACGACGCCAGCCCGGCTGCGTCACCGGTTCGCGCCATGTCGAAGAGCCGGCCCGCCAGCTCGACAGCCTCGGGATCGAGTGGGGTGTTTTCGCTCATGACTACAAAATACTCACAGACGCGATTGTGAGTTTTGTAGTGAAGGTTCGATATCGCCACGGCAACAGGCATGATGGAATCGATGTCCGAAGACAAGATCGAGAAGTCGCCAGATCCGGCCGATCCCCAGGGGACGCCGGCGAAGAAAACTGTCTCCGCGAGTCGCACCCGTCGGGTCCTGGCTGCTGTGGCGGTAGGTGCGGTGGTCGCCGCGATCGCAACGATCGCGATTTCCGGTGGATTGAACAAGGACGACTCGTCCTCGGTCAGTGTCAGTGGCGGCGGTCCCGCAGCGACGGGATCGACTCGCGACGACGCCTTCACCGCGGCTGCGGCCGGCGACTGCCTCAACTGGACGCCTGCGACCGAGTCGGGCGGAGACCGCACGGACATGTCGAAGGTTCAGTGCGGAACTGAACACCGCTTCGAGGTAGCCGGACCACTCGACCTCTCGGTGTTCCCGGGCGCCGAGTTCGGCCCCGGTTCCCGGTACCCGGGCGCCCTTCGATTCGCCGAACTACGCGACGAGCACTGCACACCCATCGTCATGTCCTACCTCGATTCGAAGTTCGATCCCAAGGGCAAGTTCAGCGTCGGCTTGATGTTCCCGAGCGAATCGGGTTGGGCTTCGGGCGAGCGCGCACTGCGTTGCGGGTTGCAGTTCTCGACCACGACCGGCGAGCTACAACCGTTCGTTGGCCGCGTGGCGGACCAGGACCAGTCGAACGTGTGGGACGTCGGCACTTGCATCGGCATCAACCAGAACCTCCCGACCGATCCGGTCGATTGCGCGAAACCGCATGCATACGAGGTTATCTCGGTGATAGACCTCGGCACTCAATTCCCGGGCGCAATGCCGTCGGTCGAAGATCAGGACCGCTATCTCGAGGGCGTCTGCACTCAGGCGTCCAACGAGTACCTTGGTTCCGCAGACGCGCTTCGCGACAAGACGCTGACACTGTTCTGGGACAACATTTCACTGGAAAGCTGGTTGGCCGGCAGCCGCCGAGTCAATTGTTCGATCGGCAAAGAGGTCGAAACCGGCGGGTTTGCCGCGATCACCGGAAGCGCCAAGGGCGACATCCTGATCAACGGCGCCGCTCCGGTCCCGCCACCCGCTGCACCGGAAGGTCGGTCGTTGCCGACGCCGTTGCCCGGCGCAGCTCCGCCGTCGTAAGCCATGACGGTAACTATGACGCCCGACCGGTTCGAGGAACTGGTCGGCGAGGCGCTCGATCTGATTCCGCCCGAACTTGCCAAGGCAATCGACAATGTCGTGGTGCTTGTCGAAGCACGTGACGAGGAAGAGCCGGGGCTGCTCGGTTTGTATCAGGGCGTCGCTCTGACCGAGCGGGATTCTCATTACGGTGGGTACCTGCCGGACACGGTCACTATTTTCCGCGATTCGATACTCGACATCTGCGCATCCGAGGACGAGGTTGTTCACGAGGTTGCCGTGACCGTCATCCACGAGATCGCGCACTATTTCGGCATCGAAGAAGACAGATTGCACGAACTCGGCTGGGGCTGAGGGCAAAGTCGTCCGATTTCGGGGGGAACCAAAAGCGGGCGGTAGGCATCAAAGTATGTGCGGGGGGATATCGACGGCTGTGCGCACGGCCTCCCGACCACTTATCCGCCCTGGTCAGGAAGGAGTTCGGCACTATGCACGTCGACCCTCAAGCCCTAGTTGCCGCCGCAATGGAACTCGAGTCTGCGGCGACGCGATTGCGCGGAATCGTCTCTACTGCGCAGCCGACGCTACGCGTTCTCCCAGCCGGATCCGAGGAAGTGTCCGGTAGCGCGGCAAATTACTTCAACACCATCTCGGGCAGCCTTGCCTCGTCCACCGATCGGGCAATCGAGGAGCTCACCGCGGCTGCGGCAGCTCTGCGCAAGAATGCAGCTGCCTACGAGCTCGAAGACCAGCTCACCAAGTCCAGCCTGGCAGCCGCACCGATCTGATCGACAGAAATCGAACTCGGTAACTCGGCAACACAGTCACACTTCCTGGGGGGAAGAACAATGGTCGGCATCACCGGCGTCATCTGGTATCCACGGGGCGCAGCACCCAACTCCGCAGCACTGGTCGCCGGAGCCGGGCCGGTCCCTCTCGGCGTGGCGGCCGGAGCCTGGTCCACCGTGTCGTCCGGACTGACCGACACCGCTGCGTCCATCTCTCGCGTGATGGCGGATCTTCGCACCGGGTGGTCCGGTGAAGCAGCGGATGCCGCATTGAGCAAGTTCGCGCCGTTTCAGGAATGGGCTGCTGCTGCCGCGTTGCTCGCGGGAGAAACTGCAGGTAAGGCCCAGGTGCAGTCCGGTTCGTACACGGTTGCCACCCTCGCCATGCCGTCCCTGGCCGAGATTGCAGCAGTTCAAGCGGCCAAGGTCGCCGCGTACTCCATCGGCGGTGCCCTGGTCGGCGGTGCCGCCGCCGCCGAGGCTGCCGAAGAAGCTCTCAAAATTCGAGCGGCGGTGACAATGGAAACGTACGACGTCGCAACGGCCCATCTGGCCGTGCAGCAGAACTTCGACTCACCACCGTCCATCGCGGAACCCACAGCTGGGGCATCCGCTTCGGCCGAAAGCCCAGGCAGCGCCGCACGACAGTCCGTCGTGCAAGCGGCATCCACGCTCGCTGACGCAATCGCGGATCCCGTGCGCGCCGCCACCGCTGCTGTCGCATCCGTAGTTTCCAACCCGGTATTTGCCGCCGCTGCCTCACAGGCCGGTGCCATCTCCGGTGGAGTTGCCACCGCAGCCAGCGCCACCACCACCGCAGTCACAGGCGCCACCACTGCCGCATCAGCTCTCGCGACGGCAGGAGCAGGACTCACCGGACTGGGCGGCGCAAGACTCGGCGGCGCAAGACTCGGCGCTTCCACACCATCACTGTTCGGCACCCCGTCGGCAAGCCGGGCACCGGCACAGGTCAGCGCAGCATCCGCGACTACCGGAACCGGAGCAATCGCGGGCTCGTCGTCGAGCAGCAGCAGCACCGGCCGGCACGCTCTTCCTGATCCCTCCACCGGCCAGAGCGCCACACGCCAGAACCCCGTGACCTCGCCGGTTCAGGGCACCGCGGATACCGTCAAGGTGGATCCGGCCCGAACCGCAGGCGGATCTGCGCCGATCGCCGGCGGCCGACATGCGGCCCAATCTGAAGACGAGACCGAGCACGACACACCCGATTACCTGAAGCACTTCGAGCACTTCGCCGACGGCCGAACAGTCATCCCGTCCGTGATCGGTGGCGCACTCGAAACTACAGAGCATTGATGGTGGACCTCGGCACCTCACCTGAGGGGTGGAATTTACCTGTCGTCGTCCTGTCACAGGACGAAATCGACTATGTACGTGAGCGACTCGGACTCGATGCGCTTCCGGTAGTTCTCGGTGGCGCGACGGTTCACGGCAGTGCGAGCGCTCACCGTACGGCGATGCAGTCCGCGGCAGATTCACTCTCCGAGCGCGATCTCCTCCCCGGCGGGGAGATCCATCACGACCTCAGTGCCCGCCTGCGCGTCCTGACCCACCCCAAATGGGAGTTGGCGCTGCGTCGGCATGTCGGCGGAAGCATTTCACGCCTCTGCGTCGCGCAGGGCGAATTCCTTTGTGTCGAAGCGACTTCAACTGATTCTTCGTTCGCATTGCGCAGCGTCACCGCCGAACCGACTGCACCCGTTGTCACCGCGCTCGGCAGCGCCGAAGCAATGCCGATTGCCGTGATCAACGCACCGACCGAGATGCTCAGCCTGGCATTCGGCGCCGGCCCGGATGCAGGCAGCGTAACCTCGGCCTTGATCAACGCCGGAATACCCGAGGACGACGCGCGCCAACTGGGTAGCGCAATCGTCACATGCACCGCCTTCGCCGAATTGGTCGGAATACCACACAGTTTGGGAGCGACGACGCTCATGACCGGCGCAGTGACTGTGTACGACACCTTGTCGGGTCGGCTGGTCGGTTCGACCACTCGGGCCGCCGACGGCACCGAATGGACGTCCATCAGTTCCGGAACATCCCATCGCCTCCGACAAGCCGTGAACGCTCTGGTAACTGAACTCGAGGAATCGGCGCCGGAGACTTCCGGGTAACCTCGGGGCGTCCCTTCAACGCCCGGAGCCTTACTTCAGCATGCAGTTCTCGCGTCAACCGTCGTCACCGGGCGAACAAGGCTCGGTCGCCACGATCGACCGGCCGAACGATGAACGGGCAACAACACCGCACCGACAAGACCTGAACGGACTGCGTGGCCTCGCCATCGGTTTGGTGGTCGTGTTCCACGTGTGGTTCGGACGGGTATCGGGCGGGGTGGACGTCTTCCTGGTTCTGTCCGGATACTTCTTCGTCGGCTCACTGGTTCGACGCGCCGAAGCCGGAAGTTCGCTCAACCCGGTCCCGGCACTGCGGCGGGTGTTTCTGCGGCTGTTCCCCCTGATCGCGGTGGTCAGCATTTTGACCGCACTGGGGACCGCGTTGCTGCTGCCACGCACACGCTGGGCCGATCTGGGCGATCAACTGATCGCGGTGCTCGGGTTCTTCCAGAACTGGCAGCTCGCCAGCACCGCAAGCGACTACCTGGCCGCCGACGGCTCGGTCACTCCCCTGCAGCACCTGTGGTCGATGGCCGTACAAGGTCAGTTCTATCTCCTGGCCATCGCACTGGTCTCCGTGATCGCTTATGTGGCTTCACGCGTGAATCCCAACTATTTCCGCCCGTCACTCGCGGTCACCCTTCTGGTTCTGACCGCAGGATCTTTTCTCTACGCACTCGCCAAATCTTCACGTCACCAAGCCTGGGCGTACTACGACTCCGGTGCCAGGTTGTGGGAATTGGCACTCGGTGGTCTGCTGGCCGTTCTGATGACCAGCACACGCAGTCGGCAGATCGCATCCCTGCCGTTCTCGGTCAGAGCGACGATCGGCTGGGCGGGTCTTTCGTCGATCCTGTTGTGCGGCATAGTGCTCGACGGCGCCCAGCAGTTCCCCGGCCCGTGGGCGCTGGTGCCGGTGCTGGCCACTCTTGCGCTGATCCTGTCCGGAGTCGGCGACGACACGCCTTGGACGTCGAAGACGCTTGCCCATCCGGCACTGACGTGGCTCGGCTCGTTCGCATTCGCGCTGTACCTGATTCACTGGCCGATTCTGGTGTTTGCACTCGTGATCACCGGACGCCCCGAAGCCGGCCTGCTCGGTGGGGCACTGATCATCGCCCTCTCCGTCGCGGGGGCGCTTGCACTCCGGCGCCTGGTCGAGGTTCCGGTGGAGCGCGGAGGCCGCTCGCGCCGGTACACCGTCCTGGTATGCGTCGTCACCGCTGCCGTGGTCCTCGCCGCTTCGGTCGCCTGGCAGTCGTACGCGAGCAGCCAGACGACGGGCCAGCGGGCGGTCGACACCCTCGACCTCCCGACCCATCCCGGCGCACTCGCGCTCACCGACGGTGCCGAAGTACCCAAGGCGTCGATGGTTCCCTCGATCTTCGATGCGCCACTGGACCTTCCGGCCAGTACGCTCGACGGCTGTATCGCCGATTTTCTCGAGCGGGACGTCGTCCACTGCACCTACGGCGACGCCGACGCCGACAGAACCATCGCGCTCGCGGGTGGTTCGCACTCCGAGCACTGGCTCACTGCGCTCGACGAACTCGGCAAGAGTCACGGGTTCCGCGTCGACACGTATCTGAAGATGGGCTGCCCGCTCACCATCGACTCCATGCAGACGTTGTCGGACAACGACTATCCGGATTGCGTCGACTGGTCGCGTGGAGTGCTGACCGAGTTGGCCGACGCCTCACCCGATTTCGTGTTCACGACGGCAACCAGGCCGAGTTCCGACGGCCCTGGCGACGTGACGCCCGAGTCTTACGTACACGTGTGGGAGGAACTGGGGCGCGACGGTATCGACGTGCTCGCCATCCGCGATACCCCGTGGTTGCACCACGACGGCGTCGCCTACCGCGCGATCGACTGTCTGGCGACAACCACGTCACCCGATCACTGCGCGATGCCACGGTCCGAAATGCTCAGCGACGTCAATCCGGCGCCGTCGGCGATCGGCGATCTGACCAACGTCCGTCTACTCGACCTCAGCGACGGCGTCTGCGGACCGGAGTTGTGCCGCGTCGTGGAGGGAAATGTATTGGTGTATCACGATTCCCACCACCTGACAGCCAGCTACGTGAGCACTCTGTCCGCTGAACTCGGGCGCCAACTGAGCGTCCAGACCGGTTGGTGGTGAAGCCGGCCGTCAGCCCATCACGTCGTCGGCACCGGGGATGAGTCGATGCTCGAACGGCGGGTTGACGGTTCCCCAGCGCAGGCACTCCCAACCGCCGTCGACCGAAGGCAACAGTTCGACGGTCTCGGTGTTGGCCAAGTGGTTGTTGGCTGCGAACAGACCGGGGACACCGGCAAGCTGGGCTGCGACAAGACGGATCGCTGCACCATGACTGACCACGACGATGTCGCCGCCGTCTCGTGAGCCTTCGAGAAATTCTTCGCGCAACGAATTGACGACGGGGACGTATCGCTCCAGGACGTCGTATCCCGTTTCACCACCGGGGATGCGAGCGCCGAGGTTGCCGGTGTGCCAGTGATGGAACGTCTCCATGAACAGTCGGTGCGCGGCCTCGTCGGTACGATCTTCGAGGTCACCGGCCTGCACCTCGTGCAATCCGTCCCGCACGTCCAGAGAGACACCGGCGGCCTGCTCCACGAAACCTGCTGTCTGCCGGGCACGCAAAGCCAACGACGATACGAGTGCCAGCGGCGGCGCCGAAGCCAGGCCGATGCCCAACGTCTCGGCCTGCGCCAACCCTTCCGGCGTGAGCTTTGCTCCTGGCAGGGCGGTGTCGAGACGTTTGGCGACATTCGCCTCCGTCTGACCGTGCCGAACGAGGATGAGCCTTCCGGTCATCGTTCTCCCCCTCCATGCTTGAGTTCGTCGATCCACCGAATCGCTTCGTCGTCCGAAGGAGGTTGTGGCCCGGTCGAATTCGCTGTCGCCCACGACCCCAGGAAGCGGACTCCGGATTTACGATGCAGCGCACGCATCGCCTCGGCCACCAGCGAGTCCTCGACGTGTCCGACGCAGTCCACGAAGAACCGGTACGTGCCCAATTCCGTTCGCATCGGCCGTGATTCGATCCGAGTCAGATCGATACCGCGAGCGGCGAATTCGGAGAGTGCACGCACCAGGGAGCCGGGAGCGTTGTCGAGGTGAAGCACCAGCGCGGTGCGATCGGCACCGGTCCGCGCCGGAACCGGGGCCGGCTTGGTGACCAACACGAAACGTGTGCGGGCGCCGCCTACATCGGCGACGTTGTCCGCCAGGCTCTCGAGTCCGAGCATCTGACCGGCCAAAGCCGTGGACACACCGGCGTCGACGGTTCCGGCCTGCACATCCAGGGCCGCACCGGCGTTGGACGAGGCCAACACCACCTCGGCCTGGGGCAGGTTCTCGGCGATCCATCCGCGGACCTGCGCGCCCGCATGCGGGTACGCGCCGATCGTTCGGACCTGATCGGCGGTGGTCCCGGCCCGAACCAGGATGGAGAAACTCACGTCCAGATCGGTTTCGGCGACGATCTGCAGCGGCGAACCGAGAGCGAGTGAATCGAGCGTCGGAGCTACGCCGCCTTCCACCGAGTTCTCGAAGGGAACCACGGCTCCGTCCACGGAACCGTCGCGAACCATGTCGAGAGTCGCCGGCGGACTGCCGGCCGGTACTCGCTCGACGGTTTCGCCGAACGCGCCCTCAGCCTCCAACTGGGCGAGAGCTATCTCCGTGAAGGTTCCCGACGGACCGAAATACGCGATTCTTGGCACGCCTAAAAGATTACGCACCGACCCACGCCGGTCACTGCAAACCCGCGGCACGCAAAGCCGTTTCCACTGCAGGCAGATCCGCGACCTCGATCGTGAGCAGCACCTCACGCATGGCCGACGCGGCTTCGGGGATCAGCGTGGCAAGTTTTTCCGGCTTCGGATCGACCATCGCGGCGCGCACGTCGTCGCCGCGCAGTGCAGCGACGGTGCCACACAGCAGGGCGATCACCTCGTCGCCGTCGGCCGCGCGGGCTACGAAACCGACGGACTCGTGCGCGAGTACCGCCAGGAAATCAGCCACTTCGGTGGGCGTAAGACCGGCGGCGAGTCCGGGGATCCGGCCACCTTCGCACAGACGCAGCGCCGCTTCAGCGGGTGTCAGATCCTCTTCGCCGCCGTCGACATACACAGCGAGCGGAGCGGGCAGGCGCAGCGCGATCGCGTCGTCGATCTGGTCGGTGGTGACGTCGACGTCGAAACGGACGGCCTCGTACGACGCTTCCGTGTCCGCACGCAGTTCTTCCGGATCGATATCGAGACGGACGACAACCCGGCCTGCTGCTTCGCCACCGATCAGAACCGACGCCGGAACAACCGGGAGAAAGAGTGCTTCGAGGAGTCCGCGCGAGTTTCTCGGGGCGGGCAGCCCGAGTGAGAGAGGAATGGCCACAGACAAACCGTAACCCCGGCGCAGGCGGCGGATTCCACGCGAGTTGCGCAAAAGTCTTGCGATTCACACCGAAGCGCCTTAGGTTAGGGTTACCTCATCATCCGATGGAGTTCGAGAGAACACCCGCCAAGGGGGCAGCATGGCAACGAAGACCAGCACCGGCCCGTCCACCGCCGAACGCGTCCGCAGCGCCTGTGTGCGCGCACAAGACGCAGTTCTCGCCATCGAAGGCAGCGATCCCACCGCCACGTCGGTGCATCACCTGCGTTCGAACGGTGACGTCGTCGTTGCAGTCCCACATGCCTCCGCAGCTGCGGCTCTGGCCTGGAACTCCGGCGGCGGCGGCCTGCCTGCCGTCCTCGAGATCACCGATCACGCACCACTGCGGCTGCGTGAGCCCGTGCGCTCCCTCGTGTGGCTTCGCGGCTCGTTGCACGCCGTGCCCGACTACGAGGCACGCGTTCTCGCCGACGACGTCGCATCCGAACATCCACACCCGGGACTCCTCGACATCGGCCACACCTCGGTCCTCCTTCGCTTGAGCCTGGCCTCGGCTGTAGTCGCTGATTCAACGGGGGCAGAACCCGTCGCCGTGGACGAACTGCTGAACGCCAGCCCCGATCCCTTCTGGGAAATGGAGACCGCATGGCTGCAGCATCTCGACGAAGACCACCGCGACCTCGTGGACCTGCTCGTACGCAAGCTTCCCCCGTACATGCGCACCGGACGCGTTCGCCCACTCGGCATCGACCGCTACGGACTTCGCCTGCGGGTCGAGGATCACACCGGTGACCGCGACGTGTGGATGCCGTTCGCCAACCCCGTCGACGACGCTCCCGCGCTGAGCCGCGCCATCCGCATGCTGGTCGGGTGCCCTTTCCTCAACGGCCTCCGATCAGGCGGCGCATCAAACGGCTAGCGTTGCGCGGGTGAATGCCCGCGAAACCGTCCGCACGTGGTTACGGCCGCCGACTCCCGTCCCGGCCGGCCCGGAACTCGATCCGACCGCCAGACGCGGAGTCTGGATCGAGATCACGATCGTCCTGCTGGTCACCTTCGGACTCAGCGGATTGTCCGGGATCCTCTCGCTCGCCGAATCCCTGGCGACGCCGGTTGCGCTCTCGGATCAGACGGTTGCACTCAACCCGTCACGGGCCGCCATCGACTGGATCGACCTGGCGCGCCAATTGCTGGGCGTCGCAAAGCTTCTCGCGTGGGCAGCGCTGGGACTCTATCTACTGTGGCGTTCGGGGATCGGTCCACGTGCTGCGGGACTGACCCCCAAGCCTCGATTCGGGCGCGACATAGCACCGGGATTCGGCCTCGCCGCTGTGATCGGTCTCCCCGGTCTGCTGTTCTATCTCGTGGCTCAGGCACTGAGCATCAACCTCACCGTCCAGGCCAGTGCGCTCGACGATCACTGGTGGCGGGTGCCGATCCTCGTACTGTCCGCGATCGCGAACTCCGGTGCCGAAGAGGTGCTGGTCGTCGCCTACCTGATCACTCGCCTCCGAACGCTGGGTTGGAGCGAGAACAAATCACTGCTCGCGTCGTCACTCCTGCGCGGCAGTTACCACCTCTATCAGGGATTCGGTGGCGGCGTCGGAAACGTGATCATGGGGCTCGTGTTCGGCCGGTACTGGCAGCGCACCGGGAAACTCTGGCCGCTGGTCATCGCCCACGCTCTCATCGACATGGTGGCGTTCATCGGTTACGCCCTCCTGCGCGATCACGTCTCCTGGCTGCCGTGACCGGTACCGTGAACTGGTGACCGGCGACTCCGAATATCCTCAGCGCCCTCCGCGGCGCCAGCCGCCAGGGCCACCTCCGCGTGGACCGATGCCTCCGAGGCAGAACCCTCCACGCCAGAATCCACCCCGTCAGGGCCCACCCCCGCAGCGGCGTCCACCAATGCCGCCGGAAGGGCCGACGGTCATTCGCCGCGACGGACGCCCGCAGCAGCAGAATCCGGCCAATCAGGCCTGGTCACAGGTCCCACCACAAGCGCCGCAGCAGCCCAGGCGTGAGGACTGGGCGCCGACCCAGCGCCCGCAACCGTTTCAGGACGACCCGCGCAGGCAGGGGCCGCCGCGTCAGGATCCGCAGCGCCAGGCGAAGTACGCGCCCGCACCGCCGCGCCGAACCCCGCCGAACGCCCCGCCGCGCCCTCCAGAACCTCCGAAGCAGCGACGCCCCCGCAAGCGTCGTAGCTGGGGTAGACGTATCGGCATCACGTTGTTGGTCTTACTGCTCGCGCTGGCCGGCGCGATCTATTACGTCGACAGTTCGCTCAATCGAATCGACGCGCTGCCCGACTACGCGGGACGCGTCGCCGATACTCCGGGCACGAACTGGCTGATCGTCGGGTCCGACAGTCGTGAGGGGCTCACCCCCGAGCAGGAGCAAGCCCTTGCGACGGGCGGCGACACCGGTCCCAAGCGCACTGACACGGTCATCTTGGTCCACGTCCCCAAAAGTGGGAAGACGACCATGGTCAGCATCCCCCGCGATTCGTACGTTCCCATCCCCGGCTACGGCTCCGACAAGATCAACGCCGCCTTCGCCTTCGGTGGCGCTCCATTGCTGGTGCAGACCGTCGAAGAGGCAACGGGGCTTCGCATCGACCACTACGCCGAGATCGGATTCAGCGGGTTCGCCGGCATCGTCGACGCCGTCGGTGGCGTCAACGTGTGCCTGGCACAGCCGATCGACGATCCGCTGGCCGGGATCAACCTCCCCGCCGGATGCCAGGACTTGAAGGGTTCGGACGCACTCGGGTTCGTGCGAACTCGCGCGACGGCGCTCGCCGACCTCGACCGCATGAACAACCAGCGCCAGTTCATGTCGGCGTTGCTGTCGAAGGCGACGAGTCCGACCACGTTCCTCAATCCGTTCCGGTTGTGGCCACTCGTCTCCGATACCGCCAAATCTCTACAGGTCGACGAAGGCGATCACATCTGGAATCTGGCCTCACTCGCCTGGGCGCTTCGCGGCGGGATGACCACCACGACGGTTCCGGTCGCCGGTTTCGAGGACGTGGACGGTTCGGGCAACGTGTTGTTGTGGGACAAGGCGCGCGCTTCGCAGTTCTTCGACGCCCTGGCCAACGATCAGCAGATTCCACAGGATCTGATCACCACGGGGTAATCGCCCTGAGTTCCGGTAGTACCGCGGGAGGACAAGCCCGGCGAACAAATCGCTTTCCGGCAGGACGCGGAATCGGCGGCCGAAAAATACCGTGAAGGTATGAACACAACACACCACCGATTCCGCACTCTCGCCGTCGTTGCCGCCGCCGTCGGAGCTGCTGCACTCGTGACGTCCTGCTCCGGAACCTTCGAGAAGTTCGACGACTCCAAGGCGTACAAGAAAACCGAAACCTTCTCTTTTGCACAAGCATCCAACGGAATCGACACACTGCCGAGTTGGGTTCCCGCCGGCGCAACGGGTATCGACGAGGTCATCCGCACCACCGGCAACGAACGCATCCTGCGAATGACTGCGAACATCGCGGAGATAGATCACAACAGCTGCATCGCACGACCCACCGTCGAAACTCGTCCCGCATCGTTGTCCGCACAGTGGTGGCCGACGGGGGTCGAGAAGGGCAGTTCTTTTCAGTGCGGCGATTGGTACGTCGGCGAAAAGGACTCGTTCGTCTACGGGTACCGACCGGAAACTGTGGGCTTCGTCATCGATCAGCTCGACAAGAAGTAGCTCCCTCTCAGCGGCGACGACCCAGTAACCTGTTGGGATGACACAGGCGAAGAACTCGAGCGAATTCACCACTCTGCTGCGTCAGCAGATCCGTAACGAGTTCACTGCATCGCAGCAGTACATCGCGGTAGCGGTGTACTTCGATGCACACGATCTTCCGCAGATGGCCGCGCGCTTCTACAGCCAGGCCACCGAGGAGCGCGGTCACGCGATGATGATGATCCAGTACCTGCTCGACAACGACCTCGACGTGGACGTTCCGGGCATCGACGACGTCGTGACGAAGTTCGACAGTGTCCGGGCTCCGGTCGAGTTGGCACTCGAGCAGGAGAAGACGGTCACGGAGCAGATCACGCAGCTGGCACGCACCGCGCGCGATACCGGCGACTACCTGGGCGAGCAGTTCATGCAGTGGTTCCTCAAGGAACAGGTCGAGGAAGTGGCAAGCATGACAACACTTCTCACCATCGTCGACCGCGCCGGCGACAACCTGTTCCACCTCGAAACGTTTGTCGCACGCGAGATGAACACCCCGGCCGCTGCCGACGCAATGGCTCCGACGCCCGCCGGCGGCGGCGTCTGAGGGCCACCGGCCTACCGAGTCTCAGGCCGCTCGGCGGCGTTCAGTGATCTGAGGAAATTGTTGTACGCCTCAAGATCACTGTCGCCGTCGATCTCGGCGCGGCGGTCCAGGTCGGCATTCATCCGTTTGTCGTCGCGGTTCCAGCGCATCGCGAAGATCACGACCACCACCAGAGCGACGGGCTCTCCGTACGACCACGCGAGGGCGCCCGCCAGCTGCTGATCCTGCATCACGTCCACGCCCCACTCCGGAGGCGGATCCACGAACGTGGTCAGCAGCGGCTTTGTCGCCATCATGAGTACGACGCCGATGAACACGTGCAGCGGCATCTCCACGAACAGGTCGAAACACCGGCCGAGGTAGCTCTGTCGCACCGGCAGTGGGCCGGTGGCGAGCACCGGCATGATGAAGAGCAGACCGCTGGCGAGAAAGAAGATCTCGAGAAAGACGTGTCCAGCCGGTAACGCCGAGACGGTGTCGAAGATCGGCGACAGGTAGATCCCGTAGTAGCTGAACAGAAATACCGGGATCGTGAACCCGGGGTGCAGCATCCACCGCGCCGGCGGGCTGCGCAATGCCGAGAGGGCAAGCGCGAGAATGCCTTTTCCTATTCCTCGGTGCGGCGTCGAACGTAGTAGCAGCAGTCCCGGCGAGCCCAGTACCCAGAGCGGCGGGATCGCCATCGAGAGCGTCAGGTGTTGGAACATCCAGATGCTGAAGAGTTCGTAGCCGTAGCTCTCGACCTTCAGTCCGGTCACCGCGATCAGCAGCAGGCACCCACCGAGGAAACACGCTGTCCGATACCACGGCCATGGTCGCCCACTCGCGCGAACTCGCTGAGCGCCAGTCCAATACCAGAGTGCAAGAACAACTCCCAGGGCAGGAAGAAGCGGGAGGGATGAGGTATCCCACTCCAGCATCTGCCCGATCGACGGCGGCGGCGCGTCATTCACGAACGCTTCACCGGCGGGTCCTCCTTCGTCTCCATGCGGGTACCGTCGACTCTACACCTAACTACTATGTTGGATAGTATTTAGGAATTCGACGGAAGGTACAGGTGCACAGCAGTGTCCAGAAGCATGAAGATATCCGCCGCCCTGATCGCGGTGTTCGCGGTAGCACTGATCACGTTCATCACCGTCGATCCGATTCGGGCAGACAACGAGAACGCCGATCGGGCAGCACAATCCACCGCCGTCCTCACCGACGACGCGTACCGATTGACCTCGGCCGCCGACGGCAAGGTGAACCTGGTCGAGTTCCTCGACTTCGAATGCGAAGCCTGCCTCACACTGTACCCGACGATGGAGCGGATCAGAGCGGAGTACGAGGATCGAATCACGTTCGGCATCAGATACTTTCCGATTCCGAGTCACACCAACAGCACTCTCGCGGCGCAGGTCGTCGAATCCGCATCTCGCCAGGGCAAATTCGTCGAGATGTACAAGCAAATGTACGAGACGCAGTCGCAATGGGGTGAATCCGCCGAATCACAGGAGGCGCTGTTCCGTTCCTACGCACAAGATCTCGGACTTGACATGGCCCGATTCGAATCCGACCTCGGCAGCCGCGGCGTCCGCGAGCGGGTCGAGCGCGACTTCGAAGAAGGCCGACGCCTCGGCGTCCAAGGTACTCCGACGCTGTTCCTCAACGACGTGAAGCTGGACCAGATGCCGAGCTACGAGCAGTTGAAAGCCCAGATCGATTCGGCCTTGGGAGAATGATCAGGTCAGAACAGCGCAGATCCCCGCGGAGACGGCCACCGTCACGGCTGCGGCAACGGCCGTCGTGACAGCGGCCGGCACACAGGCCGCCACCGCGCAGGTCAGTCGCCGAGGCGACGCCACGTCGCCGTCGACCAGGGAACTCAATCGCACCGCGGTCGCGCTGCCGCGATCGCTCAAGCTCCAGTCCGGCTGAGGAAGCGGCGATTTCGACACCACGGCAAGGGCGGAACGCACCGCAGCCGGGCTGGTGACGCGAGCGGCGTGTCTGTCCGCCGACAGTTCGACGATCGCGCCGACGGCAGCGGGTGCCGCCGCGAACAACGGCACTCGCGGAAGAACAGCGGCCAAGACTTCGCACGCACCGACAATTCGGTGATGACCGCCGCTCAGGTGTGCACGCTCGTGCGCGAGGACAGCATCCCGCTCGCCTCCACTGAGAGCGGATGACAAGCCTTGCGTCGCAACAACAAATCCAGGCTTTCCGGCGACGCTGTACGCCATAGGCAGCGGATGATCCAGCCACAACACGTCGGACTCCGAGTTGTCGCGGCGCGCGACGATCGAGAGAACATCACGATGGAAATCTCGGACCCTCGCGTGCTCACGTGCCTGCTTGCGGCCGGCCAGCACGATCCGAACGGCGATCACACCCACCACAGCAACGGCTGTGCCGGTGATCAGTTCACCCACCCATGAACTCGTGCCGTGCGCGAAGGCGCTGAAACACCGAGCGATACCGTCGACCAGCCCCTCGACCGGCGCGTGGCTCGGCCACACCAGAACCAAGACCGCGGAGAGAGCGAGATACAGAGCCGACGCCATGCTGCCGAGCCACGCCGCGAGCAGCACCGCCGGTGACAACGCCGAGGAAACGGCTCGCAACACTCTCGGAACCAGGAATCCCACGAGCATCGCACCGAGAAACATCGGCAACGCCAATGTCATTGCACACCTTCCCCGGAAAGACCCCGGCGCAGGGCCTCGTTCTCGGCATCTGTCATGGTCTTGGCGAAGTGCAACAGCACGGCAGCGGAATCGGAACTGCTGTCCAACAATTCGCGCAGCGCTCTGGATGTGGCCTCTTCACGGCTGCGACTCGGCCGATAGAAGTAGGCGCGACTCTTCTTCTCACGACTCACCCAGCCCTTGTCGAAGAGATGCGTCACGACGGTCAGGATCGTGGTGTACGCAAGTTGTCGACGCTCACCCAGGATCTCGACCAGATCCTTGACCGAGAGCGCGTCGTCGGACTGCCAGAGCACATCCATGACCTCGGCTTCGAGTCCGCCCAGCCCCTGCATTGCTCCTCCATCGCGTCGTGACAGAACTTCAGTCGCCCGTGGTCTTCTCCCCGAACGACACGCCCCGGGAATTCAGGTACACGAGCGGATCGGTCTTCTGTCCGTCAGATTGCCACACCTCGTAGTGCAGGTGTGGTCCTGTCGATTGTCCACGATTGCCCACGGTCGCGATCAACTCACCCGCCCGCACCTTCTGACCCGCAACCACGAGCGCCTCGTTGATGTGTCCGTAGACGCCGACGGTCCCGTCGTCCTGCTGGAGGCGGACCCAGAGCCCGAATCCCGCGGCGGGACCGGATTCGAGCACCACACCGTCGGTCGCCGACACGATGGGCGTTCCGATCGCGTTCGCGATGTCGAGACCGTAGTGGGTGGTTCCCCACCGTGGACCGAAGTTGGACGTCATCGTCCCGCTGACGGGGGCCATCACCTGTGGCTTTTCGGCCTCGTACGCCAGCGCCGCTCGCTCGGATTCGAGCTGTCGCGTCTTGCCGAGTTGTTCGGCTATTCCGGCAAGATCCGTCGACCGGACAAGGTCGAGGATCTCCGGCGCCGACACCGCAGATGCATCCTCGACTACAACCGACGGCGGCGACGCGTGCCCGATGGAAGTGCCGGACGCGAGGATTGCACCCGTCGCCACGGAAACCGCGGCCATGCGCCCACCGGGTCTGATCGGCTCGGATTTTCGATGTCTTCCCACTTCTCGGTCCTCGCGTCGATGACAAATGAAGGTCTACGCCGCCACCTTACAACTATGTTGCATAGTTTTTAAGACATGCACTATTGCGCATATATGCATATGTGTCTAGGCTGGCGTCGACGAAAGGACCTTCGATGTCACACGGACACGGGCACGGAATCTCCCCCGCCGAGGCTGCGACCAGCAACAGCGGCAAGCATGTCAACAAACTGTGGATCGCCGCCGGCCTCGGGTTGGTGACCTTCGTGCTGCAGGTGACGGTCGGCCTCTTCACCTCGTCACTGGCCCTGCTCTCGGACTCGGCGCACGTGTTCACAGACATCTTCGGCATCTTCATGGCGCTCGCCGCGATCCTCGTCGCACAGCGTGCCGCCCGGCGCCCCGACCGTACTTTCGGCATGTACCGCACGGAAGTGTTTGCGGCACTGGCCAATGCGATCCTGCTCTTCGCAGTCGCCGGGTGGGTGCTTTACGAGGCCGCCAGCCGCTTCACGGATCCGCCCGAGGTTCCCGGCCTTCCCGTCGCGACAGTCGCCGTCGTCGGTCTGGCGATGAACGTCATCGCCTTCCTCATGCTGCGCAGCGGCGCGAAGGAAAGCATCAACATCCGCGGCGCCTACCTCGAAGTCATGGCGGACATGGTCGGGTCCATCGGCGTCCTGGTCAGCGGCTTGGTCACGCTCGCGTTCGGTTGGCGCTACGCCGACCCCGTCATCGGCGTCGCGATCGGCCTCTTCGTCTTGCCACGTGCCTTCAACCTGGGCCGCCACGCCGTTCGCATCCTCCTCCAGCAGGCTCCCGACCGCATCGACGTCACCTCGATCATCGAGAAGATCAACGCTCTGCCGGGAGTCGTCGACGCGCACGATCTGCACGTCTGGACACTCACCTCGGGGATGGAAGTTGCTTCCGTTCACGTCACCGCGGTCAGTGACGCCGATCCCACAACGGTGCTCGCAGCAACCCGAACCTTGCTTGCCGAGGTATTCGAACTGGGGCACGCCACCGTACAGGTGGAACTACAGGGAAGCGACGGTAAATGCGCGGAACTCGCCTGGTGAAATGGACATTCCTAAATGAAACATTCGAATTCACCGGGCTCGATAACCTCACCGAATTCGAAGAAAAATTAGGTCTTCTTTAGTTTGGGAACGCTTACCACAATAAGGTCATACTGGGATGACAGGGCCTCTGACCTGCACTATCTTGGAATTCATGACTTCTGGGGAGACTCACATGACCAAATTCCACGCACTACTCCGAGACCAGATTCGCAACGAGTTCAACGCTTCGCATCAGTACATCGCGACAGCGGTTTACTTCGACAATGCGGATCTGCCACAGCTGGCAAAGCACTTCTACAAGCAGGCTGTGGAAGAGCGTAACCACGCCATGATGATCGTTCAGTATTTCCTCGATCGCGACATCAATGTCGAACTCACCGGCGTCGACGCCGCGAAGGCCGACTTCAAGGATGCCCGCGAGCCCATCGCTCTCGCGCTGACGCAGGAGAAGACGGTCACCGAGCAAATCGTCCAGCTCGCGAGCACTGCCCGCGAAGAAGGCGACTACCTCGGCGAGCAGTTCATGCAGTGGTTCCTCAAGGAGCAGGTCGAGGAAGTTGCAAGCATGACAACACTTCTCACCATCGCGGACCGCGCAGGCGCCAACCTGTTCGACCTCGAAGACTTCGTGTCCCGCGAGATGAGCACCGTCGGTGACACCACCGGTGCACCGAGCGCAGCCGGCGGAACCATCTAGCCTGCAGCACTCACGGATTTTGCCCTCGAGCCGAACGGTTCGCTTCCTGCCAGCAGGATCGAACTGATCAGCTCGGGGGCATCTGTCATCGGTACGTGCCCCAGGCCGGGCAGAACCATCAACTTTGCCTGCGGGAACGGCTTTTTCACGCGCTGCGCCTGATACACGGGCAGGATGAGATCGCGTCGACCCCACGCAACCGTCACCGGCACAGTGGGATCCACGATGGGCGGCAGCACGAAGTCCATCTCGAGACCGAGATCGACGAGTTCGTTCGACACGAGCGAACGGCAGTCGGCCAACGCCGCTGCATAACCGACATGACTCGGATGAGCGAAGAACGCGGCGAGCGCCGGATAGCGAATCAGCTTGTACCGCAATGCGCGTGGCAATCCGTCACCCATGAGCTTGGCCGTGCCGCGCAGTGCACGGAACGTGTTGATCGCTCGCACCTGATCGAGGTGATTGACAAAGAACCCGGCCGGCGAAAGAGCTGTCGCCGACGCGACATCTCCGCGCGCTGCCAGCGAGAGGGCAATCCAGCCGCCGAGGGAGTTTCCCGCGACGTGGGCACGCTCCCCCGCCGGCGTCACTTCCTTGACGAACTCACTGACATCGTCGATCAGCTGTCCCATGACGTCCGGACCGAGTTCGGGCAGCAGCGACTCTCCGTGACCCGGCAGGTCGACGGTGACGACGCGGCGGTACGGCGTCAGCTGGTCCAAAAGCGAATCCCACGCCTGCCGTCGATGGACGATGCCATGGACGAGCACAAGCGTGGGACCACTACCGGAGATGTCATGCGACAAGGTCATGTCACCAACATTAACCGTAACTTCGCGTAACGCCTATAGTTCGGGCGAAAAAATCAGCGCAGCGTGACCTGACGACCACGAAGTCCGTCGCGCGAGCGAAGCTCGGCCGAGGTCAGCGGAGCATCGACGGCCAGAGCCTCGGCAAGACGCTCACCGAGCTCGACGGTTGCCGCTACCCACTCGTTTGCATGCTTTTCGCGGTCGAGGTCGAAGACGGGAACCAACAGGCCGTGGGTGCGGAACGAGCCTGCGTAGCGCGAGCCCTCACCCAGATGCAGTCCACCGGTCGCGTGCACGCGCGCCAGCGCGAGCATCAGGTCGTCTTCGCTCTCGGGACGAACCCAACGCAGGTGCGCCTTCTCGCCGGCGTCGACCCACCACGCGGCAACGAGGCCGTCGCCTTCGAGGCGTGCAGAGGGCATGATCGCCGAGTTGGCGTGCTGCACGGTGGCGGCAACCTCGGGATCGGTTTCGACGCCCTCGGGGATCCACCAGTTGAAGTTCTGGTGCACGGTGATGTCGAGCAGTGCCGAGGGATCGACGACAGCGGTGACAGCGGGGGTCTCGGAATCGGGGTTCGCGGCAGAAAGCGCGTCGCCGGGGGCCGCGTCCTTGATCCAGTTCACCGAAGCGGCGAGGTCTGCGCCGAGGTCGGCCGAGTGCGCCTGAACCTGGACACCGACAAATCCGGTGGCCGTCTCGCCCTCGTCACGGACGAGTGCGGCAACAGCGCCGGGGAGGACCGTTGCCAACGTGACGGGACGGTCGGAGCCGATGACCGGCAACGGAGCCGTGGCGGACGGAACGAATTCACGCAGCGCGACCAGATCGCACTCGGCGGCAAGGCCCTCGAACGGGCGGCTGACTACGCCGGCAGCGGCTTCACGCTCTGCTTGGCGTGCCGCCAGCTTCTCTGCGCGTGCGCTGCCCTGCTTCGGTCCACTGTTTCTTTTGCTCTTCTTGGCCACGAGGGCAAAATCTACACGCTGCCCAGCCATTGCTTCGTGCGCCCGGGATGGTTGGTGGCAACCCAACTGACCCCGAGCTCACGACACAGGTCCACATCCGCCTTGTCGTCGACGGTCCAGCAGTACGTCGCGCGACCCGCAGCGGCGGCCCGATCGACCAGATCGGGATGTTCGCGCAGCGCCTTGATCGACGGCCCGATCGCCGTAGCGCCCACAGCCGTCGACGCACCGCCGCCGAGGTACCGCGACGCGTCACCGAGCAGGACCGTCGGCAGCAGCGGTGCCGAACGACGCACTCGCCAGACCGCACTCGCCGAGAAAGACATGACCACTGCCCGCGAGTGATCGGCCGACGGCGGCGACGCGATCCCGAAGCGGTGCAGTTCCGCCAGGAGTTTGGCTTCGACCAATCCGCCGAACCTCACGGGGTGCTTGGTCTCGATGAACAGCTTCACCGGGCGCGCAAAATCCAGAGCGAGGGTGATGAGATCGGAGAGAGTCAGCAGTTCGGCCGGTTCGCTCGTCGACCCGTAGTCCAGAGCGTTCAGCGAATCGAGCGTCATCTCGCTGACGATCCCCGTCCCGCTGGAGGTGCGGTCGACCTTGCGGTCGTGAACGCAGACCAGGTGTCCGTCGCGGGTGAGCCGGACGTCGCATTCGAGCCCGTCCGCACCCTCCGCGAGGGCCAGTTCGTAGGCGGCGAGGGTGTGCTCCGGCCGCGCAGCCGACGCACCTCGGTGCGCAACGACGAGTGGACCTCGACGATCTGGGCTCACAGGGCAGCGGTCTCCTTCTCTTCCAGCACCGTCTTCTCTTCCAGCACCGAGCGCGGCACTGGCACCCACCGGGTTTCCGATTCCGGTTCACCGCGCCAGCTCTTGCGCTCGATCCGGCGGATCACGACGAGTGTCAACGCCGCGGTGACGGCAGCGATCAGTGCGATGAAAGCGTTCAGCAGAACCCCGTCGGCCATTGCCTGAATCCCCGGGCGTGATCGCCAGTACGCGTTGACCACCAGCAGCAGAGCGCTGAATCCCCAGAAGCCCCACCAGATCTTGACCAGCAGGGTTCCGCGCGGATCGCGGCGGACCAACTCGAAGAGATAAACGGCCGGCATCACCAGGTTGAGGATCGGCACAGCGCAGCCGACGACAACTTCCGACGCTGTGCGTGGATCGGATTCCCGGGCACCTGCGAAGTGTTCACGACGCCGACGAAGCAGCCAGCACACAGCGGCGATTGCCGCGAAGACCGAGATCAGCAGTCCACCCAACTGAGTGAAGTACACGGCGGCGTCGGAGACCGTGAGCAGCGGCTGCGGGATCAGCCTGGTGCGGTTGCGGACCAGGATCGCGTATCTGCCCAGTTCGGCGAAAACCGCCAGTCCGTAGAGGATCGTTGCGAGCGTCAGCAACGGCCCGACTCGGTCGGCCATCCGGTCCGCTCGCGAGGGCGGCACCGGTGAGGTGTCGACGACGTCCCGGAGTCCCCACTGCGGGACAGCGTCGTAGCGCGGAGTGGAGAAGCTACGACGCACTGGTGCGTCCCCCACGCCGCGGGGGTCGGACGGGGAGCGCGCGATCCAGCGGAAGCCACGGCGGTTGGGCGGTTGGTAGATCTCGGTGCGGGTGGGGATCAGCAGGACGCCGCTGCAGCGCGGGCACCACTGCGTCGGGCCGCCGACGACAGGCCAGCGTGCGGCGCACCGGGCGCAGACCTGAACGACACTCACAACTTCGATTCTGTCACGCCGTATCGGTAACGGCAGCAAATGGATTCACTCCCGATTTGTGATCGAACCTCCACCGCGTTCACCTGCATTGTTCGAATAATGTGACCTCCGCCACTTAAAAACTCGAGTTATCCACAGTTTCCACAGGTTCATCCACAGTTCTGGATGAATGAATCGGGCTTTATCCACAGGTCACGGGCAAGACCCTGAGAATTTGCTGACAGGTGTTAGCGAACGATGCACAGGCTCGAGGATGAATTTGACACCGCAGGTCAGTGAACTTTCGGGCGTCGACGTCATTTATCCCGGCAAAGTTCACAATCCATTCAGAAATTGCTCCCGAAAAGACAGAAAAGACCGGTATCCCCTTTTTATGAGAAGTCGGTTTTTGACACACCTGGAAGCATGACCGTCGATGACTTCTCCACAGCCCGAGCCAACTCTGACGTTCACCCCGAGACGGGTCACGCAGCTCGCGTTCGTGTTGATCGGATGTCAGCTCGTCATTCGCGTCTGGGTTGCCGCGAGCAATTACTTCTACTGGGACGACCTCATCCTGATGGGCCGCGGAGGACGCTTCCCACTCTTCTCGAGCGAACTCCTGCTCTACGACCACGACGGTCACTTCATGCCCGCGGCCTTCTTCTTCACCGGGTTGATCGCCCGTATCGCGCCGTACAACTGGGCGCTGTCGGCGGCACTGCTCGTCATCGGTCAGGCCGCCGCGTCGTTGGCGCTTCTGCGCACTCTTCGGTTGGTCCTCGGCCGGCGACCGGCACTGTTGATTCCGTTGATCCTGTATCTGTTCGTCCCGCTGACACTTCCGGCGTTCTCGTGGTGGGCAGCCGCGCTCAATGCTTTGCCGCTCCAGATCGCGCTGGCCTGGGCATGCGGCGACGCGATCAAGCTGTACCGCACCGGGCAGGTGCGCTACGTGTTCTCGGGCACCGCGGTTTTTGTCGTCTCCTTGCTGTTCTTCGAGAAAGCAGTGCTCGTTCCGTTCGTCGCACTCGCTTTTCTGGTGCTGTACTTGCGCACACAAGGTGAAGGAACGCCGATACGAAGTGCGGTCACGAAGTGCCGACTCCTGTGGACGGCCTCTGCCGCCGTGCTCGCGTTCTGGATTCCGGTGTATCTGACAACTGTCGAATCTCCGATCACCGGATACGGCCGTTCGATGTCCACCGAACTGCTGCATCACGGAACGTCTTTGGGGATGCTTCCCACTCTTCTCGGCGGCCCCTGGCGCTGGGAGCGGTGGATCCCCAGCCCCGCCTGGGCCGATCCGCCGACGCTTTTGGTGGTCGCAGCCTGGGCCGCGCTGCTGACGACGGCCGTGATGACAGTGCGTGCCCGACGCGGCGCTGCCTGGATCTGGGTCGCCGCGGCGCTGTACTTCCTGGCCTCAGTGGTGGCGATGACCGCTACCCGATCCGACGCCGACACCACGTACGAGTTGGCGCAGACCTTGCGTTACTTCACGGATTCGGCGACGGTGTTCGCCCTCGCCGCCGCTTTGATTCTCGCTGCGCCTCGGCGACGTCCGGCCCGTATACCCGTCGCAGTCGCCGCCGGCCTGTCAGTGCTCTTCGTGATCAGTTCGCTCGTCTCGACCGTCACGTTCGTCGACATCTGGCGCGAGAACCCGACCCGCGACTACCTCGCGAACGCGCGAATGTCGTTGTCACAGAATCAGGATGCTCCACTGCTCGAGCAACCCGTCGCGATCGAAGTGCTCCTTCCCGTCGCCTTTCCGAACAATTTGGCAAGCAACGTTCTCGCGCCGCTGCCTGATCGCCCCGAATTCTCTTCCAGCACTCCGATTCTGCGCACCATCGACGACAGCGGTCAGATCGTCGATGCCGAAGTGACCTGGACGAGAAGGATTCCCGAAGGAACGGCGCCGAACTGCGGCACCCGTGCCGAAGGCCCGACCGAGCTCCCCCTCGACGGCCCCCTGGCCGGCTGGGAATGGACGGTTCAGCTCAATTACCTCGCCAGCGCCGACGGAACGATCGATGTTGCGTTGGAGTCCGGCGACGCAGTATCCGTACCCGTCACCCAAGGTTTGCACTCGGTGTTCGTGCGCCTGGTCGGCCACGGAAACAGCATGAAGATCACGCCGACAACACCGGGACCGACCCTGTGTTTCGGCGCCGGACAAGTCGGTGCCGTCGTCCCGACCAAGTGAAATAGTGGCAGAGTGGAAGTCATGGAGCTGCGTATATTCACCGAACCCCAGCAGGGCGCTACCTACGAACAACTACTGACTGTTGCCCAGACCGCCGAAAAACTCGGCTACGGCGCATTTTTCCGCTCGGACCACTATCTCGCCATGAATTCCGACGGTCTTCCCGGACCCACCGACGCATGGATCACGCTCGCCGGAATCGCCCGCGAAACGTCCACCATCCGCCTCGGCACTCTGGTGACGTCGGCTACGTTCCGTCACGCCGGACCGCTGGCCATCTCGGTCGCACAGGTCGATCAGATGAGTGGTGGCCGCGTAGACCTCGGCATCGGTGCCGGCTGGTACGAGGAAGAGCACCAGGCGTACGGCATCCCGTTCCCGGCGCTCAAGGATCGCTTCGAACTGCTCGAGGAAACTCTCGACGTCGTGACCGGTCTGTGGCGTACGACGGTCGGCGACACGTTCGACTACGACGGTAAGCACGTGCAGATCAAGAACTCTCCCGCGCTTCCCAAACCGCACCAGGTCGACGGTCCGCCGATCCTGATCGGTGGCACGGGCAAGAAGAAGACTCCAGCGCTCGCCGCTCGGTTCGCAAACGAGTTCAACATCCCGTTCAAGTCCCTCGAGGAAACGAAGGACATCTTTGCGCGGGTTCGTCAGGCTTGCGTCGAGCACGAGCGCGATCCGAACGAATTGGTGTACTCCAACGCTCTCGTCCTGTGCTGCGGCCGCGACGAGGCGGAGATCAAGAAGCGCGCCGAGGCTATCGGACGCGACGTCGACGAGCTACGTGAGAACGGTCTGGCCGGAACACCTTCGGAGCTGGTCGACAAGATCGGCACTTTCGCCGACGCCGGTTCACAGCGCGTGTATCTGCAGACTCTCGATCTCGCCGATCTGGATCATCTCGAACTCGTCGCAAGCGAGGTCATGCCCCAACTGCAGTAAAGAATGGGCCGGGATCTACAGCGCGTTCGCGTCGAGGAACGCGCGTAGGTCTCGGTCCCACTGGGCCGAGCGGGAACGGTCGAGAAAGACGCGCACCAGCATGAAAGCGATGACCAGCAGCGACATCACGCTGAACCAGGTGAAAACCCCGGTCACCACGGCTGCGACGTCGGCAGCACTCTGAGTGATCGGAGCTACGGTCTTGTCGCCCTGATCATTGACGTAGATGGGGACCTCGGTGCCGGCGGGCGTCGCCGAGTCGACAGTGACATCACCCGTGTGAACCTGGCCGTTCCAGTTCCACTGCGCGCTGGCCATTTCGGTGGTCGGCGCAATGTAATCGGCTGTCGAGGCGGTGGTCTGCGTCGAATCTGCAGTCGTCGTCGCCGAAATACTGTGTAATTCGGCGGATTGTTTGGCGATCAGTGCGTTCTGGCTCGAAGCAGTCGCAGCCCCTGCCCATACCGCGAGAGGCAGCAGAAGAATCGCGAAAATGATCAGACCGAAGGACATGAACCCTTCGATCCGATCACTGCGGCGAACCATCGGATCGTGGCCTACATGAATGGTGCGTCGGAGCAGCGACGCAGTTCCTCGCGTACTACCTGACATTGTGAGCTCAGTTCTCTCGACGACACACTCTTACATCGAGATTCCCTTTGTTTCGATCTAGTTGCAAGTGTTAACGAGCTGAATCACATGTGTCCTCCAACACCTGTCCAGTTATTCGCTCGGCGGAAGGATGTCCGTCTGCGCCGGAACCTGATCCTGACGGAGCAATCCGACCGGGCAACTGACGCCCGTGGCATGCACCGGGCAGTAACCGCCGGGATTCTTCGCCAGATACTGCTGGTGGTAATCCTCCGCGTAGAAGAAGTCGCGCAGCGGACCGATTTCGGTAGTGATCGCTCCATATCCGGCTTCGGCAAGCCGTTCACCGAAAGCGACAGCCGACGCATGAGCGATTTCTTCCTGCTCCGCGGACGTCGTGAAGATCGCCGAACGGTACTGCGAGCCCTGGTCGTTACCCTGACGCATCCCCTGCGTCGGATCGTGGTTCTCCCAGAAGTGCGCCAGGATCTGCTCGTAGGAGATCACTGCGGGATCGAAGACCACCAGCACGACTTCGGTGTGACCCGTACGTCCGGAGCACGTCTCTTCGTACGTCGGGTTGGGCGTGAAGCCGCCCGCATAACCCGCAGCGGTCGTGTACACGCCGGGAAGCTGCCAGAACTCCTTCTCGGCGCCCCAGAAACAACCCATCCCTACGACGACGGTCTGCAGTTCGGCCGGAAACGGCGGCGTCAACGGATGCCCGTTGACGTAGTGCGCGGTCGGAACCGGCATTTTCTGCTCTCGGCCCGGGAGTGCGTCCTCAGGCGCGATCAGCGTGGATTTTGCGGACGCTCGTCCCAGAATGTCGTCGTACCAGCTCATGCTTCGATGCTACGCGCGAGCGACTGTTTCGCCACGCCGTGATCGCGCGGGCGCCGGGCAACTCCACCCACCGGTAGCCGATTTCTGCTACCGCGGCCGTGGCCAGAAGGAAGAGCGCAAACGCCAGGGTCGGTCCGACGTACAAAACAGTGTTCTCGACGACGCGGTACAGGATCAGGGTGTGCACGAGATAGATGACGTAACTACGCGTCGAGAGCCACTTCACGACCGGCCAGCGCGTCGGGACGCCGTCGTAGCGGCCGATGAGAACTACCGCTGCGGCGACTACCGAAATGGTCCACAGATAGTGCTCACCGGCCCAGTAGACGCGGAACTGGGTCGCCACGATGATGACGTGCATCTGGACGAGGACGGCCGCGATCAGCCAGCGGCCGGGAGCGAGCTTCGCCCACGCGAGGTACATGATCTGGCCGAGGAAGACGGCCGGCAGCGTCGCGGCGATCTTGGACAGCATCGGCACGGTGTACGGCAGCGGCGCGTAGACGTTGTAGAGCAGCACCAGCGAGCACAGCGCACCACCGGCGAGCGGCATGACGATCGGTCGCAGCCGCAGTATCGGGCGAGCCGCTACACATGCGAGATAAAAGAGGAATTGAACGGTGAGTGTCCAGGTCACTCCCAGAACTGCTACCTCGGGCTTGAGAAAGAATCCGCCGAGAAAAAAGCTCATCAACGCTTCGGTATCGGAAATACCTTCCTGACCGCTGAACATTCCGTTGATTCCGAGGCGGACCAGAAGAATGGCAATCGCGGTCGCCACCCAGAATGCGGGCAGCAGTCGACTGAATCGGTTGGTCAAGAACTTTCCGGGGCCGTCGCGAATCGCGGATCGCGTCACCAGAGCACCGGTAAGCATCATGAATACTGCGACGCCGACAAAAGAGAGGTGCTGGTTGAGTTCGGCAGGCTCGATCAAAACGCCGTAGACGACGTCGATCACCCACCAACCCGAGCCGAGATCGTCGATGACGTAGAAAGAGATGTGGGAGTAGATCACGGCGGCAACCGCCAGGGCTCGCAGCAGGTCAGCGCCCGGAAGATTCACCCGAGGCGCGGCCGCCTCTGGTGATTCCGGGAGGAAAACTGGTGCGGGCATCGCGCAAGTTTAAGGTTCCGTTCACCTTTACGACGAATTTGCGCATATTAGCTTACCCTTAGATCGGGGCAAGTTCGGTTTCCCAAACTTTATTCTTTGGTGATTACTACCTGAGCCGGACTGTTGCGGACGGTGTACGAATGTTATTGGGTGGAAACCCGAAGAATGATTTGCACATACGCGAGTGACGTCACGCCGTGACCGGTGATCGACGCACTCTAAAGCACCAGGGCTCACCAGCCCGCAAAGAAGGGACCCTCGTGTCTGTTTACACGCTGCCGGAACTCCCCTACGACTACGCAGCCCTCGAGCCGCACATCTCGGGCAAGATCATGGAGCTGCACCACGACAAGCACCACGCGGCTTACGTTGCCGGTGCCAACGCTGCACTCGAGAAGCTGGCCGAGGCTCGTGAGAACGACACCATCGCAGCGCAGGCCAACCTGCTCGAGAAGAACCTGGCGTTCCACCTCGGTGGCCACACCAACCACACCGTTTTCTGGAACAACCTCAGCGCTGACGGTGGCGACAAGCCCGAAGGTGAACTCGCCGCAGCGATCGACGACAACTTCGGTTCGTTCGATCTCTTCCGCGCTCACTTCTCCGCGAACGCCAACGCCATCCAGGGCTCCGGCTGGTCCATCCTCGCGTGGGACTCGATCGGACAGCGTCTGATCATCGTCCAGCTCTACGATCAGCAGGGCAACATCTCCATCGGCCTCACGCCGCTGCTGCTCCTCGACATGTGGGAGCACGCTTTCTACCTCGACTACCAGAACGTCAAGGGCGACTACGTCAAGGCATTCTGGAACATCGTCAACTGGAACGACGTTTCGGCTCGCTTCGACCGTGCACGTACCCAGACCGCAGGTCTGATCGTCTAGTCACGCTCTTCTTGCGAACGGCGGCGCCTCACCAGGGGCGCCGCCGTTCGTGTCAGCAGAGCACCACCGAGCAGGACCGTCGTGGCTCCGAAGACCAATGCCAGTGTGCGAGTTCCGGAGTCACCGCTGCTCGCGGTGGTCTGATTCACGGCCACCGGATCCGACAGCACCGAGGTCAGCTGAACCTGCTGCGGGGTGGTCATCGCGGGAATACCGGATTTTGCGCCGTCGAGGCCCGTGACCAGTGACTTGGCGATTCCTTGCAGCGTCGTGAATCCCTGGGTGATCTGATCGGTCACGTCACCGAGCATCTGCGGCGCCTGATCAGCGATGGGAATGAGGCCGTCGTTCAATTGTCCGGCAGCACTGCTCAGTTGATCGCTCGCGCCTTGCAGCTGCCCGACAGCGGTGCGGACTAAATCACCGAGCTCCGTATCGGGCCCGACCGAGCCACCCAACAGCGCCGGAACGGTGCCCAATTGCGCATTCAGCGCACCGAGATCCGAACTCACACCGGCCAGTTGCGCTGTCACGTCAGGCGGGATAGGAAGGCCGTTCAGCGCAGTCTGCAGCGCGTCGATTCGTGTCTTCAGTTCCGCGGTCGAGGACGACGCCTCCCCAAGCGTCAGGCCCAGTGAGTCCGCGCGCGTGGCCAGCTCTTCCGCCGACCCCGACGCCTGATCGACAACACCGGACACCTGATCCGCGACGCTCATCAGCTCCAACGCCCCGGACCGTGCGGTCTCGAGGTACGGCAGCAGAGTGCCTGCGCCTGCTTTCACCTGATCGATGGACTTTCCGGCCTCGTTGGTTCCGGCGACCAGAATCTGTGCGGTGGTGAGGTTTTGATCGATCGAGCGTCTGGCGGCCGACGTCTGAGCCAGCAGGCCCTTGATGCCGTCCGCGCCGACCTGCGCCGACACGGCCCGAGTCAACTCGGCCGACTTCTCCGAATCCGAGCCCTTCACCTCGAGGTCGACGCTCGCCTGCCGTGGATCCATGCCGAACATCGACGCGACGGTTTCGCTGAAGTCCTCCGGCACGGTCAACGTCGCGAAGTAGTTCCCGCCGGGGTTGTCGACCACCTGGAAGTCGAAGTCTTCGTTCTTGCCCAACGTGTCCACCAGCGTGTCGCCGGCCCGAAGTTCCTTGCCGTCGAGCGTGGTTCCCGCGTCGGCGTTCACGATCGCGACGGTGTTCGAGGTGTCGGCACCGCCCGCAAAGATCACGAACCCGATCCCCGCCACCGCAGCCGCGACGATCGCGGCCACACCACCGACTGCCAGCCGTCGCCCGAGTCGTGACGGCCGGCGATGGGAGTTTTCTGTGGTGTTCTCGGCGCTCATGGGCGAGACGATAAAGCAACAACTTGTAGAAACACTGAGAGCCCTAGTCTGCGGGCGTGGCCGGCTTCTCAGACTCCTCGGGTTCCTCCTTCGGCATGTCCCGAGGCCCACTGATCAGGATGTCGGCCCAGCGCGTGGCTGGGTCGATGTCGAGCAGGACGGCCTTCACCAACAACGAGAGCGGGATCGCCAGCAGCGCTCCGAGCGCCCCGAGAACCCACGACCAGAAGACAAGTGAGAGGAACGTCATCGTCACCGACAGTCCGACGGCGTCGCCGACGAACTTGGGTTGGATGATGGACTGGATCACGAAGTTGATGACGGAGTAGACGACGATCACCCACAGCATCAGCCACGGCCCGCCCTGCAACAGTCCCAGGAGCGCCGGTGGAATCACGCCGATGACGAACCCGATGTTGGGGATGTAGTTGGTGATGAAGGACAGCAACGCCCACAGGACGGGCAGCTGAATGCCCATGAGCCACAGCGCGCCACCGTCGAGTACCGCCACGATGAGACCGAAGACCGTCGAGACCACCAGGTATTTGCGAGTTCCGGCGGCAAAGGTGGAGAGCGCGTAGGAGATTTCGGGACGTTGCTCGGACAACACATGCAACCGCGAGCGGATGCTCATGCCGTCGAAGGCCATGAACAACAACAACGCGAGAATGAACACCAGATCCGACAGGATGCCGAGCAGGCCCTCCAGCCCGCTTTCGAGTACGCCCACAACCTTCGTGAGATCGACACTGCTGAGCGTGCTTTGGATCTGTTCGGTGCTCACTCCGAAGTCGGCCAACTTGTCGCGGCCCTCGTTGAGGAGGTTGGTCATTTCCTCGGAGTACTGCGGCAGGATCGTCGCCAACTGAGCCGTCGACACGATCAACGACGCCGCCAACCCGAGCAGGATCAAGTACACGGTGACCAGTGAGCCGAGCATCCCGACCCACTTGGGCCACCCTCGGCGCTGTGACCAATCCTGAATGGGCTGAACGGCAATCGTCAGCACCAGGGCCAGGAATACCGGTCCGAGGATGCCGCCGAACACCTTCATTCCGCCGACGGCGACCACGGTGGCGGCAATACCGAGCAGGACGATCAAACCGCGCGGGATCGACCAGTTCTCACTACCGGACAGCGTGGGGATCGGAGTGGGAGCCTCGACGGCCGGCTTTCCCTTCTTAGAGAACACCGGCTTCCTTTGCCCGGCTCCTGATCTGGAATGCTCCCACGATCATGAAGAGGCCGAACAGGATTGCGTACCAACCCAACAACCAGATGAGGCTGATGATGCCTTCGCCGGGCGCGATGAGAAGAATGATGCCGAAGATGACAGCAAGCACCGATGCGGCGAGCAACCATCCCCAACTGGATCCGGGCAGCGCCTTCATCTTGAAGGCGCCGACAATTCCGAAGATTCCGAACATGATGGCGTAGAAGGCAATTATGTACAGCAGCACCAGCGCAGTGATGCCCGGCCAGACCAGCGCGACGATGCCGGCTCCGACCGAGACGACGCCCGTGAACACCCACCAACCCCACGAGCTCAGATGCTCGCGGTCCCGGATGGCGCGAACTATCGTGATCAAACCGTCGGCGATGGAGTAGATACCGAACAGGAAAACCAAGGCCACCACGGTAATTCCCGGCCACACGAGCGCGATTATTCCGAAGATCACGCCGAAGATTCCGCGGATCAGGATCATCCACCAGATCTCTTTGCCGTACTGCACGAACGGATTCTGCGTGACCATCAGTAGCCTCCGAAACAAGCGGGTGTCTCTGACCGATTCAACAGCTCTTCAAACAGGGCAGTACCGACAGATCGTATGACTCTTGTGACCTTTCCGCCCATCGAAACGCGCGGCTGATACCGAGTTGTGCTCTTCGGGTACGAAGCGAGGGGACTTTCAGCCTGCTTCTCGAATACTTGCTTCTCGAATACCGGGCGCAGTCCACGATCCCGACAGCACTGCAGCCTTCGGCCAGTACAGGCGCAGAAAGACGTTGAAGTCGCCGGACGGAGCCGGCAGCCAGTTCCGCTCCTTCTCACCACCAGGGGATTCGTGCTGAAGATAGATGTCGAGGGAACCGTCGTCGGCAAACACCAGATCGCTTCGATCGCCAATCGCGTATCGGTCGATCGGGTTGTCCACGAAGAACTGCCGCTCGTTCATCATCGTGAGCGACCAGAAGCCCTCGACCGGTGGCAGCTCGTCCTTCTCGAAGTGCAGGACGTACTTCTTCGCCCCGGTCAGCGGCTTCCCGTCGACGTCCGTCGTGGCATGCGGGTACACGGCATCAGCATCGAGATTGGCCCCGAAACCGAGCCAGACGATCAGAGCCCGCTGAGCGTAATGGGTTCCGTAGTGCCCCAAGCCGCGGTGCATCGTCCAGCCGTTCTTCGGACTGCCCTCGGCCTCTTCGGCGATCTCGCTCAGCACGTCCATACCGGTTCGCGCAGCTCGATCGAGGGCATCACGTACCTCCTGCGGACGCGACTTCCAGGGCAAGGAGGAGCCGATTCCTATGTCGGACAGTTGTTTCATCATCTCGGTGTCCTCCGGACGCGGAGGATTGTCGTCGAGAAGTGCGTCGAGTCTGGTGAAGAATGCCTCGCCGTCCATGGCGGCCACCTGGTCCACCGGCGGCGTCCGCGTGTCGACGGCAGGGTTCACCGGCATTTCACCGGGCGTGTAGTCCTGCGGGTCACCCGTCCACTCCGACAGAGGAGTGAGTCGCGTCCGGTCCTGCAGGCTGTGCACTTCTGCCAGGTCCGTTCCCCCCGACGTCGCGTAGCGGGCGACTATCCAGTTCATCGCCGTCGGAGACCGCAGCAGCGTCAAACCCTTGGGCACGTTGCCTTTCCAATTCGGCCCGGCCACCAGGTACGGTCCCCCGGTCCGCCCGACTGTCCGAGATCCCGGAACCGTGAACACGTCGCTCCACGCGTCGAGGATGGGGACCAGCCAGTACCGGGTGCCGAAGTCCGGCAGTGAGAGCACCTGCGGTTCCGTCGACACGTCCAGCCACCCCGACGAGTAGAGAGTGTCCGCGTTGGGCGAGACGACATCGGTGAAGGTCGCATCGGGCGTCGTACGCGCGTAGGCGAACTGGTTGAGCGGGGCTTTCATCGCCACCGGCGTAGGCACCGCCGTCATGACGTCCCGCGATACCGCAGCAATCAACAGGGGATATCCGAAGATCCACGCCTGCGTTGCCAGGTCTTCCAGCCGAGAACGGTTCTTCGACAGAGTCATGCCTGCGCATACCACCGCCCTCACCAGCGCAAACCTGGCTGGCACTCTCCCTCTCTTGTGTGCCAGTACCGAATGGGTGCATATTTCGATTACCCAACGAGGTGTGCCGGACCGACGCATGCGCGTCTGCCCGAGATTTGCCCCAGCACCGAGGGAGGAACAGAAATGAACAGAAACGAAGCAATAGGCATTTCTCCGTTCCAAGCCGCTGGGTCTTTGCAGGGGTTCGTCATTTCCGGTCGTTGGCCGGACACCACCCAGGAGTGGGCGCAGCTTCTCGCATTGGCTGTCCGCGTGGCCTCGATGCCAGGTTTGTTGCCGACCACGACGGTCTTCGGGGTCCGTGAAGACGTTCCCGAAGATCCGCAGCCGGGCACCGTCGGTCTGGTGGTTGCCGAAGGTCCGGTACTCGGCGATTTCGCCTTGACACCCGGCCGTTTCTCCGACCATCAGCCACCGGCGCTGATCATGCTGCACCCACCGTCGGAAACCACGCCCAGCCTGCCGGAATGCGAGGGCAGCGCGTCGGGGTGCGTACTGCTGCCAGGCCTTCCCTATCTGGGTTTGGAGCATCGTGCGGCGTGGGTCGAGGCTGAGCCGGACGGCACAGTCGTCTCCATGATCAGTCGTGTCGGCATCGATCCGATCAGCGATCCCGACACCGCTGTTTTGGCCATGCTCCTCGCCTCGTGACGGCCCCGGTAAGCGATAAGTTCGGACTCCCAAACTTGCTGTGCGCTTTGCCAATTCGTTTCAGGCGCGCTAACGTGGGCAGCAACGAAGGGGAGTAGCCCCCAATCGCCCGTGTCGACATACTGGTTCGACGCGCTCCGCCTGGTGCGGATCGCGAAGCACCCGGCCTGGCGAACCGAAGGTCCTGTGGCCTCGGTGGGCGAGACCTTCGGCCGGACAAGCGCACCCACTGCGCCTGCCCAGGCCGGAGGCTCGCATTTTTCCTCCGACCTACACCGACCGGAGGAGTAAATCTTGCTTGCCGCAATACTTTTGAGTTTCGGCGTCATTTTTGTCGCAGAACTCGGTGACAAGTCCCAACTGATGGCAATGACGTTTGCCTTGCGCTATCGCTGGTGGGTCGTCCTCGGCGGAATCACCGTCGCCACCACCCTTGTTCACCTCGTCTCGGTCGCCGTCGGCCACTACCTGGGCGTCGCCCTCCCCACCGCGGCGATTTCCATCGTCGGCGGTATCGCTTTCCTGATCTTCGGCCTCTGGACCTTGCGCGGTGACGATCTCACCGACGACGAGCAGAACAAGGCCGGTCGCGTCACGCGATCCGCCTTCATCGCCGTCGCCTCGGCCTTCTTCCTGGCAGAACTCGGCGACAAGACCATGCTCGCCACCATCACCCTTGCCACCGACAACGACTGGATCGGCGTCTGGATCGGGTCGACGGTAGGCATGGTGGCGGCCGACGCTCTCGCCATCATCGTCGGCTCGGTGCTGGGCAAGCACCTTCCGGACGGATTCATCAAGATCGGCGCCGCGGTGCTGTTCTTCGTCTTCGGTGTCTGGCTGCTGCTCGAGGGCATCTTCCCCGACTCGTCGGCCGGCATCATCGGCGGTGGCGTTGTCCTGGCAGTGTCCGTACTGGGTGCGCTGGCACGGATGATCTGGAAGCGCTCCCGTGCGACCGACTCCGATACACACCTCGTCGACGACAATCGGACGCCGATCGACTGACGCTCAACGAATAACGTCGCCGGCGCCCCAAATTGCGACCGGGACATGACCTTCCGCCACTCCGCTCGGTCCGAGTAGCTGCCCGAACCGCTTCATCGGGTACAGCGAGACACGTCGATCGAGGATCCGCACACTACCGATTCGGCGGAGTCGATCCTCGACGACAAGACTCTGCGCGAGGCTGCTCAGCCACACGCTGATCAACATGTTCGCTGTTCCGGTAGTCGCCACCAACAATCTGATCTCCGGCCAACTCGACACAAGATTGCCGAGTTCGTCGGTGGAACCGTCCACAGCGACATCGAAGATCACTTCGAACGGTGAACCGACAGCCTGTTGCGAGACATCGCAGCGGAAAATCAACTGTCGCGATGCAGTCAGCTGGGCCAAGCGCCGTCGAATCGCAGTCTCGTTCGTTCCACAAATCGCGGCGAGACGCGCATAGCTGGCACGTCCGTCACGGCCGAGCGCCTCCAACAGGGCACCGTCGGACTCGCGGAACTCTGTCGGATCTGCCGGCACCGCAGCGCCCTTTGTCGATGCCGTTGCCAGCTGAGCCCGACCCGCTTGCCCCAGAGCGCCCGGCTCCCAGCTGAACCCGTCCCGGTACACCTTCACCCCGACCCGGCTTCTGATCGACAGAATTCCAGGATCGGCGGCAAGGTGCTCACACACCAGGGCGTCCAGACTCTTGTGGTCGGCGGCCACGACTCCGACGAAATACTCGTACTCGCCTTCCGTCCTGGCCAACAGATAGGCACAGGAGAGTTGACGTAACAGCTCCCCCACGTCGGCAACGGAATCCTGTGTGGTCCTGATCAGGAGATAGCCGAATATGTGGGTTCGACCGATTGCGACCGCGTTGACCCACGAATGACCGTTCGAGACGAGGCGACGCCACCGGCGGGCGATCGTCGTCGAATCCCTGTCGAGCACTGACGACAACTGCGTCCACGACGCGCGGGGGTTGAGCTGAAGTGCATTGATGATCTCCAGATCAGATTCCGCGATCACGAATGTGTCGGATTCCGGCTTCATCGGGCCAGTATTGCCGGATTACTGCATTCTGGTCGGTGATCCCTGCCTGTTTGCCAAAGATGTGTGAATCACTTCACAGGTTCACCACTTGGAGGCCCAGTGCTTCGCTCCACCAAAGTCACGGTCGCGTTGCTGTTCGTCGCGTACGCGATCGACTACATAGATCGGCTGGCGATCAACCTCGCTCTCCCCTTGCTCGGTGAGGAGTTCGATCTCGACTACTCCCAGCGTGGATTGATCATCTCCACGTTCTTCATTGCATACACGCTGGCCCAACTGCCTGGTGGACTGCTCGCCGATCGATACGGCGCAGTCCGGATGGCTCTGATCGGGTTGGTGGCGTGGAGTGTCTTCACCGGCCTCACTGCCCTTGCCTGGTCGTTCGGGACGCTTCTGGTTGTTCGCTTTCTCTTCGGTCTCGCGCAGGGCGTGTTTCCGGCAGCTGCAGTAAAGCTCGTTGCCGAGCCGAGCATCCCGGAGCAACGTGCCACTGCCACAGGATGGATGAACAGTTCAAACGCCGTCGGTACGCTTCTTGCCATCGTTGTTGCAGCAGCACTTCTCCCGTTGATCGGCTGGCGTGGAATGTTTCTGGCCGTCGCGGCGCTCGGCGTACTCTCGCTCGTCAGCATCAAGTTGTGGCTCCCGCCGGCACTTCCGGCGGAGAACGACCACGGTCCGGATTCCTCCTGGGACAACATGCGCACCGTACTTCGCTCCCGCGCGATGTGGCTCTTCGCCTTGATGTTCTTCGGATACGACTTCGTGATCTGGGGGATGTCGTCGTGGGTTCCGTCCTACCTCCATGACGAACGTGGAATCGCCCTCTCGAGCGCAAGCCTCCTTCTGATTCCGGCTACCGTGGTGGCCGCCGTGACCACCGTCATCGGCGGGCGAATCTCCGATCGACTGGCAGGCAACAGTCGTGTCGTCGTGGTGCCGTCCATGCTCGCGTGCATCGTGATGCTCGTTTCGATTCCTTTCGTCTCCAACACGGCCTTGTTCGTCGTTCTCGTCACCCTCGGATCTGCCGCTGCCTCTTTCGCTTTCATGCCGTGTTTTGCACTTCCGCTTCGTAGCCTGCCTTCGTCGGTGGTCGGAGCAGCCTCGTCGATGATCATTTTCGGCGGCATGGTCGCCGGAATAGTCGCACCGCTTGTATTCGGATTCATCGTGGACCATCTCTCCTGGTCAGCGGCGTTCGTATCGCTCGCACTCGGGCCCGTCGTGGCGATCGTCGCGGTCATGGCAGCACCACAAACCCGAGAAAAGATGCTGAACCTGGTGCAACTGAAAACCGCCAACTGAAAGAAGATCAACCATGAATCAACTGCTTTCGAATCTCGAGTTCGGAGACCCGTCGCGGTTGCGAACCGTCGAGCCGCACTGGTTCGAGCTCTACCGGGACCTACACGCACACCCCGAGTTGTCCGGCGACGAAACTCGCACCGCCGCAATTGTTGCCGAGGAACTTCGGCGAATCGGCGGCTGGGACGTCACGGTCGGTGTCGGCGGTACGGGTGTCGTCGGTGTTCTCGAAGGGAGCAGCGGTCCGGTGATCCTGCTACGCGCCGACATGGACGCGTTGCCGGTGGCAGAAGACACCGGTCTGTCCTACGCCTCCAGAACTGATGGAGTCATGCATGCGTGTGGCCACGATGTCCACGTAACCGCGCTGCTTGCCACGTGCGCAGCACTTTCCGCGGATCCGACATCGATCACCGGGACTGTTGTCGCGGTCTTCCAGCCTGCCGAGGAGACCGGCTCCGGCGCTCGTGCGATGGTCGACGACGGAATCTTCGACCGCTTCCCACGACCGGACCTCTGCCTGGGACAGCACGTGGGCCCGACTCCGGCGGGGATGTTGGTCAGCAAACCCGACATCTTGATGGCAGCATCCGACACGATACGAGTGGTCTTTCACGGCCGTGGTGGACATGCGTCATCGCCGTACGCATGCATCGACCCTTTGTTGATGGCAGCGTCTTTCGCGCTGCGCATTCAAAGTCTGGTGGCTCATGAAGCGGCAACCCCGACAGCACCTGTGCTCACGGTGGGAGCCTTGCACGCCGGCACGGCTGCGAACATCATCGCCGATGAAGCCGAACTACTGCTCAGCCTGAGGACTTTCAGCGCAACGTCACGAGAAAACATGCTCGAATCGGTGCGCCGGATAGCCCGCGCAGAAGCGGACGGAGCCGGCGCCGTCGAGACGCCGGACGTTCATGCGTACAACGGCTTTCCGGCCACGGTCAACACTCCGGACGCCACGTCCACAGTGATGTCCGACCTGCGACAGGCCGGCTTGGGAATGCACACTCTGTCACAACCACTTTCAGGTAGCGAGGACTTCGGAATCTTCGGCACCGCCGCCCAATGCCCCTCCGTGTTCTGGCATTTCGGCGGAACGGCACTGCAGAGTTTCGACGGAACCGCCCTTGCCGCGCTCGCCGAGGGACGGATACCACCCGGCACGCCGTCCAATCATTCACCGCGCTTCGCCCCCGATCCCGCCGCTGCCCTACCCGAAGGTGTCACGGCCATGACCGCAGCTGCACTGGGAGCCCTTGCGCGGAGCGCGTGATTCTCACACAGACTTACCCAGGGAGATAACGTCATGTCAGACGAACTGCACTACCTCAGCGCCACCGAAGCCATTGCTCACTTTCGCGCGCGAGAATTGTCTCCGGTCGAACTGCTACAGGCAATCATCGACCGGACACAGAATTTCGAACCTCACATCAATGCCTTCACCGAAGAGATGTTCGACGAGGCCCTCGCCGGCGCACGGGAAGCCGAGAGCCGATACCTCGGCCACGGACCCGAACCTCGACCGTTGGAGGGAATTCCGGTAGCTGCCAAGGAAAAACATGCCATTGCGGGAAAGTCTCTGACCGAAGGTTCGCTGGCGGGACGCGGCAACATCGCCCGCGAGAACGCACCGGTGATCGACCGAGTTCTGGCAGCAGGCGGCCTGATTCACGCACGCACGACGACACCGGAATTCTGCGTCGCGGCGTTCACACACTCTCCGTTGTGGGGCGTGACCCGCAATCCCTGGAACCTCGATTACAGTCCCGGCGGCTCCTCCGGCGGAGCCGGCGCCGCACTGGCCGCCGGAACTACTACTCTGGCAACAGCATCCGACATCGGCGGGTCGACACGAGGCCCGGCAGGCTTTACCGGCACCGTCGGTCTCAAGGCCTCGTACGGGCGTATCGCCGGGGTCGCCCCGCTGTCCATGGATTCCTACCGTGGCGACGGTCCGATGGCCCGAACTGTTGACGACGCAATTCTCTTGGCCAACGTTCTGATCGGGCCGGACCCGCGTGACCATTCTTCCCTGAGGCCGGCGATCGCGCTGCCACACGAGTACCCGTCGGTCGAGGGAATGCGAATTGCCCTGTGCCTGCGGCTCGGTGACTTCCCCATCGAGCCTGACATCGAGGCGAACACCCGGGCTCTCGCACAGTCGTTGGTCGATGCCGGCGCGATCGTCGAGGAGATCGAGTTGCCGTGGACTCGTGATTCGATGGCAGCAGCGGTGAAAGTCCATTTCGGAACGATCATGGGTGCATCCGTGGCGGAAGTTGCTCGCGTCCACGGTGATCTTCTTGCCGACTACACGCTCGACAACGTCGCGATCACGTCGAAGGGCGCTGCGGAAATGTCATTTCTGGACGGCCTTCGCAAGGAAACCCAAATGCAACGAGAGCTCGCCGAGGCGATGGCTCCCTTCGATGCGCTGATCTGCCCGACTTCGGGCACCATCGCCTTCCCGGCAGGCGAGTCTTTGCTCGACGGCCTCACTGTGGCGGGTCAGCACGTGAACACCACCGCCGAAGCACTTCTCACATTGCCGTTCAACGTCGCCAATCGGTGCCCCGTATTGGCGGTGCCGAGTGGACACGCACACAACGGCGTTCCCACGGGCGTCCAGATCGTCGGCCATACGTACGACGAACCGACCGTGTTCCGGATCGGCAAAGCACTGGAGAAAATCCGCCCGTGGGCATACACCGACCAGCATCAACCGAAGCTGAATGTGGTGACGCCGGCGTCCTCTTGATTGCTGAGGAGATCAGAGCTTGGCTCTGATCTCCTCAGCGATCGGCTGGAACTGCTCGAGGAATGTCAGGGCCCAACCGAAGGACGCGACGCCCTCGTAGTCGAACGAGTACACCTGATCCTTCTTGACGGCGCGCAGACGCTGGAAGATGGTGTCGTTCGCCAACTTCTCGTTGATGGGGCCCTTGCCACTGTTGGTGATGATGACGTCGGCCTCGTCGAGTAGCTCCAACTGCTCCCTCGGGAACCACTCGTTGCTGCCGGCGGGAATTGCGAGCGAACGGTCGTTGAACTGGAACCCGGCCTCGCTGATGACCGTCGTCTGATACTTGGTCGGCGAGTACAGCGAGAAACCACTCTCCTCGAAGTACGTGGTGTAGACGACCTTAACCTTGCTCAGCACATCAGCGTTGTCGCTGCGGAACTTGGCGATCCGCGCCTCGTACCGATCTGCCAACTCTTGAACCTTCGCGCTCTGGTTCAGCGCGTCCGCGACTCCGAAGGCGCGCTCCTTCCATGCGTACTGCCCGTCTTCGGCAAAAACCGCGGTCGGTGCGATCGACCGGATCTGCTCGTAAAGATCCGGGTTGTTCTCCGACAGCAGGTTGGTCATCACGATCAGGTCGGGAGACAAAGCCGCTATCGCCTCGGCGTTGGGCTCGTACCAGCGTCCCACCTTCGGGAGAGACCGCAGAGCGGACGCATAGGGTTCCGGGACGCCGTCGGCGTTCTCGTAGTCGACCGGCAATCCGACCGGTGTGAACCCGGCGTCGAACATCGCGGGGCCCGTGTAGTAATCGGCGCTGACCACCCGTTGCGGGTTGGTGGGCACTTCCACCTGCCCCAAAGCCGTGTTGATGGTGCGCATCGAACCCTCGGCCGATTCACCGGAGCTGGTTCCACAGGCCGTGAGCAATCCGATCCCCGCCAAGGCACCGGCTCCGAGGAAACCGCGTCGGGTAAGTGCTGCGGTGATGCGAGCGAATTCGGCATCGGTGTCAGCGGTGGGCAATAGAAGTGATGTCATGAAAGTGCCTCCAAGGCGCCGGTTTCGAGTTCGTTGAGCCAGTTGATTGCAGTGCCGTAGTCGGTGACCTGAGTGCTGATTCCGAATACCCGGCCCGAAGCTGCTGCCGGAATGCGGCTCCACAGCGGGCTGGCGAAGACGGATTTCATTCCTGCAGAATCAGTTCCGTTCGGCTGCTTCGGGTAGATGACGACGGTGACGTCCCGCAGCATTTCGAGTTGTTCGAGCGGGAAGGCTTCGAAGCCGGTGGCTGGGCGCAGGTCCGGGATGAATTCGCCGCGGGTCACGTTCAGGTCGGCGAGCATCGCGCCGGTCACTCCGGTTGGATACAGGATGGAGAAGAGCCCTTCCGAACCACCGATAGCAACCTGGGCCCACCGATTCTCGCCAAGCTGCGCGGCGTATTCGGTGCGGATTCGCTCTTGCATCGCCTGATACTTCTCACGATTCGACGTCAGTGCCGAACCCTTGTTGACCGCGTCTGCGACACCCTCGGCGACAGCGCGCCAATCCGATCGGTTCGTGCCCGAATACACCGCTGTCGGAGCAATTTTCGAGAGCTCGCGGAACATGTCCTCGTCGATCTCGTACGCATCGCCGACAATGAGATCAGGCGCGGCAGCCACGACGGCTTCGCGGTTGACCTCGAGGAAAACCCCCACCGTGGACAAGCCGTCGATGAACTTCTGCTGTGTCGGGGTGAACTGGTCGATGTACGCGCTGTAGTCGAGCGTCGCGACGGGTCGGGCGCCGACGGCTTGCAACTGCCACGGGGTGTTGTAGGAGACGGCGACGATGCGCTGCGGATCAACGGGAACATCCACGGGTCCGTAATGCGTCTGCACCGTCCGAGTTTCGCCTTCCGCACCGTCACCGCCGTCCTCACTGCTGCATCCGGCAAGGGCGAGCATGGACAGTGCGGCGGCACTTCCGCCCAGAAAGCCGCGTCGGGTCAAGGCCGCGGTGATGCGAGCGAACTCTGCGTCGGTGTCTAGCGTCGGTAACAGGAGAGGTGTCATGGGCTTCCTGACGGTATTCCGAATTAGGGTCGCCTAAAATTACTCTCACCTGCGCCGTTACGGTGAAGCTTGTTGGCCAAGGGGTATCTCTTTCACGCCAGTGCACAACTGGTAATACCACTTGACCTCTCACCAGCAAGCGCTTAAGGTCGGTACATGTTCCAACCCGTTGCACGTACCTCGGCCTCCGGCGCAGTCTTCGATCAGATATCGGTGAAAGTGCTGGCCGGAGAGCTGGCTGCGGGTGAGGCACTACCCAGCGAGCGCAAGCTCGCCGAGGCATTCGGCGTCTCGCGGCCCGCAGTCCGCGAGGCAATTCAGAAGCTCGCCCAGGCCGGACTCGTCGAGGTCCGCCAGGGCGAGTCCACGTCGGTGCGCGATTTTCGACGCCAGGCCGGACCCGAACTTCTCCCCCAGCTGCTGGTGCGCGACGGCGTCCCCGACCTGAGCGTGGTGCGCAGCGTGCTGGAAACTCGCGAGTTGATGGGACCGCAGATCGCTGTGCTGGCCGCCCGTCGCATCTCCGCGGAATCCGCCCGAGAACTCGACACGGCCGTTGATCAACTAGGCGCCACCGAAGATCCAGTGGAGTTGCAGGACCGCGCTCTGGCGTTCTGGGACGTCGTCGTCGACAGCGCAGATTCCATTGCCTTCCGTTTGATCTTCAACAGCCTTCGGGCTGCATACGAGCCGGCTATGACTGCACTTGCATCCGTCATGGTCGCCGAAGTCGGCCAGACCGACCTGTATCGAAAACTGGCCTCCGCCATCACTTCACACGACGAGCCAACTGCCGAGGCGTCAGCCGCACAGCTCCTTCACACCGGCACGACGGCAATCGGCGACGCTCTCACCTTCCTGGAAGGACTGAAACCATGAGCAAGCCTCTCACTCTCGCCGATGCCGCACGGACGTTCCGCAAGTCACCGACGCCGTGGATGATCGGCACCATGCTGCTGGCCGCCGCGGCGGCGCGCATCGCAGTGGGCAACTGGCAGATCACCGACGCCCTCGTTCCGCTCGTGATGCTTGCCGCATTCCCCTTCGTGGAGTGGATCATTCACGTCTTCGTTCTCCATTGGAAGCCGCGAACCATTGCCGGCGTCACACTCGATTCCCGGCTGGCGCGCAGCCATCGGGAACACCACTTTGCGCCGCGAACCGTCTCACTCATCTTCATCCCGTGGCAGACGCTCCTGATCGTGATTCCCGTTCTGACAGCCGTCGCCCTCCTGGCATTTCCCCGCGTCGAACTCGGTCTGACGTTCCTGACCTGCATTTCCGTGCTCGGCCTCGGTTACGAGTGGACTCATTTCCTCATCCACAGTGACTACAAGCCGAAAACTGCTCTCTACCGGTCGGTTTGGCGCAACCATCGCAACCATCACTTCAAGAACGAGCACTACTGGTTCACCGTCACCACCGCGGGAACGGCCGATCGCGTACTGGGCACGTACCCCGATCCCAAATCCGTCGAGACGTCCCCGACGGCGAAGAACCTGCACGGCGCAGCGTCCAAGCTGTGAAGGAAGGCTGGTTCCTGGCCCCCAGCTGGCAATGAACTTGAACTTGCCTGTGTATCAGCAATTTTCGTTGAAACTCGTCAGAACCGTGCTTAGTGTCGATGGAGTCAGAAGTTCGAAAAACGCTGTAACCGAAGGACACAACACATGTTCAACGATGTATTCAACAACGTGATCCACCCGATGGTCACGAACTTCCAGCAGTTAGGCCCCCAGCAGTTCATTCCGCAGCAGTTCATCCCCCAGGGAGTGTTCCAGCAGGCGCCGCAGGCGGCCGAGCAGGCAGTGACGATCTTCGGTAGCTGATACCGCAATCCACAGATAGCGCCACTCAGGGGTCGTCCGTCCAATATGCTGGACGGACGACCTGAGTGCCTCCGCCTGACAAGGATCCCCATGACCGCGAACACCCCCATCCACGCTTTCACCGACGACGCCCTGGGCGACCTCGACGCCACCGGCGTCGCCGCCCGGATCGAATCGGGTGAGGTGACCGCACGGGAAGTCATGGAGGCATCGATCGCCCGCGCCGAGGCAGTGCAGGGGCAATTGAACGGTCTGGCCTGCACTGATTTCGATCGTGCCCTCGCCAGGAGCAACCGGCCCGCCAAGGGCGTCTTTGCCGGTGTCCCCACCGCGATCAAGGACAACACCGACAGCGCCGGCCTTCCCACCCAGCAGGGCAGTACCGCCTTCACCGCGATCCCCGCCAAAGCCGACAGCGATTTCGCGAAGCAGTTCCTCTCCACCGGGGCCATTTCGATCGGCAAGACCCGACTGCCCGAGTTCGGATTCAGTGCGTCCACCGAATACATGACGGAAGAACCCGTCCACAACCCGTGGAATCCGGCGTACTCGTCGGGCGCTTCCTCGGGAGGCGCAGCCGCGCTTGTTGCTGCGGGCGTACTCCCGATCGCGCACGCCAACGATGGCGGTGGATCGATTCGCATTCCCGCCGCTGCCTGCGGACTGGTCGGACTCAAACCCACTCGCGGACGCACCATCGCCGATCCGGCCGACAAGTCGATGCCGATCCGGTTGATCGCTCAGGGCGCCGTTACTCGCACTGTTCGCGACACTGCACGATGGATGTCTGCGGCTGAGAACTACTACCGCAATCCGCGACTCGCACCGGTTCGCTTGGTCGAAGGACCCAGCTCAACCCGCCTGCGCGTCGGCGTGATCGCCGATTCCGTCACCGTCACCAAGACGGACGACGAGACGCGCAAGTCCGTCGAAGCTACGGCCGAACTCCTTGCAAGCCTTGGCCATCATGTCGAGGACGCAGCACTGCCCGTCGGCCCCGAATTCATCGACGACTTCAGCATTTACTGGGGCTTTCTGTCGTTTGCCATCTCCACCGGTGGCAAACAAATGCTCGGACCCGACTTCGACAAGTCCGGCACCGACAATCTCACCAAGGGCCTCTACACGCTGTACCGGAAGAACCTGGTGAAGACGCCGCGCGTGCTCTATCGTCTGCGACGGCTCCAGCAGCAATACAGCGCCATGTTCTTGAAGTACGACGTCGTGCTCTCGCCGGCCCTGGGGCACACCACCCCCGAGCTGGGATACCTTTCTCCCGCTCAGCCTTTCGAGGAACTCTTCGACAAGCTGATCGCGTACACATCGTTCACGCCACTGAACAACATCTCCGGAGGTCCCGCGATTTCGCTACCGATGCATCAGACCAGCAATGGTTTGCCGTTGGCTGCGCATTTCTCCGCCGATCTCGGCGACGAGCGCACGCTCCTCGAATTGGCCTTCGAACTGGAAGAGGCTCAGCCCTGGAGAAGAATCCAGGACTGAGCCTCGCCGGTAAATACCCTCAGTCTCGCGGCAATCCGAGCATGCGCTCACCGATCACGTTGAGCTGCACCTCGGTTGTGCCACCGTAGATGGTGGTGGCACGGCCCGAAATGAGTTGCTCCATCGCCTTGTCGCTTGGCTGACCTGGGATGCTGACCGCTCCGGCAGCACCCAGTTCGGCGACGACGAACTCGGCGATCGACTGGCTGATCTTCATCGCCAACAGCTTGCCGACGCTCGACGTCGTACTCACGTCGATCCCCGAAAGTTGCTTGAGCACAACGCGGGAGCCGATGAGGTCGATCGCCTGACTCTCCGCAACCAGCTCGCCGACACGGTAGCGTCCGATCGGGCTCAGGTCTGCCGACTTCGCGAACTTCAGCAGATCGGAGTCCGAGGCGTACGCCTCCATCTTCTGGCTGAGCGCGACGCGCTCGCCGGCCAGCGTCGTCCGGGCGACGTTCCACCCGTCGTTGACCTCACCGACCACGTTCTCGTCGGGGATGAACACGTCGTCGAGGAACACCTCGTTGAACAACGCCGAGCCCGTCATCTCACGCAGCGGGCGGACGGTGATGCCCGGTGTCGACATATCGAGCACGAAGTAGGTGATGCCCTGATGCTTCGGCTTGGTGGCGTCCGTGCGGGCGATCAGCATTGCCCAGTCGGAGAACTGCGCAACCGTGGTCCAGATCTTCTGACCGGTGATCTTCCAACCGCCGTCGACCTTTTCGGCCTTCGTGGACAATGACGCAAGGTCGGAACCAGCACCGGGCTCGCTGAAGAGCTGGCACCACACCAGCTCACCCTGCAGGGTAGGCACGGCCAGCTCTTGCTTCTGCTTGTCCGAACCATGTGCCACGACGGCCTGCACGGCCCACGTTCCCATCAGAAGCTGCGGCATCGAGATTCCGGCAGCCTTGATCTCCTGGGAGATGACGATCTGCTCGAGCGGAGCGGCGCTGCGCCCGTACGGCTTCGGCAGGTGAGGCTGAACCCAGCCGCCGTCGCCGAGCGCGATCAGCTGGTCGTCCTCGTCGAGCTCGACCAACTTGGCAAGCTCGGCCGCGATGCCGCCGCGGATCTCCTCCGCCTCTGGCGGCAGTTCGAGAACCGAAGCCCGGCTGACACCGTCAAGTGCTTGCTGCGCAACACGATTGGCTCGATCCTCGCGGGTGCCGAGAATGCCGCGGATCGAGAGCGCGCGGCGGTAGTACAGGTGTGCGTCGTGCTCCCACGTGAAGCCGATGCCGCCGTGGACCTGCACACAATCCTGCGCTACCTGCACTGCGGCGTCCGGCACGATGACTGCTGCGATATCGGCGGCAAAATCTGCCGTGCCGTCGCCCTTGTCCAATGCGCTTGCCGCATCCCACACAACGGCGCGTGCCTGCTCGAGCGCAATGCCCATCTGCGCACACTTGTGCTTGACGCCCTGGAACTGGCCGATGGGTCGCCCGAACTGCACGCGTGTCTTGGCGTACTCCGACGCAGTGGAAACGCACCAGGACATGACGCCGACGTCTTCGGCGCCGAGAACGACTGCGGCAATGGACCGTACCCGCGCCTCGGTGAGACCGTCGAGTATCCGTTCGGCGCTGATCTGAGCATTGTCAGCTTCGATCCGCGCACTACCGCGCAGCACGTCGATGCTGTCCTGAACGGTGATCGCGACTGCGCTGCTCTCGAGCACCGCGTAGCGAACGCCCTCGGGCAACTGGATCGGAACCAGCAGTACGTCGGCGTGCTCACCACCGAGCACACCGTCGAGTGCGCCCGTGATCTTGTACCCACCGTCCGACGACTCGGCCGCAAACGGTGCACCCAAGGCGACTGCTGCCGTACGACTTCCGTCGATCAGACCGGGCAGGAACTCGGGTCCCGCCTTGGAATCGGCGACACCGAGAACGGCACTTGCCAATACCGTCGGAACGAACGGGCCGGGAGAGACTGTGCGGCCCAATGCTTCCAGTGCCACTGCCAAGGTCAGCAGGCCGGCGCCGTGACCACCTTGCTCTTCCGGAACCGCGAGCCCGAGAAGGTCCTGCCCGACGAGCGCCGTCCAGAACTGGGGGAACTTGTCCTCGGTCCGCGACTCCACGGCCGCGCGCACCTGCTCGGTGGTGATGGTGCGCTCGGCGAAGGAGCGCACCGAATCTGCAAGCGCGGTGTGCTCCTCACTCAGCCCGAGACCGAGTTCGTATGCGTTGCGTGCCATGCGCTTACAGTCGTTCTGCGAGGTCGGCGGTGGTCCAGGGACCCTCGCTCTCGATGGTGTTCACACCGTGCCAGCCGGCGAGTTCCGTGATGGCCCCACCCTGAACGGCATACACCTTGCCGGTCAGCTTGCAATCCGCTGCCGCTAGATAGGCCACCAGCGGGGAGATGTTGGACGGCGCAAACGCGTCGAACTCACCCTCGGGGACCTCGGCGGCGAACAACGCGCCCATACCGGGTGTCGCTAGCGTCAGCCGAGTACGCGCGATCGGCGCAATAGCGTTGACACGCACGCCGTATCGATCGAGCTCGTCAGCGGCCACCAGAGTCAGGGCTGCGATGCCCGCCTTGGCGGCGCCGTAGTTGCCCTGGCCCGCGTTGGGCATGAAGGTACCCGAAGCCGAAGCGGTGTTGATGACCGAAGCGTTGACGGTCTCGCCTGCCTTGCTCTGGTCCTTCCAGTACGCGGCAGCGTGGTGCAGCGTCGCTGCGTGCCCCTTGAGGTGCACGGCAATGACTGCATCCCACTGGCTCTCGTCCATACCGGCGATGAAGGCGTCACGAAGAATGCCGGCGTTGTTGACCAGTACGTCGAGTCGGCCGAACTCGCTGACGGCCTGCTTGACGAGGTCCTCGGCGCCGTCCCAGGTGGCGATGTTGTCGGTGTTGGCAACAGCCTTGCCGCCTGCAGCGACGATCTCGTCGACTACCTGCTGCGCGGGGCCGGCATCTGCACCGGAACCGTCGTTTGCTCCGCCGAGATCGTTGACCACGACGCTCGCACCCTCACGAGCGAAGAGCAGCGCATGCTCACGGCCGATGCCGCGTCCTGCTCCGGTGATGATCGCTACGCGACCGTCGAGACTTCCCATCAGTTCAAATTCCCATCAGTTCAGTTGTCGGACATGAAGACTCATTTGTCGGCGATGACCGCGAGGCCGTCCTTGATGACCAGGTCACCGACCGCGCTGGTTTCGTACGAGTACGACGTGGCTCCGTCTGCCGAACCCGACTTGTAGAACACCGTCTCGATGTCCTGGGTCGGGAGCACAGGCTTCGCGAATCGCACTGCGAGACGGCGCAACCGCTCGGTCTCGCCGCCTGCCAGTTCGGTCAGGGCTCCCCACGACGTGAACGCCATCGTGCACAGTCCGTGGTTGATGATTCCGGGGAGCCCGGACATCCGAGCGATCTCCTCGTCAAGGTGGATCGGCATCGGATCGCCGGAAGCCGGTGAGTACCGGAACGTCTGGTCCTCGTCGATGTGCTGATTCACCACCGCTGCGGGACTACCAGCGCGAAGAGCGTCGTCGAATCGGTGTTCGGGAGCCTTCTCGCCCAGTCCGGGGCCCGCGTCGACCTTGCGGAAGAACGCTGTCATCCATTGCTCGTTGACCAATTCACCCTTGTCGGTTTTGGTTTCGACGTAGATGACGACGGTGGACCCGTTGTCCCGGCCCTCGAATCCGATGGGCTTGGCGCGAGCGACCAGATGGTCGCCAGGGTAGATCGGACGGTGGAACAGGAAGTCCTGCTCACCGTGAACGAGCTTCATCAGCAGTTCGACCGGCGCCACCGACAGCGCAGCGGGTGCCATCGACATGAAGACGGGTACCACCGCGAAGACCGGCGGAGCGATCTCGCCTTTCAGGTGTCGCTCGATGGGGTCGTTTGTGGCAGCGGCATATTCGGCGATGCGCTCGGCTGTCACCTCGAAGTGCTCCGGATCGGTCCATACGTCCAGCCCGGACGTATCGAATTCGACCGCGTTGGTCTTCGGTGTCGTCATCGAGCCGTTACCCGACCAGCTCGGCGAACTTGGCCAGCGAGGCCTCGAGATCAGCCTTGGCGTTCTTGGCAACTGCCTTGCCGATCGGCCCGACGATCATGGTGCCCTTGAAGCTGGCGTCGACGGTTGCCTTCGAACCCGCACCGTCGGCCTCGACCGAGAGGATGAATTCGACGGTGACGCCGGCCATTCCGGTACCGGCAATCTTGACCATCTTCGGAACCTCGACCTCTTCGACGGTCCACTCGATCTTGTTGGCCATACCCATCACGGAGACGACCTCGGTGAACTTGGCGCCCAACGCGACCTCGGTGGGGAGTTCACTCTTCCAGCCCTGGTGAATGGTGAGCCACTCTTCCCAGCGAGACAGATCGGAGAGCGCATCCCAGGTCTTCTCGGGGGATGCGGGCAGTACGGCGGAGACGGAAACGGAAGCCATGATGAAACTCCTAGTGGGTAGCTGGCGGGTTGAGGGTGTGATTCAGCGTGCGTAGGGCTTGTATGCGGTCACGACAACTGCACCGCCGAGTCCGATGTTGTGCTGGAGGGCGACCTTCGCGCCGTCGACCTGACGCTTGTCCGCGGTTCCGCGGAGCTGCCAGGTGAGTTCGGCGCACTGCGCGAGGCCTGTTGCTCCGAGGGGGTGGCCCTTCGAGATGAGGCCGCCGGACGGGTTGACCACCCAGCGTCCGCCGTAGGTGGTGTCGTCGGCGTCGACGAGCTTGCCGCCGTCACCTTCGGCGCACAGTCCAAGTGCCTCGTAGGTCAGCAACTCGTTGGTGGAGAAGCAGTCGTGGAGTTCGATGACGTCGACGTCGTCGGCGGTGATCCCGGCCTGGGCGTATACCTTCTCGGCGGCCTTGCGGGTCATGTCCGCGCCGACGAGGCTGATGGCGCTCTTGTCCTCGAAAGTGCTGTTCATATCGGTGACCATGGCCTGTCCGACGATCTCGATCGCCTGAGCAGCGAGCCCGTGCTTTTCGACGAATGCTTCGCTGGCGATGATCGCCGCGCCGGATCCGTCCGAGGTGGGCGAGCACTGGAGCTTGGTGAGCGGCCCGTGGATCTGGCGTGCTTCGAGGATCTGCTCGAGGGTGTACTCGTCCTGGAACTGCGCGTACGGGTTGTTCAGTGAGTGCTTGTGGTTCTTGACGGCGATCTTCGCGAACTGCTCGGCAGTGGTTCCGAAGCGTTCCATGTGCTCGACGCCGGCCGCGCCGAACATGTACGGAGCGGGCGGCATCGCGAACTCCTGCAGCTCGGCGAGAGCGAGGAGGTGCCGCATGAGGGGCTGTTCGCGGTCGTCGTAGGTGGATCCGAGCGACCCGGACTGCATCTTCTCGAAGCCCAGCGCGAGTGCGCAGTCGGCCTGACCACTCTTGACCGCCTGCGTGGCGAGGTAGAGCGCGGTCGATCCCGTCGAACAGTTGTTGTTGACGTTGACGATGGGGATACCCGTCAGACCGAGCTCGTAGACAGCGCGCTGACCTGCGGTGGACTCGCCGTAGACGTAGCCGACGTATGCCTGCTCGACCTCGGTGTAGTCGATACCCGCGTCGTCGAGCGCCTTGGTACCCGACTCGCGTGCCATGTCGGGATAGTCCCACTCGCGGGCTCCCGGCTTCTCGAACTTCGTCATGCCGACGCCGACGACAAAAACCCTGTTACTCATTGCCACTCCTGAAGAGAACGGTATCTGTGTGTGACACGCTGTCCCACCAAAGTATGTGAGACATCTTGTCCAGTCAATGGCGGGGTGAGTATCGTTCGATTTATGACAAAAACAGCCGAGTCGGCGCAGCCCGACGGGCGCAGCACTCGCTGGAACGATCACAAGGAGCAGCGCAAAGCGCGGATCCTCGACGCAGCACTCGATGCAGTCAACGAAGGTGGCGCCGACGTCGGCGTCCAGCAGATCGCCGAGCGCGCCGACGTCCCCCGCTCTGTTGTCTACCGGATCTTCAAGGATCGAGCCGACCTCGACGAGCAGCTGCGAGTCCGCATCCTCGAGATGATGATGACCGACCTGGCCCCCACTCTCACGCCGAAGGGCACCGTCGGCGAGGCCATCTCACGGGCCGTCGAGACCTACCTTCAGTGGATTGTGAAATATCCACGACTGCACCACTTTTTAGGCAAGGGCTCGCCGAGTACGCGGGCCACCGGTTCGAAAGTGGTGACCGGAACCAAGACGGCAATCGCCGTCCAATTGGGAAATTTGTTGGGCACGATCCTCACCAGCCGTGGCAAACCGTCGAAGATGGCTGAGCCCTTGGCTTTCGGCGTCATCGGATTGGTCGACGTCAGCGTCAACCGTTGGCTCAGCCAGCCGGGTTCCGATGTGACCAGTGCGGAATTGGCCGAATTCCTCGAACGCTCCATCTGGCAAGTCCTCGACGGCAATCTCCGGAGCATCGGTGTCGACATAACGCTGTCGACTCCGATCGCCGAACTGTGACAGTCACCGAACTACCCTGGACACTCGGCGGACGTGGACTTCAACTGGTCCAGGTTCCATCACTCGCCCTGCACGCACTGGGTGAAGACAACGCCACTCTTGCAATGGAACTCGCACCCGACCTCCTGACCCCGTATCTCCTCGGCGAAGAATGCCAGGGCTTGTGGCGCTACCGAAGCAAGCAGATAGTAGAGAACCCGCACGACAGCGCTTGGATCACCCGCATCGCGGTCGACACTTGGACGTCGACGCCGGTGGGGTTGGCCGGATTTCACGGCCGCCCCGACGCGCGTGGGATGGTCGAGATGGGATATCGCATCGACCCGGCGTTTCGACGACAGGGCTACGCACGAACCGCCCTCGAGATACTTCTCGACGTCGCGAGTCGCGAATCCGACGTACACGTCGTTCGCGCGACCATCAGCCCGGACAATGCCGCATCTCGAAACCTGATCAGCCAGTACAATTTTTGCGAAGTCGGTGAGCAGTGGGACGAAGAAGACGGTCTGGAGACCATCTTCGAAGTCAGTGCCTCTCCGGAACCGTGACCGCCGTCAACCCGCTGGTTTTATCGGTCCAGTGAATGGCACGGTCCTCCAGCATCACCGGCGTCCACAACCTGTATGTCTTCACCTGATGGTGATGACGACACAGGCATTGGAGGTTGCTCGCAATGGTCCACCCACCACGTCTCGGATCGGAAGGATCGAACTCGGTGATGTGGTCGAGTTGGCACCTGTTCGCGGGCACCGAACACCAGGGAACCGGCAGTGACCGTCGACGGCCCGCACCGATGCGGCCAGAGCCGCTCCCGGAGCATAGGTCAGCGCGCCGGGAGGTGGATCGGGCTGGGCGCCATGCCCATCCGATCTTCGAACTATGTCCGGGGCTCGCGCGACCAACCGTTGCATCGCCCGAATCCGATCCCCGCAGCCTTTCGGTTCGCGACTTGGGCGATCACGTCGGGTGACAAGCGGCAGGACAGTCGGAGCATGCTGCCGACGCGGTCGGTTCCCCGCGGCCTGGGCGCGGAAATCGACGAACAAGGCCTGCCAGGTGGAATCAGCGGCGAGCTCGCGAGCAAAATCAGGATCGATCGGCCCGTATCCGTCGATGCTCGCGGGATCTGACATCAATCCGAGGAGCGTCGCCAGATCACACACGATGTGCAACAACGGCTTCCGACGTGAGGGCGCAGTCGATCGAGCTGCTGTGAATGCTGCCTCGCACGTTTCGCTGCCACACTGACAAGTCAGCCCCTGTTCGCCGTGCAGCAGAGCGACCAGTGCGTCGGCCCTACGGGTCGAGACATTTCGTGGATCGTGGTTGCAGACGCTTCCGGCGGCCTCGTTGATCAGGCCAAGCGCTTCGACGGCCTCGGTCGCGCTGAGTGTTGCCTGCAACTGGGCGAGTCCGTGACGGTCTGCTCGCGTGCGAACATCGCGGTGTTCCAGCATCTTCCGGCGACGTTCGGCGGCAGCATCCGGATCGTAGGCAAAGAGCTGGCGCTCGATGTCGCGCTCCAGTTGCCCGGGCGGAAGACGGTGCGCCGAGGCAAGTACCCGGCGCTCGAGTGCTGCGATCGCCTCGGGGTCGACCCCGGTGAGTCCGTCGACAATCTTGCGCACACGCGCATAGTCCAGCTCGCCGGCAGCGAAGGCGACCTTGGTGAGCGGAAGGAACTCCCGTAGGGCATCACCGATCTCGATGTGGACTTCGGCAGTACGACGCGAGCACGTGAGCATGACCGCGATCTCGTTGCATGCGATCCGCCACGCCTTGTCGACATCACCGGACACGTCGAGTTCGGCGTTGAATCTCGACTCCGACAACATGGATGCACCGAGCACCTTTTGCGCGGCTAGCATGTTCTCGCTCTGCGCCGTCGCAAAGAGCATGTCCGGCAACATGAGTGGATCGACGACAGGACGGCCGTCATCGACGACTGCCCCCACACCGCCCGTCGATCCGTTATCGAACATACATTCGACAATAAACCCACCCACCGACAAGAAAGCTAGAGTGCCGGTTTGTATCCCTTACCCTGCATCCACGCCAGCACGTCCAACACCCTGATGACCGGAACGGATTCGTCGAGACCTGCTCGTGCACGTAGATCGAGGAGTCGACTCTGCAACTCGTCTTCCCGCATGGCTACGCGAACGGGTTCCAGGTGGGCCGACTTCGTTCCCAAATCCCGCCCGACGACGTCGTCGTAGATCGGGAAGAGTCGCGGACGCTTGCGCGCGATCAGTTTGGACGCCATGGTTCGCCCGACACCGTGAATCTCTCGAAGCGCCGTCTCCAACCGCCACACCGGAGATTCCGGAGTGAAGGGATCGGGTTCGTTCGACAGATCGCGATCCGGGCCCACGTCCGCCAGGAGTCGGTTCAGTTCGGCATTGTTCTCCCCGAGCAGGAAGAAGGCTCCTTGCGCCGGAACCTGAACCGACAGAAGCGTCACCGCAACAAGATCTTCCGCGGTGAAGATGTTCGCATCACGATCGCGATTGCCACTGGGATCCCAGGAATCCCACAACGCACCGGTTCGGAGATAACCGGTCTTTCGGAGCGGCCTCGTGAAATATTCCTGCAGCACGTCGACCGCGCCGTCATCGTCCCCGTCTCGCAGCACACGCGGGAGTCGGATGGGCAACTGATCAAGCATGGTCGAGCGACCTTTCCAGTACATATTTGGCGAACCCGGCGTTGTGATACTGCCGAAATGGGCCCTTGCCCTTGGCAACAAGATGCTCCGCGAGCGGACGAACCGTCGTCATGTCGACGGGCAGTTGAGCAAACTGTTCCAACGCATCCGAGTCCTCGAGACTGCAGTCGATCACGGTCCCGTCGCCGTCGGCGGACGCCAACTCGGTGCGTCTGATGGCGACCAGATCGTGCTTGGCGTCGAGTTCTTCGATGCTGCATCCGGTTCGCGATTCCAGTGCCGAACTGGATACGTACACGGACATGACGTGCTCGATCGGCTTACCGCCGACCAGATGGCACTCGACGCTCAGAATCTCCATCGGACCGATATTGAGCGTGAACAAGCGATGGCGCTCCGCGGATCGGTTGGTCGACGGCAGGCAACTGATCGTCCACTGTTCGATCTCGACGGCGGCCGGAGCGTCGAACGCGTAGGAGAGAACCTCGGCAATCAGCTCGGCAAGATCTTCGAAGAGCGGGTCGCGCTGCAACCGCTCGAAATTCTCGACAGAAGCGGCGGGACGCACAGGCGCCTTGCTCACGCAGGTCCCCTCTCGTCCGGTGCTTTGCTCTCAGACCTCGCGTCCAAGGTACCCAGCCCTACGCGGGTCTCGCGCGTTCGCCCTCACATACACCCTCGCGTTATGGTTCTCGACACGTACCACCGCCTTACCGATCGCTAACTCGAGGAGCACACGAAGTGGAAATCAAGGGAACCGCAGCACTGGTCACCGGAGCGGCATCAGGCCTCGGCGCCGCAACAGCCAAGCGCCTCGCCGACGCCGGCGCTACCGTCTTCGGCCTGGATCTGCCCGCGTCGATCGAGCGCGCAGGCGACAACGTCCCCGCCGGCGTCACCCTCATCCCCACCGACGTGACCAGCGGCGAAGAGGTCGAAGCAGCGATCAACCAGATCGTCGAGTCGGGCTCCCCGCTGCGCATCGTCGTCAACTGTGCCGGTGTCGGCTGGGCCGGACGCATCCTGTCCAAGAAGGGTCCGCACGACCTCGAGCTGTTCCGCACGGTCATCACCGTCAACCTGCTCGGCACCTTCAACGTCATGCGCCTGGCCGCCGACGCCATCGCCAAGACCGAGGCCGTCGACGAGTCGGGCCAGCGCGGCGTCGTCATCAACACCGCTTCCGTTGCTGCCTTCGAAGGCCAGATCGGCCAGATCGCGTACTCCGCCTCCAAGGGCGGCGTGCACGGCATGACGGTTCCGGCTGCCCGTGACCTTGCGCAGTTCGGCATCCGCGTCAACACGATCGCTCCCGGCATCATCGACACCCCGATGCTCGCAGGCGTCACCGACGAGTACCGCAAGGGCCTCGAGGCCGGCGTTCCGTTCCCGTCCCGCCTGGGCCAGCCGTCCGAGTACGCGCAGCTCGCGCAGATGATCGTCGAGCACGACTACCTCAACGGCGAGACCATCCGCATGGACGGCGCACTGCGCATGGCGCCGCGCTAACCTCCCTGCTGTGCGCCTTTATTAACCGCCCGCGGTTAATAAAGGCGCACAGTTGTCAGAACGAATGAAAATACCCACCGTTGGAGTGGGCAGTTGCGCTGAGGTACTCGGCTACTTCCTTCGCCGGCATCGGTCGGCTGATGTAGTAACCCTGAACCAATTCGCAACCGGCGGTAAGCAAGAGCCTCAGCTGGTCGGCCGTCTCCACGCCTTCCGCCAATGACTGCATACCGAGCGCCTTCGCCACCTCGACCACCGAAGTGACAACTGCCGAATCACCCTCGCTCAGTTCGGTGATGAACGACCGGTCGATCTTGAGGATGTCCAACGGCAGTTTCTTCAAACTCTCGAAAGACGAATAGCCGGTTCCGAAGTCGTCCAGGGCAATCGCAATCCCGGTGGCACGCAGGCGATCCAACTCGGCGACGGCAAGCTCCTCCACTGCTCCCGTCTCTGTGATTTCCAGCTGAAGCCGTTTGCCGGACAGACCGCTTGCCTCCAGCGCATCGTTCACGGCTGATCCGAAGCCGGACGACATCAGTTGCACCGGAGAGACGTTCACCGTCACGTACGTGTCGTCGGGCCACGTCGCGGCTTCGGCGCACGCCATGTGCAGTACCTGGAGTCCCAGAGGGACTATCAAGCCGGTCTCCTCCGCGACATCGATGAAAATGTGCGGTGCAAGCACGCCCCGCACCGGGTGATTCCAGCGAAGCAGTGCCTCGAAACCCTCGACGCGGCCGGTGTCCGCACGAACCTGCGGTTGGTAGTACAGCTCGAACTGCCGAGACTCGATCGCAAGCCCAAGTTCTTGCAGGGCCGATGCTCGCTCCCTGGCCCGCGCCCGCAGCACCGGTGAGTATCTTCCTACCCGGTTCTTGCCGGCGGATTTTGCCGCATACAGCGCCAGGTCGGCGGACATGACAAGCGTGTCCGCGTCTTCGGAATCTGCGGGTGCGCCGGCATAGCCGATCGATGCACGAACCTCGATGCGATTCCCCCGCACGTAAAACGGCTCACGCAATGCATCCAGATAGCGAGCGAACACCTCTCCTCCGTCCCCTGTTCCCCGCAAGACGACGCCGAATTCGTCACCACCGATTCGCGCACACATGGCGCCGTCGACCACCCGATTGAGCCGTGCAGCAACGGAAATCAACAATTTGTCACCGACAGGGTGCCCTAACGTGTCGTTCACCGACTTGAAATTGTCCAGGTCGAGGATTCCGACAAGGACTTCCTCGCCGGTTCGGACGGTGCCGAGCGCGTCGGACAGCTCCGAGCCGAACGTCCGGCGATTCGGGAGCCCGGTCAGTCCGTCGGTTGCAGCAAGCCACAGAATTCGCCGCTCGTAGTTGTACTTCTCGGTGATGTCCGAGCCCACGCCTCGCCAACCCACGAACTCCGTGGCCTCGGATAGCCTGGGATGACCCGACAGAGACCACCATCGGTCGACGCCGTCGACACGAACGGGAATGACGACCTCTCGAAACGGCATGAGGCGGTCGAGGTGATCTCCGATGACCTGGACCGCGGCTCGGCCACTCTTCGTCGAACCCACGTCGAGCCGATCCAACAATCCGCGCAGCGACAGGGTTCGCAGGTCGGAGACGGGAACTCCCGAGATCTGCGACAGCCGAGCGGAGGTGTGCGACAACGTCCCGGTGGTGTCGACTTCCCACAGCCAGTCGCGTGACCCACCCTCGAAATCGTCGAGAAGCAAACTGACCGTCTGGCGCTCGGCAGCAGCCTCGAACTCGGCGAGACAACGACTTCGGAACGACGCCCAGAGGTACACGACGCCGATAATCAGTGTCACCGAGTAAACGACCAACTGGAACGAGAGGACAGCATATTCCGTAGTTCTCTTGGGCAGGATAACGACGAGCAATCCGATGCTGTGCACCAGAATCCACGCTACCGCTATCGACCGAACCGTCGACAATGCTACGGCGCCGGCGCCCATGACTCCGGCGAATGTCGCTAGAAGCACAAGCTTTCGCGAGTTGTCCGTCACGGGAAGCATCGCGGCGGCGAGAACGACAAGCAGAAGCCCGAGCAGGATCACCTCGAGCATGAGCGCCCAGTAGTCGTACCTCGTCGTATGTTTGGGCGGGTACCGGCCCTTCAGGACGACTCGCGGTATCCAGACGCGCACCGAATTGAGGACGACCAAGAAGGCCGCAGAACCCCAGATCACCCGAAACTCGTTGTGACCGGGGGGTACGACATACACAAGCAAAGCGCACACGCTGAGTACATTGACCATGTTGGCCAGTGGCGCGACCGTCGTCACCTGCAGTATCTGGCGTGCGAAGAGGTCGCGCCGCTCGACGTCAGACAGTTCGGCGTCGCTCGCACTCGAAGTCAGCCTGCTCAGCATGCAACACCCTCCATCGTGGAGCCGACCAGATGAAGGTAGCGCGGATGCGGGTTCCGGACACACGATGACGAGAAACTACGAGTTGAAACATACTGTTCAATACGATGTTTCAGACAATCGCGACAGAACGGATCAGCGCTACAACTCGGAAGCCAGCGGAATTTCCTTCTCCGCGCGGTCCGTCATCCACTCACGGAGGACCTTGGTGGCAATGACGTCGTCCTCGTTGTACTGCAGGATGCGTGTCCGCTGCGTCTCGTCCGGCTCACCGTCGTAGCCGACCGCCTCGCGGTACCACGCCATCGACGCTTCACCCCCGGCCTCGGCGTCACGCCAGTTGAAGCCGGCGACGGGAGCAATCTTCTTGAGCCCCTTGCCGTTCGGGCAGATGAACTGATCACTCACCGCTTGATAGATGTCGACCCACTGCGGACTGTCGATGAACTCGCGGATCTCGTCCTTACCGGGAATCCCGGGTTCACCGGCAAACCTGCGCGCCGAGTCCAACAACCACTTGTCCTCGGCTGAACGCGAATAACAGTATGCGGCAAAGGTTTTACCCGAAGCAGCGGCCGCGGCACGCTCCGCCATCAGCCAGCCCCAGAACTCTGCGAACGACCGCGCCTCGTCACGCGTCGGCAGCGGATCCCACGTCGCAAATCCTCGATACATCGAGAAGCCGCCGACATTGAGCAACGTCCCCCACAGGTACGCGCCGTGCTCCTGATAGCTCTCCATGTCGACGTCGATCTCGATGTCCGCCCGAGTCACCGAGATCTTCTCGAACCGCCGCACCAACGGAGCATCTGCCAACCACGCCTTGGCGATCACGACTGCGTCGTCGAAATTTCCGTGCGGCCAATCCTCGAGCGGCTCACCGTCCCAGGCGGCCAGCTGATCGATCGTGTTGCAGCCGACGTCGCGCAGAAGCTCGGCCCGCGATCCGACAGCCACCAGGCTGACGTCGCGGTTGCGAACCAACTCCTGCTTGCATTCGGTCCACCACGGGCACGACTTGCACTCGCTCACCTGTGACGGAGACGTCAGCACCTCACCGCGGGCCACAGCGATACGGTCGGCGAAACGCTTGTCGTAATCGTCGAGAATCGCGCTGAGGTCGTGGACGAGGATGCAGTCTCCGTTGTATCCGATCGCCCCGGCCGTGAGCGACGGGCTCGCCAGCCCACGACGCTCGAGCATCCGATAGACCTGCGCGACGCGCATCTGATCGCGGACCTGACTGCGGACCTTGCGTTTGGGATCGACCACGGGCTCCCATTCGAAGAGCCCCGAGGTGATCGCGCCCTGACCCGGATCGGTCACCTTGTGATTGACGACAATGACGGGGATGTACCCGCCACCCTCGTCGTCACGGATGAGCATTTCGCAGCGGCCCTTGCGTCCGGTGTCGCGCTCGACCGGCAAGACCGCGCCCCAGATCCGGTCCGCGCCGGCCTCACAGGCAGCCAAGGTGTCGCGAGCCTGAGCCGACGCCGATTGATCAGGGTTGATCTTCACCCAACGCTCGGGAGCAGCACCGATCACGAGTTCGGCGATCTCCGCGCGCTTCGCGATCGCGGCGTCCTGGCGCTGCTTGACGCCGGTGTCGACGGGTTCCGAAGCCGATTTCCCGGGAAACAACCCGTCCAGACGCACCCGATGACGGCATCGGGTCAACGCCCCCGAATCGATGATCGGGAGCTGGGGCGCGGGGTTGTTAACGGAACACACGATGACGAAGATTATGTGCTCCCCTAGGCTGAAGCCGAAGCGCAGGTACCTGGCAACACACAAACACCTGGAAACGGGGTCCTTTTCGATGGGGTTGTTCAAGAAGCGAAAGTCTCGTGCCACCCGCAAGGCGGAGGCAAAGGCTCTCAAGCACAAGGCTGAGGTCGAGGCGAAGCTCAACGCCAAGAGCCAGCGTAAGCGCGACAAGGTCGAGACCAAGTCGCTCAAGAAGCTGGAGAAAGCCGAGATCGAGTCACAGCACAAGATCGAAAAGGCGCAGATCGCGACCCTGAAGGCGCAGGAGAAGGCCGCTGCGAATCAGGGCCTGACCGTCGCCAAGGTGCGTAAGTACCTGGGAGTGGCACGTCTGCTTGCCCCCGTTCTCCTGCCGATCGCTTACCGCGCAGCCACGGCGGTGCGCGCCCAGCTCGACACCACGCGTGCACAGAAGATGGGCATCGCCGTCGACCAGCTCGGTGACTACACCGGTCACGGCGCGAAGTTGAGCGCTCGTATCGCCGGCGCCGAGAGCTCGGTCACCGAGATCCTCAGCCGCAAGCCCGACGACGCGGAGACGCAGCGTTTCGCCGCCGCCATCCGTGAGCGCCTCGGCGACCTCAGCACGGCAGTTCGCGCTGCCGAGCAGATGCCGCAGGCTCGCCGTAAAGCAGCTCACCAGGCGATTTCTTCCGAACTCGACGGCGTCGAAGCAGATCTGCTCGCACGTCTCGGCGTGCGCTAGACCTGAGAACTCCAGTGAGAGCAGCCGAGCAGACCGCGACCCTCCGGGGGACAGCTGTCGGTTCCGCTTCGGCTGCTCTCGCTGTCGCCGCGCACGGGATCGGCGGAGGCGAGCTGCCACAGTCGTCGTCGCTGACCCTGTTGCTCGCCGTCTGCGCAACCGTCGGCGCCGTGACGGCCACCCTTCCCGCCCTCTCACGGGGGCCCGCTGCCTTGATCGTTGCTCTGGGTCTGGGTCAGCTCGCCGCGCACACCACCATGACGCTCTCCGAGCACGCTCATTCGCCCGCTCCGGGATTGGTGATGCTCGGTGCTCACGCCGGTGCCACCGTCGCTTGTGCGGTGGCGGTCCTGGCCGCCGAGCGCCTCTACCGAGTTGTCACCCACGCTCTCCACGTCGTCCTGGCGTCTCTGGCTCCCGCCGCTGTCACTTCCCGCGGCCACACCGTCTCGACCGGAATCCATCACGGACCTGTCGACGCTCTACTTCGCGCCAGCATCTCGCGGCGCGGTCCTCCTGCCCTGGTCTGAAGATTCGTAGAACGCCCCACCCCTTCACCAGACCAAGAGGACACTTCCCGACATGAAGAACACCCTGATTTCGCGCGCGGTTGTCACGACCGTCGCTACCGGCAGCGCCGTGCTGCTGGCCGCCGGAATTGCTTCAGCACACGTCAGCGTCGTCGCACCAGGAGCTGCGCAGGGCGGATACTCCGTTCTCACGTTCCGCGTGCCCACCGAATCCGACACCGCTTCGACCACCAAGCTGACGGTGGCGCTCCCCGACCTCAAGTCGGCACGCACCGAACCGATGCCCGGCTGGACCGCCGTCGTGGAGAAGGACCCCACCTCGTTGGTCGCCAAGTCCGTGACGTGGACCGCCGACCCCGGCGTCGGAATCGCCCCCGGCCAGTTCCAGCAGTTCGTCCTTTCTGCCGGCCCGCTGCCGGAGCAGGACGAGGTCGAGTTCAAGGCCGTCCAGACGTACAGCGACGGCAACGTCGTCAACTGGGATCAGGAAGAGCTTGCCGACGGCAGCGAGCCGGACAAGCCCGCCCCGACGCTGACTCTCGCCGCGTCCACCGGCGATGCCCACGGAGCCCCCTCTGCCGATAACACTGCCGAGACGTCCGCCGCATCCGAAGCCTCTGACTCTTCGTCGGACAACACCGCCCGCTGGCTCGGCGGCGTCGGCCTGGTGCTCGGCGCGTTGGGCGCTGCACTCGGCCTCGGCGCACTGGTCAGGAGCAAGCGCTGATGAGTACCCGGATCAAGGTCATCGCCGTCGGCATGCTCGCGATGCTGGCCACGATGCTCGGAATGGGCACGGCCAGTGCACACTCCGCGGTCGTCGGCTCCAACCCGGAAAACGGTGCGTCCATTCAGGTTGCGCCTGACACGGTTTCGGTCACGTTCAACGAGGCTCTGCAGGCGCAGTTCGCGGCGCTGACCGTCACCGGTCCCGACGGCAACCTCTGGACCAAGAGCGATCCGTCCGTCGAAGGACCCACTGTCAGTGCAGACCTCGGCGATCTCGGGCCGACCGGCGTCTACACCATCGCGTACCGCGTCACCTCCGCTGACGGTCACCCCGTCAACGGAACCCTGACGTTCACCCTCACCGAGGCGGGGTCGGGCACTCCCGGCGCTGCCGCCGCGTCGAGTACGGGTGAGTCGGAGTCCGGCAGCATGCCGGTGTGGATCTTCATCGTCGCCGGCGTCGTCGTGTTCGGCGGTGCGCTGTTCTTCGTGCTCCGTAAGCCGAAGTCGAGCTGATCGCGTGACGGGTACGGCAAACAGGTGGTGGTTGCTGTTTGCCGTACCCACAGCTCTGCTGGGAGTCCTGATCGCCTGGGGCCTCGCCAGCCCGTCGGGACCCGAATCGTCGAGCACGGTCCGCGTTCTCGCGATCGGATGTGGTTCGTTGACGCTCGGCATCGCGACGCTCGCCTGGATGGGCCGCAGTGAACGCCGCCCGGCGACAACCCCCGCCGTCATGTGGACTCAGCTCACCGCGGTGGCAGCAGTGTGGCTCGTCGCCGAGATCACGCTCCTCGTGCTCAATGCCGCAGCGGCCGACGGCGCCCCGGTCACCTCGCTGACCATCGGGCACTTCGGCGCATTCGTCTCCGAGGTCAACGTCGGCCGCGTCGGCGTCGCGATCATCGCGTGCGCGTTTGCCGTCGTCTGTTACGGCATCTACGGATTCACCAATCCCGAGACGGTGCCCGTCGCACCGGCATTGGTCGTCTCCGCGTTGGCGCTCGCTGCCCGCCCGATCACCGGGCACATGGCGCAGCAGAGCTTCGGATCGATCCTCGACGCCGTTCACGTCCTCGCTGCGGCCTTGTGGTTCGGCGTGCTCGCCGCACTCGCGCTTGCCGTACCGTCGCGCGGTGCCTGGGCGATCTGGTTGCCCAAGTACTCCGCTCTCGCCTGGCGATGCGTCCTCGCGCTGGTCGTCACCGGTATCGTCAACGCCGTCGTGCGACTCGACTCACTCTCCGCCTTCTACGACACCGCATACGGCCGGGTGATCCTCGCCAAGATCGTGGCGATCGGACTGCTCGTCGCCCTGGGATGGTGGTGGCGCCGGACATGGGTGGTCGCGAGCGCTGCACACCGCATGAGTTCGGACGGATCTCTGCGCCGCGCCATCGGTGAAGTTGTCTTCATGGCCATCGCATTCGGGCTTGCCGCGGCCCTTGCGACAACTGCGTAAGACGTGCCTCAGCGCGACATTTCGTGACCCGCACATTTAACGTTTCACGTCGAGATTTAACCTCTACGTGAGTTTATTTTCCCAGCTTGCGGCGGTTTCCGGCCCCCCTTAGCGTTGCTCGCATGACGGAGGCCCAACGCTCGTTTCTCGTCTGCGCTTCGCAGCGCAGCGGCAGTACTTTGCTGGTCGAATCCCTGCGAGCAACCGGGGTCGCGGGTGAGCCGGAAGAGTTCTTCCAGTACCTCCCCGAGACCTCGCGATCACCGCAACCGAGGCAGTGGTTCGAAGACGTCACGGACGAGTCCGTCCTGGGTCTGCTCGCCCCGTTCCACCCGGGCACGCCGGACACTCGCACCTCCGAACAGTGGCGCACACAACTTCTCGAACTCGGCCGAACCCCCAACGGAGTCTGGGGTGGCAAGCTGATGTGGAACCAGACGCCGCTCCTACTCGATCGCGCGGCCGGATTGCCCTGGCGCAGTGGGACGGACCTACGTTCCGCACTCCACGACACCCTCGATCACGACCTGCAGTTCATCCACGTCTATCGAGAAGATGTCGTCGCTCAAGCTGTGTCGATGTGGCGCGCCGTGCAGACACAGGTTTGGCGCGACGACGCGACTCCACCGAATCTCTCGGACGGTGCGCAGTACAACGCAGTCGGAATCGCGCACCTGGTGACGATTCTCGGTGAGCAGGAACGCCAATGGAAGCGCTGGTTCGAGGAAGAGGACATCTCTCCCATCGAAGTCGGGTTCCGCGATCTCACCGAAGACCCGCAATCCGTGGTCGCAAAAACCCTCATCTCCCTCGGCCTCGACGGACAACTGGCCCCGCCACCGCCGCTGCGTCGTCAGAGCGACGGACGATCCCGCGAATGGGTGCAGCGTTATCGCATCGACGCCGAACAGAACGGATATCCCGTCACATGAGCACCGTCACCGATGTCGTCGACGAACTCCGAGTTCTCGAATCCGAAGCGGTTCACATCATTCGAGAGGTGGTGGCAGAACTCGAGAGACCGGTACTGCTCTTCTCGGCCGGCAAGGACTCGATAGTCCTGCTTCGTCTGGCCGAGAAGGCGTTCCGGCCCTCCCCACTCCCTTTCCCGGTCCTGCACGTCGACACCGGTCACAATTTCGAGGAGGTCATCGAATTTCGCGACCGTCGAATCAAGGAGGGCGGGCACACACTTCTGGTTGCTTCCGTTCAGGATTCGATCGACCAGGGCAGAGTGCAGGAGTCGACCGAGACCAGCGGATCGCGAAACCGCCTGCAGACCAGAACCCTGCTCGACGCTCTCGAAGCTGGAAGGTTCGACGCCGCGTTCGGTGGCGCCCGCCGGGACGAGGAACGTGCGCGCGCCAAGGAAAGAGTCCTCAGCTTCCGGGACGAGTTCGGCCAGTGGGACCCGCGAGCGCAACGGGCCGAACCGTGGTCGCTCTACAACGGTCGGATCAGACGCGGCGAGTCCGTTCGTGTCTTCCCGCTGAGCAACTGGACCGAACTCGACATCTGGCGCTACATAGCCCAGGAGGAACTGGAACTGCCGCCCATCTATTTCGCGCACCAGCGGAGGGTATTCGAGCGCGACGGGATGCTCCTCGCTGCTTCCGAATTCAGCACCGACGCCGAGAACGCCGCGGCAACGACCGAGTGGGTGCGATATCGAACCGTCGGCGATCTGACCATCACCGGCGCCGTTCGATCTCACGCCACCACCATCGACGACGTCGTCACCGAAATCTCGGCCGCGACGGTTTCCGAACGAGGCGAGACTCGCGCAGACGACCGAACGTCGGTCGCCGCGATGGAAGACCGAAAGCGTGAGGGCTACTTCTGATGACGACCACCATCACTCGCCAACTCCTGCGACTGGCCACGGCGGGTAGCGTCGACGACGGCAAGAGCACGCTGATCGGCCGACTGTTGCATGACACCGACAGTCTGCCAACCGATCACCTCGATTCCGTGACCGACGAGCACGGTGTCGCCGACCTGGCTGCACTCTCCGACGGACTACGTGCCGAGCGTGAACAGGGCATCACGATCGACGTCGCGTACCGATTCTTCTCCACTCCGACCAGAAGTTACGTACTTGCCGACACCCCGGGGCACGAACGCTACACGCGCAACATGTTCACCGGAGCATCCAATGCTCACGTAGCGGTCCTGCTGGTCGACGCGAGGACCGGCGTGCTGCGTCAGACCCGTCGGCACGCCAGAATCGCCGCACTGCTCGGTGTTCCGAACCTTGTAGCCGTGGTGAACAAGATCGATCTGGTGGACTTCGACGAAGCGAGATTCGCTCAGGTGCAGGAAGAATTGCGGGCCTTGGCACGGCAAGTCGGACGCGAGGACGTACTCGCCATACCGGTCTCCGCGAAAGCCGGCGACAATGTCGTGACGCGGTCCGAGAACACCGCGTGGTACGAGGGGCCGACGCTCCTCGAGTACCTCGAAGGCGTCGAACTCCATGCGCCCGCGACGCACATCGAGGAGCTTCGGCTTCCCGTGCAATGGGTTTCGCGCCCCGATCCGCAGAATCGTCGCCGGTACACTGGCCGGATTTCGGCAGGCACACTGAGCGTCGGAGACGAGGTAGTGGTCCTGCCGTCCGGATCGAAGAGCACCGTGATCAGTCTGGACACTCTCGACGACAACCGCAGTACTGCCGTTGCACCACTGTCGGTTTCGGTGGAACTGGCCGACGACATCGACGTCGGACGTGGCGACGTTCTGGTCAGTGGCGGTGCGCAGGCTCATTTGCCGGTTCTGGCCCGAGAACTCGAAGCCACGATCTGCTGGTTGTCCAACACACCGTTGCGCGCGGGCGATCGGATAGCGCTCAAACACACGTCCCGGACCGTGCGAGCGACCGTCCAAGAACTGCACACCCGTCTCGATCCTGAAACGCTCGACGAGCAGGACAGCCCAGTCGAACTGGGACTCAACGACATCGGAACGGTCACGCTCCGAACCAGTTCCGTGGTGGTCGCCGACACCTACGACCACAATCGGGACTCTGGCGCCTTCATCCTGATCGACGAGCAGAGCAACGACACCGTCGGCGCCGGCACCATTCTCGAACCACGCGTCGTCGTTCCCGGCGAGCAGACCCGCAACGACATCAAGTGGCATCCGTCCTCACTCGAACGTCAACGGCGATGGGCGTCTACCACCCAGAGGGGCGCGACGATCTGGTTGACCGGCCTACCTGCATCCGGAAAATCCACCGTCGCAGTCGCTGTCGAACGTGCGCTCGTCGACGCGGGACGCACCGCGTATCTGCTGGACGGTGACAACGTCCGCCACGGTATCTCCGACGATCTCGGGTTCTCGCCGGGAGACCGAGCCGAGAACATCCGACGCGTCGGGCATCTCACTCGACTGTTCGCCGACGCCGGCGTGGTGGCGATCGCGTCGATGGTCTCGCCACTGCGTTCGGATCGAGCAATTGCGCGCGCGCTCAACGAAGCTGCCGGGCTCACCTTCCTCGAAATTGCCGTCACCACTCCCGTCGAAGAATGCGAACGTCGAGATCCCAAGGGCCTGTACGCTCGTGCGCGGGCGGGTGAACTGAAGGGGCTCACCGGAATCGACGCGCCTTACGAGACGCCGGAGGAGCCGGACCTGGCATTCGACACAACCGGCGCTGACATCAACGAGCTGGTCGAGCGGGTCATCGCATTGTTGGAAGAGCGCGAAGCCGCAAGGCCCTAGGGGTTTTCGGTGTCCGACTCGAGGTAACCGCGGTCCGCACTGTAGGCGGACCGCACGTTGGGTCGGACACCGATCTTCTCGAGGTACGCCGCCATGCGGTGCACCGCCATCGCGCTTCCCAATGCCTCGTCCGGGAGACGATCATCCGTTTCGGCGCGCCACGTGTGAAGCTGCGAGGACAATTCCGCCTGTATTGCCGAGACTTCCGGTCGATCGATCAGATTGATCTTCTCGTCCGGGTCGGCACGGAGGTCGTACAGCTCCCGGGGTGCGCGTACCGCAAGATGCTCGGTGCCGAGCGCTTTTCCGGAAAGACTGTCCTCGATGTCGAGCGGTAGATCCAGAGCCGGGCGGACGGCGTAGTTCTCGATGTAGCTGTAGTCCTTGGTTCGCACCGCACGAATGGGATCGAAGCTGTCGTGAAAGGTCTTCTCCGTGAACAGGGAAGTACGAACGGGTTCGGACGGCTCGGTTCCGCGGTCGACGAGGGCATCGGCGTGCGAGCGCCCTTCCACCTCGGTGGGGACGTCGATTCCGAGCAGATCGAGAATGGTCGGAACGAGGTCCACACCGCTGAACAGTGTCTCGTATTCCTTTCCGCCACTGCGATACCGCGCGGGAGGCCGAGCGATCAAGGCAATACCGGTGCCCGGGGCGTAGAGCGTCGACTTGGCGCGCGGGAACGCCGCGCCGTGATCAGTGAGGAAGAAGACCCAGGTGTTCTCGTCGAGCCCCTCTTCCTCGAGGGTCGCGAGCAGTTCCCCCACCGCGGCGTCGGCCACCTCTACGCTGCCGTGGAATTCGGCCAGATCCTCGCGCACCTGTGGCACGTCCGGAAGGTATCCGGGGACCTCCAGGGCTGCGGTGTCCGCCGGGGTATAGCGATCGGCGGGGTACGGGCGATGCGTTTCGAAGAATCCCGTGGTGAGCAGGAACGGCTCGGGCGGGAAGCGTCGTAGCCAGTTCTGGGCACGCGGAACCACGTAGTCGCAGAACGAGTTGGTGACGTCGTACTCGTGATAGCCCAGTCGCTTCGGATACGCAGTCTCGTGCTGCATGCCGAACAGCGAGGTGTACCAACCGTTGTCGGAGAGGATCTGCGGGAGCGTCTGCACCTCCGCGTGGTACTCCCAGCCGTGGTGCGCCAACCCGATCAGACCGTTGTTGTGCGGATACCTGCCCGAGAAGAGCGATCCGCGCGAAGGCGAGCACAGCGGCGCCGTCGCGTGTGCGTCGGCGAACCGGATACCTTCTGCCGCCAGTCGGTCGAGATGGGGGCTGTTGACCCCGGCGACACCGTAACTCGCGAGGTGTCGCCCCAGGTCGTGCCAATGAATGATCAGGACGTTATCTCGCGCAGCCGACACGTGGGCAAGGCTAGTTGCCCCGCCCACGTGCGGCAACAGCTCGAATCAGCAGGATCTCAACTGTTTCTGCCGAGTTGTCTGATCCATCCGCGGGTATCGGCCGGGTCGATGACGTCGTCCAGTTCGAACGTGGTCGCCGCCATCAGCGCCTTGCCCTGTGCGTAGGCCAGTTCCACGAACTGACCGAACAGCGTTTCCCGAGCCACCGGATCTTCGACGGACTCGAGCTCCTTGCGGAAACCGAGACGCACAGCACCTTCCAGACCCATCGGCCCGATCTCGCCCGTCGGCCACGCGACCGTGAACTCGGGGGCGTGGAAGGAACCACCGGCCATTGCCATGGCGCCCAACCCGTAACCCTTGCGCAGGATGATCGTTCCGAACGGCACGGTGAGGCGAGCACCGGCAACGAAGAACCTGCCGAACCTTCGAACCGTCGCCTCCTCCTCCGAATCCGGACCCACCATGAATCCCGGTGTGTCGCACAGCGTCACCAGAGGGATGCGGTGCGCTTCGAGCAGTTCCAGGAAATCCGAAGCCTTGTCCGAGGCTTCCGCGTCTATCGCGCCGCCGAGATGCTCGCTGCTGTTCGCCAGCACACCGTACGGAACTCCTTCGACACGAACGAGTGCGGTTACTACACCGCGTCCGTAGTCTCGACGCAGTTCCAGGACGCTGTCGACGTCCGCGATTGCGTCGATCGCTCCACGAACGTCGTACGAGCGCAGGCGATTCTCCGGCACCACATGCCGCGAGAGCCGCGGATCCGGAGCGGTCCACTCTCCGCTCGCACCCTGGAAGTAGCCGAGGTACTGCTTGGCCAGCGCCACCGCATGTGCGTCGTCGTCAGCGACCAGGTGTACGACGCCGTTGCGGCGCTGGACGTCGATGGGGCCGATGTCCTCGGGGCGAAAGTTTCCGAGCCCGCCGCCCTCGACCATGGCAGGACCACCCATCCCGATGTTGGCGTCCGGTGTCGCGATCAGGACGTCGCACGCGCCGGCCAGGGCCGCGTTGCCTGCGAAACAGCGCCCGGACACGACGGCGACCATGGGCACCCGCCCGCTCAGCGCCGCCATGGCGCGGAAGGTTCCCAGCTCGAGGCCTGCCCCGGCGCCGGCGTCGGTGTCACCGGGGCGACCGCCGCCGCCTTCCGCGAACAGCACTACCGGAACTCGCTTGCGATCGGCGATCTCGAGCAGGCGGTCGGTCTTGGCGTGATTGCGCATGCCCTGGGTACCGGCGAGCACCGAGTAGTCGTACGAGATCACGACGCTCTCGCCGCCGCTGATGGTCGCTACTCCGCCGATCAACCCGTCGGCGGGTGTGTTGGCGATCAGGTCTTCCTCGCTGCGTCGACTGCGCTGCGCTGCCAGCGCGAGAGCGCCGTACTCGACCAGGCTGTCGTCGTCGACCAGGTCGTAGACGTTCTCGCGAGCAGTCCGCCGCCCCAGCTTGTGGCGTTTCGCCACTGCCGCGGGCCGCGCCGCGTCCAGGGTCACCTCGTGGCGAGCGATGATTTCGGCGAGGTCGGGACGCACGTCGTCGAGGTCCACCTCGTCGACCTCGGCGAGCTTCGATCCCGCGCTCGCGCTACGGACGACGAGCAACGGTTCGCCCGCACTCACCGACCTGCCCGGTGACGACAGGACCCGGACGACTTCGAGGTCACCGGGCGCCGAGAGAACATGCTGCATTTTCATCGCTTCGAGGACGGCAACCTGGCCACCCGCATGGACGCCGTCACCGACTGCGGCAAGTTCGACGACGATTCCTGCCATCTGTGCACGGACCACGTCCTCGTCCGGCGCGATGTCAACACTCGCGGAGGGTGTTTGTGGGTCCGCTTCGGGAACGAGGTCCGCCAATCGAGAACCCAACCAGTCGACGTCGACCAGGCCGTCGCGGAAGTCCTTGTCCGACAGTATTGCCTGCAGAAATTCGAGGTTGGTCGCTACACCGTCGATGGCGAACTCACTGAGAGCAGCAATCGACTTACGCACCGCGGCAGGGAAATCCGCTCGACGCGTGTGGGTGATCACCTTCGCCAAGAGCGAATCGTAACGCGCACTCGGCGAGAGTCCGACCGTACCGAAGGTGTCCACTCGCACGCCGGGCCCGCCCGGAGGAGTGAAGTTGTCGAGCGTGCCCGACGAGGGCAACGCATTGCCGTCCGGCGTCATGGTTTCCATGTTGACGCGGGTCTGGATCGCGATTCCCGAAGCGTTTGCCACGGATCCGACTGTCTCCAAGCCCTTCTCGACAGCGATGATCCCTGTTGGCAGGTCCAGGTTCTCGAACGGAACTCCGTCCGCGATCGCGAGCTGCACGGCTACGAGGTCGACTCCGGTGACCTCCTCGGTCACCGTGTGCTCCACCTGAATTCGGGGATTGACCTCGAGGAAGACGAAGCCGCGTTCCTCGACGAGGAACTCGACCGTCGCGATGCCGCGGTAGCCGACCTCGGCGCACAGCCTCGCCGCCGCAGCGTGAAGACGCTCGCGCAGGGCCCCCGACAGCCCCTGCGCGGGCGCAACCTCGATCAACTTCTGATGGCGACGTTGGACGCTGCAATCGCGGTCACCCAGAGCGAGCGCGTGGGTTCCACCTTGCCCCGGTGCCGCCACGATCTGCACTTCGATGTGCCGAGCGTGCTCACTGAGTACCTCGGCGAACAGTGCCGAACTGCCGAATCCCGACTGGGCTTCGGCCGCACACACACGGTACGCGTCGTCGAGTGCTTTCGGGTCACGCACCGCGCGCATGCCGCGGCCACCGCCGCCGCTGAGCGCCTTGATCATGATGCCGCGGGAGTTGCGCTCGAAGAATTCACGCACCTCGTCGAGGTCGGCGTTCGCCGATGTCGACGGCAGGACCGGCACTCCTGAGTCGACCGCCGCGGTGCGGGCACTGGCCTTGTCGCCGAAAGTCCGGAGAACCTGGGCGTCCGGGCCGACGAAGACGATGCCCGCCTCTGTGCACGCCTGCGCGAATTCGGCATTCTCACTGAGGAATCCGTAGCCCGGGTGCACGTGCGTGGCGCCCGTTTCGGCCGCGATCTTCAGCAGTGCGCTCTGATCCAGGTACGCGGATGCGCCCGACGCTCCGAGCGGCACCGACTCCGTGGCCGCCGCGACGTGCGGACTGGACGCGTCGTCCTCGGCGTACACCGACACCGTCTCGATCCCGAGTTCACGGGCAGTTCGAATGATCCGCAGCGCAATTTCGCCGCGGTTCGCAATCAGCAGTCTCACTTGTCCCCCTGAGTGCGCTCGAACAGATCGCCCTTGCGCACCTTTCCTGTCGCTGTCATCGGAAGCGCCTCGAGCACTTCCACTTCGGGCACCTTGTACGTGGCCATGTTCTCCTTCGCCCACGAGACGATCTCGTCGGCCGCAGTGTCGGAACCCTCGACCAGTTGGACAAACGCAAAAGCCACCTGCCCCTTGTCCGGGTCCGGTTTCGGCACCACCGCAGCCTTTTCGATCGCCGGGTGCAGCATGAGCAGCGCTTCCACCTCGGAGGGAAAGACACTCATGCCGTTGGTCTTGATCATTTCCTTGTTCCGCGCCAAATAGTGCAAACCGCCACGCTCACTGAACTTTCCGACGTCACCGGTCTGCAGCCAGCCGTCACGGATGGCGTCGGCGGTGGCCGCCTCGTTGCGGTAGTACGCGGAAAGGATGGATGGGCTGCGCACGATGATCTGCCCGTGCTCGCCGACGGGCACCGGCCTGCCGTCGTGATCGACGATCAGAACGTCGGTGCCGGGCACCGGAATTCCGCAGAACACCGGCTCGCTTTTCAGGTCGTAGTCGCCGTCCTGGAAGCCGAGGGTGATCGTGTCCGCGGTGTGGGTTTCGGTCATGCCGTAGCTCGCTTCGCGCAGAACGCCGCCGGTAGCCTCGCGCCACCGCTGGCGCGTGGCCGGATCGAGTTTGAGAACGAACGAAACTGCCATGACGTTCTGGAGTGTCGAGAGATTTCGCTCCGCGAATCCTGGCGTGTCCATCAGTTCGACGTAATTGTCGACAGTTCCGACCAGCGAGGTCACGCCGTAAGCCTCGACAGCGTCGAGCGTGGTCTCCGCATCCCAACGATTCAGCAGGACCACGGTTCCGCCGTTGACGAGCGGAACCAGGATGCCGAAGTCCTCGCCTGCGATCCAGAAGATCGGCAGAAACACCAGGGACACCGGCGGATTGGCACCCACCTGGTCACCGCCCGCAAGCGTCGCGGTGGCCGCGGTGTAAACCATGTGGCGCTGAGTGTGCTCACAGCCCTTGGGCATTCCCGTCGTTCCGCCCGTGTAGTTCAGGGCGGCGAGGGAATCGAGTTCGGTGGCGACAGGAGTCGCCCGCTCACTGGTGATGATCGACTGCCAGTCGCTCAGGCGCGGATCGTCGACCTCGAAGGGCAGTTCGACGGTCGGGATCGCCGTCAGCATGTCCGACACTGCAGTCTTCGCGACGTGTTCGAGTGGAGTCTGTGAGCGAACCTTCTTCACCAACTTCGAGAAGGTGTTCTGCGTCAGTAGGACCTTGACGCCGGCATCGTTGAGTTCGTGAATCAATTCATGTTCACGGAAGAGTGGATTGATCGGCACGTGAACCGCACCGACCTTGAGAATGCCGAGCATCGCGATATGGAACTGAGGGCAATTGACCAGGTGAACGCCGACGCGATCGCCGCGTTCGACTCCGAGTGACAGCAGCCATCCGGCAAAACGATCCGAAAGCTCGTCGTATTCGGAATACGTGATGACCCGGCCGTAGAAGACGATGGCAGGAGTATCCGGCCGCTCGATCGCCCAATGCCGCAAGTAATCGACAAGTCCCCCACCTTCGAGCGGATACTCGACGGCGCGGGGAATGCCGGCGGGCCAATGCGCTTGTTGCAGCGCAGAGATCTCCGCCAGAGCCGCTTCGAGCACGTCTTGTTCTGCCACCGATCACTCCATTCGTAAAAGAAATCTATTTCGACTCTTCGAACCCGATCAACCGCTCGGACATCGTCGTCATATCTGCAATGAACTGGTTCTGCTCTTCGACACTCGCCTTACTCAGTCGTGCTCCACCGGCCATCTGTGCGTCCGAGATCATCTGAACGAGCACCGGGGGCGAAACACAGGGATCTACGTCGTGAACCTGTCGAATCCGTTCGACAAAGCGGACGTAGCGGCTCACGAGCTTTTCGCGAACCGCCGACCAACTGCGCTCGACCTCGGAATCCACCCGCGCCCGATGCTCGATCACCGCGAGCAGGTCACCGTAGGTGTACACGGCCGTGATGAACGCCGACGTGGTCGTTCGGAGAACTTCGCGTAGATCCTCGGCCGCCGGGCCCTCCATGTGCTGAGCGTCGAGGAAGCGTCGGCACATCATTTCGGCGACGGCGCGGAAGACCTCGTCCTTCGACGAGAAGTACGCGTAGAAGGTCGCCCGGGACACATCAGCCCTGGTCGTGATCGTCTCGACCGTCACGGCGTCGTATCCGAGTTCGCCGAAGCAGAGGGCAGCGGTGTCGAGCAGTCCGGCACGGCGTGGACCGTCGCCGAGTTTGCGGGCTGTCCGCGCTCGCTCCTGCGTTTCACTGGTGGTCACCGTCACAGTGTGTGTTGACGTTGACGTCAATGTCAAGAATCGCGAGCCCGGCGCCCCACTTCGGCTTTTTGTTCGGGTCACCCTTTCACACCCCGCATATCGGGTGTAAGACTCTGCCTCTAATGTTTTTCGCCTTTCCCAGAAGGAGTCAATTCCGTGCCGGAAGAATCCGCCTCGCCCTCCTATTCCACAATCAAGGAAACAGTTGCAGCTTTGATGCCGGCACTGGAGTCGGAACTCGTCGAACTTGTTCGTATTCCGTCGATAGCAACAGAAGGTTTCCCCAGCGAGCCCCTGTTCGAGGCTCACGACCTGATCGTTTCTCTATTGGAGAAGTCCGGAGTCACGAAGATAGAGAAACTCGAAATAACAGGTAAAACTGCGCCGGTCATCATTGCAACAGTTCCCGGTCCAGAGGGAGCCCCGACCGTATTGATGTATTCGCATTACGACGTCGTTCCCGCCGACGACGTCGAACTCTGGGATTCACCGCCTTTCGAACCGAGCAAGCGTGACGGCGCGATTTACGGCCGCGGTACGGCAGATTCGAAGGCAAACGTCATCGGCATGATCGGCGCGCTTCGCGTCTTCGACGGAAAGCCGCCGGTGACGGTCAAGCTCGTCATCGAAGGCCAGGAAGAATTCGGCAGCCCCTTCGACAACTATCCGCCGGAAGCCCCCGAATTGTTTGCGGCCGACGCAATGGTCATCGCCGACGTCGGGAGCGTTCGACCCGGATCACCGACCCTGACCGTCGCACTGCGCGGATCGGCCCAGGTGATCGTCGAACTCACCACTCTCGGAGCCGACAAGCACAACGGCCTCTACGGCGGCGCCGCACCGGACGCCCGCCTCGCGCTCATCCGCGCACTGGCGTCGCTGCACGACGACAACGGTGACGTGGCGATCGACGGCCTCCTGCGCGAACCGTGGACCGGCAGTTCATACACCGAGGACGAGTTCCGCACCCTCGCCGAGATCCAAGACGGGCTTCCGCTGCTCGGAACCGGCGGCATCGGCGAACGCATCTGGTCGGGCCCGGCCATCACCGTGACGGGAATCGACGCTCCCCCTGTGGACGGTGCGGTCAACGCCGTCGCAAGCACTGCCCGCGCCGTGATCAATCTGCGCGTACACCCGCGCCAACCTGCCATCGAGGCGCAGGCTGCTCTGGTCCGGCACCTGGAAGCCCTGCGCCCCTTCGGTTTGCAACTGACTGTCACCGCGGAAGAAACCGGCGACGGGTTTGCGGCAGCCGAAGGTGGACCGGCCTTCGACGCGGCATTGTCTGCATTATCGCAGTCGTGGGGTGAGCCGGCCGGGCTGATGGCAGGCGGCGGCTCGATCCCCCTCGTGATGGCCTTGGATACAGCAGTGCCCACCGCCGAGAAGCTGTTGTTCGGCGCCACCGACGGTTACGCGAACATCCACGGCCCCAACGAACGCGTCCTGCTCGACGAGCTCGAGAAGGCCGTCGTCGCCAAAGCACTGTTCTTCCAGGAGTACGCACACACCTTCGAGGGGAAGAAATGAGCACCGAGACCGATACGGGATCCGCGCAAACGCCCGCCAAGAAGAAGTTCGAGTTTCCCGGTGCGGTCACGATGCTCGCGATCGTCACCATTCTGGTCTGGGTTGCGGCACTGTTCATTCCGGCCGGACGCTTCGGCGTCGACGTGGACGGCTCACCCGTTCCCGGCAGCTTCGAGACCGTCACGTCTCCGCTCTCGTTCTGGGAACGAATCCAGCAACTGATCCTCTCCCCCGTGAACGGCCTGTACGGCGTACAGGATTCGATCACCGGGTTCGTCGACACCGACAACATCGGACGGCTCTTCGGTTCGGTCGGCGTAGTCCTCTTCATCATGGCGCTCGGTGCGTTCATCTCGGTCAGCTTTGCCACCCGCAGTCTCGAAACCGCTGTCTCCCAACTCGCTACCAAGCTCAGCGACAAGGGCTGGTTGCTCATCACCGTCATCATGGTGCTGTTCTCGCTGCTCGGTTCGACGATGGGCTTCTCGGTCGAGACGTTCGGCTTCTACGCCCTGCTCATCCCGCTGATGACGGCACTGGGTTACGACCGCATGGTCGCGGCCACCATGATCATCCTCGGCGCTCTGGTCGGAAACATGGCGTCGACCGTCAATCCGTTCTCGATCGGCGTCGCCTCCGGTGAGGCAGGCGTCTCCATCGGTGACGGCATCGTGCTGCGCGTGATCCTGTGGATCGTATTGACCGCTGTGGCAGTGGTATTCGTTCTCCGCTACGCCGCAAAGGTGAAGAAGGATCCGTCCAAGTCGCTTGTCGGCTTCGACATCGCGGACGACGAAGACGAAGAGCCGGCCGAGCCGGCCGACATCGACGGCAAGCTCACCGGAACTCAGAAGCTGGTACTGCTCATCACCGGACTCACCTTCGGACTGATGATCTTCTCCGTCATCCCGTGGTCGAGCATCTTCGGCGCCACTACCGGTCCGGCCGAGTACGACGCGTACCACGTCACGGCAACCGAGCCCTACTGGTTCGAGTTGAACTGGTGGTTCCCGCAATTGGCGATGCTGTTCATCCTCGCCGCCGTTCTCGTCGGCATAGTCGCGAAGATGGGTGAGAAGAAGATCGTCTCCCTGATCACGCGTGGAGCCGGCGACATGGTCGGACCGGCGATCGTCATCCTGCTCGCTCGCGGCGTCTCGGTGATCATGACCAACACCGAAACCCTCGACACCATCCTCAACGCGATGGAGCAATTGGTCAGCGGCGCTTCGGCGGGGGTCTTCGCGATCCTGGTGATGCTCGTCAACATCCCGCTGGCGTTCCTGATCCCGTCCAGTTCCGGTCACGCCACCCTGGCGATGCCGCTGCTCGCGCCGCTGGGCGACTTTGCCGGAGTCAGCCGAGCACTCGTCATCACCGCCTTCCAGATGGGCCACGGCCTGATGCTGATGGTTGCCCCGACCAACGTCGTCGTTGTCGGCGGGTTGGCCATGGCGAAGGTCGGCTACGACAAGTTCCTGCGCTTCGTCTGGCCACTGCTACTGATCAACTTCGTGATCGTTGTCGTGGTGATCGGCGCGGCAGCGGTATTCGAGTAGTTCAAGCGTGGTGGGCCTCGCGTGCCGCCGTCTCCAGACGGTCGGTGTACTCGGCCCACCACGCCTCATCGCCGGGAGCCAGATTGTTGTCGCCCGCCTTCATCCCAGCGGCGCCGTCGATCAGCTCCCGCACGATGTCCGCGTGGCCGGCGTGCCGATGGATCTCGGTGACAACGTGAACGAGTATCCGGTGCAGTGTGACGTCGCGTCGATCCTCCGGCCAGTGCTTCACGAAGCCGGGGGCGTCCAGATCGTGCTCCTCGATCGTGGCGTCGGCGAAAGCCCAGGTGCGGCGATAGGTTTCGACGATGTCGGCAGTGGACTCGTCGGCGCGGGCCCACATGTCGACGTTGAGTTCCTCCGAACGCAACCACGCGGGGAGATCGGGAACCCGACGGCCGAACGTAGGACCGAAATACCCGAGCTCGACGCCGATCATGTGTTTGACCAGACCCAACAAGTTGGTCCCTGTCCGGGTCATCGGGCGCCGAATGTCATACTCCGACAGCCCGTCGAGCTTCCAGACGAGCGCATCACGTGCTGCCTGCAGGTACCGCTGGAGATCTTCCTTTTCCGAGTTGGTGGTCATGAAACCAACCTAAACCGAGTGGAGCAGACATTGACAGCGGTCGAGGATCTGACCGAGGTTGCCTCCCGGGCCGTCGCCGCCGAGCGTGACGCCCGGTCGGTGCGCTGGCACAACCCGGCAGCCGTCCGCAAGGCTGCCGCGGCCGTCCGTGATTCGCTCGACGACGAACGATCAGCGCTGAGCCGACCGTCGTACAGCGGGTTGTCACCGTCGCCGCACATGGCGCGCCAACTCGAACTGATCACGACGTTGCAGCCGCCGCTGGCCGCCGACGCCGGCATCGGCACCGCCGCGCAGGCCGAGGCCGACGCCGTCGCCGCGGTGACCACCGCACGGATAGCCTTGCGCGCCGCCCACCTTGCGGTTCTCGAAGCACGCGTCGCCGCGCTCGATGCCGGTGACACCGATACCGTCGCCGCCGCGATCCGTGGTTACGTCCCGCTGAACTCGGGCAACCCCGTCGTCCGGCATGTGCAGGATCTCGGCTCCCGGATCCGTGAGGAAGCACGGCACGTGGTGAGTGGTAAGCCTCGGTCGATCGCTTTTCGGCTGGGGCTGAGCCTCGGAATGGGCTTGGCGTACCTGGCATTCATTCGCCTCTTCCAGTGGGACACCAAGGAAGATCGACTGCCTTACCTTGCGCTGTATGCACTCTCGGGTGTGGTCGGAAGCGTCGTGTGCACCAATGCGCTCAGCTTCGACGCCGGCCGCGTGCGCGCTGCGTTGTCCGGTGGAACGAGGCTCTGGCACGTGCTCGTCGCGAAAAACGCGGTGATGCTGCTCCTCGTCGGCAGCGCCGGGTTCCTGCTCAGCGCCGTCCTCGCGTGGCGCTCCGGAAGCAGTGCCGACCTGGTGAAAGCGTGCGGCCAGGTGCTGACCATGATCCTGCTCTGGTTGGGGGTCGCGAACGTGATGTCGGTGAGCTTGCCGCTGCGGGCGGAACCGATGACGGCGCGGCGCCATGACGGCACGTGGAAGCAGTTCCTGCTGTCCTTCGTCATCTCGTACGGTGTCGGACTGATCGTCAATCTGATGCTCTACTGGCGCGTCTGGGCAAAGACGACGCTGCTCGAGCAGATGGGCGGTCCGTGGATTCCGGTCCTGCTGCTCCTCGCGAGCGCGGCCGCGACGTGGCTGTTGCTGACCGTGCTGGCCGTACTCCTGGCCGAGCAACCGCGCTTCCGGCGCGCCTTGCACCGGGAGATGGTGGTCTACCGCGAAGAAACCAACCACTTGCAGGCGACCATTCAGCACAATTCCGGCTAATGTAGCCGTGCGTGGCTGATCCGGGCACGTCGCGAGTACACGCAGTGTCGAGGAAGGCGTGACCCATCATGTCCGTAAAGCCTGGCGCGGCCGCCACAACGGCCGCCGTGAGCACCGCCTCCTGGCTACCACTCATCGTGGTGGTCCTCACCCAGATTCAGGCGTCGTTCGCCGTCAACGCCCTGACCGTCTCGATGGCCGGCATCACCACCGATCTCGACACGCCCGCAACAAGTGTCGGCACCGCGATCACCGCGGGCACCTTCGCCATGGCTGCCTTCATTCTGTTGGGGGCCAAGATCGGCGCCCGTTACGGAACGCGTCTGGTCTTCCAGATTGCCGTCGCGATTCACGGCCTCGCAATGGCCGCGGTCGCCCTGAGTCAGAGCCCGGCAATGCTGTTCGTGGCGCAAGCTGCATCCGGCGCCGTGATCGCCCTCATCGCTCCCGCATTGACGGTCTTCATCGCCACGAACTTCAGTGGCGATCAGCAGGCAAAGGCCATCGGTTACCTGGCAGCAGCAATTCCGGCGGCCGGTGTGCTGGCGCTGCTCATCGCCGGTTCCTTCGCGACGACGATCGGGTGGCGATACTCGTTCGCCCTCGTCGTGGCTCTCGCGGTGGTCAACCTGATCCTGAGCTTCCGGGTCAAACCTGTTCCCCCGCAGAAGGACATCACCATCGACTGGGCCGGCGCCGCCATTGCTGCCGTTGCCGTCATCCTGCTCAGCTTCGGTTTCAGCGGCCTGAACTCGTGGGGCGTCATCCTGGCCACCGACGCTGCGCCGTTCTCGGTCATCGGTGTTTCACCCGCGGCCATCCTGATCGTCCTCGGCACCATCTGCGCGCAGGGATTCTTCCAGTGGACGCGAAGCCGCAAGGCGCAGAACAAGCCTCAGCTCTTCAACCTCGACGTCCTCAAGACCGGCGCCGAGCGCGCCACCACGATCTGCATGGCGACGATGATGTTCGTGGGAACCGCGGCCAACTTCCTCATTCCGCTGTACATGCAGATCATCCAGGGCCGCAGCAGCTTGCAGACGTCGTTCTCGATCATCCCGTACACACTCTCGATCTTCATCGCGAGTACCGTCGTCGCGCGTCTGTACAAGACGTACTCCCCGCGTCTGATCGCACGAGCCGGGTTCGTCGTCGTTGCCGCTGGACTCATCTTGTTGGCCTTCACCATTCGTGGCGACTGGCATCAGATCTTTGTCGTCATCGGACTGATCACCCTCGGCCTCGGGCAGGGCGCCATCGTTGCGCTGGTGTTCAACACCCTCCTCACCGCAGCCCCCAAGGAACTGGCCGGCGACGTCGGTGCCTGGCGAGGACTGGTACACAACATGTCCGGCAGCGTCGGCATCGCGGTGGCCAGCGTCTTCGCCGTCGGAATCCTCGGTTCCCTCGTCAGCTCGCAGCTGATCGACAACCCCACCATCCCTGCATCGCTCAAGGTCGAATCCGGGATCAATCTCGACCAGGTCAACTTCGTCCCCAACGATCAACTCGTCGTGACGCTCGAAAACACCTCGGCGACACAAGCACAGATCGACGAAGCCATCCGGATCAACACCGAAGCGCGCTTGCGCGCCCTGCGAACCTCGCTACTCGTCCTCGCCGGACTCTCCCTGCTCGCCATCATTCCGGCCGGCCGCATGCCCGACGAAGTACCTGCTCTGGAAGAACCGCAACCCACGAAGGGCAAGAAGTAACCGATGTCCAACCAAGACCAATTCGGTCCGATCGAATACGTAGCCGTCGAGTTTCCCGGCGGTGCACCGACCTCCGCAGGATTCGAGCAGCTGCTCACTCTCGTCGACTCCGGCGTGATCCGCATCCTCGACCTCGAGTTCGTCACCAAAGCCGCCGATGGATCAGTGGCCGTCGTACCGGCATCGACCTTCGAACTCGCAGATTTCGATCTGGCGCAGTTCGACGGCGCAGCCTCCGGACTGCTCGACGCCGGCGACATCGCCGCCGTCGGTGACGAGTTGGCCACCGGTAGTGTTGCCGCCGTGCTCGTTTACGAGGAACTGGCCATACTGCCGGTGATCGACGCGTGGACACGCAGCGGCGCAAAGATTGTCACCGAAGGTCACCTGAGCTTGGACGAACTTGCCACCGCACTCGACAACACCGCACCAGGCAATACGGAGAAGGACGCATGAGTTTCTTGAGGCGAGCCGGCCGGGTAGCCGTCGCAAGCTCCATTCACGGCAATGTTCAGCGCCGTCAGCGGACCCGTTGGGCCGCCGAAGATCAGGCTCGCGCAGCGCAGGCCCAGCCGGTGCCGCCGATTCCCGATCTACCACCCCTGCCACCGCAGGCAGCTCCGGCAGCATCGATGGACTTGAAGCTCGAACAGCTCACCAAGCTGGGCGAACTCAAGAATGCGGGAGTATTGACCGAGGCCGAGTTCGAGACCCAGAAGGCGCGCATCCTCGCCTGACCTAGCTGCGCCTCCCGAGGGCAAAAGCCATGACGGGAAGCTGCGTCGTCGCGAGATTCAACAGAGATGCCACTCGCGCATCCGTGAATCCTGCGATGGCGCAGCCCACAAGTCCCATCGCCTCGGTCACAAGGTACAGATTCTGAACCAGCACACCGGCATCCACGTGCATCGTGCGGTAGTGCCGCATCGCGTACTTCTCCAGCGGCGCTTCCACGTCGGCGACCACAAACAAAAGAACCGGGAACACGTCGACGAACTCGGGTTGGAGAAGGCTCGCTCGAAGGTGCTCTCGCACGTCGCCTGGCCGGACAGCTTCGGCGCGGCCTCGGGCATATCGGTATACCCCGGCTCCGAGCTCGTCTCCGGGTCGGCTGAGAACAAACGACAGCGTCAGTTCGCGCATCCCGCCCGCCGTCGGGCTGCTGACAACACTGTGGTGCAACATGTTTGACAGCTCGCCTGCTCGGAGTGCCGTCTGTGCGGGGTCGTAGCGGCTCCGTCGTGCCTGCAAGACGTCCGCGAACCCGCAGGCCGGCAGTGGCGTCGCGGCCGGCAGTTCCACGGATTCACACGTCACCGGCGGCAGTGCGTGCTCGTCGAACGGTAGCTCCGACGGACTCACCGTCCGGTCCAACACTGCATGCAGCGATACGACGGCCTCGATTCGCTCGAGTGCGGTCACGAACCCGGGTGCAGCAGGCGAGACACCTCGCCGGCCCCGTCGATCGAGACCAACTCGCCGGCGAACCATGCCTCCGGAACGGCAAAGATCGCATTCGATGTCGCGGCGGGGGATCCGGCAAATGCCGTCCGCGCAGCATCCAGGGTGGATTCCCGAGCCGACTCGGTGGAGTAGACGACGAGGATAGCCTTCGGCGACTTCGCGAGCACCGATTCCGTGGCTACCTGGCCGAAGTACTTTCCGTCGGGAAGGTCGTTCTCGAAAAGATTGCTTCCCCCGGCGGCCTCGAGCACACTGCTGTAGAGGCCCCTGGCCAGAGCATAGGACTGTCCCTCCGAAACCTGAACCATCACAGTGGGAACCGGCTCCTGCCCGGCGACAGATGCCTCGGTTGCTGCGAGGGACTTCTTGCCGTCGGCCAGGAGGGTTGCTGCCGCGTCACTTGTTCCGGTCAAGGCGCCGAGACCGTCGAGGTCGGACCAGACGTCGTCGATCCTGCCTTCGGTGACGGCCTTGTGGCAGTAGCCGCTGTTCACGAAGATCGGGATGCCGAGGTCACGCAATTCGTCCATGGTCTGCAATCGGTCACCGTCGAACCAGTATTCCCCGTCGGAGACGATCAGATCCGGACGGGCGTCGAGCAATGCTTCTTTCGCGGGAACTCCGGCGCTCAGTACCGGCACGGCCGCGAACTGATCAGCGAGTTCGGGGCTGGGAGGAGAGAGGTCGGTATTCGATTGTCCGACAATACGGTCGGCGGCGCCGAGCTGAATGAGAAGTTCCGTCATCGACGGATACAGCGAGACAATCCGCTCCGCCGTCTTGGGCACCGTGACCTCGCGATCACAATTGGTGACGGTGATCTTCTCGGACGACGACGCCGCCGAATCCGCCGTGGAGTTTCCGCATGCGGCCAGTACTGCGGTGGCGGTAACGGCCGAGCACATCAGCGCGGCAGTACGTATCGAGGATTTCAAGACACTGCTTCTTTCGTGTGTAGGAGCGGAGGGGCGAACGAGAGCAGGGGGCGCCCGGTCAACGGATGAGTGCCGAGATGCACCTGAACCCCGAATACTTCGGACAGCAGGTCCTCGGTGAGGACCTCGGCCGTTGGTCCTGTCGCGACAACTACCCCGCCGGAGAGCAGACAGACGTAGTCGCAATACGCTGCGGCCAAGGCGAGTTCATGGATCGCGACAATCGTCGTGGTACCGAGTTCGGCGACCAATTCCATCAATTCGAGTTGAGCACGGATGTCGAGGTGGTTGGTGGGCTCGTCCAGGACCAGCACCGACGGTTGTTGAGCGATCGCCCGGGCCAACATCACACGCTGCTTTTCTCCGCCGGACAGTTCGGCGAAGAGACGTGATCCAAAGCCCTGCATGCCGGTTCGCACCAGTGCTGCGCTGACGATGTCTCGGTCGATCTCGCCGAGTCGAGAGAACGCGCTGTGATGCGGCGTCCGACCCGTTGCAACCACCTCGCGGACGCTGAACGAGAAATCGGATGAATGCTCCTGCCCCACAACACCGATGATGCGTGCCGCCGATCGAGGCGAGAGATCGTCCCAAACATTCACCTCGTCCACCTTCACGATTCCGCTTCGCGGCTTCATCGAGCGATACAACGCGCGAAGGAGGGAGGACTTTCCACTGCCGTTCGGTCCGACGAGTCCGACCACGCTTCCCTCGGGCGCTTCGAGGTCTACACCCGAAACCACGAGGCGTCCGCCCCGAACGACGTGAATTCCGCTGGCCGACAATCTCATGACTGTGCACCGCCGTCCCGTCGAAGCAACCAGAGGAAGAACGGTGCACCCAATCCGGCGGTGATGATCCCGAGCGGTAATTCGTTGGGCGCATCCAACATCCGAGCCGCAAGATCGACAATCACCAGGAAGGTGGCACCAACCAACGCGGTCGCGGGGAGCAGCTTGCCGTGATCGGAACCGACCAGAAGTCGTACGGCGTGCGGCACGAGCAGCCCCACGAAACCGATTCCCCCGGCGACGGATACGACAACCGCGGTCAGCAACGACGCGATCACCAGTAGTAGCAACCTGGTACGGCGCACGTCCACGCCGACCGATTGCGCGCTCTCGTCTCCCATGGCCAACGCGTTGAGTTGGCGCGATTGTGTCAACAGAATTGCCGCACAGACGGTGATCACCGCGGCGGGCACACCGAGATCCGACCAACTGGCCCCGCTCACCGAGCCCAGCAACCAGAAGAGCACTCCCGAAAGCTGACTCGGATCGGCGCGCAACTGCACAAAACTTGTTGCAGCCGAGAGCAGATAGCCGATGGCAACTCCGGCCAGGACCATGCGCAGCGGGACGAGCATTCCCTCTCGCCGACCCAGTACGAGAACCGCGATCAGGGAGACCATGGCCCCCAGGAAGGCTGCCACCGGGACACCGATCGACAGGCCGGTGCCGATGCCGGTCGTCATGATCAGTACTGCACCGAAGGATGCTCCGGAACCCACGCCCAGAATGTACGGATCGGCAATCGGGTTGCGCACCAACGCTTGCAGCACGGCGCCGGCCAACGACAATCCGGCGCCCGCCAATGCCGCAATCAGAATGCGCGGTACCCGCAATCCCCACACGATCCGATCGAGCAGCGGGTCGACCGGCGGACCGCCGACGTGCGCGTACAACACCGCGAACACGTCGGCAAAGGACACCGACGCGGCACCCGACCACACCGCGACGGTGGAGACCGCGACAAGCACAACCGCCGTGGCCAACAGAAACGGGACGTACCCGCGCTCGCCGACGGGATGTGGACGCGACGGCACTCGTCGTGCTGCCTCGCTGGTCAGCGTCATCGCACTCCTGAGTAGGTGGGGTTCGCAGTCATGAACAGGTGGATCTAACCATAACGACAGTCGTTTTCATTAATAGTCACATGCTCATCTGTGCGGGTAAGGGTCGGTCCGCAGCGCGCTCGCCCACGCGAAGAGCGCCCCGACCAGCGCAAAGATGCACGCAACGAGGTAGGCAGTGCCGATGTCCCAGCGTCCTGCGATTGCCCCGGCAATCAAGGCGCCGACCGGCGAACCACCCCAGGCGACCATCCTCGCCGTGGTGTTCACGCGCCCCTGCAGACGATCCGGAGTCAGGCGCTGACGTGCACCGATGCCATTGAGGATGGTGACGGTCGCACAGCCGGAGTAGACGACGAGCGCCGTGATCGCGGCGCCGGTATTGCCGGTTGTCGCAACGACGAACAGCACCACCGGGCCGATGGTCAGCGCCCCGACCGTGATCGCCCCGACCGGCCACCGCGCCGGTAGCCGTGGAAGCACGAGTGCGCCGACCACTCCACCCACGGAGACGGCCGTCCACACGGCACCGATCATCGGACTCGACGTCGCAATCCCCAGCCTCTCGGACGCGTACACCACGAGGAGAGCCGTAACCGCACCCTGCGTCAGCGAATTGACGAAGCCGACGCCGGTCAAGGCCCGCAGAAGCGGCGACTGCCAGAGGAAGTTGAGGCCTTCGCGTATGTCACGCGCAATTCCGGTTCCCGACTTCTTCGGCGCCGCAGGAGTAATCGAAAACGAGGCTCCGATCGAGGCCATGGCCAGCCCGGCCAGTACGTAAGCCAGTGCATCAGCACCCAATGCGTAGGCCGGGCCGATCGAGGCCACGAGCACGCCGGCTATCGCCGGAAAGACAACATCGATCAGCGTGCTGGACGTCCACAGCGCGCTGTTGGCCGCCGGTATCCTCTGCCGACCGACCAGAGCAGGCAGCGCTCCGAAAGCAGCGGCGTCGAACCACACGAAACACGTTCCGATGCACATCGATACGCCGACGGCATGCCACGCCGTCAATACGCCGAGTGCCTGCGCTGCCGGAATACTCGCCAAGGCAAGTGCAGCAACGGCCTGCGCACACAGGATGACCGTCCGTCGGTTGACTCGGTCTGCCACGGCGCCGGCGAACAAGCCGAACACGAGATACGGCAGAACCGTCCCCGCAGCCGCGAGCGAGGTGAGAAACGGAGACCGGCTGATGTCGAACACCAGGATCGGCATGGCCACTCCGGTGACCGCCGCACCGGCTACGGCAATCGTACGAGCCGTGAAGAACAATCGAAACGATCTGTCCCGAAAGACATGTGGTTGCGCTTCGACGGATCCCGTCGTCGGGGTCTCGCTCATGTATGCACTCTCTTGTACCTGTTGCTCTCCGTGGCGATCTTTCGTACGGTGGCATCGTAATGGAAATGGTTTCCATTACGGAAGGGATGACAATGAGCAACATTTCGTTCGACAGCGTCTCCAACTCGGCTCCGGCCAATGCACTCCAGGGCGTCGGCACCAACGCTCTCGTCGACAACCCGTTCACCTTCGAGCCGGTTGCCGAGGCAACGTCCGCACACGCCCTGCAGGGTGTGGGCACCAACGCCCTCGTCGACAACCCGTTCAGCTTCCAGAGCTGAAACCTCCCCTGATCCAGACTGTTTCGACAGTCTGATCTGCCGATGACCCCGCCCGCATCCGACTCGTCGGGTGCGGGCACCGACAAGGAGATCCGTGTACGCCCTCGCCGACGGACACCAGCTGTATCCGACCCCGGACGGCACTTGGCATTACCTGACACCGGACGAGAACGCGGTCACGATCGGCGCGCCGGCCGAAGACCTCGCGGAACTCGACAACTTTCTCAGGCGCTCTGGTTCGGTGCTCGGCCCGGGAGCTATCGAGATCGCCGACGCCCTCGTCTCTCGCGGCGTGCTGGTTGTTCCGGGTCAAGCGCCGGAGATTCCGCGCCCACAGCGTGTGCTGATGGACGGGATCGGGCCCGTTGCCGATGCTTGCATCGCCCTGCTCTCCAAGGCTCTTCCGCATCTCGAGGTCGTATCCACTACTGCGCCAATCGAAGACGACGTTGCGTCGTCGGACCTCGTACTGTCGGTTGCCGGGGCTCCTCCTCACGACGAGTGGTCGGAACTCGATACCTGGTGCCGCCGAAACCAAACACCGTGGCAAACCGTCCACGCGGAGCTGGGTGAGATCTGCATCGGACCCTTCTTCGACGGTATCGGCAGCGCAAGCTACCGGGACGTCTGCGGTCGACGGCTTGCCGCGTCGCGCGTCCCGAATCATCTGCAGGCACTGTGGAATCACCTCGCCGGCAGCGAACCTCGCCCGCTCGAACTTGAACCCACCGCAGCCGCAATGGCCAGTGCGCTTGCATGTTCGGACGTCGTGGCTGGTGTACATGGCGCACCGCCATCACACCTTCACCACCAGATCCGGATGAATCCGCGAACCCTCATGATGACTCGCCATCCCGTGCTACCACTGCCCGGCGGCGTTCTCGAACCCGCGCCGACGCTCCGGTGATCTCACTCGGAGTGAAGATCCCGGCGGCAGACGGTTCTTCGTTGGCTACGGATGTGCTTCTCCCACCGGATTCTTCACCGCGGGGACTGATCGTGATCCGCACCCCGTACGGGCGTGGATGGCATCTGGCGGAGGGGCTCGAATGGCGATCACGAGGAATTGCCTTCATCTGTCAGGACGTACGTGGACGGCACGATTCCACCGGATCTTGGGTACCGTACGTCCACGAGCGCGAGGACAGCGCCGCCCTGGCCGAGTGGCTGCAGGATCAGCCGTGGACACCGGAGTGCGTCATCGCAAGCGGGGCTTCGTATGCGGCCGGAACCGCCTGGGCATTTGCTGCCGAGACCAACAGCGCCGATCGGTCATTTCGTGTAGACGGCGTCGTCTCCAAGGTGCCGACCATCGGAAGCGACCGCGTCAAACGTGATCCCTCGGGGATACTTCTCCTCGCCGAGCATCTGGCGTGGTGGGGCGAGCACGGAGATTCGTCTTCCTCTCGTGAGGGTTTCATCCCTGAACTGATGCGTTCGGATTCGTCTTTGCTGGAACATCTCCCGGTGCAGTCGATGATCGAGGAGGTCGGCCTGACCTCCGATTCACCGGGCTGGTTGACGCCGATCCTTCGCGCTTGTAAACGCGAAGACTTCGGTGGCGATGATCTGGTGTCCGCGGACGAACTCTCCGAACTCGACATCGCCGGGCTGCACATCGGCGGTTGGGACGATGCGATGATTCGGGAGACACTGCGGCACTTCACGTCCGTTGGGCGCGGGCCGCAGAGTTTGATCGTGGGCCCCTGGGCGCACGACCTCCGCCCTGGAAGGGTCGGCGAGACAAGTTTCGGCCGCCTTCAGGTCGAGTGGATGGAATCGGTATTCGCTGCGCGGCCCCTGACCATCAATCGGGTATTCGACCGGGGTGTCGGCGAATGGTCGACCGAACCGTTTGTCACGGGTGCGAATCGCGTTCATCTCGAACCAGATCGGAAGGATGCGGCCTACAGCTTCCTGTATGACGCCTCACGGGACCGAAACAACTGTGTTGCCTTGACTTTCGATATCAAGCACGACTCCGTACTCTCCGGAACACCATCGGTGGAGCTGAAAGTGTATTCACCCGAGGGCGAAGCCGATTGGATCGCCGAACTGAGCGTCGTCGATCCCGCTGGAGTTACCAGATCGATCGCACGGGGCGCGGGTGTCAGCCTGCAGCCGACGATGGTGACCATCGATCTGGATCCCGTGTTGCACACTGTGCGCGCGGGTGATGTCTCGACGCTGCGGATCGCCGGCTCGGACTTCCCACGACTCGCACGCAATCTCGGAGACGGTGATCGCTATCGAGGAACACGCAGTACCGCACTGCACCAATCATTTTCCGGGTCGTTGACCCTGCCGATACGCGGAGGAACTGCCGGTGGATGACTTGCTGGTCGACGACCGGAGCGGCGTGCTGACCTCACTGGAACCACACATTCGCTCGGACATGCCGACAGGCTGGGTCGGTTGGGCCGCGAGGGTGGCCGACACCAGAAACTTCGGCGGCAGCGGTTCACTGTTTCGCGCGGACCCTTACGGATTCGGGGCTTCGATACGCGACGATGCAGCAGCTCGCGGGGCGGCGACCGGTGAGGCCGTCGAAAGATATTGCGGCAACGTGGTCCCCGAGGATCTGGTCCGCAGCAGTGCATCAGCGCTGGAACTGGCCGGCTCACGGGTCGTCGATCCCGCTGAATTTGCGTTGTACAGCGAGGATCAGTACCGCCTTCCCGGATTCCCCTTTGTTCCCTTCACCTCTGATCTGAACATTCGCTGGGCATTGGGTCACACCATGGACGAAAAGGTGCCCACCTACGTGCCTGCGGCCCTGACTTATCTCGGGTACTACACAGGCACCCGTCGCTGCGAGCCACCGATCGCGTCGTTGCAGTACGCCGGAATCGCAGCGGGACGCTCACGCGACGAGGCCGAGATGTCAGCTCTGCTGGAACTTCTCGAACGCGATGCCACCGCGCTGTGGTGGTGCGGGGACCGGTCACAGCCGGCGATCGAGCTTTCCGACTGGGAGCGGTTGCCTGCGCACCGCCAACTCGGGGATCTGGAGAGCCAGACCCGGAGCGTTCGAGTGCTGCTGCTTCCCTCCCCCTTCGGCATTCCCGTCGCCGCAGCGTGGATCCGCGATGACCGACGTGGACTGGTCGCGCTGGGCACAGCTTGTCGACCGACGGTGGAGGCGGCAGTCTCGAAGGCGCTTGTCGAGGCGTATGCCGTACTTGCCATCACGATCGACCTCGCCGACCCCGACGGGCCGACCTGGCGCAGCGTGGCGGACGGAACGCTGCCGGCGCACCTGTACAAACCCTTTCGGGCCGACCGTCGTTACCGGGACGAGTTCGATCCGCAATGGAAAGACATCGTCGATCTGCCGACCGTCGCCCAACTTTATCTCGATCCCGTGATAGCCCTGGCCGCAGAGGAACATCTCTTCGACTACACCGAAACACTCTCGGTATCAGAGATTCCCGACGAAGCGCCGTTGGATCTGGCTTCTCTCGTAGCGCTTCTGATGTCACGGGGACACCAGCCGATTTCCGTCGATCTCACCACCGGCGACATCTCGATTGCCGGGTTGCACGTCGTCCGCATCCTGACTCCGGGCCTGTACAACAACGCCCCGGCAGCCTTTCCCCTTCTTGGAGGTAGCAGATTGACCAGCGCATCGACCACCCATCTGCATCTGCCGGTCCCCCTCGCATGACATCTTCGCTCGTCGACCGCCGAACTGGGATCATTCGAGAGCTGGTCGACGCCGTTGTTCCCCAGCACTTTCCGCCCGAGTTCAAGCTGATTCACTCGTATGTCAGTGATTCAGCACGCTTTTCACCCTGGTCCAGTGACTCGGCCGGCGCCGGATATTGCTTCGATCTGGGTGACCGTGCGCGGCCTACCGCAGCTGCGATAGGCGAAGCGGTGGAACGGTATTGCGGCAACATCGTCGCCAAACCGATCGTCCGCGAGTCCGCCGAAGCGTTGATCGGAGCAAGCATCGACCTGTCACAACTCGCGCGTTTCGATACTGCCCAGTACGCGCGGCCACAGTTCCCGTTCGTCGAACCAACCGACGATCTGGAGATGGACTGGACTCGCGGAGCCGACCTGATCACGGGTTCGGATAGCTGGGTACCGGCCGAACTCGTCTGGGGTTCGTATCCTCATTTCGTCGCCCGGACGGGTCCGGCGATCTCTCCGGTAGCTCAGGCGGGTCTCGCCGCCGGTCCCACGACGGAATTCGCGATACGGAATGCACTGCGCGAGATAGTCGAGCGCGACGCGATGACGTTGTCCTGGACCGGAAGACGCGGCGTTCGGATCGTCACCGGCATTCCCGAGGTGCTTCGGCGACTGGGGAATCACGACAGCCTCTCGACCAGGTGGATTTCATTCGAGAGTGATTTCGAGATCCCCGTCCTGGGCGCCCTGGTTTGCGACCGACTGACCGGATACTCGACCATGGGTACCGCTTGCCACGAAGACGCCCAGACCGCTGCGTTCAAGTCACTCGGCGAAGCGCTTCAGCTGCAGCTGCTTTCCACCGACTACGACAGCCCGGAGAGCGGCATCGGTCGAGCCGCGGCCTCCCCGACCAGTCCGCTTGCGCCTTGGCGAGCTGACCGAAGCTATGCAGGCGCCTACCGATCGGATTTTGCCGACGTGATGGACTACGGATGCCACCTGCAACTTCACCTGGACCCGGAGATCCAAGCACGATTCGAGAGTGAGCTGGCAGATGCGGTCGTCGGCGAGGTGGACCTCGACTCTCTGACGTCACCCATCGACACCGAAAGCGCACTGACAGGCTCGGGTTTCAGGCCGGCATGGGTCGACCTCACCACTGCTGATGTTCTCCGCGCTGGCTTGCATGTCGTCCGCGTCGTCGAACCCGGTTGTCTCACCAATGCGGCCGCCGGATTGCCGTTTCTCGGCTCGCCCCGACTAGTGGACTGTCTTGCCGGACGATCGGCTCGCACCATCCCATTGCCGCACTGACAGTTCGGGAACCGCCGCTTGCAACGACTCGGTGGTTTCCACCGCGTGGAACCACGTCGGCTTCGAGATCGCGGCATCCCGAATCACCTGCACGGCGCGCGCGGCGATAGCTGCCGTCGCGACCGACTGGCTACGCCCCGAAACCCACAGCGCCGGGCCGGTATCCGCTCGGGCCATCGCTACCCAACGATCCGAGCCCCACAGCTTCTTCGGCACGACCTTCTGTAGCGCGGGTGCCCACGTCATGGCCGCAAGTCCGAGCGTCGCGGTGGACGTGTCCAATCGCAGGTACGTCCTGACCGGAACACCGAGGTCTCGCGTCAACGCATGCTGGTCCGAAAAGTCGGCCCGCACAGCAGGACCGGTGCGGTAGCCGGTCGCATCGGCCGGTATTCGAAACGTCTTCATCCCGGTGTAGTTGCGGACCGATCGTCCGTCGGGATCAGGAAACCTCGTGCCCAACATCCCGTACGTCCACGCCGTTGCGGCCGGCCCGTGTAGTTCTCCACCGCCGAGGCCGATCAGGATGTCCACGGGTCCGTCGCCGAGTCGATGCGCCTCGGTTGCAAGGACACTGGTCAATCCCGGCGCCAACCCGACGCCCATGAGAACGGGTCCGTCGACCGCTTCCAATTCTTCGCAGTAGCTCGAGGTCGCCGTGATGTCGACGAATGCCGCCCCACCGCGTACCGCTTCGTCGGCCAGGCGAACATCCTCGAAACCCGACGCATTCACCACGACATCGAAGTCTCGAACCACAGTCGAATACGCGCCTGGTTCTTTAAGATCAACGACGACGTCCGCGCGGGCAGGGTCACGGCCGGCGGAGTACGCGGAGATTTCGGGGACCTTCGCGAGTTGTTTCATCAGGGGAATCCCGACGGCACCGTAGCCACCGAGTACAAGAACCTTCGTCATTACTTCGCCTCCCGAGTCGCTAGAGTTCGACTCTAGAGTTAGACTCTAATCATGACTGAGGTTCTTCGGGAAGACACGTCGGCGCGGCGCAAGATCATCGAGGCAGCGCGTGAGGTTTTTGTCGATCCCGGCTACGCGGCCGCCACGATCAAGCAGCTTGCCGCGGCGGCGGGCGTGTCGGTGCAGAGTGTCTATTTCGTGTTCGGCAACAAGCCGAGCGTGCTGTCAGCACTACTCGACGTGGCCGTTGCGGGCGACGAGGAAAAGACGGCAACTCTCGACCGTCCGTGGGTGGCGGCAGCACTCGGCGCCCCACATCCACTCGGACAACTCCGGATTCAGGTTCACCACGGACGGCTCATTCTGGAACGCACCGCAGACATCCTGCTGGCACTGCGGGCCGCCGCTTCCGCCGACGAGGACGCCGCCCGTCTGTGGCAAATCAACCGCACTCAGAGACGCACGGTGCAGGAACATCTGATGGTCGGCATCGTCGAAAAAGCGCCAACCGTCGACCTCGAAACAGCTGTGAACGTCGCACTCACGCTGCTCAGTCCCGAGACCTACACAGACCTCGTGGTCGGCGCGGGTTGGACCGGCCAACAGTACGAAGAATGGGTGGTCAACACCCTTGCCGCCACCCTCGGCCTGGACCGAACCGTCAAATCCCGGAAGTAGCTGGGATTACTTGGTGGGCTTGTCGTCGATGTGCCGTGGGTTGTTCCACAGGCGCTCCGTCAAATCGTGGAGGACGGCAAGGGTGATCGTGTCGTCGTCCCGTCGGAGCAGAGACTGGCTGACCGTCGCGCGCACCAACGTGGAGTCGGAGTGCACGAACTCCTTGACCGAGCCCGGCTCGGAACTCAGTTCACGATGGGCCTGCTCTGCACTGACGTCGTCGGCATCCTTGTCGTAGAGGATGTCCTGCAAACGCAACGCCGAGACGGCCTTCTTGGGATATCCCAGCATGTCAGCGAAGGACGGATTGGCAAAAACGATGCTGCCGTCGCGGTGAACGGCCATGACCGGCACCGGAAGCCTGTCGAGGAGAATCAGGGCAGGCATCTGCTCCAGATCCGCGATCGGCGATTGTGGCGGCTGCGCAACGTTGCGGCGGCGTTCCATAACACGTCCTCTCAAGTTGCCCGAGTCGACAACAGTCTAACTGCCCAGCAAATCGCGGGTTGACTTCCCGCCCGGATGCAGTGACGAATGCCCGAATCGTGCCCGCCTGAGTCACGCCGCGAGCGCCTCCTGATCCTCCGCCAAGGAACCGTCAACAACACGATAGACAGTATCCATCCGAGACAGGTGACTTCGGTCGTGTGTCACGAGAAGGGTTGCCGCCTCGCGTTCCCGCACCACCCCGATGATCAGATCCATGACAGCGGCACCGCGCTCCTGATCGAGCGCACTCGTGGGCTCGTCGACCACGAGAAGCTGCGGATCGTTCATCAATGCTCGCGCGAGATTGACGCGCTGTCGCTGCCCGCCCGACAGCTGGGACGGCCGTTTTCCGCTCTGATCCGCGAGCCCGACAGCGTCCAGCAAATCCATCGCTTTTGATTTCACGGCCTTGCGACGGGTCCGTGACGTGAACACGGACTGCCCCAGATGCGCCATCACCTCGAGCTGCTCCAGTGCAGTCAGCGAAGACACGAGGTTCGACTGTTGGAAGACGATGCCGATCGACGAGCGTCGCAGCTCCGACGCCGCCCGCCGACTCAGCGCAGCGATGTCGGTGCTGCCTTCCGGCGTCCGGAGATACACGTGCCCGGAATCCGGACGGATCAGCGTCGACGCCACCGCCAACAGGCTGGACTTGCCCGAACCCGAGGGCCCGGTGATCGCGGCGATCTCGCCGCGGTGCAGTCGCAGAGACACGTCGTCCAGCGCCGTCACCCGCGATTGCCCATCGGGAAACGTCAGATCGACGTTCTGGATGTCGAGAACTGTGGTGCCGGTTGTCATGGTCATCGTGCGCTCCCCAATGCTGTGAGTGGATCGGTGGTCGAGAGGAATCGAAGTGCAAAGGCCGCGCCGAGCAGACCGAGCCCGATCAATGCCACGGCAGGTACGACGGTGGTGGATGCGTCCAGGACAAACGGCATGGCGTCACCGATCAGCGATCCGGCCACGGCCGTCAGCCCGATTCCGACGGTGACACCGGCAATCAGAACGATGAGCGCCTGACCCAGTGCGTCGCGCACCAGCGAACCGGTAGTCGCACCGAGCGCTTTCAGCGTCGCGATGTCCGGAGTTCGCTGGATCGTCCACACCGTGAAGAACGCACCGATCACCAAGGCTGAGATCGCGAACAACATGAGCGTCATCAACGTCAACGACCCGTTCTCCGACTTGTACGAACCGATCGCGTCGAGCGAACCGCTGACCGTCGTCGACGTCGTCGCAGCCGCCTTGTCCGTTGCGGAAGCGTCGGAGGCTCCGGTGACAGCCAGTACTGTCGCAACTCCGCCGCGTGGATTGGCCGCCTGCCAGTCGTCGAGCGTCATCCAGACGACGGGCGAATGGCTGTACCAGTCGTCACCGCGAACGGCGCTGACGGTGAACTGCTGCGTACCGACACTCACCTGATCGCCGGCGCCCGCCCCCAGATCGCGGGCGGCACCTTCGCTCAACACCACAGTGCCTGACGCCGACGGCGTCACGTCACCGAAACCGCCATCAGCGCCGAACAGGGCCACCGACTTCTGATTTCCGTCGGCCAATCCCGCTTTCCCGCGACCGATTCCGATGGGATCGACGTCCTTCGACGTGGAGGTCCAAGCGTTGACCTGGTCCTGCGTGAGCGCCGACTCGTCGAACGACGCCCCGGCTCCGGTGTCGGCGAACACCACCGTGTCGGCATTCATGGCCTCGATGGCCGACACGTTCTGATGGCGAAGTCCTGCAGTCAACCCGCTGAGAAAACTGACCAGAAGTGCAACCAACAGAACCACGACGGAGATCAGCGCGAAACGACCTCGCGCTGCCCGTAAGTCCCTCATTGCGACAAACACTGTGAATTCCTTTCCTGTGCTTGCCTCTACGCTCTCGCGGATGCAGACTCTTTCCATCGCACCTCGGATCGACATTCCAGCGCTCGAAAGAACCATCCCGGTTTACAACTTTTGATGGATGAACCAGGCCCGAACCTCGCTAAGCTGGGCGAGATGCACCGATCGCCGCTCACGCCTGTCTTCGCCGGCCTACAACTGGGCCTGCATGTCCTTGTCATGGCGCTGGCCGGTGTGGTGTTTCTTCGAGCGCTGATCGACGAATCCGACCTGACCGCAACAATCATCGCGTTGGCCGTGATCTTTGTTGCCGTCTATCTTTTCGGGGTCGCCAAAAGGCTGCGCGGCAACGCTGCCCGCTGGTGGCTGGCCGTGCTGACCCTCGTCTGGATCGCGACGATGGCGGTATCCGCCGACGCCGCCTACCTCGCGTTCGGACTCTTCTTCCTCTATCTCCATATTCTGCGACGCCCCTGGAGTCTTCTCGCCGTCACCGCGGCAACGGCTGTCGCCGTGGTCGGCACCGGCCTGCATCGTGGATGGACGATTGCCGGCGCCGTCGGCCCGATCATCGGCGCTGCCGTAGCGGTTGCAATCGGCCTCGGATATCAAGCGCTGTACCGCGAGGCGGCCGAGCGCGGTCGTCTCATCGACGAGTTGATGAATACTCGTGAAGAATTGGCGTCGACGTCTCGCGATGCCGGAAAATTCGCGGAACGTGAAAGACTCGCCGCCGAGATTCACGACACCGTCGCCCAGGGACTTTCGAGCATCCAGATGCTCCTTCACGCTGCCGAACGCGCCGATCCGGACAGCCCGGCCATCCGTCAGATCAGCCTCGCACGGGAAACTGCCGCGGACAGTCTTGCCGAAACCCGCCAACTCATAGCCGAATTGACGCCCGCGGCCTTGGACGGTCAGTCGCTCGCCGACGCGCTTCGTCGAATCTGCGAACGCGCGAGCAGTCCTGAACTGGAAGCGCGCTCCGTGGTCGAAGGCGAGGCAGTGCGGCTGCCGATGCCCCTCGAAGCAACATTGGTACGCATCGCTCAGGGCGCGGTGTCCAATGTTCTCCGCCATGCGGATGCAACCAGAATGGCTGTGACACTGACCTATTCCGATGACACCGTCAGCCTCGACGTGGTCGACAACGGTCGCGGTTTCGACGTGGCAGTTCTCGAACGTGGCCCGGCGGAATCTTTCGGCCTCAATGCAATTCGCCGACGCGTCGAACTTCAGGGCGGGACTTTCTCCATCGAGTCCGAGCCGGGACACACGGCCGTCGCAGTGACGTTTCCTCTCGAAGTCGGCGAACCGTGATCCGCCTGCTGCTCGCCGACGATCACGCGATCGTGCGCGCCGGGTTACGAGCGCTGCTCGAAAGCGAAGCCGACATCGAGGTGGTCGGCGAAGCGGGCACCGCCGAGGAAGCCATAGCCTTCTGCGCCACCACGCCGGTCGACCTCGTGCTCATGGACCTGCGATTCGGCCCCGGGAAGACGGGCGTCGACGCCACCCGCGCGGTGTGCGCGCTGCCGAATCCGCCGCACGTACTCGTCGTGACCAACTACGACACGGATGCAGACATCTTGAGCGCTGTCGAGGCCGGGGCCAGCGGGTACCTACTCAAGGACACACCACCGGTCGAGTTGCTGTCAGCCGTCCGCGCCGCTGCGAGCGGGGACAGCGTTCTCTCCCCCGCCATCGCGTCGAAGCTCATGACTCGGGTACGCAAACCCGAAACCAGCCTCAGCCCAAGGGAAATCGAAGTTCTGAAGTTGGTGGCGGCGGGTCGCTCCAACCGAGAGATCGGCAAAGAACTGTTCCTGAGTGAGACCACGGTCAAGTCGCACCTGGTTCACATCTTCGGCAAGTTGGGAGTGAAGTCGCGGACGTCGGCGGTAGCTCGTGCGCGCGAGTTGGGTTCGATCTGACATTTGCCCGAATTGTCGAAAGTAGCTGTACAGCAGCAATTTTCGCCTGCGATTCTCTTGTGTTCGAAACTTTGTTCGATTAGATTTTTAGCATGGACAGTCGGGAAGCGTGGCAACTGGATGGCGAGGACCTCAAGAGTGAGGTTCTCGATCTGGTGCGTGTCCGGCACGAGTTGCAGTCGCGGATGGTGTTGCTGATCGTGGAGATGTTTTCCCGGGAGGTTCT
>NZ_JAQGFI010000004.1:0-517000 GCF_027854095.1 Rhodococcus sp. C-2 | reverse complement strand
GCCTTCTTGGCGGGAGCCTTGGTGGCAACCGTCTCCTTGGCTGCGGTCTTGGCGGGGGCCTTCTTGGCGGGAGCCTGGGTGGCAACCGTCTTCTTGGCTGCGGTCTTGGCCGGAGCCTTCTTGGCGGGAGCCTTGGTGCAACCGTCTCTTGGCTGCGGTCTTGGCCGGAGCCTTCTTGGCGGGAGCCTTGGTGGCAACCGTCTTCTTGGCTGCGGTCTTGGCCGGAGCCTTCTTGGCGGGAGCCTTGGTGGCAACCGTCTTCTTGGCTGCGGTCTTGGCCGGAGCCTTCTTGGCGGGAGCCTTCGCGGCAACCGTCTTCTTGGCTGCGGTCTTGGCCGGAGCCTTCTTGGCCGGAGCCTTCTTGGCTGCGGTCTTCTTGGCAGCAGCCTTCTTGGCTGCAGCCTTGGTGGCCGGTGCTGCTACGCCACGCTTGACTGCCGGGCCGGTGGCCGGAAGCTTCTGTCCACCAGCGATAACAGCCTTGAACTGCGCACCCGGACGGAAAGCCGGAACCGACGTCGGCTTGACCTTGACGGTCTCGCCCGTACGCGGGTTGCGTGCAACACGTGCTGCACGACGACGCTGCTCGAAGACTCCGAAGCCGGTGATGGTCACGCTCTCGCCACGGTGGACGGCGCGGACGATGGTGTCCACGACGTGCTCCACTGCGTCGGTCGCTGTGCGCCTGTCCGAACCCAGCTTTTCAGTCAGAACATCGATGAGCTCTGCCTTGTTCATTGAAATTCCTCCGCTAATTGTGGTCCACCGTCGGACCGACTGAGAACCACGGTAAACCTGATAACGGCAAGAGTCTATGTGCCACGCCAATTCTCATTCAACGTGACTGCGAAATGGTGACCTATTTCTCTTCCCGCGCGGAGTTGCGGATTTCGGTTCAGCCCTGCGAAATTCGGGCTGGAAGGGTAGTCGGTTTCCATGAAGGCCTTGACTTTTCGAACTCGGAAATCGCGTCTACCTGCCGCAATGTCAGTCCGATGTCGTCGAGACCCTCCAGCAGACGCCACCGTGTGTAGTCGTCAATATTGAACGGCACCACCGTAGTTCCGGCGCTGACGGTCCGATTCTCGAGATCTACTGTCAATTCCAATCCGGGCTGCTCTTCGAGCAACTTCCAGAGCAATTCGACGTCGCTCTGCTCGACCTGTGCCGCTACGAGACCGGCTTTTCCGGCGTTTCCGCGGAAGATGTCGGCGAACCGGGATGCGATGACGACCCGAAATCCGAAGTCGGAGAGAGCCCACACGGCATGCTCACGCGAAGAGCCCGTGCCGAAATCGGGACCGGCCACGAGGACACTTCCCTTGTCGTACGGAGCCAGATTGAGAATGAAGTTGGGGTCGGTACGCCAGCCTGCAAACAGCCCGTCCTCGAATCCGGTGCGCGTCACCCGTTTCAGGTACACGGCAGGGATGATCTGGTCGGTATCGACATTCGAGCGTCGCAGCGGGACGCCGATACCCTTGTGCGTGGTAAAGGATTCCATCGAAATTCTCCTCGAGATGGTAAGTGGGTCAGACCAGATCGGCCGGTGCCGAGAGCGTTCCGCGGACCGCCGTGGCAGCCGCGACGAGCGGGGAAACCAGATGAGTCCGGCCGCCTTTACCCTGTCGGCCTTCGAAATTCCGGTTGGACGTCGATGCCGAACGCTCGCCGGGAGCAAGCTGGTCAGGGTTCATTCCCAAGCACATCGAGCAACCGGCCTGGCGCCATTCAGCCCCTGCCGCTGTGAAGATTTCACCGAGACCTTCGCTTTCGGCTTGAGCCCGCACCCGCATCGAGCCGGGAACGATGAGCATCCGAACGCCCTCTGCCACATGGCGACCCTCGAGCACCTCCGCCACTGCGCGCAGGTCTTCGATGCGTCCGTTGGTGCACGAACCGACGAACACGGTGTCGACAGAAACATCCCGAAGCGGCATACCGGCGTCGAGACCCATGTAGGTGAGCGCCTTCTCGGCTGCCTGACGCTCGCTCTCGTCGACGATCAGTTCGGGATCAGGCACACGGTCGCCGAGCGGCGCACCCTGTCCCGGATTGGTTCCCCACGTGACGAAAGGCGTCAATGCGCTTGCGTCGATGTGAACCTCGTTGTCGAATTCCGCGCCCTCGTCGGTCTTGAGCAACTCCCACGCGGCGACGGCTTCGTCCCACTCTGCGCCGGACGGTGCATGCGGACGGCCCTTGATGAACTCGTAAGTGGTCTCGTCCGGTGCGATCATGCCCGCGCGGGCTCCGGCCTCGATCGACATGTTGCAGATGGTCATACGAGCTTCCATCGACAGTTTGCGAATGGCCTCGCCGCGGTACTCCAGTACGTAGCCCTGGCCGCCGCCGGTGCCGATCTTGGCGATGACTGCGAGGATCAAGTCCTTGCTCGTGACGCCGGGAGGCAGCTCGCCGTCGACCGTGATCGCCATGGTCTTGAAGGGGCGCAACGACAATGTCTGCGTTGCCATCACATGCTCGACCTCGCTGGTGCCGATTCCCATTGCGAGCGCACCGAATGCGCCGTGCGTCGACGTATGACTGTCGCCGCACACCACGGTGGTTCCGGGCTGCGTCAGGCCGAGCTGCGGTCCGACCACATGCACGATGCCTTGGTCGAGATCGCCCATGCGGTGCAAGCGAACTCCGAACTCCTCGCAATTTCGGCGCAAGGTGTCGACCTGAGTCTTGGACACAGGATCTGCGATCGGCTTGTCGATGTCGATCGTCGGAACGTTGTGGTCCTCGGTGGCAATCGTCAGGTCGGGACGGCGCAACTGGCGTCCCGCCAGGCGAAGTCCGTCGAATGCCTGGGGGCTCGTCACTTCGTGAACGAGGTGGAGATCGATGTAGATGAGGTCGGGATCCTGCCCCTCCCCTTTCACGACAACGTGGTCGTCCCACACCTTCTCGGCGAGAGTGCGTGCTTTCTGTGCCATGTCTTCCACCTCTGTACGTAGCCTCGCGTCGGCGGACTACGGGCTGGCCCGCCGCGCGTGAAGTAGGTCCCCAGCCTTCACAGCAGATGCAGACTGTCCCGAGGAAATGCGCTATCCCTCCAGGAAATGCGGTAGCATCCCACTATGCGAGAATCTGGTATCGACCTATGAGACAGCATAGCGGCATCGGCGTCCTGGACAAAGCAATGGGCGTGCTTCATGCAGTAGCTGAGGAACCGTGCAGCCTCACCGAACTCTGTGCACGAACCGGTTTGCCGCGCGCGACCGCCCATAGACTCGCCGTCGGTCTCGAAGTCCATCGACTCCTCACTCGCGACTCGGACGGTCAGTGGTGCCCAGGGCCCGGACTCGCCGAACTCGCTGCCACCGCTAATGATCCACTCATTGCTGCGGCCGGACTCATCCTCCCCCGCCTTCGCGAAATCACCGGCGAAAGCGTCCAGCTGTACCGTCGCGAAGGCACACAACGCATCTGCGTCGCGTCGATGGAACCACCGACCGGCCTGCGTGACACGGTGCTCGTCGGAGCCCGACTGCCGATGAACGCCGGATCCGGCGCCAAGGTCCTTCTCGCATGGGCAGATCCACAAACCCAACGGACCGTCCTCGCCGATGCGTCGTTCGGCGAACGAGTGCTCCTCGAGGTTCGCCGGCGCGGCTGGGCACAGAGCGCGGCCGAACGTGAGCCCGGTGTCGCCAGCGTCGCGGCTCCCGTCCGAGACTCGGCAGGCGCTGTCATTGCCGCGATTTCGGTCTCCGGCCCCATCGATCGGATGGGTAGACGACCGGGAGCCCGCTGGGCGGCGGACCTTCTCGCAGCTGCCGAAGCGCTCCACAAGCGTCTGTAATTCGTGACACAGTAAGGCCTTCAGATCCTCGAGCACGTAGGAGTACGACGCGACCATGGCAGGAAAGCAGCGTAGTCAGATCACGATGACCGAGGCCGAAATCTCGAGCTTCGTCGAAAAGAGCCGTACGGCAACGATGGCGACGTTGAGCGCCGACGGAATGCCTCACCTGATCGCGATGTGGTTCGCGATAGTCGACGGCGAAATCTGGTTCGAGACCAAAGCCAAGTCGCAGAAGGCCGTCAATCTTCGCCGGGACGCCCGAATGTCCGTCCTGATCGAAGACGGTCAGACGTACGACACGCTCCGAGGAGTCTCGATGGAGGGTACCGGGGTCATCGTCGAAGATCCGGAAGCCCTCTTCGCTGTGGGAATCAGCGTCTGGGAGCGGTACACGGGCCCGTACACCGACGATCTCCGCCCGGCCGTCGACGCGATGCTCCACAAGCGCGTCGCGGTACGGTTCGTTCCCGATCGAACTCGTTCGTGGGATCACCGCAAGCTCGGGATGCCTGCGATGCCTCTTTCCGGCTCTACCGCACCGCCGCCGCAGCCCTGAGATTCGTGAGCGGAAAAATCACGAGCAATCGAATTCGGGCCGGCGTAGTTTCACCAACAGGCCCAACAACAAGGAGTGAGCATATGAGCGATCTCGACAGCAACACCCCGTCCGAACCCGAATCCCAATCGGAGGAAACCAAACGAAAGTTCCGTGAGGCCCTCGAACGGAAGAATCATCAGAACGCCAAATCGACCGACCATCGCGACGGACAGTCCAAGGTCCACAACACGCATGGCCCGGCCGATCACAAGCGAGAGTTCCGCCGTAAGAGCGGATAGCCGATCGCGGACAACAGAGTGAGATGACGATCACCCCCAGTCGAATTCGCCTGGGGGTGATCGTTTTTCGCATCGCCGGAAACATTTTCCGCACATACGAAAAGACCCCCCGATCAATGATCGAAGGGTCTTTTCTTTGTAGCCCCGACGGGATTCGAACCCGCGCTACCGCCTTGAGAGGGCGGCGTCCTAGGCCGCTAGACGACGGGGCCAGGACACGCTTTTAAACGTGGTATTTCAGCCTTGCTCTTGGATGCTCAGCAAGCTTAGCTTGTCTGAGTCCGGCCACAAAATCGACCGGATTTCCGCTGGGGTACCAGGACTCGAACCTAGAATGGCGGTACCAGAAACCGCTGTGTTGCCAATTACACCATACCCCAAGGTCTTGCTCACCAGCCTTGCCCGATCCGCTTCGCTGTTGTGCTCGGCGGCTCGTCTCCGGCCGAAAAGAAGATTACCAGTACCCCTGCCCCAAATACCAAATCGTATGGTCACAGGAGGTTTTTGCTTCATTTTCGGCCGGAAGACCGTCCGATCTAGGCGGTTACCGCTGCCCTACCGGCGCGCAACCGAGCGAGCGAGACCTCACGACCGAGCAATTCCATCGACTCGTACAGCGGAGGGCTGATGTGAGAGCCCGTGATCGCGACCCGAACCGGAGCGAAGGCCTTACGCGGTTTGAGCTCCAGATCCTCGATGAGGGCCTTCTTGAGTGCTTCCTCGATACTGGCCGCCGACCACTCTGAGATGGCATCGAGCGCCGCAAGAGACGCGTCCAGAACCGGACCGGCATCTTCCTTCAGGTTCTTTGCCGCCGCGGCCGGATCGAGAGCAAACGACGCCTCGTCGACGAACAGGAATTTCAGCAGATCCCACGCGTCGGACAGGACGACGATGCGCGTCTGCACGAGGTCCGCCGCAACAGTGAACGTCGCTTCGTCGACGTCGGCGCCGATGTGTCCGTGCTCCACCAGGAACGACTTCAGACGACCGGCGAAGTCGGCCGGCTCGAGCAGACGAATGTGCTCGGCATTGATCGCGTCGGCCTTCTTCTGGTCGAAGCGGGCAGGATTGGAGTTGACCTTGGAGACGTCGAAGGCCGCAACCATCTCGTCGAGCGAGAAGACATCGTGATCGTCGGCGATGCTCCACCCGAGCAGAGCCAAGTAGTTCAGCAATCCCTCGGGAATGAAGCCCCGATCGCGGTGGATGAAGAGGTTGGACTCGGGATCGCGCTTGGAAAGCTTCTTGTTGCCCTGACCCATCACGAAAGGCAAGTGCCCGAACGACGGTGTGAAATCGGCGACACCGATACGAATCAATGCCTCGTACAACGCGAGCTGACGCGGAGTCGAGGACAGCAGATCTTCGCCGCGCAGTACATGGGTGATCTTCATCAACGCGTCGTCGACCGGGTTGACCAACGTGTACAGCGGAATGCCGTTGCCGCGAGTCAGCGCGAAGTCCGGAACGGTGCCTGCCTTGAACGTGGTCTCGCCCCGCACCAGGTCGTTCCAGGTCAGATCGTGATCGGGCATCCGGAGGCGGACGACGGGCTTGCGCCCCTCGGCGATGTAGGCAGCGCGCTGCTCGTCGCTGAGCTCGCGATCGAAGTTGTCGTATCCGAGCTTCGGATCGCGTCCGGCCGCCTTGTGTCGCGCTTCGATCTCCTCGTTGGTCGAGTAGGACTCGTAGGCCTCGCCCGCGGCCAGCAACTTGGCAACAACGTCGAGATGCAGGTCGCGACGCTCGGACTGGCGATACGGTGCGTGCGGCCCACCGACCTCCGGGCCTTCGTCCCAATTGAGCCCCAACCAGCGGAGGGCGTCGAGGATGGCCTGGTAGGACTCTTCACTGTCGCGCTGCGCATCGGTGTCTTCGATACGGAACACGAATGTGCCGCCGTGGTGTCGTGCGAATGCCCAGTTGAACAAGGCGGTGCGCACCAAACCCACGTGCGGGGTTCCGGTGGGTGACGGACAGAAACGGACGCGTACTTCGCTGTTGGTCATGGCTCACTTGGCTCGGCGATGATGGATGGTCGTACTACAGGTTAGTCCGGCAGCGCTTCCTCCATCCGGCCGATCACTTACCCGGCAGGACGTTGATGCGTGTCATGTCGCCGTCGTAGTAGGCCAGCAGTCGCTTGTCCATGACCTTTCGCCACAGCGGCGGCACCCACGCGCAGACGATCATGACTGCGTAACCCGCTGGAAGTTGCGGCGCTTCGGCCGCACTTCGCAGGCTCTGGTACCGCAGACGCGGATTCGCGTGATGGTCGCTGTGACGCTGAAGTTGATAGAGGAACAGATTGCTGACGACGTGGTCGCTGTTCCAGCTGTCCTCGGGCGAGCACCGGACGTACGAGCCGTCAGGCCGCTTCGCACGTAGCAAGCCGTAGTGCTCGAGATAGTTGGCGGTCTCGAGGAACGTGAAGCCTGCAATTGCCTGAACGGCGAGCCACGGCGCAATTTCCCAGCCGAACGCGGCGATCAGACTGCCGAACAGAACCACACTCATCGCCCACGCGTTCAGGATGTTGTTGCGATAACTCCACGTCCGTCTCCGCTGACGCCTCAGACGAGCGCTTTCGATCCGCCAACCCGAGCGCAGGCCGCCGATGACGCTGCGAGGCAAGAAGAACCAGAAGTTTTCCTTGTACCGTGAGCTGGCCGGATCCTCCGGCGTCGCGACGCGGACGTGGTGACCATGGTTGTGTTCGACGTAGAAATGGCCGTAGAAGGACTGCGCGAGCGCTACTTTCGCGAGCCACTTCTCGAGCTTCTCACTCTTGTGCCCCAATTCATGCGCCGCGTTGATCCCCACACCGGCAACCACGCCGGCAGTCATCGCGAGCGCGAACTTCTCCCCCGCCGCCATCGGCGCGTTCACCCAGCACCACGCGACGAACACCAGCCCGACGTATTGGAGGGGCAGGAACAAGTACGTGCACCAGCGGTAGAAACGATCCTCTTGCAATTCAGGGATCGCTTCGTCCGGTGGGCTGTTGCCGTCCTCGCCCGCCAGGAGATCGATCAGGGGAATGACGATGACGATCAGCCACGCCCCGATGGCCCAGAAGAGCCCGAGACTGAATTTGTCGACCAGGAACCACGCAGCGAACGGGCTGAGAGGAACCAGCAAACCCAGTGGCCACAGGTAGCGCTTCTTGTCTCGCCACACCGGCCGCTGCCCGTTCCGCGCTTGCCCTGCCGCTGTCCGGGAGGCTTCCGCGAAGGTCGTCATGTATCACCACGTTTCTGCGCAATCCACTCGATTGCCCCATCGGCTTCTATCCAGTTATCGGTCACCCTACTGCTCAGCGTTACATTTCAGGGAATTTGGTCTGTTACGGGCCGCGACAGCAAACCGTATGGCGAACTCTCCCAAACTGGCCAAATCCGACATAACGCCAGGAGAATCAGAGGCGAAGCTTCGCCTGGGTCATAAAACCCGCAGGTCAGTCCCGGAGCCTGATTTCTTCGAGTCGGTTGGCAATCCCGATCAATCCACTGGCGATAGTTACCATCTTGCAACTTTTCTGCGACAGACACCTCTCGACCTCACACCACGACGGAGGCCCCATCCGGTTGGATGGGGCCTCCGTAGTCGCGTGACTGAACGAACCGGGTCAGGATCAGCTCTTGGCGGTCACCGGGTTCGTGAGCGTGCCGATCCCCGAGACCGTGACCGACACGGAATCGCCGTCGACGATCGGGCCTACTCCGGCGGGGGTGCCGGTGAGGATGACGTCGCCAGGCAAGAGAGTCATCACCGCCGAGATCCACTCGATGATCTTCGGAATGTCGTGGAGGAGAAAAGCCGTGCTGCTGTCCTGCTTGACCTGGCCGTTCACCTCGGTCTTGATGTCGACGTCGGACGAATCCAGACTGGTTTCGATCCAGGGGCCGAGTGGGCAGAAAGTGTCGTGGCCCTTCGCGCGCGTCCACTGCCCGTCGTGACGCTGATGATCTCGCGCCGACACGTCGTTGGCGATCGTGTAACCGAGGACCACGCTCAACGCCTTCGCCGCCGGAACGTCCTTGCACGGTTGACCGATGACGACCGCGAGTTCACCCTCGAAGTGCACCTCGTTCGAGGTGGGAGGCAAGACGATCGGGGCACCCGGGCCAACTATGGACGTGTTTGGCTTGAGGAAGATCACGGGGTCCGCGGGAGCCTCTCCGCCCATCTCCGCGATGTGATCTGCATAATTCTTGCCGATGCAGATCACCTTGCTGGCGAGAATCGGAGCCAGCAGACGAACATCGGCGAGCGGCCAACTTCGGCCGGTAAATGTGGGGTTCCCGAACGGGTGCTCCGCAATTTCCTTGGCGACGAGGGCATCCTCTTCACCTTCGATACTGACGAACGCAACACCATCGGGACTGGCAATTCGACCAAGACGCATGCCGGCCAGTCTATCGGGGTGCCGGAAACGACTGACGCGCGCAAGCCGAAAGGCTCACGCGCGTCAGTCTCGTGAAAGAATTCCTTACAGCGCTGCAGTGATCCGGTCGCCGATCTCCGTTGTGGAGATGGGACCTTCGCCGCGGGTAGCCAGGTCGGCAGCGACCACAGCCTCGACCCGAGCGGCGTCGTCCTCGCGTCCGAGATGGCGAAGAAGCAGTGCGGCCGAGAGGATCGCGGCGGTGGGATCAGCGATTCCCTTGCCGGCGATGTCCGGAGCACTGCCGTGAACGGGCTCGAACATCGACGGGTTGGTACCCGAGGCATCGATGTTTCCGCTTGCGGCCAAACCGATGCCACCGGTTACGGCGCCGGCGAGGTCGGTGATGATGTCACCGAAGAGGTTGTCCGTGACGATCACGTCGAAGCGCGACGGGTCGGTGACCATGTAGATCGTGGCCGCGTCGATGTGGCAGTACGCGGTTTCGACGTCCGGGAACTCGGCACCGACGGTCTCGATTGCACGCGTCCAGATTGCGCCCGCGTTGGAGAGCACGTTGGTCTTGTGAATCAAGGTGAGGTGCTTGGACCGGGTCTGCGCCAAGGCAAATGCGTAACGCACCACGCGCTCGGCCCCGAACCAGGTGTTGATCGACACCTCGGTTGCGATCTCGTGATCGGTGCCGACGCGGATCGCTCCACCGTTTCCGGTGTACGGACCCTCGGTGCCTTCACGAACCACGACGAAGTCGATCTCCGGCTGGGCCGCCAACGGCGACAGCGCACCCGGATACAGCTGTGCGGGGCGAAGATTCACGTGATGATCGAGCTGGAAGCGCATGTTCAGCAGCAGACCACGCTCGAGGATGCCGGGTGCGACGATCCGCGGATCACCGATGGCGCCCAACAGGATTGCGTCGTGCTGACGAATCTGGTCCAGCTCGTCCGCCGGGAGCAACTCGCCGGTGGCGTTGTAGCGACGGGCACCGAGATCGTATTCGGTGGTTTCCAGATCCGGAACCAACTTGCCGAGCACCTTGAGCGCCTCGGCAGTGACCTCGACGCCGATTCCGTCACCCGGAATGACCGCAAGCTTCATGGAGTCCTCATCTCAGTAGAACTGTGCGCCTTTATCAACCGCGGGCGGTTGATAAAGGCGCACAGCAAAAACAATCAGGAAAGGTCGACCTGGGCGACGCGAGCGTCGAGCTGCGAGACGATTGCCTCGACCTCGGCGTCACCGACGACGCGATCGACGCGCAAGATGACAGTTGCGCCTTCGCCTTCGGCATCCTGGCTCAGTGCTGCTGCGAGGATGTCGACGCCCGCGTTTCCGAGGACGGTGCCGAGGACACCGAGAACGCCCGGGCGATCGCTGTAGTGAACGACGATGTTGTGGCCCTCGGCGCGCAGGTCGAAGCTGCGTCCGTTGATGTTGACGATCTTCTCGACCTGCTGCAGACCGGTGAGTGCGCCCGTGACCGACGTGACCGTGCCGTCGGCGGCAACTGCACGCACCTCGACCGCGCTGCGGTGAGCAAGAGCCTCGGAGTGCTTCTCGACCGACACGGTCACGCCGCGCTGCTCGGCCAGTGCCGGAGCATTGACGAACGTGACAGCCTCATCGCTGCTGGCGGAGAACACGCCGCGCAGTGCAGCCAGGCCGAGGATGTCGACGGTTTCGGCAGACAGCTCGCCGGTGGCGACAACCTGCACGGTCTGCACAGCTTCGGGCGACAACGTCGCAGCGAGGAGACCGAGCTTGCGGACGAGCTCGAGCCACGGAGCAACTTCTTCGCCCACGGGGCCGCCGGAGACGTTGACAGCCTCGGGAACGAATTCGCCTGCCAGAGCGAGGAGAACACTCTTGGCCACGTCGATACCTGCGCGGTCCTGAGCCTCGGACGTCGATGCTCCGAGGTGCGGGGTGACAACGACGTTGTCGAGCTCGAAAAGCTTGGAATCGGTGCACGGCTCGGTGCTGAACACGTCGAGACCGGCGCCTCGGACCTTGCCGGAGACGAGTGCGTCGTAGAGCGCATCTTCGTCGATCAGACCACCGCGAGCGGCGTTGACGATGATGACGCCGTCCTTGGCCTTGGCGAGGCGCTCGGCGTTGATCAGGCCGGCCGTTTCCTTGGTCTTGGGCAGGTGCACGGAGATGAAGTCGGCGCGCTCGACGAGCTCGTCGATGGTGACCAGTTCGATGCCGAGCTGCGCTGCGCGCGCTGCGGGCAGGTAGGGGTCGTACGCGATGATCGTGGTCTCGAACGCAGCGAGACGCTGCGCGAAGAGCTGGCCGATGCGGCCGAGTCCGACGACACCGACGGTCTTGCCGAGGATCTCGACACCGTTGAACTTGCTTCGCTTCCAGGTGTTCTCACGCAGGGTCTTGTCTGCTGCGGGAATCTGGCGAGCGGTCGACATGAGGAGCGCGACAGCGTGCTCGGCAGCGGAGTGAATGTTGGAGGTCGGTGCGTTGACGACCATCACGCCGCGCTCGGTGGCCGCGGGGATCTCGACGTTGTCCAGGCCGACACCGGCGCGGCCGATGATCTTCAGCTTGGTGCCGGCAGCCAGAACCTCGGCGTCGACGGTAGTGGCGGAACGGACGAGAATCGCGTCGGCCTCGGGTACCGCGGCGAGCAGCGCCGGGCGGTCGGGTCCGTCGACCCAACGCACCTCCACACCGTCACCGAGCGCCTCGACTGTGGACGGCGCGAGCTTGTCGGCGATCAGAACAACGGGACGGCCAGGCTGGCTCACGTGCAAACTCCCTGATTAGGTGGGTGTGAAGGTGGTTTAACCACCGATAGTTTAGTGCGCGCTCACTTGGAATCCACAACGCGGTAGGCAATACCACATAGTGGACACTTTCGCGGGCAAATTCTCGACGGAATATGAATCCGGACTCAGACGACCCGGAAAACGACTCCGGCCCAATGCCGCGCTGGTTCAACGTAATTGAACCGGCGCGGCATCAGGCCAGTGGAGACGTGGAGCGTGAAACTGCGAATTACGCGGTTTCGGTGATCGGACGATCGACCCAGCTCATCAGGTCGCGCAGCTTCTTGCCGGTGACCTCGATGGGGTGCTCGGCGTTGGCCTTGCGCAGGCCCTCGAGCTCGGTGTTGCCGTTCTCGACGTTGGCAACCAGACGACGGGTGAACTCGCCGGACTGGATGTCGGCCAGGATCGCCTTCATGCGCTCCTTGGTGTCGGCGTCGATGACGCGCGGGCCGGAGAGGTATCCACCGAACTCAGCGGTGTCGGACACCGAGTAGTTCATGCGGGCGATGCCACCCTCGTACATGAGGTCGACGATGAGCTTGAGCTCGTGCAGAACCTCGAAGTACGCCATCTCGGGTGCGTAGCCGGCCTCGACCATGACCTCGAAACCGGTCTTGACCAGTTCCTCGGTGCCGCCGCAGAGCACGGCCTGCTCGCCGAAGAGGTCCGTCTCGGTCTCTTCCTTGAACGTGGTCTTGATGACGCCTGCGCGGGTTCCGCCGATGCCCTTGGCGTAGGACAGAGCGAGAGCCTGTCCTTCACCCTTGGGATCCTGGTCGATGGCGATGAGCGCGGGAACGCCCTTGCCGTCGACGAACTGACGACGCACCAGGTGGCCGGGGCCCTTGGGGGCGACCATGCCAACGGTGACGAACTCCGGAGCCTTGATCAGGTCGAAGTGAATGTTCAGGCCGTGACCGAAGAACAGCGCGTCGCCGTCCTTGAGGTTCGGCTCGATGTCATTGGTGAAAATGCTCGCCTGCGCGGTGTCAGGTGCGAGCACCATGATGACGTCGGCCCACTCGGAAACCTCTGCCGGCGTACCGACCGTCAGCCCCTGCTCTTCAGCCTTCTCACGCGACTTCGAGCCTTCCTTGAGGCCGATGCGCACATCGACGCCCGAGTCACGCAGGCTCAGCGAATGGGCGTGGCCCTGGCTTCCGTAGCCGATCACAGCAACCTTGCGGCCCTGAATGATCGACAGATCGGCATCGTCGTCGTAGAACATCTCGACTGCCACAGTTCTCAACCTCTCCTTGGATTTTTACGTGTCTAAAAGTACTAGCGGGTGGCCGTGATCGACTTCGGCCCTCGACCGACTGCCACGACCCCGGACTGAACGATCTCCCGGATACCGTACGGATCAAGCATCCGCAGCAGTGCATCCAGCTTGGACCGAGTACCGGTCGCCTCGATGGTGACGGACTCCGGAGAGACGTCGATCACCTTGGCGCGGAACAGGTTCACCGTTTCGATGACCTGCGTGCGCACGCTTGCATCAGCGCGCACCTTGATGAGCACGAGCTCGCGAGCGACGGATGCTTCACCGTCCTGCTCGACGATCTTGATGACGTTGATCAGCTTGTTGAGCTGCTTCGTCACCTGCTCGAGAGGGAACTCGTCGACCGTGACGACGATGGTCATACGTGAGATCTCGGGGATCTCGGTTCCGCCCACCGCAAGGGATTCGATGTTGAATCCGCGGCGGGAGAAAAGTGCGGAGACGCGAGCCAGCACGCCTGGCTTGTCCTCGACGAGAACACTGAGGGTGTGACTGGTGCTCACTTCTGATCCTCCCCTGTGCCCGCGGCGGGTCCGGCTTGCTCGCGTGACATGGCTTCGTGGATGACGGCGGGCTCGGCAACTGCCTCGTCGTCGTCGAACAGCGGCCGGATGCCCCGGGCCGCCATGATTTCGTCGTTGCTCGTTCCGGCAGCGACCATCGGCCACACCTGTGCGTCGGCGGTGACGATGAAGTCGATCACGACAGGCTTGTCGTTGATGGACTGCGCCTCACGGATCGCAGCCTCGACATCTTCTTCACGCTCGACACGAATTCCGTGGCAGCCCAATGCTTCTGCGAGCTTCACAAAGTCCGGGATGCGGATGGCGCCGTGCGTTCCGAGGTTGGTGTTGGAGTAGCGCTCTTCGTAGAAGAGTGTCTGCCACTGACGCACCATGCCGAGGTTGCCGTTGTTGATGAGGGCAACCTTGATCGGGATACCTTCGAGGGCACAGGTTGCGAGTTCCTGATTGGTCATCTGGAAGCAGCCGTCGCCGTCGATCGCCCACACCTCGGTGTCGGGCATACCCATCTTGGCGCCCATGGCTGCGGGAACCGCGTACCCCATGGTGCCGAGCCCGCCCGAGTTGAGCCACGTGCGCGGCTTCTCGTAGCCGACGAACTGCGCGGCCCACATCTGGTGCTGACCGACGCCGGCGCAGTAGATGGCATCCGGTCCGGCGAGCTTGCCGACGGTCTGGATGACGTACTCCGGGCTCAGCTGACCGTCGGTGGGACGGTCGTAGCTCAGCGGGTACGTACGACGGATGTCATTCAGGTACGCCCACCACTCGGTGAGGTCGAACGTGGTGCCCGTGGCCATGTCGGCACGGATCGCCTCGATGAGTTCGGTGATGACCTCTTTGCAGTCGCCCACGATCGGGACGTCCGCGTAGCGGTTCTTGCCGATCTCGGCCGGGTCGATGTCGGCATGGATGACCTTGGCGTCGGGCGCGAAGGAATTCAACTGACCGGTGACGCGGTCGTCGAAACGCGCACCGAGGGTGATCAGTAGATCGCTACGCTGCAGAGCGGCGACTGCGGCAACGGTGCCGTGCATTCCCGGCATACCGCAGTTGAGGTCGTGGCTGTCCGGGAACGCGCCGCGGGCCATCAGCGTGGTGACGACGGGGATACCGGTCAGCTCGGCCAATTCGAGCAGCTCCGGCGAGGAGTCGGACTTGATGACGCCGCCACCGACGTACAGAACCGGCGACTTGGCGTCGGCGATCAGACGTGCAGCTTCACGAACCTGCTTGCCGTGCGGCTTGGTCACCGGGCGGTAGCCCGGCAGACGCATCTCCGGCGGCCACGAGAACGTGGTCTGCGACTGCAGGATGTCCTTGGGGATATCGACCAGGACGGCGCCGGGGCGACCGCTGGCCGCGAGGTAGAAGGCCTCGGCCATGATGCGCGGGATGTCGATCGCGTCGGTGATCAGGAAGTTGTGCTTGGTGACCGGCATGGTGATGCCTGAGATGTCGGCTTCCTGGAAGCCGTCGGTACCGATCAGCGAGCGCGCCACCTGTCCGGTGATCGCCACGATCGGAACGGAGTCCATCTGCGCGTCGGCCAGCGGCGTGACCAGGTTGGTCGCACCGGGACCCGAGGTAGCCATGCAGACGCCGACCTTGCCGGTCGCCTGGGCGTAACCGGTGGCAGCGTGGCCTGCACCCTGCTCGTGGCGCACGAGCACGTGGCGAACCTTGACCGAATCGAAGAGTGGGTCGTAAACCGGGAGCACGGCACCGCCGGGAATGCCGAATACCGTGTCGACCTCGAGCTCTTCGAGGGCTCGAACCACAGACTGCGCGCCGGTTACCCGCTCAGGCGGGAGCTGGCGACGGTTGGCCGTCTGGGTTGCGGCAGCCGCGGTTGTCGGGCTCGGTGTCCCTGACTTGCGCGGCGTGGGTTGAGGCCGTGCTGTTGGTGCGCTCACTGGGAAATCCTCTGATTCTGGCTCCGGGCAACAAAAAACCCCCGTCAGCATCTGCTGAGCGAGGGTGGCGCGTCGTTATCTGGTGAGTTGAAAAATCGACTCAGGCGACGACGCGCCGGCCGATTACGAGCAACTCATTCTGTTTCACGCACTCGACAGTAGAGGCGCTAGTCGCGAACGGCAAACTTGGTGAGTCGACCGTCCCAGAATCTGAGATACATCGGCTGCAATGCGAAGATGTAGAGGTGTCAACTTCGCAGCAGCCCGTGCCACCGGCTCAATCATCCCACACGCCGAAACCACTTCGGCACGTCATCCGCATTTCGCAGCTCGCTTACATGGCGTGCGCGTTCCTTCTGTTCGCGGTCAGCTTCCCGATCTTCGGGTGGCCCGTCGCCTTCAGCTGGTTGCTGATCCTTCCGATCATCGCCGTCTATCTCGTCGCGCGACTGCGCACCACCGTCAGCCCTGACGGCCTCGAGGTCCGCTCGACGTTCTCCAAGCGCACCCTCGCCTGGGACGACGTCAAGGGCTTCCGCTTCCCGAAGCGGAGTTGGGCGCGCGCGGAACTCACCGACGGAACCGAGGTGACCCTGCCTGCGGTCAGCTTCGTCAGGCTTCCCGAGATCGCGATCGCCAGCGGCGGCCGCATCACCGATCCCTATGCATCTGCCGCAGAAGCCTTCGCCGCCAAGGAAGCCGAAGAGGAAGAAGCAGCTGCAGAAGCAGAAGCAGAATCCGAGCTCGCCGAGAACACACAGGACCAGCCCGAAGAGAAGCGCCCGTAGCACGCGAGTAGCGTTGAAAGGCCCTCGCTTCTATTTGAGTGGACCAGCAACGATCACATAAGGAACACGCCCATGCCCCCGTTGAGGTCACGCACCACCACCATCGGACGTAATGCTGCCGGAGCCCGATCCCTGTGGCGCGCCACAGGAATGACGGATTCCGACTTCGGAAAGCCGATCGTCGCCGTAGCGAACTCGTACACCCAGTTCGTACCCGGCCACGTGCATCTCAAGAACGTGGGCGAGATCGTTGCCGAGGCCATCAGTGCGGCCGGCGGCGTCGCTCGTGAGTTCCACACCATCGCAGTCGACGACGGCATCGCAATGGGCCACGGCGGAATGCTCTACTCGCTCCCGAGCCGCGAGATCATCGCCGACTCGGTCGAGTACATGGCAAACGCCCACACAGCCGACGCACTGGTGTGTATCTCCAACTGCGACAAGATCACTCCCGGCATGCTCAACGCTGCAATGCGTCTCAACATCCCGACCGTCTTCGTCTCCGGTGGTCCGATGGAGGCCGGTAAGGCAGTGGTCGTCGGCGGCGTGGCCCAAGCCCCCACCGACCTCATCACCGCGATCTCCGCCTCTGCCAACGATGCCGTGTCCGACGAGGGCCTCGACGAGGTCGAGCGCAGCGCGTGCCCGACATGCGGGTCCTGCTCCGGAATGTTCACCGCCAATTCCATGAACTGCCTGACGGAGGCCCTCGGCCTCGCATTGCCGGGCAACGGCTCCACGCTGGCAACTCACAAGGCTCGTCACGCACTCTTCTCTCGTGCGGGCACCACCGTGGTCGAGGCTGCCCTCAAGTACTACCGCGACGGCGACGAGTCGGTGCTGCCACGCAACATCGCGACCCCGGCAGCGTTCCGCAACGCGATGGCTCTCGACGTCGCCATGGGCGGTTCCACCAACACCGTCTTGCACACGCTGGCTGCGGCGCAGGAAGGCGAGGTCGACTTCGACCTCGACACCATCGACGCGATCAGCCGAAAGGTTCCGTGCCTGTCCAAGGTCTCTCCCAACTCGGACTACCACATGGAAGACGTCCACCGCGCCGGCGGAATCCCCGCCCTGCTCGGTGAGCTTCGCCGCGGCGGACTCCTCGAAACCGACGTGTCCACCGTGCACACCAAGAGCTTCGACCAGTGGCTCGACGACTGGGACATCCGCTCCGGCAAGGCAACCGACGAGGCAATCGAACTCTTCCACGCGGCTCCCGGCGGCGTGCGCACCATCGAACCGTTCTCCACGGACAACCGTTGGTCTGCCCTCGACACCGATGCGGCCGGCGGCTGTATCCGCGACGTCGAGAACGCCTACACCGTCGAAGGCGGCTTGGTTGTCCTGCGTGGCAACATCGCACTCGACGGCGCAATCCTCAAGACGGCCGGCATCGACGAGGAACTGTTTTCCTTCCAGGGCCCGGCGCTCGTCGTCGAATCCCAAGAAGAAGCCGTCTCGGTCATCTTGCAGAAGAAGATCAAGGCCGGCGACGTTCTCGTCGTGCGTTACGAAGGCCCCAAGGGCGGCCCCGGCATGCAGGAAATGCTGCACCCCACTGCCTTCCTCAAGGGCGCAGGCCTCGGTAAGGAATGCGCACTGATCACCGACGGTCGTTTCTCGGGCGGAACTTCCGGGCTGTCCATCGGTCACATCTCCCCCGAGGCTGCCGCAGGCGGAATCATCGGTCTCGTCCAGAACGGCGATCAGGTTCGCATCGACGTCGCCTCGCGCACGCTCGAGATCCTGGTCGACGACGACGTCCTCGCCGAGCGACGCGCGAAGATGGAGGCCTCGGAGCGCCCGTGGCAGCCGGTCGATCGTCAGCGCACCGTGACGACAGCACTGCGCGCCTACGCCGCTCTGGCAACGTCCGCCGACAAGGGCGCGGTTCGCTACGTTCCGTAAGTTCTGCCACGAATCGAAAAAGATCCCCGGCCGCCTTTCGGCCGGGGATCTTTTCTGTAAGCGTGCGTGCGGCTCGAGACGCGCGTAGCCGATGTGACAGTCACACAAGGTTTTCGGGCAGTCGGACGTGCGGCAACCAACTCAGCTCCACGAGAATGCTCGCCAACGGGCCACGGCAGAGGGTCGACAGAGTCGGGTTCATGTCACTTTGGAGAAGAACGCGGGACCGACTGCGTCCGAACACGCCGTACTTCCTCCGGTGTTGTATGAGCTTGAACCACAACCCAATCCGATCATCCCGTCGCCGACACACTCTGCCACGACGCGTGATGGACGCTCGACCGGATCCAGGTACGCGGTGGTCCTCTCGCCTGTCGCCCCGATACGGGTGAAATGGGACGTGCTGGTACAGCGACAGTGCAACTCATCGACAGCAAGACCGACCGACAGGTACCGAATAGTCGGGCGACACGCGGAGCACCAACGGAACGATATGAGCTATCAGACATTTCAGACCGAATCGCGCGTCCGGCTCGTGAGCGAATTCACTTGGACGTAGGGTTTCAGACACCAGCTGATCAATTCAGATACATGAGGGGGGATGACTTTCAGTCAGGTGATCATTTCGGTCAGTTCGAGCGAGCCGACTTGCACACGGCGCTCACCAGTGGTTCCCTCATCAGGTCGCTGAGACGCACATCACAACGACGACAGTCAGCCACCGCCCGTCACCCACAAGGTCGACGGGAAACAACCAAGGAGCAATACATGCCCGGAGTCGGCATATGGCGCACCAAATCCGTCGAGCAATCGATCGCGGACACCGACGAGCCTGAGACAAAGCTCAAGAAGGAACTGACCGCGAAGGACCTCACGGTATTCGGAGTCGCCGTCGTCATCGGCGCAGGCATCTTCACGCTGACTGCTCGAACCGCAGGCAATGTCGCAGGACCCTCCATTTCACTGGCATTCGTTCTCGCTGCCATCGCCTGTGGCCTCGCCGCGCTGTGTTACGCGGAGTTCGCCTCCACCGTCCCCGTCGCAGGCAGCGCATACACGTTCTCCTACGCCACGTTCGGGGAGTTCGCCGCCTGGATCATCGGCTGGGACCTCATTCTCGAGTTCGCTCTCGCGTCCGCCGTCGTCGGCAAGGGCTGGTCGCTGTACCTCGGCAACGTCATCGGGGCCAGCGGAAGCACCACCGCCCACATCGGTTCGATCAGCTTCGACTGGGGCGCTCTGCTCATCATCGGCGCGATCACGCTGATCCTCGCGATCGGCACCAAGGTTTCCTCGCGAGTCTCCGCAATCATCACCGCGATCAAGATCGCAGTAGTCCTGCTCGTCATCGTCGTGGGCGCGTTCTACATCAAGAAGGAGAACTACTCCCCCTTCATCCCGCCGTCCGAAGGAACCGAGAGTTCTGCAAGCGGAATCCATCAGACCTTGTTCTCCTGGCTGACCGGCGCAGGCGGAAGCAGCTACGGCGCTTACGGATTGCTCGCAGCCGCCAGCCTCGTGTTCTTTGCCTTCATCGGTTTCGACGTCGTCGCCACCACCGCCGAGGAAACCAAGAACCCGCAGAAGTCGTTGCCGCGAGGAATCTTCGGCTCGCTCGCCATCGTCACGGTTCTCTACGTTGCCGTCACGCTCGTACTGACCGGCATGGTCAAGTACACCGAACTCAAGGACGGCAGTCCGCTGGTCGGCGATTCCAGCGCCACCCTCGCAACCGCATTCGAGGCCAACGGAATCGGTTGGGCACAAACCGCCATCAACTTCGGTGGCCTGGCCGGCCTCACGACAGTTGTCATGGTCATGATGCTCGGCCAGACCCGCGTCCTCTTCGCCATGTCCCGTGACGGACTCATGCCGCGCAGCCTGGCCAAGACCAACGCCAAGGGCATCCCGATGCGCATCACGTTGATCGTCGGTGGCATCGTCGCCGTCCTGGCAGCCTTCTTCCCGATGGGCACGCTCGAAGAGATGGTCAACATCGGAACGCTGTTCGCCTTCGTCCTGGTTTGTGTCGGTGTCATCGTCCTTCGCCGCACCCGCCCCGACCTGCCGCGCGGATTCCGCGTCCCGCTGGTGCCGTTCGTTCCGATCGTCGCCGTGCTCGCCTGCGGTTGGCTGATGCTCAACCTCTCGGTCGAGACCTGGATCCGGTTCCTCGTATGGATGGCCATCGGTGTGCTCGTGTACTTCGCCTACGGTCACCGCAAGTCGGTCCTCGGTCGCAAACTCAAGGACGGAACCGCCATCCCGTCCGCGAACGCCGACCCGGTACTCGTCAAGGACTGATCCTTCATAAACAAACCGCCGCTCTCCGATTAGGAGAGCGGCGGTTCGTTTTGTTCGACGGCGCGAGTATCAGATGAGCGGATTGGCACCGTTCAGGAAGATCCAGGTGCAGACGCCGGCAGCGATACCGAGGATCAAAACCACGAGCGATCCGATAAACGGACGAGTTGCCCAGCCACGACGACCGTCGAGCGCAATACGACCTGGTCCCGTCAAAATGATGACGCCCGCACAGATTCCGAGCAGCATCTCGTACTCGGTCCCGGCCGGGGCGAAGTACTCCAGGCCGGGTGCGCTCGCCTGACGCAGCGCCCACGCATTGATCATCACCGCCAGAACCGACGCTGCCGCAACGGGAGTCAGCAACCCGAGGATCAGGAGTGCGCCACCTGCGACTTCACCGACGGCGCCGAGTATCGCCATCCACTTCGCCTGATGGAACCCGGCGTCCGCCAGCATCGACTCGAACCCGTTCAGCCCCGGCCCGTTCCAGATACCGGTCAACTTCTGCAGACCGTGCACCAACGCAGTTCCACCGACGGCCAATCGCAGTGCAAGCAACCCGAGGTCGAGAGTGCCTCGGCCCCGCGGAGACTCAGTTGTACCTGCCACGGCTTCGGCGGTGGGGACGGCGGCGATCGGAGCGTCGTACGCCGTCTCACGCTCGAGAGCCACGGTCGGCTGATCCGCGCCAGGTGCTCGGTATGTCGGTATCTGTTCGGTCAGGGAGTTGGCGTTCGTGGAACCGAAATCGAGATCGTCGTCGGTCCGCGGCAACGGATTCTTGGCGCTCACCGTCGGAAATTTTTCGGTGGGCGAATCATACGGACTGGACACATTGCCCGTCGGCTTGTCCGCATCCGACAACTCGCTGGGATCTTTTCGCTCGTCAGTCACGTAGGTGAGCCTATGACCGATTCACGAACTCGACGGGGAACCTTGGTCCGGCGTGGCGGCATCTGCCGTGCATTGCGTAACGTCTTGGGCATGACTACGGGTAGGCATGCAGCGCTGGGCGCACTGGCGCTGGTGCTCGGGACATCGTTGCTCGCAGGTTGCGCCGACTTCGACGAATCGACTGCCTCGCCGTTCACACCCGAACCGACCAACCAGGCCAGCGCGGAAGTACAGCCGGAGAACCCGCCGCCGTCGACCACGCCGCCGGCGCCGCGGACCGGCCCCCTCGGACCGTGTCAGGATGCCGACACCGCCGTGATCGCAACCTGTCTCGACACCACGGGTGGGCTCGTCACACTCCCGGACGGGAACTCCGGACTGGTTGCCGAACGGCGGACCGGCCGGATCATGCAGGTAGCTCCCAACACGACACCGGTCGAGGTAGCCAAGATCGACGTCGACGGCAGCGGTGACGGCGGCCTGCTCGACATCGCACTCTCCCCCACGTTTGTCGAAGACAACCTGATCTATGCCTACGTCACCACCGGAACGGACAACCGGGTGGTCCGCATCGCTCCGGGTGACACCGCCAAGGAAGTACTCGGTGGAATCCCGCGCGGCGCGAGCGGCAACGGCGGGTCACTGGAGTTCGCGGCCCCGGACCAGCTCATGGTTCTGACAGGCGATACCGGAAACCCCGCGGTTGCTCAGGATCCCGCCTCGTTGGCGGGGAAACTCTTGCGGGTCCGATCGCTGACACCCAACGCTGCGCCGCCTCGCCCGGAAGTTGTTCTGTCCGGAATCGGAAACGGCGGCGGCGTGTGCGTCGATCCGGGAATCGCGACGTGGGTCACGGACCGAACCACTCTCGAGGATCGCCTCCAACGCGTCGGCGCCGACGGCACGGTGACATCCCCCGCGTGGACGTGGCCCGACCGACCCGGAGTCGGCGGGTGCATCGCGGCGCAGGGAGTGGTAGCTGTCGCGCTGGGGGCCGGCAAAGCGATCTCGGCGCTGGCCGCAGATCCAGGAACAGGTGCCGTCACGACCGCGCCGTCGGCAGTGGCGAAAGACACGTACGGCCAGCTGGGCGGTTTGGCACTCGGATCCGACGGTTTGATGTGGGCGAGCACGATAAACAAAACCGCGGGCGAGCCGGGTCCGAACGACGACAAGGTGGTCAAGATCCAGATGCCGAGTGGCAGCGGCGGGATCGACTGAGCCGCCATGTCTGTTCGGTCACGGATCCCGTGACCGAACATGCACAGATGCGTACTCTTTTGTTAGCGGGGCTAAACACCACGCATTTGCCAGGACCGGTTGGCCCAACCACGACAAAGGAGTCGGTATGAAGGCAATCCAGTACACGAGAATCGGCGCAGAACCCGAACTCACGGAGATTCCCAAACCCGAGCCCGGTCCAGGTGAAGTGCTCCTGGAAGTCACCGCTGCCGGCGTCTGCCACTCGGACGACTTCATCATGAGCCTGCCCGAGGAGCAGTACACCTACGGCCTTCCTCTCACGCTCGGCCACGAGGGCGCCGGCCGGGTCGCCGCCGTCGGCGAGGGCGTCGAAGGGCTCGACATCGGAACCAATGTCGTCGTCTACGGACCCTGGGGCTGTGGCAGCTGTTGGCACTGCTCGCAAGGACTCGAAAACTACTGTTCTCGAGCAAAAGAACTCGGCATCAATCCTCCTGGTCTCGGTGCACCCGGCGCGTTGGCCGAATTCATGATCGTCGATTCACCTCGCCACCTCGTCCCGATCGGCGACCTCGATCCGGTCAAGACGGTGCCGCTGACCGACGCCGGTCTGACTCCGTATCACGCGATCAAGCGTTCACTGCCGAAACTTCGCGGTGGCTCGTACGCCGTCGTCATCGGTACCGGCGGTCTCGGCCATGTCGCCATCCAACTCCTCCGCCACCTCTCGGCAGCAACCGTCATCGCACTCGACGTGAGCGCGGACAAGCTCGAACTGGCAACCAAGGTAGGCGCTCACGAAGTGGTTCTGTCCGACAAGGACGCGGCCGAGAACGTCCGCAGTATCACCGGAAGTCAGGGCGCCGCACTGGTTCTCGACTTCGTCGGCTATCAGCCCACCATCGACACCGCGATGGCTGTCGCCGGCGTCGGATCGGACGTCACTATCGTCGGGATCGGCGACGGGCAGGCCCATGCCAAAGTCGGGTTCTTCCAAAGTCCTTACGAGGCTTCTGTGACTGTTCCGTACTGGGGTGCCCGCAACGAGCTGATCGAATTGATCGACCTGGCGCACGCCGGCATCTTCGACATCGCGGTGGAGACCTTCAGTCTCGACAACGGCGCCGAAGCGTATCGACGACTGGCCGCCGGAACGCTCAGCGGCCGCGCGGTTGTGGTCCCTGGTCTGTAGACCGACAGCGGCAAAACGACAGCGAAAAACACTGATGCCCGGCCGAATTCGATTCGGCCGGGCATCAGTGTCAGAAATTCAGTGTGCGCTAGCTGCACGCCTCGATGACAAGTTCCTTCACACGAGCCGCGTCTGCCTGTCCACGAGTGGCCTTCATGACGTCGCCGACGATCTTTCCGGCGGCCTGCACCTTGCCACTGCGAATCTTGTCCGCGATGTCGGGGTTCGCTGCGAGCGCTTCGTCGACGGCTGCCTTGAGCTTGGTTTCGTCACGTTCGACGACCAACTCCGGGTGGGCCGCGACAACCTGCTCCGGGTCACCCTCGCCGTCGAGGACGTGATCGACGACCTGGCGAGCCACTTTGTTGTTGAGCTTGCCGCTGTCGATGAGAGCTACGACCTGGGCAACCTGCGCCGGGGTGATCGGCAGAGCGCCGAGTTCGACGCCACGGGTGTTCGCCTGCTGTGACAGGTAGGACAGCCACCAGGAGCGCGCTGCCTCGGGCGAAGCACCGGCCTCGGTGGTCGCGATCACCAGATCGATGGCACCGGCGTTGACGAGGTCGCGCATGACCTCGTCGGAGATTCCCCAGTCCTTCTGGATCCGCGCACGGCGAATCCAGGGAAGCTCCGGCAAGGTACCGCGCAGTTCTTCGACCCACTCGGCGCTCGGAGCGACGGGCTCGAGATCCGGTTCCGGGAAGTAGCGGTAGTCCTCGGCCGTTTCCTTCCGGCGTCCCGCTGCGGTGGTGCCGTCGCCTTCCTGGAAATGGCGGGTCTCCTGGATGACCTCACCGCCGGCGTCGAGAACTGCTGCCTGACGGCGCATTTCGTAGCGAACTGCGACCTCGACGCTCTTGAGGGAGTTGACGTTCTTGGTCTCGGTGCGGGTCCCCAGTTCGGTGGAACCGATCGGCATGAGGGAGATGTTGGCGTCGCAGCGCATCGATCCCTGGTCCATGCGGACGTCGGAGACGTCGAGGGACTTCAGCAGATCACGAAGCGCCGTGACGTACGCGCGAGCAACCTCGGGGGCGCGCTCACCGGCACCGTGGATGGTCTTGGTGACGATCTCCACCAAGGGAACGCCCGCACGGTTGTAGTCGAGCAGCGAATGGCTGGCACCGTGAATACGACCGGTAGCGCCACCCACGTGGAGGGACTTACCGGTGTCCTCCTCCATGTGGGCGCGCTCGATCTCGACGCGCCACGTCGTGCCGTCGTCGAGGATCACGTCGAGGTATCCCTCGGTTGCGATCGGCTCGTCGTACTGGGAGATCTGGTAGTTCTTCGGCTGATCCGGGTAGAAGTAGTTCTTGCGTGCGAATCGGCCCCACGGCGTGATGGAGCAGTTGAGCGCAAGGCCGATCCGGATCGCGGACTCGACAGCGGCTGCGTTCACCACCGGCAACGAACCGGGCATGCCCAGACAGACCGGGCACACCTGGGTATTGGGTTCGGCACCGAACTCGGTGGGGCACGGGCAGAACATCTTGGTCGCGGTGCCGAGTTCTACGTGCACCTCCATACCCATCACAGGCTCGTACTTGGTCAGTACTTCGTCGTAATCGAGGATGTCGGGCGCATCGACAGCAGTCATGGTGATCAGTTTATGCGTCTGCGGCTCAGCCGAAGAATGCGGCTGCCTCCTCGTAGCGCTCCTTGGGCACCGTCTTGAGTTTGCGGGTCGCCTCGGCGAGCGGAACGAGGTCGATGGACGTTCCGTGCAACGCGACCATCTGACCGAAATCTCCGCGGTGAGCTGCATCGGTGGCATGAACGCCGAAGCGAGTGGCGAGGATGCGGTCGTGCGGCGTCGGGGTGCCACCGCGCTGAATGTGCCCGAGGACGGTGGTGCGAACTTCCTTGCCGATCCGGCGCTCGATCTCGTTTCCGAGCTGCTGCGCGACACCGGTGAAGATCTTGTGGCCGAACTCGTCTATGCCACCTTCGCGCAGGGTCATCGACGCGGGATCGGGCATCGCACCTTCAGCCACGACGCAGATGAAGTGGGAGTCGCCACGCTGGAAGCGCTTCTTGACCATCGCGCACACCTCGTCGACGTCGAACGGCTGTTCCGGAACCAGAGTCAGGTGTGCCCCCGACGCCAGTCCGGCCTGCAGCGCGATCCAGCCCGCATGCCGGCCCATGACCTCGACGAGCATGACGCGCTGGTGCGATTCGGCCGTGGTGTGGAGCCTGTCAATGGCGTCGGTGGCGACAGCCAAGGCGGTGTCGAAACCGAAAGTCACGTCAGTGCAGTCGATGTCGTTGTCGATCGTCTTGGGCACACCGATCACGGGTACGCCACTCTCGGAAAGCCAACTGGCCGCGGTGAGAGTGCCTTCGCCGCCGATCGGGATCAGGACGTCGATCCCGTTGTCGTCGAGAGTCTGCTTGATCTGATCGAGGCCCGCACGGAGTTTGTCGGGGTTCACGCGAGCGGTGCCGAGGATCGTGCCGCCGCGGGTGAGGATGCGGTTGATGCGGTCATCGGAGTCGAGCGGGACCTTGCGGTCCTCGAGCAATCCTCGCCAGCCGTCCCGGAATCCGACCACGGTACTGCCGTAACGACCGGCCGACGTACGTACGACGGCGCGGATGACCGCGTTCAAGCCCGGGCAGTCGCCGCCGCCCGTGAGGATTCCGATTCGCATAGTGCAGCACCTCTCGTGACCGGATTGTGGATCTTGGTGTCCATCTTCCCCCAGTCACCGTATTGCCGCAGGATAGCGGCGTTGCCGAGCCGCAACGCCGAGCCGCACGGGATCACTAACCTGGCGTGACGAGCCCGCTTTCGTACGCCAACACGACTGCCTGGGCGCGATCGCGCAGATCGAGCTTCGACAGCACCTTACCGACATGGGTCTTGACGGTCTGCTCGGCGACGAACAGCCGCTCGGCGATCTCGACGTTGGACAATCCGCGGGCGATCAGTTCGAGTACCTCGCGCTCACGCGGGGTCAGGGCGTCCAGCGCTGCGGGCCGTGCGCGCGGGGCCGCCCGCCGGCTGGTCACATCGGCAATCAGACGCCGAGTCACCGTCGGCGCCAGCAAAGCCTGCCCTTCGGCAACGACGCGTACCGCCCGAATCAGCTCCTCAGCCGGTGCGTCCTTGAGCATGAAACCGCTCGCTCCGACGCTCAGGGCCTCGTAGACGTAGTCGTCGATGTCGAAAGTGGTGAGCATGAGGACTCGCACCGGTGGTTCCCATCCGGCGGACAGAATCTGGCGGGCAGCGTCGAGTCCGTTCATCTCGGGCATGCGAACATCCATCAAGACCACATCCGGACGCAATCGCGCGACCTCGGCGACGGCGATCTTGCCGTCCGGCGCATCGCCGATCACGCTGATGTCGGGCTGGGCGGAGAGTAGGGCTCCGAACCCTTGTCGAACCATCGCCTGGTCGTCTGCGATGAATACTGTGATGGGCACTCGGACAGCCTAGGCGGGCATCGACGGCAACTCGGCCCGGACCTCGAATCCTCCGTCCTGTCGCCGGTTTGCCAGCAGCATGCCGCCCACCGCCGAAGCCCGCTCTCGCATTCCGCGGATTCCGTTGCCACCAGTGGTTTCCGACGCCGAGTGCTGATTGCCACCCAATGGCGAAGGTCCGTTGTTCACGAGCGCGCTCACCGATTGCGGACCGAAGGCCACGGCGACCTCGATGGGTCCGCCTGGCGAATGCCTGGCCGCGTTGGTGATCGACTCCTGAATGATCCGGTAGAGCGCAAGGCCCGTGGATTCCGAGACCGACGCTCGATCACCGTCGACTCGCCACGACACCGGCAAACCGGCACGGGTACTGCCGAGCAACAGTTCGTCCAACTGGTCGACGCCCGGTTGCGGAGCTGTCACCATGTGGTCCCCGTCGCTGCGCAGGACTCCGAGGAGGCCGCGGATCTCGTTGAGCGCTGCTCGCCCTGTCTCACTTATCGATTCGAATTCGGTTCGGATCTCCGGAGTGACTGCATCGAGTCTGTACGGCGCACTCTGAGCTTGCACGACCACCATCGACATGTGGTGGGCCACGATGTCGTGCAAGTCGCGGGCGATCCGCGCCTTCTCCTCGAGGATCGTGCGTCGAGTGCGTTCGAGTTCACTGACTTCCTCCTGCTTGGCCAACTGGCGGCGCGAGAGGACCAACCAGCGGATCAACAGGCAGAAGACGACCAGTGCACTCAGCCCGACAGCCCAACCGGCGCCGTCGCTTCCCGGGGCGTTGCCGAGGAAGAGCAGCACCGTGGCGATCCAGGCGACACCGACAACCTGAATGGGCGCCCGCAGACTCACTGCGGCCAGCAACGACATCAGCACGATGATGTGGACGACCTGCCACGGGTAGTCGTAACCGGGAGTGTTGTCGAACACCAACGGGATGATCAACGCCGAGACCGCCGACACCGCCCACCCCAACGGAGCGTTGATCCGGATCAGGACGAACGGAAATGCAGCCAACGCGGCGACGAAGGGCATGATCGGCGGCGAAACATGATGCGTCAGTTGCAGTGTCGGCCAGGCAATCGAATAGAGGATCAGAGTGATCGCTACGATGACGATGTTCCAGAACTGACCGCGGGCCACGAAACTGGTTGCCCGGCGCACTTTCTCCGAATGAACGACCGCCCCGTCGAGGCCGGACAGCATCGACCCGGCGGTGGCGTATGTCGGCGTGGGCACATCCGGTGCACCCTTGTTCTTCCTACGGACCTTGATCACTCGTCAAGCCTATGAAGGCGAACCCCGAAAGTCCTCATACTGCAGAGTGAGATCCCCCTACCTCCGAGGTATCACAGGGGAGGGAATTCTCACCCGAATGCGCGTCGGAGAACCCCTCCACAGAGCGATGACCGTCAGGATTGTCCGTTCATAGCGTGAACGGCATGCGGATCACACGGGTGAAAGACATCTCTCGAAGCGCCGGCACCTGGGCTGCCCTGGCGCTGGCTGCAACGGCAGCGATCACGGTCACTGCCGGAGCGAGCGGAGCCCAGTCGCCGCGCACCGAGAATTCGAACGCATCCAGGGCGATCGCCACCGTGACTACTGCGGATGCCTCTGACGCTGCGACCACCATCCCGGCGGACTTTGCGGCATTCGCCGGTTACACCCCCGCCGTCGTCGACGGATACCTCGCCAATCCCCACGGCGACTGCTCGTCGCCGGTCCCACTTCCCGACGAATTCGACTCGGCCTGCAAAGCGCACGATCTCGGCTACGACCTACTCCGCTACGCGCATTCGCACGGAACGGAACTGGGGCCGTGGGCACGTCAGGTCCTCGACGGTCAGCTCGACCAGCGAATGCATGCCGCGTGTGAAGACCGCACGTCCTTTCTCTCACGAGGGTATTGCTTCGCGATGGCCGATGTAGCCGTCACGGCTGTGAACGGAAACTCCTGGCGCCAAAGCTATCTGACGCCGGTCGCGGAATCGGGATTCGGTTACGGCACGGCCGGTGTTCTGGCAGTCTCCGCCTTCGGCTTCACCCTGATGCGATCGCGGCGCCTCGACCCGTCGAACGAGTTCTCCTACTCCCCGAAAGCGATTGCAGCATGAGCGTTCTGAATGCGTCACGGACCCCCGTCCTCGCCCGAGTCGGGGCGCTCGCACTCCCCCGCGTGTCCACGAGCGTCGCCGTGGCAGCGATGTCCGCCATCTCGCTGGCTCCCGGACTCCTGCCGCGATCAGCCGTACTACAAGGGGTGTTCAGCGGTCTGCTCGTCGCGGCCGGACTACTGGCGATGTGGGCGTTCTCCGCGGTAGCCCGTCGGCTCGTCCCCGACCGGGTCAAGGCCCGATTCGACGAACGTCATTGGCGCATCACCGCGTTCGGGTTGTCGACTGCCGGCACCGCAGTTGCGATGTTCGCCGCCGCCGGTTGGCAGAACTCGTTGCGAGCGGCGATGGGCGCACCGTCTGCCGGACTTCTCCACTGGGCGGAGGCGGGTTGCATTTCAGCACTGACCGCACTTGGTCTCTGGGGCATCGGGATCGGAATTTCGAAGGCGCTGCGGTGGATGGGTTTCGCGCGGAGCGTCGGCGCACTGGTCATGGGTATTCTCGGGGTGCAGTTGATAGTCGGTCCCGTCGTGTGGAACGGCCTCGCCGATTCGTTCGACAAGTCCAACGCGTACATCGACACTGCTCTGACACAGCCACTTTCGGCCTCTGTGTCAGGCAGCCCCGAATCTCTCATCTCGTGGACGTCGATGGGGGCGGAGGGACGCAAATTCGTCGCAGCAGGCGAAGACTCGGTGCGTGTCTACGCCGGTTTGGATTCGGCACCCGACACTGCATCACGTGCCGCTCTCGCGGTGAGCGAACTCGATCGCGTCGGCGGCTTTGCCCGCAACAGCGTCGTAGTGGCCGTTCCGACCGGATCGGGGTGGATCGACACGCATGCAGTCGACGGTATCGAGCAACGGTTCGGCGGCGACGTCGCAATAGTCGGGCAGCAATACTCCGACGCACCCAGTTGGGCGACATTCCTGTTCAGCCGCGACGACGCCGAAGAATCGGCAACCGCTCTGTTCACCGCCGTCGGCAGCCACATTGCCGCTATGCCCGCCGAGGATCGACCGGACCTGTTCCTCTACGGACAGAGCCTCGGCGCCGTCGGCGGCAGCGCCGCACTGACCGAGGCTTTGTCCGAGGGCAGTCCCACCACCGCGTGCGACGTGTTGTGGGCCGGTCCCCCGGCGGGCGCGACACGAACGGACGGCGCAACCGTCCTCGCGAACACTTCCGACCCGGTGGTGTGGTGGTCACCTGCCCTCGCGACACAGAAACCGGATCTGAGCCGTGCCGTGCAAGATGCACCGATCCCGCAGTGGATCCCGGGTGTCACGTTCTTGCAGACCACCGTCGACATGCTCGGTTCGCTCGGTGTCCCCGCCGGTCACGGCCATCGCTACGGAACCGATCAGGGGACGGCCCTGAGAACTTGCTCCTGAAACTGCTGTGCGCCTTTATTAACCGCGGGGGGGTTGATAAAGGCGCACAGCAAACAGGTCAGACTGCAGTCGCGATCGGGCCGCGTGCAGCTTCGTAGGCCGCACCGACACGGTAGAGGCGCTCGTCAGCCATGGCGGGCGCCATGATCTGCAAGCCCACCGGCAGGTTGTCGTCCGCGGACAGACCCGATGGGACCGACATCGCGCAGTGTCCGGCCAGGTTGGTCGGCAGCGTGCACAGGTCGGAGAGGTACATGGCCAACGGATCGCCGACCTTCTCCCCCAACTTCCACGGCGTGAACGGGCTGGTCGGCGAGACCAGTACGTCCACCTTCTCGTAGGCCTTGTCGAAATCGCGCGCGATGAGCGTACGGACCTTGAGCGCCGAACCGTAGTAGGCGTCGTAGTAGCCCGAGGACAGTGCGTAGGTACCGATCATGATGCGGCGCTTGACCTCCGGACCGAAACCGGCGGCGCGGGTTGCCGCCATGACCTGGTCGGCACTCATGTTGCCGTCGTCGACACGCAGTCCGTAGCGCATCGCGTCGAAGCGGGCCAGGTTGGACGAGACCTCACTGGGCAGCACCAGATAGTACGACGCGAGCGCGTGCTCGAAGCTCGGGCACGAGACCTCGACAACCTCGGCACCGAGTGCCTTGAGCTGCTCGACGGCAGCATCGAAGGAAGCGATGACGCCTGGCTGGTAGCTGTCGGAGTGAAGTTCCTTGACCACACCGACTTTGACGCCGCGCAGGTCGCCGGCTGCACCTTCACGTGCCGCAGCGACCACCGGACGCACGGGGGCGTCGATGGACGTGGAGTCACGCGGATCGTGCCCGGCGATGACCTCGTGCAGCAGAGCGGTGTCGAGCACGGTGCGGCCACAGGGACCGCCCTGATCGAGCGAGGAGGCGCACGCGACGAGTCCGAAGCGTGAGACAGTTCCGTACGTCGGCTTGGTGCCGACCGTTGCGGTGACCGCAGCGGGCTGACGGATCGAACCGCCGGTGTCAGTGCCGATGGCCAGCGGGGCCTGACGGGACGCGAGCGCCGCTGCACTACCGCCGCCCGAGCCACCGGGGATGCGGGTGACGTCCCACGGGTTACGCGTCGGGCCGAAGGCCGAGTTCTCGGTCGAAGAGCCCATCGCGAACTCGTCGAGGTTCGTCTTGCCGAGGATCGGGATGCCGGCAGCGCGCAGCTTGGAGGTCAGAGTCGCGTCGTACGGCGCGACCCAGCCTTCGAGAATCTTCGACGCACAGGTGGTCGGCATGTCCGTCGTGGTGAAGATGTCCTTCAACGCGATCGGAACGCCGGCGAGTGCCGAGGCGGGTTCGTTTCCGCCTGCGAGCGAGTTGTCCACTGCTGCGGCGGCTTCGAGAGCCTGTTCGCCTGCAACGTGCAGGAAGGCGTGGTACTCGGTGTCGACGGCCGCGATGCGGTCGAGATGCGCCTGCGTGACCTCTACCGAGGACACCTCACGCGAGTGGATCTTGCCGGCCAGCTCAGCGGCGTCCAGCGTGGTCAGATCGGTCATTCGCCCTCTCCAAGGATCTGCGGAACCGCAAAGCGATCCTGTTCGACTGCGGGTGCTCCGGACAATGCCTGCTCGGGGGTCAACCCGGGCACGATCACGTCGGGGCGCGTCACGTTGGTGACGGCATTGGGATTCGCCATGGGCGGGACGTCGTCGGCCGCAACCTCGGTGACCACCTTGACGTGGTTGAGAATCGAATCCAACTGACCGGCGAACTCGTCGAGTTCGGCATCGGACAGGGCGAGTCTGGACAGCCGCGCGAGGTGCGCGACCTCGTCACGGGAGATGGCAGGCACCGCGGGGCCCCTTTCGGAAGAGGACGTGAACATTGCCGGTCCAGCCTAGTTGCTCGCCGCGACAGACCTGTAAGCACGCCTGCTGTATCGAACGACGAGCACGCTCACTGTGTCGATCGCCACGCCGGATGCCCGCGGTGTGTTTCGCTCGTGTGACAAGCATGTGCATCCGGCGTGACGCCGCCGCGGCGCCCACCATCGCAGGTTGGGCAAGTGCAAAGATGAGTCAGGCCCGGGTCGACGTGATCCGGGCGAGAACCGATCAGCGAAAGGCACGCACGTGTCGTACCTGCTTCGCGTCCAACTGCCCGATCGACCAGGCAGCCTCGGCGCGCTCGCCGTAGCTCTCGGATCCGTGGGCGCAGACATCCTCTCCCTCGACGTCGTGGAACGAGGTGACGGTTTTGCCATCGACGACCTCGTGGTCGACGTCGAACCGGGCGCGCTGCCCGACACCTTGATCACCGCTGCCGAGCATCTACCGGACGTGCTGGTCGATTCGATCCGCCCCTACGCCGGGATTCTCGACACTCACCGCGAGCTCGAACTCATAGATTCCGTTGCGACGGCCCGAAACGATCGACTACAGGTCCTCGTCGACGGCGCGCCGCGTGTACTGCGAGTCGGCTGGTGCGTCGTCGCGGACATCGGCAAGCACGGTGCGTACCGCGTCGTCGGTAGCGCCGGCGCGCCGGAAACCCACGCCACCGACATTCCGTGGATGCCACTGGACAAGCCCACCGCCCTCGACGGCGAGGCCGACTGGGTTCCGGACGTATGGCGCGACATGAACACCAGCCTCGCTGCCGCACCTCTCGGCTCCGGCAATCGAGTCCTCATGCTCGGTCGTCCCGGTGGGCCCGAATTCCGCCCTTCGGAGATAGCCCGCCTCGGCTACCTCGCAGGAATCGTGGCGACGGTACTGGGTTGACCAGGCTGGCTGATCAGGCCAGGCCGCGAACCATGACGGTCAGTTCCATACCGCGAATCGGCTCCCACGCCCGCTCGGGATCGGGGACGAAACCGTTGCGGTCGTAGATACGACGGGCATCGACCATCTCGGGCTGCGTCGAGATGACCACCGAGTGATCGCCGCGGTCGTAGGCTTCGGCGATCACTGCGCGAACCAATGCGGTTCCGGCGCCCGATCCCCGAGCTTGCGGCGAGACTGCGAGCATGCGGAACTCGAGTTCGCCCTTCTGCGCAACATCCGCGAAGGGCGTGCCGGGTTCTGCGATCGTCAACGAGCCCACGACTTCGTCACCGAGAACCGCAACCAGCACCCGGCCCTGCTCCACCCGAGTTGCGGTGTCTCGCAGGCGCTCCGCGTACGGCGATCCGCCGGCGACAAATCCGCCACCCACGTACGACTGCACAGTCAGCTCCCCGACGGTCTCGAACTCAGCCGGTAGAACTTCACGAATCTCGATCATGGCGTCACTATCGCACCCAGCACACCAATCTCAGAAATCGGACAAAGTCACTCTGGTTCGTCCAAATCGGTGGGAGCGACCGCATCCGGGCCATCTTCGAGCAACCGCCGGAAGCCGTCTTCGTCGAGCACCGGCACACCCAATTCGACCGCCTTGTCGTGCTTGGAACCGGGCGCTTCACCGACGACGACAAACGCAGTCTTCTTCGAGACCGACCCTGCCGCCTTGCCGCCGCGCACCAGAATCGCTTCCTTCGCCTGATCACGCGAGTAGGTCTCGAGCGAACCGGTGACGACGATCGAGAGGCCCTCGAGATTGCGCGGAATCGAATCGTCGCGTTCGTCCTCCATGCGTACTCCGGCCGACGCCCACTTGTCGACGATCTGCTGGTGCCAGTCGACGGAGAACCACTCCACGACGGCGGCGGCGATAGTCGATCCGACGCCGTCGACTGCAGCCAACTCGTCGACCGAGGCTTCCCGAATGCGTTGCAGCGAGCCGAATTCGCCGGCCAACGCCCTCGCGGCAGTGGGGCCGACGTGCCGAATCGACAGTGCCACAAGCACTCTCCACAGCGGCTTGTCCTTGGCCGAATCCAGGTTGGCCAGCAAGCGTTTTCCGTTGGCGGACAGGGATCCCGCATTGGTGCGGAAGATCGGAACTTCGATCAGTTTCTCGGCGTCGAGTGAGAAGAGATCGCCCTCGTCGCCGATGACCTTCGCCTCCAACAGCCCGGTCGCGGCCTCGTAACCGAGCACCTCGATGTCGAATGCACCGCGCCCCGAGACGTGGAACACGCGCTCGCGCAACTGCGCCGGGCAGTACTGCTGATTGGGGCATCGCACGTCGACGTCGCCCTCTTTCGCGGGTGCCAACAACGTGCCGCACTCGGGACAATGTGTCGGCATGACGAACTCGCGCTCGGTACCGTCACGAACGTCTGCCACGGGACCGAGAACCTCGGGGATGACGTCTCCGGCCTTGCGCAACACCACGGTGTCGCCGATCAGCACACCCTTGCGCTTGACCTCCGAGCCGTTGTGCAGCGTGGCCAAGGACACAGTGGAACCCGCCACCGTGACGGGTTCCATGTACGCGAACGGCGTCACACGACCCGTACGTCCGACACTGACCCGGATGTCGAGGAGCTTGGTCGTGACCTCTTCCGGCGGGTACTTGTACGCGATAGCCCACCGTGGTGCGCGCGACGTGGTGCCCAGACGTCGATGTAACGACATCTCGTCGACCTTGACCACCAACCCGTCGATCTCGTGCTCGACGTCGTGGCGGTGTTCTCCCCAGTACTTCATCTTCTCGACCACGGCGTCGGCGCCGACCACCCGTGAGGTGTGCGTGGACACCGGCAGACCCCAGGCGGCGAGGGCCACGTAGGCGTCGTACTGCGAGGCCGGCTCGAAACCTTCCATGCGCCCGAACCCGTGGCAGATCATTCCGAGGCGGCGACGCGCGGTGACGGCAGGATTCTTCTGACGCAGGGAGCCCGCCGCGGAGTTGCGCGGATTGGCGAACGGCGCCTTCCCCTCCTCCACCAGGGAGGCATTGAGTGCTGCGAAGTCCTCGAGGCGGAAGAACACCTCGCCACGCACCTCGAGCAGGCTCGGAATCGGGTACTCGTCCGTGGCGGTAAGGCGCTCCGGGATGTCGTTGATCGTCAGAGCGTTGAGCGTGACCAGCTCGCCCGTACGACCGTCACCGCGGGTTGCGGCACGAACGAGTTTGCCGTTCTCGTAGACGAGATTGAGGGCGACACCATCGATTTTCACTTCACAGAGATAGTGCAGTTCCGGCCCGGTTTCCTGCTCTACCTTGGCGATCCATGCTCGGAGCTCCGACTCGTCGAAGACGTTGTCGAGGCTGAGCATCCGCTCGAGGTGGTCGACGGACGTGAAGTCCGTCGCGAATCCGCCACCGACGAGTTGCGTCGGAGAGTCGGGAGTTCGCAGATCCGGGTACTGCTCTTCGAGAGCATTGAGCTGCCCGAGCAATGTGTCGAATGCACCGTCCGAAATGACGGGCGCATCACGAACGTAGTAGCGGAACTGATGCTGGCGTACCTCTTCGGCCAGCTCCGTCCACTGCTCGCGCGCCTCGTTGGGCGCTGGCTGCATTGCATCCGCGGTTTCAGTCACAGCTAGAAGATTATCGGTTCACACCGACACACCACACGACTCACATCGGAACGCACACACTAGAACGCCGACGGATCGTCCACCAATGCCTTGCCGACGTCTGTACACAGCCGAAGGGCGGCACGAGCCCAGTCGAGGTTCGCACCCGAAAGACCGCAACGCGGAGTGATCGCGACCTGGGTCTGCAGGAGTTCACGCGAGAAGCCGAGACGATCTACCAGTGTGACGGCGGGCATCGCACACTCTTTCCACGTCACCGGCTTTTCCGGCTCCACGGACGGAACCAGACCGAGCGCCAATTCCTTGCCGGCGTCGAACAACTGGCCGATACCGTCGAGATCGCGTGAGCCGATGAGCGACATGTCGAAGCTCACGCCGAACGCCTGGCTTCGCCTCAGTAGATCCCACGGCATGTCTGTGCCGCAGCTGTGGACGATTGTGGGCTGTCCGCAACCGCTGATCGTCGAGTCGAGTACGGCGAGTGCCTCGGGTTCCGGCAGTGCCGGAACGCTCTCCATCTTGGTGCGCCCAGGCAGCGAACCGGCCAGAACTGCCGCGATCTGCGGCTCGTCCAACTGGATCACCACTGCGGCGCCGGTGCGGCGAGTGACCTCGGCCGCATGACGCGCGAGACCCTCACCGAGTGATTCTGCGACGTCGCGGAGCGCACCGCGGTCGACGAGAACTCGCGAACCGTTTGCGACTTCGATCTCGGCGCCGAGTGTCAGCGGGCCGGCGACTTGGAGCTTGACGACGTGGTCTTCGCCGACCAAGCGCGCTGACTCCCAGGCTTCCTCGAGCGCGTCGAGATCCTGATTCAGAAAGTCCTCGGCTCGCTTCGCGACATTGCCCCTCCGAGGCACGACTCGATAGGCACGGGTCGAGGCGTCGAGGTTGATATCGACCAGAATTGCCCCCGCCCGGCCGACCATGTCAGCGCCGAGTCCGCGGCTCGGCAACTCCACCAGATGCGGGAAACCACCCAGCTCGCCGAGGATGGTTGCGGCACTTTCGCGGGCATCCGTGCCCGGCCAGGATCCGATTCCGGTGACGAGACCACCGATGGAAACCTGCTGCGTCACAGTGTGTTCGGCTCGGATTCGGTACCCGAGATGGTGCCACTGCCGAGAACCTGGTCGCCCAGTTCGCGGTCGGGGCGATACAACACGACGGCCTGTCCCTTTGCGACGCCGGTCAGTGGTTCGCGCAACGAGATCGAGATACCGCCGCTTGAAGTACCGTCGTCGACGGCCTCCGCAACGGCCTGCGCCAGTCCACCGTGCGCACGAACCTGCACCATGCATTCGACGGGGCCCTCCGGCGCCTGGCCCGAGGTCCAGATCGCACGCTGCGCCGAGATGGCCCAGACGTCGAGATTCTTGGCCGAACCCACTCGGACCGTTCCGGTTTCGGGCTCGATCGCGGTCACGTACCGCGGACGGCCGTCACCCGCCGGACCTTCGACGCCGAGACCCTTGCGCTGTCCGATCGTGAAGCCGTGTACGCCGTCGTGTGCAGCGAGGACTTCACCCGAATCGGCGTCGACGACGCTTCCCGGACGAACGCCGATGCGCGCACCCAGGAATGCTCGTGTGTCGCCGGTCGGGATGAAGCAGATGTCGTGACTGTCAGGCTTGTTCGCCACAGCCAGACCGCGCTCGGCGGCTTCCTCGCGGATCTGTTCTTTCGGTGTGTCACCGATCGGGAACATCGCTCGCGAAAGCTGCTCAGCCGTCAGCACACCGAGGACATACGACTGGTCCTTGTCAGCGTCGACTGCCCGGCGCAGGACGCCGTCTTCGAGGCGCGCGTAGTGACCGGTCGCCACGGCGTCGAAGCCGAGAGCGACTGCACGGTCGGCGAGTGCGGTGAACTTGATCTTCTCGTTGCAGCGCAGGCACGGATTGGGGGTCTCACCCGCTGCGTACGACGCCACGAAGTCGTCGATCACGTCTTCCTTGAAGCGATCGGCGAAATCCCAGACGTAGAAGGGTATTCCGAGAACGTCGGCGGCGCGCCTGGCGTCGCCGGCATCTTCCTTCGAGCAGCATCCACGCGAACCCGTCCGCAATGCGCCCGGCGCCGTGGACAAAGCAAGATGAACGCCGACGACGTCGTGTCCGGCGGCGACAGCGCGGGCGGCGGCGACAGCGGAGTCGACACCTCCGCTCATGGCTGCGAGTACTCGCATCAGCGATCCCCTCCACGCGAACCGGCACCGGCAAGACCGGCGGCCCGAGCGCGCTCTACTACTTGTGGAAGCGCAGCGATGAGCGCGTCCACATCGGTGACACTCGACGTATGTCCGAGCGAAAATCTCAGTGAGCCACGCGCGACGGGCGATTCGACGCCCATCGCGATCAAGACGTGGCTGGCCCTGGCCACACCGGCGGTGCAGGCCGAACCGGTGGAACATTCGATACCGGCAGCGTCGAGCAGCATCAGCAACGAATCGCCCTCGCAACCGGGGAAGGTGAAGTGCGCGTTACCGGGAAGCCGATCGGAACCGGTCGGGCCGTTGAGCACCGACTCGGGAAGGATCTCCAGGACTCCGTCGATCAAACGGTCACGCAACTGCGCCAATTCCCTTGTGCTGGAATCGAAGTTCTCGACGTTTGCGCGCAGCGCCGCAGCCATCCCGACAACGCCCGCAGTATCCGGAGTGCCCGAACGCAGATCACGTTCGTGTCCGCCGCCGTGGAGGAGCGGCACACACGGAACCTGGCGTCCGAGCAGCAGTGCGCCGACGCCGTGCGGACCACCGAACTTGTGTGCCGCGATGCTCAGCGCGGACAACTTGCTCGCCGCGAAATCGACCGGCAATTGTGCAACTGCCTGAACCGCGTCGCTGTGCATCGGAATCTCGAACTCAGCCGAAATCTCCGCCAACTCCACGATCGGCATGATCGAGCCGACCTCGTTGTTGGCCCACATCACCGTCACGAGTGCTACCTCGTCGGCGTGGACGGAAAGCTCGTCACGCAAGGTCTGCGGGTCGACGACACCGTTCTCGTCGACCGGCAACCACGTCACGCGCGCGCCCTCGTGCTGCTCGAGCCACTCGACGGCGTCGAGCACAGCATGATGCTCGACGGAGCTGGCCAGGATGCGAGTGCGTCGCGGGTCTGCGTCACGGCGAGCCCAGTAGATGCCCTTGACCGCGAGATTATCGCTCTCGGTGCCTCCGGAGGTGAAGATGACCTCCGACGGCCGCGCACCCAGGCTGGCGGCGATCGATTCGCGCGATTCCTCGACGCGGCGCCGGGCCGCACGGCCGGAGCCGTGCAGCGAGGACGCGTTGCCCACGGTTTTGAAGGTATCGGTCATCGCCTCGATAGCGGCTGCCGACATCGGAGTCGTGGCGGCATGATCGAGGTACACCGGAAATCCGGCGTGGGCACTGTGTGCAGGCAGAGTCATGGCTTGACAAGGATAGCCCAGCACGAGAGTTCGACCAGCCTCGCTCAGCAGGCTAAGCGCTCATCGCCGGGGAAGGATCGATTTGTCCCATGGCTTGTGTCACGAGTTCCGGTGCGGGGTCGAAGATGTCGTGAGCTGCCAGATCGATGATGTCGACGCCGCGTACGGCGCTCTCGCATCGCTGCGCGAGATCGGCTCGACACTCCCCTGCCTCCTCGAGCGGAGCCAGCCTGACCTTCACCTCGACGTTCTTCTGACGCAGGATCCGACGGATGGACTGACCGATCGTTTCGGTGCCGACAAAGCAGGGTCCGGTGCACAGGGAACCGTCGGCGTTCTCGTAGCGGATCGCCATCGGCTGAACCGGGCATTCGGCGTCGACGGCTGCTTGGAACATCGCCGGACGAAAACCGCCGTACGCCCGCCCGCACCAGGTCGTTCCCTCGGGGAACACCATCACCCGGACACCTCGCTGCAGGCGTTCGCGAACGACGTCGACGGTTCCGGGGAGTTCACGCAGGCGAGCGCGGTCGATGGGGACGACGCGCATCCGGCGCGCGAGACCGCCGAGCACTGCCCAGTCGAGCAGGTCGGCGCGGGCGACGAAGTTGGCCGGAGCAACGGCGCTCGCGACGAGGACGTCGGTCCAGGACACGTGACCGGCGACAACCATGACCCCGTCAGGTTCCGCGCGCCCCAACCGCTGGTCGTCGACCGTCAGCTTCATCCCCAGACAACGAAGCAACGCGCGCGAGTATCCGCGTTGCATCTCAGTACGCCAGGTGCGCGGGAGGAGCCAGCCGGCCGAAAGCACAGGCGCAGTCAACAGTGCGGCACCGACCATGACCCCGCGGGCCATCACGGTGATACTCGACACACCGGGTGCGTCCGCGGGTAGGCACCCGTCGCCGCAGGGGCTCGTCGGCACCCAGTACGGCACCGCCGCGGTCATCAGCCGATCCCCGACTCGTGTGCGGCGGCCGCCGATCGCAGCCGTTCGAGGTACCGCTTGTTGGCGGAGTGAAGGCCTTGCAGCGCAACAAAATCGGCCACACCGAACTCGGGATCGTGAGCAGGTTCCCCGCAGATCATCGCGCCCATCCGCAAGTAACCACGGAGCAACGGTGGCATCGTCACGCGTTCCGGTGCGGCGATCTCGTCGAGCGTCAGACCCCCGAGGACCACCGGGTTTCGTGGGATCACCCGCCGCGACCCCGGACTGGCGTGCTTGTTCATCACGAAGTCACGGACGCCGCGGACATCGGCGCCGGCAATTGAATCGGGGCTCGGCAAGACGGGCACGGAGACGCAGCCCATCACCCACTCGTATCCGGTCAATTCGAGATAGTGCAGGATGCCCGACCACATCAGGCTCAGGACGGATCCGGTGCGGTGAGCGGGATCGACGCACGCGCGACCCATTTCGACGATCCTGTTCGCCACCGGATCGAGCGCGGAGATGTCGAATTCCGTTGCGGTGTAATACCCACCGGCCGCCGCAGCGGAATCCGGCGGCAGCATTCGGTAGCAGCCGACGTACTCCTCGGTGATGTTGTCGCGAACGAGAAGATGATCACAGAATTCGTCGAAGGCGTCGGCGTCGAGTTCGAACACCCCGGCCGAAGCGGGGAGGGAGAAGCCTGGCTCGGAGGCGAACACTCGGTATCGAAGGCGCTGCGCAGCGACACGATGCTCGCGGTCGGAGGAGACGATCAGGGAATATCTCGGCTGGGCGACCTCACGGCCGAGATTGTCACTCGCGGAGCGAAGGACTGACGTAATTGTCATGCGCAAGGTTTATCGAGCGCGAACGGCGTCTCGGTATCGACGAAGTGACATGCCGATGCAGGCCGGGTGAATAAAGCACTGTGCGCCTTTATCAACCGCGGGGGGTTGATAAAGGCGCACAGCAGTTTGTGCTTTTCAGCCCTTGTGGGACTTCACAGCTTCGGTGAGCTGCGGTGCGACGTTGAACAGGTCGCCCACGATGCCGAAGTCGGCGATCTCGAAGATGGGTGCCTCTTCGTCCTTGTTGACCGCGACGATGGTCTTGGACGTCTGCATGCCGGCACGGTGCTGGATGGCACCGGAAATGCCGAGCGCGATGTACAGCTGCGGCGAGACCGTCTTACCGGTCTGACCGACCTGGAACTGTCCGGGGTAGTAACCCGAGTCCACAGCGGCACGCGAAGCACCGACTGCAGCGCCGAGGGAGTCGGCCAGCTCTTCGACGACGGAGAACTTGTCCGCGCTGCCGACACCACGTCCACCGGAGACGACAACCGACGCCTCGGTGAGCTCCGGGCGGTCGCCGCCGACGATGGGCTCACGCGAGGTGACCTTGACGGCACTCTCGTCCTGGGCCGGAACCTCGACGGTGATCTGCTCGCCTGCGCCGGCCTGCGGAGCAGCCTCGACTGCGCCCGGACGAACCGAGTAGACCGGAACGTCGCCGTTGGCCTTGGCCTCGACAGTGAACGCGCCACCGAAGATGGAGTGGACGCCGGTGCCGTCAGCCTTGATCTCGATGACGTCGGTCAGCAATCCGGAGCCCAGACGTGCGGCCAGACGACCGGCAACCTCTTTGCCCTCGGTGCCGGCTGCGGTGATGACTGCTGCCGGGCTGGTGGACTCGACCAGAGCGGCGAGAACGTCGACCTTGGGGGTGACGAGGTAGCCGTCGATGTCGTCGGACTCGGCGACGTAGATCTTCTCGGCGCCGGCTGCTGCCAGAGCGTCGGCGAGCTTTGCTGCGGTGCCCGCGGGGCCGGCGACAACTGCCGACGGCTCACCGAGTGCGCGTGCAGCGGTGATGAGTTCGGTGCTGACCTTCTTCAGCGCACCCTCTGCGTGCTCTACGAGCACAAGTACTTCTGCCATGACTTAACTCTCCCTGAGTTCTTCTGCTGGATGTCTAGAAGGGCGCGATCAGATGACCTTGTTGCTGACGAGGTACGCGGCAATCTTGGTGCCACCGTCTCCCTCGTCGACGATGCGCTCACCAGCGGTACGGGGGGGCTTGGGGGTGGAGGACGTCACGGTGGTGCCGGCGTTGGCAACTCCGACGGTCTCCGGGTCGACTCCGAGGTCGGCCAGCGTGTAGACGAGAACTTCCTTCTTCTTCGCGGCCATGATGCCCTTGAAGGACGGGAAGCGCGGCTCGTTGATCTTCTCGGTGACCGAGACGATCGCGGGCAGCGAAGCCTCGAGGCCGAAGACGCCCTCGTCGGTCTCGCGCTCACCGGTGATCTTGCCGTCGGCGACGACGACCTTGCGCAGCTGCGTGAGCTGCGGGATGCCCAGGTACTCGGCGATGATGGCCGGAACAGCGCCGACGCGGCCGTCGGTGGCCTCGTTGCCGGCGATGATCAGGTCGGCAGGCTCGTCGTTCTCGAAGGTGATCTGGCCGAGAGCAGCAGCGAGCGTCCATGCGGTCTGGATCGCGTCGGAGCCGTGCAGTGCCGGGTCGTTGATGTGGACGGCCTTGTCGGCGCCCATCGAGAGAGCCTTGCGGATCGCGTCGGTGGCGCGGTCGGGACCTGCGGACAGCACCGTTACCTCACCGCCCTGAGCTTCCTTGATGAGGAGTGCTTCTTCGACGGAGCGCTCGTTGATCTCGTCGAGGACTGCGTCGGCGGCTTCACGGTCAAGCGTGTAGTCGCCGTCGGTCAGCTTGCGCTCGGACCATGTGTCGGGGACCTGCTTGATCAAAACAACGATATTCGTCATGGGTCTTCGTCGACCTCCTGTGTGTAATTCACCTGATAAATCGTCTGTGGTGCTCGCGCAGTCCGAGCGTCCGAAAAGAGAGTCCGACAGGTCTCCCTACGGGCGAATTTCTCGGTTCACGTCGGCTGTGCGTTAGATTACCCCACGTTAAGTTACCGGTGGGTAACTTAACGTGGAACCTCGTCCACCATAACGGCACGAACAGGAATTGACAGCAGTGATCTGGACCACGGCGAACACGTTCTACTCGGATGGCACTAATCTCGCACGGGTGAGTGAAACGAGTGTCAGCAACCACGAGGACGCACCCCTGCCCTTGACGGGCGAACGAACCGTGCCAGGAATCCCCGAGGAGAACTACTGGTTCCGACGCCACGAAGTGGTGTACCGCGCACTTCTGGAGCGCTGCACGGACCGCCGAGTCCTCGAGGCCGGTTCCGGAGAAGGCTACGGCGCCAACATGATTGCGGACGTCGCAACAAAGGTTACCGGCCTCGACTACGACATCTCCGCGGTCGAGCACGTCCGTGCCCGCTACCCCCGCGTCGAGATGCTCCACGGCAACCTCGCCGAGCTTCCACTGGCGGACAACTCGGTTGACGTCGTCGTCAATTTCCAGGTGATCGAGCACCTGTGGGATCAGGGTCAGTTCCTACGCGAATGCTTCCGAGTTCTCGCTCCCGGCGGTGAACTTCTGATCAGCACCCCCAACCGGATCACCTTCTCCCCCGGCCGCGACACGCCGCTCAACCCTTTCCACACTCGTGAGCTCAACGCCTCCGAAATGACCGAATTGCTCGAAGACGCCGGATTCCGCGTTCAGTTGATGACCGGCGTCCATCACGGTTCGCGCCTGAAGGAACTCGACGCCAAGCACGGCGGATCGTTCATCAATGCGCAGATCGACCGCGCGTTGGCCGGCGAGCCCTGGCCGGAAGATCTCACCCGCGACGTCGAGGGCATCACCGTCGACGACTTCAGCATCAGCGAACCCGACATCGACGACAGCCTCGACCTCGTCGCTATTGCCGTGAAGGAAACCGGCGAGTGAGTAACGCAACACCCGTCACCGAACCGGGGATGTTCGCCCTGGTTCTGCACTCCCATCTGCCGTGGCTCGCCAACCACGGCAGATGGCCAGTCGGCGAGGAATGGATCTACCAGTCCTGGGCTGCGTCGTACATTCCGCTCGCCGCCGCGCTACGACGCCTGGCCGACGAGGGCCGATCGCACCTGCTGACGCTGGGAATCACGCCCGTACTCGCGGCCCAGTTGGACGATCCCCACTGCCTCGCCGGGATGCATCACTGGCTCGGCAACTGGCAGATCCGCGCCCACGAGGCTGCCGGCATGCCGGACGCGGCGCACCGCGAACTCGGCGCGCGCGAACACCGGGCGTCAGCTGCCGCTCTCGCAGATTTCGAGACTCACTGGCAGCACGGCGCCTCACCGGTGTTCCGCGACCTCATCGATCGCGAGGCCTTCGAGCTTCTCGGCGGGCCGCTGGCCCACCCGTTCCAACCGCTGCTCGATCCTCGATTGCGGGCGTTCTCCCTCCGCGAAGGTCTCGCCGACGCGCATGCCCGGTGGAGTCACACTCCGACCGGGATCTGGGGACCCGAGTGCGGGTACACCCCGGGCATGGAGCGCGGGTACGCCGAAGCGGGCGTCACCCACTTCATGGTCGACGGCCCCGCCTTGCGCGGCGACACGTCCCTCGGCCGCCCGGTTCGAGAATCCGACGTGGTTGCATTCGGCCGCGACCTGCAGGTCAGCTACCGCGTCTGGTCCCCCAAGTCCGGATATCCGGGTCACGCCGCCTACCGCGACTTCCACACCTACGACCACGAGACGGGTCTCAAGCCGTCGCGGGTCACCGGACGGACCGTCGACTCCGCCGACAAGTTGCCGTACGACCCCGAACTCGCTGCGGCCGCCGTCGACAAGCATGTTGCCGACTTCGTCGAAACCGTTCGGGCGCGTCTGCGCAGTGAATCCACCCGCATCGGCCGCGACGCCCTGGTGGTCGCAGCTTTCGACACCGAACTGTTCGGGCACTGGTGGCACGAAGGCCCGCAGTGGCTCGAGAAGCTCCTGCGCGCGCTTCCGGAAGCCGGAATTCGCGTCGGCACCCTCGCCGACGCCAAGGAATCGGGATACGTCGGCGAACCCGTTCAACTCGAGGATTCGTCCTGGGGATCGGGTAAGGACTGGCGTGTCTGGGCCGGCGATCAGGTGTCCGACCTGGTGCAACTGAACTCCGAAGTGGTGGAAACCGCGCTCGGCACCGTGGACAAGTCTCGCGGACGCGACAACGCACCCGGACGACCGGAACTGCGAAACCGCGTCAACGATCAGATACTTCGCGAGACACTGATGACAGTTTCGAGCGATTGGGCATTCATGGTGAGCAAGGATTCGGCCGCGGGGTACGCCCGCGAACGTGCGCACAAGCACGCCCATGCGACCAGGGAAATCTCCGAAGCGCTCGTTTCCGGCCGCGATGCCGTCGCCGTGCGACTCGCCGAAGGCTGGAATCGCGCCGACGGGTTGTTCCCGGGACTGGATGCTCGCCGTCTACCTGACACAGAACTGAGTCCGTCGTGAAAATTCTCATCGTCTCGTGGGAGTACCCACCGGTCGTCGTCGGCGGGCTCGGTCGACACGTCCACCATCTCGCCACCGAGTTGGCTGCTGCAGGCCACGAGGTCGTGGTTCTCTCGCGTCGCCCCTCCGGAACGGATGCGTCGACGCACCCGACGATCACGCACATTTCCGAGGGCGTCCTTGTCGTCGCAGTGGCCGAGGACCCCGCGCACTTCGTCTTCGGCGAGGACATGCTCGCGTGGACCCTCGCGATGGGTCACGCGATGGTCCGTGCCGGGATGGCGCTGCACAAGCCAGGAGTGGGCGAGGGCTGGCAGCCCGACGTCGTGCACGCGCACGACTGGCTGGTCGCACATCCGGCGATCGCCCTGGCCGAATTCTATGATGTCCCACTGGTTTCCACACTTCACGCCACCGAGGCGGGTCGCCACAGCGGCTGGATCTCCGGACGCATCAACCGCCAGGTCCACTCCGTCGAGTGGTGGCTGGCAAACGAATCCGACTCTCTCATAACTTGTTCGGCGTCCATGCAGGAAGAAGTGACCGAGCTCTACGGCCCGACGCTGCCGCCGATCACCGTCATCCGCAACGGAATCGACGTGACCACGTGGAACTTTCGCGAACGTGGACCGCGATCCGGACCACCGAAACTCCTCTTCGTCGGCCGCCTGGAATACGAGAAGGGCGTGCAGGACGCCATCGCAGCACTCCCCCGAATCCGTCGTAGCCACCCCGGCACGACCCTCGCGATCGCGGGCGAAGGCACCCAGTTCACCTGGCTCTACCAACAGGCACGCACGCATCGCGTCGCGCGGGCGGTGGACTTTCTCGGCAACCTCGATCACACGGAACTGCTCAGCTGGCTGCACGGAGCGGACGCCATCGTCCTGCCGTCGCGCTACGAGCCGTTCGGAATCATCGCCCTCGAAGCGGCGGCGGCCGGCACTCCGCTGATCACGTCCACCGCAGGCGGACTGGGCGAAGCCGTCGTCGACGGGGTGACGGGGATGTCCTTCCAACCGGGCGACATCGCCGGGCTCACCTCGGCTGTCCGCGAGGTACTCGACGATCCCGCCGGGGCGCAGGAACGGGCAGTGGCCGCCCGCGCACGCCTGACATCGGACTTCGACTGGCATCAGGTCGCCGAGGAGACTGCTCACGTCTACGCGGGCGCAAAGCGTCGGGTGCGGCAGCCGTTGGCACGGCCACAGATTCCCGAGCGGCCGCTCCCTGGTCGCTGACGCGCTGACCTCAGCGGGTCGGGAGGGGCGCGGTGAAACGAGAACTCGCATCCCCGAGCAGATGGCCTGGTGGCAGCATCCGGCCGCACAGCACGAGCAGGAGATCCTGCGCCGCCCCGTGAACCTCGGCGCCGGCACCGTACGTCCAGTCTCGGTCGTCGGCGCGCAGCCGAGCGCCGTCGAGGTCAGTTCCGAAATACTTCACGGTTTTGGGCGAGAGTCCGCTGAGCACACGAGTGAGCCGGTCTTCGGGCACCACGTAATCGTCGCCGAGTGCCACGCGAATGTCCTGACCGTGGATCACGTCGTGCGAGAGCGCACCCTCGAAGCCGCCGCCTGGTGGCTTCCACGGGTGTGCAACGTTGTCGCGAAGCGAGGCAAGCAGTTGTCGCTCACCGACTTCGGACGCATCGGCGAGCGCTCGCCGGTTCGACATCTTGTTGAAGTTTCCGCGTGACTTGACCATTTCCACGACGAATCGCGGCGCCGAGTATCGGTAGGGCATGGTGATGTGCGCGATCACTTCGCGGACCCGCCACCCCTCGCACAGGGTCGGCGCGTTCCACTGCTCCGTGCTCAGGCCTTCGAGAAATCCCACCAGTTCGCGGCGCTGCGCCACGACCCATTCGGGTGTCTGTTCGCTCATGTCGGCACTCCTTTCACCGGCGCAGACTTTCGGCGCCGATACCGATACAGACCGGTGGCGGCGCCGAAAGTAATCGCTGGTTCTGCCAAAAAGTGAGCTACGACGTCGACGACGCGTCGGCAGCGTCCGCAGCAGCCTTCTTGCGTGCGATGTCCTCGAGCGCCGCGATGTACTTCGCGCGATCGGCAGCGCCGGCTTCCCAATCGGACTTGCGGTTCTTGACCGCCTTCGCGGGCGAGCCGACCGCGATGCTGTAGTCCGGGATGTCTCCCTTGACGACGGCGTGCGCACCGAGGACACAACCGCGTCCGACGCGGGTATTTCGCAGCACGGTGACCTTCGCTGCCACCCACGTGTCCGGGCCGATACGGACGGGGCCCTTGACGATGCCCTGGTCCTTGATCGGTGTGTTGATGTCGTCCATGCGGTGGTCGAAGTCGCAGATGTAGCACCAGTCGGCTACGAGCGTCGACGCACCGATTTCGATGTCGAGGTACGTGTTGACGACGTTGTCCTTGCCGAAGACGACCTTGTCGCCGATGCGCAGCGAGCCTTCGTGGCAGCGGATCGCGTTGCCGTCACCGATGTGCACCCAGCGCCCGATCTCGAGGCGGGACAGGTCGGGGGTGGAATGGATTTCGACGTTCTTGCCGAGGAACACCATGCCGCGCAGGATCACGTGCGGGTTGGCCATCTTGAACTTGGCGAGACGGTAGTACCGCACCAGATACCAGGGTGTGTACGCCTTGTTCGCCAGAACCCATTTGAGGGAATCGACCGTCAAGAACTTGGCCTGATCGCTGTCGCCTCGGCGTGATCCCCGCCATCGAGTGCGCAACGGTGCGCCCCACATGCTCGTCATGAGTGTTCAGCCTACGTGGGGCCGACTCACCGACCCTCGGGGTGTGCCCCGTCACGTTGCCCCGGTCGGGATAGTCTCTGGTCCGGGCTTGTGCAGTTACCGAGGGCTCTTGATCAAGTGAAGGCAGGGAGATTGTGATGCGGCGGGTCCTACGGTCGTCCGTGATGGTGTCGACGGCGATCGCTGCGGCCCTGATCGCCGGTTGCGGCAGCGACGACGGACGGGTGGACCGGTACGCGTCGGCGGGTTGGCCGGCCATGCATGCCGACGCCCGCAACAGCGACACGAGCCCGGTCACCGGATCACGCGATGTCGAGTTCGCATGGTCACGCCCTCTCGGCGGTCCGGTTGCCGCGTACGCCTCGGTGGCCGCGAACGGCCAGAGCTTCGTCACCGCCCGCACCGAGAACGGCTGCAATCTCTTCTCGTTCCAGATGGATACGGGTCGCAAGAAGTGGTGCGCTCGACTCAACGACGGAGTAGTCGCGTCCACACCCATCGTCGACACGGCCACCAATGTCTACGTCGGCGAGAGCGGCGCGATGATGTCCTTCACCGAGACTGGTCAATTGCGTTGGCGCACGCTCGTTGTGGGCACTCCTCTCTCGTCACAGTTCACCGGCGACGGAAACCTGTTGTTCATCACCCAATTGGGTCAGATCAACGTGCTCAACCCGCAGACCGGCGCAAAAGTGGTTCCGTCGTTCGACCTGATCCCGCCGCCGTCGATCGACCAGGGCGCGAATGCAGAACTCATTCCCGACAACAAGGGTTTGAACGAGTGCTTCCTCGGCACGTCCGGCTGCCCGGTGGCCAATACCCCGGCAGTGGACCTGGGCACCGGCAAGTTCTACTTCACCTTCTACGGACCCAGTTCTCAGGCAGCCGATCTGGTCGCCATGAAGTACACGGGCGGCGACAATCCGTCCATCACCCGCGAGTGGTCCACCGACGCGCTTCCCGGTGGAACGGCGTCGAGCCCGGACCTGTCGAAGGACGGCAAGACCGTCTACGCCACCGACAACAACGGATCTCTCTGGGCAGTGAACGCCGAAACCGGTGACACCAGGTGGAGTTACGACATCGGCTTCAACTCGGCCGGTAGTGCCTCGACGTCCGACGACGGTTTGATCATTCCCGCCGGCGGCGACAAGGGCCACCTCCTTGCCGTGCGCGACGAGGGAGATCACGCCGAACTGGCCTGGGAACGTAAAGACCTTCTGCAACTGGGCGTTCCGGCGCAGACCGCCGGCGACACCGGATACACCGTCGTCCGCGAGGGTGAGAACGGACTGAGCCTGATCACCTTCGACACCGAAACCGGTGAGACGGTGGATCAGGACACGTTGCCGGGAGCAGTCGGCTTCACCGTCGGCACCTCGATCGGCCCCAAGGGCGAAGTGTTGACGCCCAGCGCAATCGGTGAGCTGTTCGTCTTCAAGTGAGCTAGCGGGACGCCTCACAGATGAAGGCCGACGCCGATCGTCCGATCCGCACGATCACGACGCTCAGAGCACGCGAGCCCTTGAGCTTGAGCCGTGGACGCAGCACTGCCGGGTCCACGTCGACTCCTCGCACCAGGATTTCGGCCACACCGCAGTCCCGCTTGGACAGTGTCTGTTTGAGCAGTTTCTCGGAGTACTTGATCTGCTCGAGGATCCGGAATCCGCGAACTCCCTCAGGGACGCTGTCACCGGTCAGATAAGCGATGCGTGGATCGAGCTGCCAGAGGCCGTGTCTGGCCGCGTAGTGGCGCACGAGGCCCGCGCGCACTACCGCTCCGTCCGGGTCGATGATCCACTCCCCCGGCGCTTGCTCCGGAATCACGTCGTCCTCGGCGTCGGTGATCGCCCACCCGCTCCCGTCGGAGCGAAGCACCGAAGCTCGACGCGTGACGCCGGACTCGGCCAGCCCCGTCGACCACAGGCAGGCTTCCTTGACGCCGCCGTCGAGCGAGACGACCTCGACTTCCCCGTCCCAGCCCAGCTTGTCGAAATCGAGTCCCGGAGCGCACTTCACCGCGAGATCACGGCCGGAGTACGCCTCGATGAGGTCCGGCAACGGTGGCATCAACGCTGCCGGATCGTGAGTGCGGCGACCGCCCGATCGCCGTGCGGGGTCTGCCAGCACGACGGTCTCGCGTGTCGTCGGGCGGAGCGCGTCGGCCCGCAGCAACGCTGCGCTCGGCACATTGCGCTGCGCCATCGCCAGGCGAACGGAATCGATGTCGCTGCCGATCACGCGATGCGCAACTCCGGTCAAGGCATGCAGTTCGGCGCCGATGGAGCACGTCACGTCGTGGACGTCGCGCCCGATCAGACGCTGCGCGCGGTGCGCCGCCACAACACCGGGAGTGGCCTGCTGCATCGCGTCGTCCGTGAACAACCACTGATCAGTGCCGGGCAGTTTCGTAGCGGCCTTTCGTCGAAGCAGGACGGTGTCCACGAGCGCAGGCATGTGATCACCGAAACGCGTACGCGCCCGGCCGATGTCGGCCAGACGCGTACGCGTGGACAGTTCGAGCTGATCCACCTCGGCCAAGGCAGCTACGCCGGAATCACTTCCGAGATAGTCGACGTCGCCGAGGGTGAAGTCATAACCCAATTCAGTTGCCGGGCTTCACGCCGGTGATCATGACGTTGTAGAAGAATCCGCGAGGAACGACGTGGCGGAGCACCTTCTCGTCGACCCAGCTGAGTGTCTTCCAACCACCGAAAGCGAAACGCCCCCAGCCCCAACCGAGCTTCTCCGGCGGAACAGCCGCTTCGAAAGTACGGACAGGCCAGCCGAGAAGCGCCGCGGCGAATTCCTCGGTGGCAGCGTGGACCTGATCGGCGCCCGCAGACTTCGCCATGTTCTCGAGGTCGGTGGGGTCGAACGTGTGGATGTCGACGACAGCCTCGAGAGCTGCTGCACGAGAAGACTCGTCGAGTTCCTCTTGCGGGCGACGCCAGTCTGCGAGGAACGGCAGCTTGGTCACGCGCGTGGTTGCTTCCCACGTCGCGCGGCCGAGCCAGCGAGCGTAGAAGTTGCCGACAGTGGTGGGCTCACCGGCGAAGACGAAACGTCCGCCGGGCTTGAGGACACGAAGGACCTCACGCAGCGACTTCTCGACGTCCGGAATGTGGTGCAGCACGGCGTGGCCGACCACCAGGTCGAAGGTGTTGTCCTCGTACGGAATGGTCTCGGCATCGGCAACACGGCCGTCGACCGGAAGGCCGAGGCTTTCGGCATTGCGCAGTGCGACCTTGACCATGCCGGGCGAGAGGTCGGTGACCGAACCGGTCTTGGCGACTCCACCCTGCATCAGGTTCAGGAGGAAGAATCCGGTGCCACAACCGAGTTCGAGCGCGCGCTCGTACGGGAGCGGCTGATCGCCCGCGACGGCGTCGAAACGACCACGTGCGTAGTCGATGCAGCGCTCGTCGTACGAGATGGACCACTTGTCGTCGTAGGTTTCGGCTTCCCAGTCGTGGTAGAGCACCTGGGCGAGCTTGGTGTCCTTACGAGCGGCCTCGACCTCTTCGGCCGTGGCGTGCGGCCGCGGCGCGGGGTCGACTACCGAGGTGTCGGTAGCGGCGGGCGGCGTGACGGTTGCGTCGTCATTCGGGCTGGCTGTCATGGCGGCTATCCTACTCGCTGGTAAGAGATGAACAAGTTCTAGTTTAGGGGAGCCTACTCGCCCGTGAACTCGGCCTTGCCCGGACCGTTGGCGATGAACGACTCCATGCCGATCGCCTGATCCTTGGTCGCGAACAATCCGGCGAACAGATGCTGCTCGATCTTGAGCCCGGATTCCAGGTCGGTGTTCAGACCCTCGTCGATGGCCGCCTTGGCAGCAGCCAACGCACGTGACGCTCCCCCGACGAACTGCGAGGCCCATGTCCGGGCCGCGGTGTACACGTCGTCGGGAGCGACGACCTCGTCGACCAAACCGATGGCCAACGCCTCGTCAGCCCCGACGAAACGGCCGGTGAAGACCAGATCCTTGGCCTTGGCCGGACCGATCAGACGAGCCAGACGCTGCGTTCCGCCGCCACCGGGAATGATTCCGAGCAGAATCTCCGGAACTCCGAGCTTGGCATTGTCTCCGACGATCCGGCGATCGGCCGAGAGTGCAACTTCGAGTCCACCGCCGAGTGCGTATCCGGTGATCGCGGCAACGGTCGGCTTCGGGATGGACGCCACGGCACCGAGTCCGGCCTGCATGCCGCCGATCGCGTCACGGATCTGGCCGTAATCCATCTCGGCCATTTCCTTGACGTCGGCACCGGCTGCGAAGACTTTCTCGCCGCCGTAGACGATGACGGCCTTGACTGCCTTGTCGACGGTCGCAGCGTGTGCGGCAGCAGCCAACTCGTCCTGAACCTGACGGTTCAGAGCGTTCATGGGCGGACGCGCCAGACGGATGGTGCCGATGCCTTCGGAAACCTCGAGAGTCACAAATTCAGCCATGGTCGAGAGGTTACTTTGCCGCCTTGACCGACCACGGATGCGGCCCGGCGACGTAGTAACCGTCCTGGTTCGGGAACTCGACGCGCAGCGTTTCCTCGTCGGTGATCAACGTAGGCAGGATGACGGGAATCTCCGGCTCGGCTGCGAGTATCTCCGCCACCGAACTGAACTTGGCCAATTCGGTCAGCTGACTCCACGTCGGCGGCAACAGGATGCTGCCACCCTCCCGCCAATGCGCGAGCGCGTCCTGCGGGCTCTGCCAACGCACCTCGGCGGCCTCGGAGGTGACCCCGTCCGCGATCTGTCCGGTCGGTGACGCTGCGACGAAGAAGCGCGTGTCGTAGCGGCGGGTCTCGCCCACCGGCGTGATCCAGTTCGCCCACGGCCGCAGCAGATCCGTGCGCAGGACCAGGTTCTCCTTCTTCAGGAAATCGCTGAACGACAGCTCGTGCTTTTCGAGAGCTACTCGGTCCTGTGCATAGCCGGCCGTGTCCGCGACGACCGTGTCAGCCGTGGGGCCGGCCAGCAGGACACCGCACTCCTCGAAAGTTTCCCGCACCGCAGCCAAGACGAGAGCCTTCGCCCGAGCAACATCCGTGCTGAACCGCTCGGCCCACCACTCGACCGACGGTCCGGCCCACTCGACCTCGGCCGTCGCATCGGACTTGTCGACGCCGCCGCCGGGGAATACCGTCATGCCCCCGGCAAACGCCATCCCCTGTACTCGTTGAAGCAGGAAGATCTCGATACCGGATTCGGCATCGCGCACCAAGATGACGGTCGACGCATCCTTGGGCTCGGGGACAGCGTTTGCATTCTCGTTAGCCATGCTTCGCGAACCTACGCGATCTGTGATCTGGGCCGCATTTCAGGTCCCACTGAAGCTCACGCGCGATGAGCTCCGGACGGTCTCGCGCGGCGCGCGAAGTATCGGCCGTCCGCCTTGTCGAGGCTGATGGACTGGCTGAATGCCGCGCTCAGATTTTCGGCGGTGATGACGTCGTCCAGAAGGCCCTGAGAGACGACCTCCCCTTCCTTGAGAAGGAGTGCGTGGGTGAATCCCGGCGGGATTTCCTCGACGTGATGGGTGATCAGAACGGTAGCCGGGGCGTCCGGATCGGCAGCCAGTTCGGCGAGTCTGGCCACAAGTTCCTCACGTCCACCGAGATCGAGCCCGGCGGCGGGCTCGTCCAGGAGAAGAAGTTCGGGATCGGTCATCAAGGCTCGCGCGATGAGGACGCGCTTGCGCTCGCCTTCGGAAAGCGTCCCGTACGTCCGATCCGCCAGGTGCTCGGCGCCGAGGCTTTCGAGCATCTCCACAGCGCGCGAGGTGTCCATGGATTCGTACTCCTCGCGCCACCGACCGAGAACGGCGTAGCCCGCCGACACGACGAGGTCGCTGACCTTCTCGTCGCCGGGCACGCGGTTCGCCAACGACGACGAGGACAAACCGATTCGCGGGCGCAACTCGTTGACGTCGACCTTGCCGAGCACTTCGCCAAGGAGGTGGGCAGAACCACTGGTCGGGAAAGTCTCACCGGCCGCGATGCGCAGCAGCGAGGTCTTGCCGGCACCGTTGGGTCCGAGCACCACCCATCGCTCGTCCAGCTCCACTTTCCAGGTGACGGGCCCCACGAGAGTGGACCCTCCCCGACGGATGAGTACGTTGTCGAAATCGATGAGCAGATCTGGATCAGGTAGCGGCACCCGAACATCTTCCCGCACATTCTCCGGCCGTTCACGGCAGGATCATCTTGCGTGTCGCCTCTCATCGAAACTCACCCCCCGACGCCCGGGTCTCCGTTCCCACTCGGCGCCAACATCGTGGACTCCGGAACCCAGTTCGCGGTCCACGCCCCGGCCGCGTCGAGCGTCCACATCTGCCTGATCGACCAGGACGGAAACGAAGATCGCGTCGAACTTCGGCAACACACGTACGGAATCTGGCACGGAATCATCTCCGGGATCGGTGCGGGGCAGCGTTACGGAATTCGGGCGTCCGGCCCGTGGAATCCGCGCGCCGGGCTGAGACTTAATCCACACAAGCTGCTCGTCGATCCGTGGGCGCGCCGCATCGAGGGGGATCTCGGTGATCACCGTGCCCTCCTGTCGTACGCCGACGATCCCTTCGGCGACCCGTCGACGGTCGACTCGCTCGGCCACGTGCCGCTGTCCGTGGTGACTCCCGGCCTCGCGCCCGCCGGAGCCCGCCTCGAGACGCCGTGGGAGGAAAGCGTCATCTACGAACTGCATGTGGGCGCGTACACCGCCAGTCATCCAGGAGTACCCGCCGCCCACCGCGGAACGTACCTCGGCCTGACGGCACCGGCCGTGATCGATCACCTCGTCTCACTCGGCGTCACTGCCGTGGAACTGCTTCCCGTACAGGCGTTTCTGACCGAACAGAGCGTCCGCGAGCGAGGGATGCGCAACCACTGGGGATACTCGACGGCGTCGTACTTCGCCCCGCATCCCGGATACGCGGCAACTCCGGGCGGCGAAGTCACCGAGTTCCGGATCATGGTCGACGCACTACACGCGGCAGGCATCGAGGTCGTCCTCGACGTCGTCTACAACCACACCTGCGAGCAGAGTGTCGACGGAATCAGTGTCAGCTGGCGAGGTTTGGACGGCCCCGGCTATTACCTTCTCGACGGCGACGGCCGCGACATCGACCTGACCGGGTGCGGCAACACGGTCGACGCCTGCTCCCCCATCGCCGTCCGCATGATCACCGACAGCCTCCGTTACTGGGCCACCGAAATGGGTGTCGACGGCTTCCGATTCGATCTCGCGAGCGCGTTGGGTAGGCCGCGCGGCGGAGGCTTCGACCAGCGGGCGTCCATCCTGTCCGCCATCTCCTCCGATCCGGTACTGACTCGGTGCAAGCTGATCGCCGAACCGTGGGATGCGACGGCCGACGGTTACCAGGTCGGAAACTTCGGACTCCAGTGGTCCGAATGGAACGACAAGTACCGCAGCACCATTCGCCAGTTCTGGAACGGAGGATCCAGCGTCCGGAAGGTCGCGTCGCGCCTCGCCGGTTCCGAGGACATCTTTGCCGGCAGCGGCCGTCGCCCCTGGGCGTCGATCAACTTCGTCACAGCGCACGACGGGTTCACCGCCGCCGATCTGGTCGCGTACAACCACAAGCACAACGAAGCCAACGGTGAAGACAATCGTGACGGCGCCGATCACAACGATTCGTTCAACCACGGAATCGAAGGCCCGAGCAGCGATCCCGAGATTCAGGACGCCAGGGCACGTCATGTACGGGCGCTACTGGCCACGCTCGTGCTGTCGACAGGCACACCGATGCTCACCGCCGGAGACGAGTTCGGCCACAGTCTCGGCGGAAACAACAACGCGTATTGTGTTCCCACACTTGCCTCCCCCGCCGATTCGTGGGCCCTGGGCTGGACGGCGGCCGATCAGTCGTTGGTGCAGTTCGTCTCCCGAGCGTTCGGATTACGCCGAGCAGCACCGGCGTTGCGTCAGCCCGAATTCTTCGAAGGCAGAAGAAGACTGGAGCACCCGGACCTCGTCTGGTTCGACGCTGCCGGCGTCGAGTTCGACGACACCGCATGGCACGACGAGAGTCACCGAACGCTGCAGGCCTGGATCGACGGAGCCGACGTTCGGTCTCACACTCGAACCGGGCGCCCACTCGGTGACGACAGTTGGCTCCTGATCCTGCATTCCGGTGGACCGGTTCAGGTCACCGTCGGCACTCCGGAATGGTTCGACGGCACCTTGACTGCATCGTTCGATTCGGCGTCACCGACCGGCGAACCTGCCTCCACGGCCGAAGTTCCCGTCGGCACCGAGATTTCGCTGACCGGACCCACGGTCTTGGCCTTACGTTCCGTGACACGGCCTCCGGTAACCGCTGCTGTCATGGAATCCGGCAGCAACTTGATCAGGAATTGAATGGTCGGCCCGATCCCGAAGGCGTACAACACGGTTCCGATGCCAACCGTTCCACCGAGGAGCCATCCGGTAGCGAGGACCGCGATCTCGATGCTGGTACGCACGAGCCTGACCGACAGACCTGTGCGAGCGACCAGTCCGGTCATCAATCCGTCGCGGGGGCCCGGCCCCATGCCCGCGCCGATGTAGAGAACGCTGGCCAGTCCGTTGAGGAGGATTCCCGCGACCATGATCACGGCTCGAACTGGCATGGAATCAAAGACCGGCAAGAAGGCCAGTGAGGTATCCACCGAGATGGCAATTACAACGACATTGGCGACCGTTCCGAATCCCGGCCGCTGACGGATCGGAATCCAGAGCAGCAGTACCACCGCACCGGTAATCGCAGTGATCACGCCGAAACTGAGCGAAACGTGCTCGGCCACACCCTGATGAAACACGTCCCAGGGATCCAGACCAAGACCGGCCGTGATCATCATGGCCATCGAGAAGCCGTACAACCACAGACCGACGAACAGCGAGGCGAATCTCCGTATCAACACTCGACCATCTTGAAGGCCACTGGACTGTTCATCCATAGCCAAGTTACCGATACTGGACTGGTCGGTTACGTCTCTACGGAACCGCGATGACTGTCATGGAGCCTGGTGCCACTTCCGTGAAACCAGCGTCACGAACCGCGACGGCCTCCGACTTCTTCAGCCGAACTACTGCTTCGGCCCACTGTTCCGGGCTCGCGTCGCGCACTGAGCAGCGAAAGTCGTTCTGCGCCCAGGCCCAGCACTGTTTCTCGGACATGGCCGCCGCCAACAACATCGAGGCATGCCCGACCTGTGCCGAAGCCTTGCCAACCGTCATCTCGAGCGCCGAGTCGATCCACAGCACCGGAAGACCAGGCTCCGGCGGGCCAGGCTCGTCGTGCTCGAGATCGGTCCCACCGATCTGCAACTTCTTGATTCGCGGGTCCAGTTCTCCGACCGGCCCGGGAACCAGAGCCCGCGCCTGCGCGCCATCCACATCGACGGTGATTCCCGGTACCTCCTGCGCGGCGAGCCACTGCGCTCCTCGCGCTCGACGAGACACCTTCCGAATCCGGGCACCCACCCACGCCGAATAGTCCTCGTGCCAGGGGCCGGGTTCCCCGTCTTCGGTGAACCCGACGCGTTCGTCCAGACACAGCGCCACAGCCGCCGTTGCCGCAGCCTCGAGCAGTGCGGTGCGCTTGGGCGGGTCTGCCTTCGGAATGTGCAGAACGATCGGCATCGCCAACACCAGCGCCGGATCCGCGGGATCGTCTCGCCCTCCGTACCCAGCAGCCAGCACCGCGTGGCGCTCGCGCCAGCGCGAATCGGGGCCGGACATCACAGCTGGATCGGAACTGAATGCTGGATCGGAACTCATGGAATCGGTACGCGTCGCACGCCACCGTCGACGGCGTCCGCAGCCTCGACCTCGTCGCGGGTCACACCGAGAATGAACAGCACAGCGTCGAGGAAGGGATGCGACAACGCAGCATCTGCGACCTCCCGCAACGCAGGCTTGGCGTTGAACGCCACGCCCAGGCCCGCGGCGTTGAGCATGTCGATGTCGTTGGCACCGTCGCCGACGGCGACGGTCTGTTCCATCGGCACACCGACCTGATCGGCGAACTTGCGCAGCGCAACGGCCTTCGCGGCGCGGTCGACGATTTCACCGATCACACGTCCGGTCAGCTTGCCGTCGACGATTTCGAGGGTGTTGGCGTGCACGAAGTCCAGTTCGAGTTCGTGTGCGAGACCTTCGATGACCTGCCGGAAGCCACCCGACACTACGCCGCAGTGGAATCCGAGACGGCGCAGGGTGCGAATCGTGGTTCGCGCACCCGGCGTCAGTTCGATGCTCTCTGCCACCTCGTCGATGACGGAGGCGTCGAGACCGGCGAGTGTCGCCACACGCTGGTGCAGTGATTCGGTGAAGTCGATCTCGCCGCGCATCGCAGCTTCAGTGACGGCGCGGACCTCGTCCTCGACGCCGGCCTTCGCGGCGAGCATCTCGATGACCTCGCCCTGGACGAGCGTCGAGTCCACGTCGAACACGATCAGACGCTTGGCCCGGCGAGCGAGACCTGCGCGCTCGACCGCGATGTCGACGTTTTCGAGTGCGGCGACCTCGGCGAGTCCGGTGCGCAGCTTCGCGTCGCCGTCGGCCGTATCGGCCGCGCTGACGCTGAGTTCCAGACCGGTGACCGGATAGTCGGCGACACCACGGATGGAATCGATGTTTGCGCCCTGCTTCGCGAGTTCGCGTGCAACCGATCGCATTGCGCGAGCATTGACCGGGCTACCGAGAACAACGACCGCGTGGGTGGACACCGCGGGCCGTCCGGGATCGGCACCGATTTCGATGTCGACGTTCATTCCGACCGTCGCCATCGCCTGTTCGAGTTCTTCCTGAAGCGCCTCGGGATCGTTCGGGCAGGCAACCATGACACCGAGTGTCAGTCGACCTCGAATCACCACCTGCTCCACGTCGAGTAGACGCACATCGTGCCGCGACAGCGCCGCGAACAGTACCGAGGTGACGCCAGGGCGGTCCGGCCCGGTCACAGTCACCAGAACAGTGGTGTCAGAGGCACCCACCGAAAACTCCGATCGTTTCTTCGTTCGCGTCTTGATCGTCACTATTGTGCCAAGCGAAAGGCCCCACCCGTTACTCGGGCGGGGCCTTCGCTGATTACTTCAGTGTGTTACTTCGCTCAGGAGCGGCTGTCGGTTCCGGGGTCGCCTTCGTCCCCGACCGTGAGCGGCTCGTGACGAGCATCTTCGAGCACGGTGCTGGCGTTCTTCCCACCGTGGCCGGGGCCGACGTGCGCTTCCGCGCGCATCCGCTCCACCATGTGCGGGTAGTGCAGCTCGAACGCCGGACGCTCGCTACGGATGCGCGGCAACTCGGTGAAGTTGTGACGCGGCGGCGGGCAGGTGGTTGCCCACTCCAGCGAGTTTCCGTAACCCCACGGATCGTCGACGGTGACAACTTCGCCGTAGCGGTAGCTCTTGAAGACGTTCCAGATGAACGGAAGCGTCGAGGCACCGAGTACGAAGGCAAAGATCGTGGACACCGAGTTCAGAACCGTGAACCCGTCCGAGGGTAGGTAGTCGGCGTAACGACGCGGCATACCTTCGGCACCGAGCCAGTGCTGAACGAGGAACGTGCCGTGGAAACCGACGAACGTGGTCCAGAAGTGCCACTTGCCGAGACGCTCGTCCATCATGCGACCGGTCATCTTCGGGAACCAGAAGTAGATACCGGCGTACGTGGCGAACACGACCGTGCCGAAGACCACGTAGTGGAAGTGGGCGACGACGAAGTAGCTGTCCGTGACGTGGAAGTCGAGCGGCGGGCTCGCGAGGATGACACCCGACAGACCACCGAAGAGGAAGGTGATCAGGAAGCCGATCGAGAACAGCATCGGCGATTCGAAGGTCAACTGCCCCTTCCACATCGTGCCGATCCAGTTGAAGATCTTCACACCTGTCGGCACGGCGATCAGGAACGTCATGAACGAGAAGTACGGCAGGAGAACAGCGCCGGTTGCGTACATGTGGTGGGCCCACACTGCGATCGACAGAGCGGCGATGGCCAACGTTGCGTACACCAGGCCGCTGTAGCCGAAGATCGGCTTACGGCTGAAGACCGGGAAGATCTCCGAGACGATGCCGAAGAACGGCAGCGCGATGATGTACACCTCGGGGTGACCGAAGAACCAGAACAGGTGCTGCCACAGGAGCACACCGCCCGTTGCCGGGTCGAAGATGTGCCCACCGAGATGGCGGTCGACGAACAAGCCCATGAATGCAGCGGTCAGCAGCGGGAACGCCAGCAGGATCAGGATGCTGGTGATGAAGATGTTCCAGGTGAAGATCGGCATGCGGAACATGGTCATACCGGGTGCGCGCAGGCAGATCACGGTGGTGACCATGTTGACGCCACCGAGGATGGTGCCGAGGCCGGCGACGGCCAGACCCAAGACCCACAGGTCGGCGCCGACGCCGGGGCTGTGCAGCGCGCTGGTCAGCGGCGTGTATGCCGTCCAACCGAAGTCTGCTGCGCCACCGGGCGTGACGAATCCGGCTGTCGTGATGATCGCACCGAACAGGTACAGCCAGTAGCTGAACGCGTTCAGGCGCGGGAACGCGACGTCGGGTGCACCGATCTGGAGCGGAAGAATGTAGTTCGCGAAGCCGAAGACGATCGGGGTCGCGTACAGCAGCAGCATGATCGTGCCGTGCATGGTGAACAGCTGGTTGAACTGTTCGTTGGAAAGGAACTGCATGCCGGGTACAGCAAGTTCGGCACGCATCATCAGCGCCATGAGGCCACCGATGAGGAAGAAGGCGATGGAAGTCGCCAAGTACATGATTCCGAGCACCTTGGGATCGGTGGTCGTGATCATCTTGAAAATGAATGAGCCCTTGGGTCCCTGCCGCGGCGGGTAAGGCCTGGCCGGCGCTATCGTGGGGACTGGCTGGGGCGCTACGGCAGTCACTGATCCTCCTGAATGTGCCTTTGGTCGCTCCGCAGACTCCGTCAAAGAGCCCTTGGTTGCGCCCGCAGGGTCCGTCGCCCGGGCTGCGGACAACGGCTTCTGGCTTGCGCTCATCGAATCGTAGACCGTGACTCCGAGGCACCGCGACCCGGTCCTACTCTGCGTCGTACTCGAGCATCCGTTTTTCACGGCACCGAACGAACGACCTGCGGTTTATGTTCCCCCGGGAGTCCGAACCCACTTCCGAATCGGCGTGTCGTGCGCGTCGAAGAATTCGGTCGGTGTCCGTTTTCGGCCAACCCCTCCACTGATAAGGTCACCCTCGCCTAACTCATCTCAGGAGCCAATCAGTGAAATTCTTTCCCCGCCGGGCCGCGCTGGTAGCGGTCGCAGCTTCGATCGCCTTGGTCGTTCCAGCGTGCTCGAGTAACGACGAGCCCGCTGCAAACACCAACTCGACCGAGTCGGGCGCATTTCCCCGTACCGTCGAGCACTTCCGCGGAAGCACCGAAATCCCGGCCGCACCCCAGCGGATCGTCGCGCTCGACAACAGCTTCACCGACGCCGTCCTTCTCCTCGAATCCCCGCTCGTCGGCTACGTCGACTACCGCGAGCCCGGTCTGCCCGACTACCTCGGATCCTCCCGAGAGGAATTCGCCGCGGACGCCGTCTCGGTCGGCACGGTCAGCAGTGCAAGCCTCGAGAAGATCGCCGCACTGCAGCCGGACCTCATCATCTCCGCCGAGGTCCGCGACGGGAAGAACTACGAGCAGCTCTCCGCAATCGCGCCCACCGTCTTCACCCAGACGACCGGTCCGACGTGGAAGGACAACATCCGCGTAGTCGGTGAAGCGCTGGGCAAGGAATCGCTGGCCGAGGCGAAGATCACCGAATACGAAACACGCGCGGCTGCCGTCGGCAAGGAAATCAACGAGAAGGCGAACAACCCGGTCATCTCGGTAGTCCGGTTCGCCGGTGAACCGACCGCACGTCTCTACCGCACCACCTCGTTCAGCGGCATCGTTCTTCAGGACGCCGGATTGAAGCGCCCGGACAACCAGGGACCTGACCCCGCCGATGCCGGCAACATCATGATGAAGATCAGCCCCGAGCTGATCAACGAAGCCGACGCGGACGTCATCTTCATCAGCACCTGGCAGGACGCCGAGGGCAAGAGCGCCGAAGCTGCGAAGCCGTTCCTCGAGAGCCCGCTGTGGCAGACGCTTCGAGGACGCAAGGTGGACGTGGACGATTCACGTTGGATGTCGCCGGTCAGCATCCAGGGCGCCCACATGATCCTCGACGACCTCTCGGACACGTTCGAGGTGGACAAGCAGAACAGCTGAGTCGAACAGCTAACCTGAACGGCGCCCGCTCACACAGGAAGCCGTCGACTTGTCTGTTCTCTCACGCACGTCTGTTCTCTCACGCACGTCTGTTCTCTCACGCACGACCGCCCGCACGTCCGTTCGTCGTGTCTCGATCCTGGGGATCACCGCCACGATGCTCGTCCTCGGTGGTTGCTCGTCCGACTCGTCGGACGATCCGGCGAGCACCATCGTCCGGACCACTACGTCGATCGCCGGTGCCGGCGTGATGGGCATCGAACGCGACACCGCCACCGCGTGCCCGACGCCGACGCAAGCCGACCCGGGAGCGGGCCCCGGGGTGAAGCGTCGAGTCGTACACACTGCGGGTGAAACCGAGGTTCCTTCCGATCCCCAACGGATCGTGGTCCTCGACAGTGTCTCGATGGACGCCGTGTGCGCCCTCGGTCTGTGGGAGCGGGTAGTGGGCGCCGCAACCGGTGTCGACTCGCCTCAACCGTCGTACCTGGGTTTCGGCATCTCGGAGATTCCGAGTGTCGGCCCCGTGAGCGCACCTGACGTCAACGCCGTGAAGGCCGCCGCGCCGGACTTGATCCTCGGGTCCAGTCCGGCGTCCGACGGCTTGTACGGGCAACTCGACGCCATCGCCCCCACCGTGTTCGCGGGCTCGGATCCCGTGTACTGGAAAGCGCAGTTCGCCCTCGCCGGCCAGGCACTGGGCCGTTCGTCCGCGGCTGCGACGGAGCTCGACCGCTACCAGCAGGACGTCGTGCAGCTCGGCGACGCATTGAATGCATCGCAGACGCAGGCATCAGTGGTTCGGTTCGGTTCGAAGGACCTACAGATCGAGGGCCCTGCATCCTTCGCCGGACAGATCCTCAGCGACGTCGGCGTCCGGCGCCCACCGGCGCAGCGATTGACCGATGCGACCACGGCACCGATTCCGGCCGACGATCTCAGCGTCGCCGAAGGTGACTTGATCTACGTCCTCTTCGACGGGCCGAACGGCCGTACCTACGGCACCGAGATCATGAAGAGCGACCAGTGGCAGGACCTCGCCGCCGCCACCGACCGGCGTGTGTTCGTCGCTGAAGACGACATCTGGAACGGAAACGGGATGACTGCCGCCCGCGCCGTATTGGCGGACTTGAAGGGAACCTTGAACGGATATGCGAGCTGACTGGGACGAACCACAACTCCGACATTCGAAGCGGCTCGCCACAACTGTGACGGTCGGGTTCTGATCATGCCGATCCCGGAATTCATTGTCGCTTTGCGCGAGAAGGTCGGTCATGCGCCGCTCTGGCTGTCCGGAGTGAGCGTCGTGATCCGCGACGACGACGGCCGGATCCTGCTCACCCGCCGCGCCGACAACGGTCAGTGGGCCGTCGTGTCCGGCGTTCTCGAGCCTGGGGAGGAACCGTCGGCGGCGGCGGTGCGCGAGGCGAAGGAAGAAACCGGCGTCGACGCCGAATTGATTCGGATCACGAGTGTCGATGTCACAGAGCCCATTACGTACCCCAACGGCGACGTGACTCAGTACCTCGACGTGTGTTTCCTGGCCAGGTGGACCGGCGGAGATGCACACGTGGCGGACGACGAAAACCTCGAGGTCGCGTGGTTCGCGCCGAGCGCACTGCCTTCGGACATGACGGAAACCTCGCGTCTGCGCCTCGCAAAAGCGTTGCTGGACAAGCCGGAAGCGTGGTTTCAGCGCTAGTCCGCTCCCAATACACGGCCGAAGCCCGATTCCCGCGTGTGCAGGAGTCGGGCTTCGGCGTGTAGGTCGCTCTCTAGAAATCCCAGTCGTCGTCTTCGGTGTTGACGGCTTTGCCGATGACGTAGGAGCTACCCGAGCCGGAGAAGAAGTCGTGATTCTCGTCCGCATTCGGTGAAAGTGCCGACAGGATAGCCGGATTGACGTCCGTCTCGTCCTTCGGGAAGAGGCCTTCGTAGCCGAGATTGTTGAGCGCCTTGTTGGCGTTGTAGCGCAGGAACTTCTTGACATCCTCGGTCAGACCGACGCCGTCGTAGAGGTCCTGGGTGTAGTCGACCTCGTTCTCGTAGAGCTCGAAGAGCAACTCGAACGTGTAGTTCTTGAGCTCTTCACGCTCGGCCTCGGTGAGCTGTTCGAGGCCCTTCTGGTACTTGTAGCCGATGTAGTACCCGTGCACGGCCTCGTCGCGGATGATGAGGCGGATGAGGTCTGCGGTGTTGGTGAGCTTGGCTCGCGAGGACCAGTACATCGGCAGGTAGAAGCCGGAGTAGAAGAGGAAGCTCTCGAGGAGCGTCGATGCGACCTTGCGCTTGAGCGGCGACTCGCCGTTGTAGTAGTCGAGAACGATCTGCGCCTTGCGCTGCAGGTTGGGGTTCTCCTCCGACCAGCGGAACGCGTCGTCGATGTCGGGGGTGGAGCACAGCGTCGAGAAGATAGAGCTGTAGCTCTTCGCGTGCACCGATTCCATGAAGGCGATGTTGGTGTACACCGCTTCTTCGTGGGGAGTGATCGCGTCCGGGATGAGGCTGACGGCGCCGACGGTTCCCTGGATGGTGTCGAGCAGCGTCAGGCCCGTGAAGACGCGCATGGTGAGCTGCTGCTCCTGCGCGGTCAGCGTTCCCCAGGACGGGATGTCGTTGGAGACCGGCACCTTTTCGGGCAGCCAGAAGTTGCTGACGAGGCGATCCCATACCTCGGCGTCCTTCTCGTCCTGGACGCGATTCCAGTTAATGGCGGAAACGCGACTGACCAGCTTGACCATAATTCCTACCTAGCGAGAGAGATACTGCCGAATGTTGGCTTGCCTGAACACTACCCGTTGTGTCGGGTCCGCGATGCCAACACAACAACATGTGTCGCACGCGCCCCTCCACGAGTACAAAAAATGTGATATCAATTAAATATCACTTACCGATGGAAAGCGAGTCTCGCATGACCAGCACACCCACCGTGGCCGAGAAACCGACCGGTGTCGCCACCACAACGATCGCCGAACGCCCAGGCTGGGACCTGTCCGGCAGCTGGATGCTCCTCGGCGGCGTCCTTCTCTTCCTGGCCGGAATCGCGCTGTCCGTCGTTGGCGGAGTTCTGGGACTCTTCGCCCTGATTCCGGTCGGAGTGGTGCTGTTCATCGCGTCACTCCCCCTCCTGATGGGCCTGACCTTGGTGCAACCGAATCAAGCCCGAGTTCTGCAACTTCTCGGAAGCTCGTACAGCGGCACCTTGCGCACGCCGGGACTGCGATGGACAAACCCGCTGACGGTCCGTCGATCGATCTCGACGCGCATCCGAAACCATGAGACCGGTCAGGCGAAAGTGAACGACGCCGACGGCAATCCCATCGAGATCTCGGCGGTGGTCGTCTGGCAGGTGGCCGACACAGCGCTCGCCTCGTTCCAGGTGGACGATTACGAGGAGTTCGTCTCCGTACAGACCGAGGCGGCCGTCCGCCATATCGCCGGTAGCTACCCGTACGACGCCGAAGGCCGAGTCTCGTTGCGCGAGAACGCCGATATCATCACCACCACCTTGTCGGAGGAGGTTCACGCCCGCGTACGTGCTGCGGGTGTCGAAGTTATCGAGACACGCATCAACCGGCTCTCGTATGCACCGGAGATCGCCAGCGCGATGCTTCGGCGCCAGCAAGCGGGTGCAGTGATCGCCGCCCGCAAGCAAATCGTCGAAGGTGCGGTGTCCATGGTCGACATGGCACTCAAGCAGCTCGAGGAAAAGCACGTCGTCGAACTCGACGAGGAACGCAAGGCCACGATGATCAGTAACCTTCTGGTCGTGCTGTGCGGCGACCGCGACGCACAACCGGTGCTCAACACCGGTTCGCTCTACCAGTAAAGGAAAGGCCACATGGCCACGGATCCAGCTCCGAGATCGGAGCGTAAGAAGATCCTGCTTCGGTTGGATCCTGCGGTGCACGACGCGCTTGCCCGCTGGGCGGCCGACGATCTCCGAAGTACCAACGCCCAGATCGAGTTTCTCCTTCGGCGCGCACTCACCGAACACGGTCGTATGCCGAAGAATGCCGGCAAGATGCACGGTCCCGGCCGTCCGCCGGCCTGATACCCCTGTGCGCCTTTTCGGTAGTAACCACTACCGAAAAGGCGCACGGGGGCGGAGCCTCTACAGCATGCAGGAAACGCAGCCCTCGACCTCGGTGCCTTCGAGTGCCATCTGACGCAGACGGATGTAGTACAGCGTCTTGATGCCCTTACGCCACGCGTAGATCTGCGCCTTGTTGATGTCGCGGGTGGTTGCGGTGTCCTTGAAGAACAGCGTCAGCGACAGGCCCTGGTCGACGTGTTGCGTTGCGGCAGCATAGGTGTCGACGATCTTCTCGTACCCGATTTCGTAGGCATCCTGGTAGTACTCCAGGTTGTCGTTGGTCAGGTAGGGCGCCGGGTAGTAGACGCGGCCGATCTTGCCTTCCTTGCGGATCTCGATCTTCGACGCCACCGGGTGGATGGAGCTGGTGGAGTAGTTGATGTACGAGATCGAGCCGGTCGGCGGGACGGCCTGAAGGTTCTGGTTGTAGATACCGTGCTTCTGAACCGAAGCCTTCAGCTCACGCCAGTCGTCCTGGGTGGGGATGTGCAGCTTCGCATCGGCGAAGAGTCCGCGAACCTTGTCGGTTGCAGGCTCCCAAGCCTGGTCGGTGTACTTGTCGAAGAATTCACCCGAGGCGTACTTCGACTCCGGGAAACCCTTGAAGTACGAGCCGCGCTCGATGGCGATCTTGTTCGACGCACGCAGTGCGTGGAACAGCACGGTGTAGAAGTAGATGTTCGTGAAGTCGATGCCTTCTTCGCTGCCGTAGAAGATCCGCTCACGAGCGAGGTATCCGTGCAGGTTCATCTGACCGAGGCCGATGGCGTGAGAGTCGTTGTTGCCCTGCTCGATCGACGGCACCGAGTAGATGTGCGTCTGGTCGGACACCGCCGTCAATCCGCGGATCGACACTTCGATGGTCTTGGCGAAGTCGGGCGAGTCCATGGTCTTCGCGATGTTCAGAGAACCCAGGTTGCAGGAGATGTCCTTGCCGACCTTCGAGTAGGACAGGTCGTCGTTGAACAGTGAAGGCGTCGAAACCTGCAGGATCTCCGAGCACAGGTTCGAGTGCGTGATCTTGCCCTCGATCGGGTTCGCCCGGTTCACCGTGTCCTCGAACATGATGTAGGGGTAGCCCGATTCGAACTGCAATTCGGCGACGGTCTGGAAGAACTCGCGAGCTTTGATCTTGGACTTGCGAATTCGCTTGTCGTCGACCATCTCGTAGTACTTCTCGGAGACGTTGATGTCGGAGAACGGAACTCCGTAGATGCGCTCGACGTCGTACGGCGAGAACAGGTACATGTCCTCGTTCTTCTTCGCCAGTTCGAACGTGATGTCCGGGATCACGACGCCGAGTGAGAGCGTCTTGATACGGATCTTCTCGTCGGCGTTCTCACGCTTGGTGTCGAGGAACCGGTAGATGTCGGGGTGGTGCGCATGCAGGTACACAGCACCGGCGCCCTGACGCGCACCCAACTGGTTGGCGTAGGAGAACGAGTCCTCGAGAAGCTTCATGATCGGGATGACACCCGAACTCTGGTTCTCGATCTTCTTGATCGGGGCGCCGTGCTCACGAACGTTGGTGAGCAGCAAGGCAACTCCGCCACCGCGCTTGGACAGCTGCAGTGCCGAGTTGATGGAGCGACCGATGGACTCCATGTTGTCTTCGATACGAAGCAGGAAGCAGGACACGGGCTCACCGCGCTGCTTCTTGCCCGAGTTCAGGAACGTCGGGGTGGCGGGCTGGAAGCGTCCGGCGATGATCTCGTCGACGAGTTCGACGGCCAGGTCTTCGTTGCCTGCGGCCAGGGTGAGCGCAACCATGCAGACACGATCTTCGAAACGCTCTAGGTAGCGCTTACCGTCGAAGGTCTTGAGCGTGTAGGAGGTGTAGTACTTGAATGCACCCAGGAACGTCGGGAAGCGGAACTTCTTGGCGTACGCGTGATCGATCAGGAACTTCACGAAAGTACGTGAGTACTGATCGAGAACCTCGGGCTCGTAATAGTTTTCCTCGACGAGGTAGTCCAGCTTCTCGTCGAGGTTGTGGAAGAACACGGTGTTCTGGTTGACGTGCTGCAAGAAGTACTGACGGGCTGCAGCGACATCCATCTCGAACTGGATCTCACCGTTGGCGCCGTACAGGTTGAGCATGGCGTTGAGTGCGTGGTAGTCGAGACCGTTGGTGGAATCGCCGCCGCGCGCATCACGCTCTACGCTTCCTGCCGCGATCGTGTCAGTGATGGTTGGCGCCACTGCCCGTGCTCCTTCTCTGTTTCGAGATGATTCCAGAACTCCCCCAAGCCTTCTCGTACCCGGTCGACGTCCTCGGCAGTGCCCATGAGTTCGAACCGGTACAGAAAAGGAACGTGGCATTTCTGGGAAATGATGTTTCCTGCATAGCAAAAGGACTCACCGAAATTGGTGTTTCCCGCCGCGATCACTGCTCTGATCAACGACCTGTTGTGTGGATTGTTCAAAAAACGAATGACCGGCTTCGGTACATAACTGGTGTCGCGCCCTGTCACGGTGACCCCGCCACCATAGGTGGGCAGAATCAGCACATAGGGCTCGTCTACACGAAATGAGCCGTCACGGTCATGGATAGGTATACGTGTCGCAGGCAGGCCGAGACGTTGAACGAATCGGTGGGTGTTCTCCGACACGCTGGAAAAATAGACCAGCGAAGTCATCGGTTGTCACCATTTTCTTGTACGGTGCCCGGAACTACTCAGATGTGTCGGCGGAGGTGTCCACCGCCGACACTGCGGCGCTTCAAGCAGCGACGGTCAGGGTCTTGATGCGATCGGGACGGAAGCCCGACCAGTGATCTTCACCGGCAACCACGATGGGTGCCTGGAGGTACCCGAGAGCCATGACGTAGTCGCGGGCTTCGGCATCCTCGGTGATGTCGATGACGTTGTATTCGAGACCGGCCTTGTCCAGGGCGCGGTAGGTGGCATTGCACTGAACGCAAGCGGGCTTGGTGTAGACGGTGATGCTCATGAGAGTCCCTCTTTCGCTTAGCCAACAAAGGCCGATGTAGTGATGTTCAGCACCGATACGACCGATTGCCGGAGTCTCGCTCGAGGCGTTCCGCGTTGTGGTCTCTCAGTGCTCAAGACACTACACCTAGTGGCCGACAGAAACACATAACGCGAGATGTTGTGAGTCACATCGTTGGAATTCCCAGGTCGCCCCAGTTCAGCGCCTTCATTTCCCGGCGCGTCGGCGTGTCGCGCGTCACAGTTTCTTTTTGTGCTCGCCAGCCTCTCGGAGCCGCGCCACGGACCTACCATGAGCGTCGTGGAAACACCCCCGAAGGACGAGGCTCCACGCCACGAGGCAACCGTGACGAGAACACAGCAGGTGACACCGTTGATGCGCAGAATCACCTTCGGTGGGGAGGGCCTGAGCGACTTCGAGACGAGCGGGAGCCCCGACGAACGGGTGCTCGTCAGATTCCCCCTCGATCCCCCTCACGCCCGTAGTTACACCGTCCGGCGCTGGCAGCCGTCGAAGAACGAACTGGAGATCGACTTCGTTCTCCACGGCCACGGCGGCGCGGCACTCTGGGCCGCGACTGCGCAACCGGGCGAGACCGTTCACCTCTCGACGGCGAGCGGGTGGTTCACGCCGCCGGCAGGTTGCGACTGGCTGCTGATGGTCGCCGATCACGCCGCTCTGCCCGCGATCGGGCGAATTCTCGAAGAAGCACCCGACGGTCTACCGATCCACGTCATCGCGCAGGTACCCGCGCCGAGTGAACAGCAGACGTTCACGACGCGCGCCGACGCTCACTACCGATGGATCGAGGAATCGGACTCGCTGCTCGCCGAATTGGCCGGCGCTCCCCTGCCCCCCGGCGAGGGCTACATCTGGTGTGCAGTCGAGGCCGCGGCCGCCAGACGCATCCGCACTCACCTGCGTCGAACATGGGAAATCCCGGCAACCCGCATGCACGTGATGGGTTACTGGCGGGAGGACAAGGAGAACTGGGAGCGTCGGTACGCCGCCGTCGCCGACCGTATCGATGCTGCGATGGGCGAAGCGATGATGGCCGGCAAGGATTTCGAGTCGGTTCGGGACGCGGTCGACGACGCGATGGAACGCGAAGGGCTCTAGCGCGCATACGAGTGAGGACCACACCTTCCGGCATGGCCCTCATTCGTGAAACGAATTACGCGTTGACGAGCTGCTTGCCGGCGTCGACGAGGTCGGAGACGACCTTGGAGACCTGAGCGAGCACCTCTGCGTTCTCACGCGGGTGCAGCTCACCGAACAGTGCGCCGGTTCCACCGATGCTCAGTGCAGTGTCCTCGACGACCTTGCCGCCGGCGATACGGACCGCCTTGGTGGTGTCTTCGTGTGCCCACTTGGCGCCGTTGCCGCTGGGCGAAGCGCTGATGACTGCGACAGCCTTGTCCTTGACTGCACCGACACCGTACGGACGCGAGATCCAGTCGATGGCGTTCTTCAGAACTGCGGGAATGGTGCCGTTGTACTCGGGGGTGACGAGCAGGAACGCGTCCGCGTCGCTCGCAGCGGAGCGCAGTGCGTCGACAGCGGGGATGGAAGCACCCTCGACGTCGATGTCTTCGTTGTAGAAGGGGACGTCGGCGAGGCCTTCGAAGACCGTCAGCGTGGCACCCTCGGGTGCGGCGGACACAGCTGTCTCGGCAAGCTGGCGGTTGACGGATCCGGCGCGCAGGCTGCCGACGAGAACGAGAACATTGGTCTGTGACATAGCGAGTTTCCTTCGAGAGTGGTGCGGTTGGTGGCTCCGGTTGAAAGTTATATCAACTAAACGGACCGCGGTCCACTTACATTCCCCGGCCCTGTAACCTGATCCCGTGAGCGCAATCCCCCTCCCCCAGATCGGCGCCGCGCCGGTCGAGCGCGGTGACGCAGCACGTAACCGCGTACTTCTGCTCGACGCCGCAGCCCTCCTCGTTGCCGAGCGAGGTGTCGACGCGGTGACGATGGACGCTGTCGCGTGCCGGGCCGGTGTGGGCAAGGGCACAGTTTTTCGGCGCTTCGGCAATCGATCGGGACTGATGCAGGCACTGCTCGATCACACCGAGCGAGAACTGCAGCAGGCATTCATGTTCGGCCCCCCACCGTTGGGTCCGGGCGCGCCGCCGATCGAGCGCCTCATCGCGTTCGGACGAGCCAGGATTGCCATGGTGGAAGTACAGGGCGAAGTCCTCCGAGCGGCGGAAAACGCTCCTGAATACCGCTTCGGCGGTCCGGCCCGGGCTCTCGGCATCGCTCACGTCATCGGGCTTCTTCGAGGAGCCGGCGTCGAGGGCGACCTCGATCTGCTCGCTTCAGCACTGTTGGCACCGCTCGAAGCGTCGCTCGTCCTTCATCAGGTGCGCGATCTCGGGATGACCACCGAGCGCCTGGCGGCCGGCTGGGAAGACCTTGCCCGGCGCGTTACTCGATGTTGACTCCCCAGATCCGTCCCACCACTTAATGTGAGCCCATGCGCATCGCTGCAGCCGTCATCGGCCTCCTGACCATCGCCGCGGTAAGTGGTTGCTCCGCTTCGTCCGACTCCCCCGAAGACAAGACGGATCCCTCCGGTCGTGTGTTCATCTCGACCTCCGTGGATGGAACACAAATTCCCGGCGGCGGCCCGCTGACTCTCGACTTCAGCCAGGCCGGTCGAGTGTCCGCGAGCGCCGGATGCAACACGGCAAACGGTTCGGTCGAGTTCAACGACGGCACGCTGACCACCGGCACCATGGCGTCGACCATGATGGGCTGCCCTCCCGGCATCGCCGAGTCCGACTCCTGGACAACAACATTGCTGACCGCCGCGCCGGCGTGGAGCCTCGACGGCGACACCCTCGTCCTGACATCGAAGGACGCCACAGTCACCCTGCAGGACAAGAAAATCGTCACGCCGGATCGACCGCTGCAGGGCACGACGTGGACTGTCACGTCCCTCATCAGTCCCGATGCGATCAGTACGAGCCTGGCTCTGGAGACGTCAGCTCCCGAACTGACGATTGCCGCAGACGGTTCGGTCAGCGGGAGCACCGGATGCAATCGCATGACCGGAAGCGCCCAGACGTCCGACACCACAGTCACGTTCACGCCGATGGCAACCACGCGTATGGCTTGCCCCGAGGAGAACATGGACATCGAGCGCCAGATACTGGCGGTGCTCGACGGCGAAGTGAGCTACACCGTCGACGCCGACACGCTGACCCTGCGCAAGCCCGACGACACCGGATTGATACTGACTGCGCAGGCTTGACCAGACGCTGCAGGCTCGATCAGACGTTGTCGAGCAGCCAGCGCCCCAACTCGCGGGCGCTGGCATCGATCATCGCGGGCCAGTCCAAGGCCGAGTCGTCCGCGTGATCGCTGACGTGTTTGACGAGTCGGCAGGTAGCACCCGCTGCCTGCGCGGCGAATGCGATGGCAAATCCCTCCATGTCGACCAGATCGGCTCGCTGCGCAAGGGCGTCCCGGGTTGCAGCGTCGGCGATGAATGCGTCGCCGGTCGCCAACACCGAGTCGTCACCGCCGGCGAGCACCAAACGGTCCGCGACGTCGTGCCCCAGCGCTCGGATCGCGGTGCTGCTGATGTCGTGATTGATGACGACGCCGGGAACATAGAGGCCGCCGTGGTGCGCGTGCAGCGCACCGGCTGTCCCGATGTTGACGACCAGCGGCAGATCATCCCGCTCGTACCGCGCGAGAGCAGAGGCGACTGCTGTTGCAGCACTGACCTTTCCAATCCCCGTGATCAGCAGTTCGTATCCTTGCGGCACGTATGCCGCTTCCGACTTCGTCGCACTGACCACCAGAACGTTGTTCGCACTCATGTGCGCGACCGTACCGCCCCGGATACGGTGGCACTGCACGCGCCTGCTCACATCGCTAGAGTCCATTCATGGCCACACTGCGTGAAAGCATCATCGAAGAACTCGGCACAAAGCCGACAATCGACGCCGCAGCGGAGGTTCGCGCGCGAGTCCAGTTCCTGAAGGACTACGTGCGCTCGACCCCCGCCAAAGGGTTCGTTCTGGGAATCAGCGGCGGTCAGGACAGCACGCTCGCCGGAGCCCTCGCCCAACGCGCGGTCACGGAACTTCGCGAAGAAGGCCACGAGGCCGAGTTCGTCGCCGTTCGACTCCCCTATGGCGCTCAGGCCGACGAATCCGACGCTCAGATCGCGCTCGGCTTCATCAAGCCGGACCGCTCTCTCACGGTCAACGTCAAGCCTGGCGCCGACGCCACGGCCCGTGAGGCCTCCGAGGCGCTGGGAAACGGCGAACTACGCGACTTCGTCCGCGGCAACATCAAGGCGCGCGAACGAATGGTCATCCAGTACTCGATTGCCGGTCAGCTCGGCTACCTCGTGATCGGTACCGACCACGCCGCAGAAGCGATTACCGGCTTCTTCACGAAATTCGGTGACGGCGGTGTCGACATCACGCCGCTCACCGGCTTGAGCAAACGCCAGGGCGCTGCATTGCTGCAGGAATTGGGCGCACCCGAGAGCACGTGGCGCAAGGTGCCGACCGCCGACCTCGAGGACGACCGACCCGCGCTACCCGACGAAGTTGCCCTCGGCGTCACGTACTCACAGATAGACGACTACCTCGAAGGAAAGGACGTTTCCTCCGAGGTAGCCGAGAAGCTCGAGAAGATGTTCACCAACACTCGTCACAAGCGCACGGTGCCGGTCACACCCCTCGATGACTGGTGGAAGTAACTCCTACCAGAGCTCTTACCAGCGACTAGCTACCGAACAGGCTGCCGAAGACGTCGCCCAGCGAACCCGTTCCCGAAGCCGGATCCTTCTTCGCGAAGTTGGTGGTGCATCCGTTGAACTGCACTGCATCGACCAGCGTCGACGTGGCGGCGGAACCGGTGCCCACACTGACGCCGTAGTGGTCGACTACCGCGTTCGGGTTCGCGGCGACGATGTCAGCCAAAGGCACTGACACGCGGTCCTTGGCGCCGTCGATGTTCTGAGTGCTCCACCACACGCCCTTCTGGAGATCCGCGTGAACGCCGCCGTCAGCCGTCGGCGTGGCGTCGGGTCCCGGGACCCACACCAGGGTGGTGAATCCGTTCTCGAACTTTCCGCCGGTCGTTCCGGTGAGGCGGAGCTGGAACGCCGCAGTCGGCGTGGCGGCGCGCTCGGCAAAGCCGATCGCCTTGCCGACTGCGTCGGACAACTTGATACCGCCGGCCGAATGGTAGGAAACCGAACGATCGCCGGTACCGTCGACGGCCAGCTTCAGTGAACCGTCCTTGTCGAGAACGTTGTCGGCCGAATACGACGCGGTCTGATCCTTCTCGTCGGTGAACGGGATGCCCCACCCGTTCGGCGTCGCTTCGGTGGACAGGGTCGAGCACGAGGCTTCCGGCGCAGAAGAGCCGAGAGAACCGGTGGACGGAAGCGCAGTAGCAATTGCCGGAGCGGTGAGTGCAGCTGCCCCGAGGAGCGCTACGACGACTCCGACACGGCGCGTGGAATTAATCGACATTGAAATACCTTTCACATATCCCGAGTGGAATTGCGCCAAAATTAACACATGTCGACAATTACCAACAGCGAAGGTATTTCTTTTGTCATCCAAACAGATGACAATTCACCTTGGCAATTCGAAGTGCATTCGCTCCCCCAAAAGTAGGAGAAACTAAACAAAACGACCAATGCTGGACAATTGACCAACAATGGAGAAAACGGAGATAGATGCCACTTGAGCTGGAGCGATCAAGATATGAATATTTGGACCGGAAACCCGAAAAAGGACAATACGTCGGCAGCCCACAAATAGCTACGCCGGCAATTCTCGGACTAGCCTCCAGCGAAAGGCGGAAGAATATCGACAGCGCTACCGGAGGCTCGAGAGACGTCGCGGGTCAACTCGTCACCGACGAGGAAAGCCGAGACCGACAGCACTCGCTCCATCTCCGGTCCGTATCGCCCGACCAGCACCGCCACCAACTCGGCAAGTGTGTTGTCAGGCGAGATGGCGACTACCTCGCTACGGCAACCGGATACATCCGCTGCAGCAGCAAAGTAACGAACCGAGATCGAATGCGGATCAGCCACCAATCGCTCCCATACTTCTTTCCGGCGGAACGAAGTCCGCGGCGTCGATGCCGTGCCCTGCCCACTTGTTCCACATCGCACCGCGCCACAAATCCGCTAGTTCGTCGTCGCTTGCTCCAGCCCTGAGCGCGGCACGCAGGTCAACTTCACGGTCACTGAACAAACATGACCGAATTGTTCCCTCTGCGGTCATTCGCGTCCGATCGCATTCACTGCAGAACGAGCGGGTCACGGAAGCGATGATCCCTACCGTCATCGTGGTCCCGTCGACGCGCCATTCTTCGGCAGGAGCCGACGGATCTTCACGGCCGATTGCTTCCAATTCGAAACGGCTTCCCAAAACGGACAACAATTCAGCCGCGGTCACCATGTTCTCGCGTGCCCATGCATGGTCTGCGTCCAGAGGCATTTGCTCGATAAAGCGCAATTCGACGCCGGCTTCGAGGCACCACTGCAAAAGATCCGCCGCGCCGTGGAGCGTTTCACGCATCAGCACCGCATTGATCTTCAGTGGCGCGAGCCCGGCCGCAGCTGCCGCTCGAATTCCCGCGAGAACGGACGGCAACCTGTCTCGACGCGTCAATTCAGCGAAATGGGCGCGATCAACCGAATCCAGGGAAACATTGATGCGAGTCAAACCAGCTGCAGCCAACTTCGCCGCACGATGTTCGAGCCCAACGGCGTTGGTAGTCATGGAAAGTGGAATTCCTGGCACGCGCGCGGCGCACCCCCCGATGATCTTTTCGAGGTCACTACGCATCAGCGGTTCGCCGCCGGTGAATCTCACCTCGCGAATACCGACTCGTTCGACGCCGATTCCGACTACTCGAATGATCTCGTCGGCACTCAGAAGATCTTCCGCAGCGATGGCCGGCAAGCCTTCCTCCGGCATGCAATACGTGCAACGAAGTGAACACTTCTCGGTGATCGAGACTCGCAGATCTCTGGCAACACGCCCGAACCTGTCGACCAGGAGATCCGTCTCGGGACGACCGGCGAGGGAGGCAGCGTCGAACCGCACGGTGGGAATTCCCATCGAGACCACTGTCATCACTTCACCAACTTCCGTATTGCTCCAGTATGACCGAAAGCCGTACTCCGTGTGTCGGACGGACCACACCGCCTAGGATCAAAACATGTCGAGGTTGTCGAGGTTACTGTCATGAGCGCGCGTTCGGTCGAGGAACACGCGTCGCACATCTCCGGATTGCTCACCGGCCTGCACACCCTCTCTCCGACGGCAGTTCCGACGGCAGAAGCGTTGGGGCGCATAACTTGCTCGGATATCGCATCGCCGGTAGACCTGCCACTCTTCCGCAACTCGCAGATGGACGGGTATGCCGTCGATGCTGCTTCTGTGGCCTCGGTTCCGACCACACTGACGGTTCGAGGCGTGATCGCCGCTGGAAGCGGAAAACCACCGAAACACCTTCCAGGATCGGCATTTCGCATCATGACCGGTGCTCCGCTCCCCGAGGGTGCCGACGCCGTTGTTCCGGTCGAGGACACAACGGGTGTCACCGAGCACGTCGTCACGATCGAACGGGGCAGGTCGGTAGGCGAATTCGTACGCGAACGTGGCAGCGACATCACCGCCGGAATGCTACTGGTCACGGCCGGAACGCACTTGGAACCTCGCCATATCGCCGCGCTGAGTGCTGTGGGCTTGGCCTCGCTCGACACCTACACGAAGCCACGGGTCGCGATAATTACGACGGGCGCCGAACTGAAAAGTGCCGGAACAACTCTCGAACCCGGTGAGATCTACGATTCCAACGGTCCAGCTTTGGCAACATTGGCCGAAGCCAACGGCGCCGATGTCGTATCCGTCGCCCGAAGCAGCGACGACCCCGCCGAGTTCCGCGAATTGCTCTCGTACGCAACCTCGGTCGCTGATCTGGTGTTCACCTCCGGCGGAGTGTCCATGGGCGACTTCGAGGTGGTGAAGGAAACTCTCACGCCTCTGGGAGCACACTTCGGCCACGTCGCAATGCAACCTGGTGGTCCGCAAGGCACTGCAGTGGTGAACGAAGTGCCGGTCCTGAGTTTCCCGGGCAACCCGGTCAGCACGATGGTCTCGTTCGAGGTCTTCGCCCGCGGCGAACTGCGCCGGGCCGCGGGTCTGCCCGAGATCCCGCGCGAACGGCTGCCACTTACTGCACCGCTGCGTTCGGTGGATGGCAAGCGGCAGTTCCTGCGGGCACGCAGAACTGCGGACGGAATCGAACTCGTTGCCGGACCCGGATCGCACCTTGTTGCAGCCATGGCGTGGGCCGACGTCCTGATCGACATCCCCGCCGCCGTGACCGAGCTCGGCGCGGGCGATCTCGTCGACGTCGTCCCGCTCTCGACTTCCTCGATCTGATTCACTCGATCTGATTCAAAGGACACTGATGACCGAATTGACACACGTCGACAGCGAGGGCCGAGCGCGCATGGTCGACGTCAGCGCCAAGGCCGAGACGACGCGTATCGCCGTCGCCGCCGGCGAACTCGTCACGACCGCCGAGGTAGTTCGCCTCGTCCGCGCCGACGGCATGCCCAAGGCTGATGTCCTCACCACCGCGCGCATCGCCGGAATCGCCGGTGCGAAGAAGACCTCCGAACTGATCCCGCTGTGTCATCAACTCGCGCTCTCGTCGGTCAAGGTGGAATTCGGGTTCACCGAAACATCGATCACCGTCGAGGCGACGGCGAAGACTCGCGGACAGACCGGCGTCGAGATGGAAGCACTCACCGCCGTCGCGGTAGCCGGCCTGACCTTGCACGACATGGTCAAAGCGGTGGACCCCGGAGCTACCATGAACGGTGTTCGTCTGCTCACCAAAGACGGTGGTAAGCGCGGACATTGGACCCGCGACACTCAGAACGCACAGACAGCTCCGGCGCACACCTTCACCTCGGCACGGTCCGCGACCGTCCTCGTGGCTTCCACCGGCGGTGCGAACGGCACCAGACCCGACACCACCGGACCCACGATCGCGACCTGGCTACGTGAACGGGACTTCGAGGTACGTGGACCGCTTGTGTACGCCGACGCAGACATCGCGGCGGGCATCGCTGACGCCAAGGAGGGCTCCCCGTCACTCGTCATCAGTACCGGCGGCACCGGGGCTTCCCCCACGGACGCCACCCCGGAAGCTACCCGGGCAGTCTTGACCCGTGAGTTGCCCGGCGTCGCAGAAGCGATCCGGACCAAGGGCCTCGAGAAGACACCGCACGCGTCGCTGAGCCGTGGTGTGGCAGGTCTCACAGGTACGACGGTCATCGTCAATCTTCCGGGTTCTCCCGGTGGAGTGAAGGACGGTCTCGCCGTCCTCGAACCCATCATCGATCACCTGCTCGCGCAGGTCGCAGGCGGAGGAGCGCACGATGAGTGAGCTACTGGCTCGGATCTCCGAGCAACCGATTCACGCAGACACCGTCGACGCCGCCGTTGCCGGTCCGAAGAACGGCGCTGTTGTGGTGTTCACGGGAACGGTGCGCAATCACGATGGAGGTCAAGCGGTTTCGGCGTTGGAGTACCAAGCGCATCCGGATGCCGAACGCTTCCTCGAGACGTGCTGCCAAGAGGTTGCGGCCTCGACCGGCCTGCCGGTTGCCGCGATCCATCGCGTCGGTCACCTCGAGATCGGCGACCTCGCACTGGTCGCCGCCGTCGCCGCGCCGCATCGAGCGGAGGCGTTTGCCGCGTGCGCCGAACTGGTGGAGCGCATCAAGCACGAGGTACCGATCTGGAAGCGGCAACACTTCGCGAACGGCGTCTCCGAATGGGTCGGGTTGTAGGTCGAACGCTCCGGGAAGGTAGAGTTGCGATCACTAGGTGCCTGAAATCGGGCATCCAGCGTCGTAGAACGCAAATTTTCTTGCTGAGTGCTCAATGCACCCGCTCTTCTTACGGCGAAGAAGCCTGCCGACCGGCAGCGCCGCCACCACTGTGCTTGATTGTTCGACCGGTTAATTCCCGTGTCGGCATCCGGGCACGAACACGTGCCCGAAAGGCTCTGAACACACTTGTCTGACATCTCTACGCCCGCTACCACCTTCGCAGCCCTCGGTGTGCGCGCACCGCTGGTGAAAGCTCTCGAAGACGGCGGAATCACTTCTCCGTTCCCGATCCAGATCGACACCCTCCCCGACACTCTCTCGGGGCGCGACGTACTGGGCCGCGGAAAGACCGGAAGCGGCAAGACCCTCGCGTTCTCCATCCCCATGGTCTCCCGCCTCGCCGGCGAACTGTCCGGAGGAAAGCGTCGTCCGGGTCGACCGCTCGGCCTGGTGCTCGCACCCACGCGTGAGCTCGCCACCCAGATCACCGCAACCCTCGAACCGTTGGCCGCCGCATACGACTTGCGCGTGACCACGATCTTCGGTGGTGTCTCGCAGCACCGCCAGGTTCAGGCTCTCAAGGCCGGAGTCGACATCGTCGTCGCCTGCCCCGGTCGCCTCGAAGACCTCATGAAGCAGAAGTTCGTCAGTCTCGACGCCGTCGAGATCACCGTGCTCGACGAGGCTGACCACATGGCCGACCTCGGCTTCCTGCCCGTCGTCACCCGCATCCTCTCGTCCACCCCGCAGGACGGGCAGCGTCTACTGTTCTCGGCAACGCTGGACAACGGCGTCGACAAGCTCGTCAAGCGTTTCCTCAAGAACGAGGTCATGCATTCGGTCGACGAGGCCAACTCCCCCGTCGCCGCAATGACGCACCACGTGTTCGACGTCGACGGCGTCGAAGCCAAGAAGGCTCTGGTCGAGAAGCTCGCTTCCGGTACCGGTCGTCGCATCCTGTTCATGCGCACCAAGCACCAGGCTCGCAAGTTGGCTCGCCAGCTCACCGAGTCGGGCATCCCGTCCGTTGACCTTCACGGCAACCTCTCGCAGGCTGCTCGCGACCGTAACCTGGCGGCATTCTCCGCCGGTGAAGCGCGCGTCCTCGTCGCCACCGACGTCGCAGCGCGTGGCGTCCACGTCGACGACGTCGAGTTGGTCGTCCACGTCGATCCGCCGGCCGAGCACAAGGCTTACCTGCACCGCAGTGGTCGCACCGCTCGCGCAGGCAGCGCCGGCGACGTGGTCACCGTGGTTCTGCCCGAGCAGCGTAAGGATCTTGCGATCCTCATGCGCAAGGCAGCCATCAAGGTGACCCCGGTCCGTTCGACTGCCAACTCCGAGCACGTCGTCAAGTTGGTCGGCGACATCGCACCGCACGTCACGCCGGCTCCGAAGGCTCCTGCCCAGCCCAACGGCGGACGCGGACAGCGTCCCGCCGGCCAGGGTGGACGCGGCGGCGCAGCACGTTCGGGTCAGGCTCGCTCCGGACAGGGCGGTCAGTCACGCGGTGCTCGCACCGGCGGAGCTGCCCGTCAGGAACATGCCGGTGGTGGCGCTCGCCGTCCCCGCACCGGCGGCGGCGCTCGCACCGCAGGCTCCACCGGTGGCCGTCCCGCACGCTAGGCCCCCGGTACAACTCAATAGGTTTCGTAGTGGACAGCGTCGGCCAATGGCCGGCGCTGTCGCCATCCGAAGCGTTCGAGATCCGGAACCTGTTGAAACTCGGTCACCTTCCCGACGCACAGCCACGCAATGGGGCGAACGGGTGACGGAATGCCCATGAGTTCGGTGAGGTACTTCTCGTCGTAGAACGAAACCCAGCCGATGCCGATCTCCTCGGCTACCGCGGCGAGCCACAAATTCTGAATTGCCAGTACCGCCGAGAACAGTCCGGTGTCGTCGACGGTATGACGGCCGAGGATGTTCGGACCACCGCGCGACGGGTCGTAAGTGACGACGATGCCGGTACCGCTCTCGGCGATTCCCTCGATCTTGATGGGGTCGAACGTCGAGCGGCGATCCTCGGGCAAAGACTGCGCGAATTTCACCCGGGCATCGGCGACGTGTGCCGCGAAGGTGTCGAGCGTCTCCGGATTACGAACGACGACAAAATCCCACGGTTGCGTGTTTCCCACGCTCGGCGCGCGATGGGCGGCGTCGAGAATGCGCATCAGAGTTTCGTCGGGGACGATCTCTCCCGAGAACTCGGCGCGAACGTCTCGGCGTCGCCGAATCGCTTCGTACACGGATACAGCTGATTCACTCACGCCCCGACGGTATAGCGGTGCAATCCCAGCATGGCGTCGGGGTGCGGTTCGACCGTTTCTTCGCGCATGCAGGCGCGGAGCGCGCTGCCGACCGCCCCCGAATCCATCCCGGTGCCGATCACGACCAGTTGCGTGGTTCGAGGTTCGCCCGACTTCCATCGCAGCGGCGTGATCCGGACATGATCACCCACCGATTGGATCTCGAATTTTCCTGTGTAGCCCGGAATCTCGAAGTTCACGAAGCCCTTGATGCGGTAAACACCCGACGGCTGATTCTCGAGAAAGTGCGTCAAGGCCCTGGCATCGAGAGGCGTCTCCGATGCGAAATCAACCGATTCGTAGCGGTGGTGCAGGTGATCGTGATGACACGAGCCGTCCTCGTGATCGTCGTCGTGCCCGTCGCGCAGGAGCTCGTCGAGGCTCAGTTGATCGCCCGGAGCCGGAGGGGTCACCTCGCCGGTATCGAACAACAGAGCGGGGTCTATCCGCGAGTGCGAGGTTTCCACCATCGGCGCTCGCGGATTCAACTTACGAATTTCGGCCGTGAATCGCTCGCGTTCGGCGACCGGAACGCTGTCGATCTTGTTGACTACCACCAGGTCTGCCAGGCGGACATGTTGATCGAGCTCGGGATGTTCGCGGCGAACGGTGGAGAAATTGGCTCCGTCGACCAGGACCACCAGGCCGCCGTAGACGACAGACGGGTTCTCACTTCCGAGGACGAGTCGAATCATGTTCCGCGGCTCGGCAAGCCCGCTGGCCTCGATGACGATCACGTCGATCCCGGACTGCCGGTGCGCCAACTTGTTCAGCATCTCGTCCATGTCCGAGACGTCGACAGCGCAGCACAAACAGCCGTTGCTGAGAGAGAGCATCGAATCGACCTGACCGGCGACCATCATCGAGTCGATGTTGACGGATCCGAAGTCGTTGACGATCACGCCGATGCGTACACCGTCGTTGTTACGCAGAAGATGGTTGAGCAGCGTCGTCTTGCCCGAACCGAGAAAGCCTGCGACGACTATTACGGAAATCTGCTTCTTCGCCACCACACAACCTTCCGAAACCACACGTACCGATCAGTGATCGTAGTGGAGTGTGGCTCCGGAAGGTTCACGCTGACAGCAGACTCACACCGTGCAGAGCGGACGGATGTCCGACGTGCCCTCGGTGGTCGGTGACGTCAGGATCGTGCATGCGTTGTATCCACGGGATTCGGCGACCCGGCGGATCTCACTCCAGCCTGCCGCGTCGATGACCGCCGACCGTGAGAGCACGAACCCGGAAAGCCTGAGCGGATCGCCCACCAGTGCCCACGAATAGTCGTCGGCAATGTAGGTGACGATGTAGTTGGGTGGGCCGTCCAAGCTTTCCTGTGAGGGCACCCCGGGGAAGCTCACATGCAACTGGGCACCCGTTGCTGGATCGGTAACTCGGGCATTCCCGACGATCTCGTTGGCTTGACCGGTCCACGTCGTACACGTGTTCTTCACGCTCACGTTCGTGGAATCGACAATCCCGTAACTCGCCCGGGTGTCCTTCGCGCACGCGAGGTTGAAGGGCTGAGGAATCGCCGCCACGTGGTTCCATTCCCCTACGTAGCGCGCGACGTCCAGGTTCGCCACCGGCTGCAAGGGTTCCCAGAGTGGGCTCGCCTGCGCGGTTCCCGAAAACATCGTCGCTGCGGCGCACACTCCCGCAATCGCAATCGCACTTCGCCCCGACCACTTCATGTCACTGCTCCTCGTCTGTACAACGCTCGATCGGCATTGGTTTCTCAAGACATTCGGAGCTGACGGACTGGAGGATGGGGCGGTATGTAAAACTACTTTTGGTTTGTTATGGACCTACTTCACAAACCTTATGTAGTCTTTGCTAAAAGATAGCTGAAAGTCGGACGGAGGTACTGTGATGAAGGTTGTCGACTTAGGTCTAGAACGCACTCGCTATGCAGTCATCGACGAGACGATCGAGTCGAGGTGGCGCCGAGTCACCTCTATGCAGCACGACGCCGTTGCCGTCGTGACTCCGCGCGACCGGATCACTTTCGCCGAACTCGAACTCCGGACCGACGCATTGGTCCGCGAACTTCGCCTACGTGGGTCACACGGGGCACGCCCGGTTGCGGTCGATCTCGAACCAACGGCCGAGTCGGTGCCCGCCATCCTCGCCACTCTGATTTCCGGTCGGCCCTTGGTCATGATCGACCCACAACTCCCCGAGGCCCGCCGAGCGCACATCATGAGCACCTCGGGTGCAGTCCCGCTGCAGTCGATACTCGACGAGTCTGCTGCGACGGGCTTCAGATTCGACAGCGCGTTGGAACCATCGAGTTCCGACCCTGCAATGATCGCGTTCACGTCAGGCACCAGCGGGGCACCCAAGGGAGTCGTGTTGAGCCACTCCATGTGCCTGAACAAGGCCGACGAACTCGCCGCAGCAATCGACCTGCGACCCGACGATCACATCGGGAACCTGTTGCCCGTCAGTTTCGGAGCCGGAATCACGGCCCTGATCATGGGGCTTATGAACGGAGTCACGGTCTACTGCTGGGATCCACGTATCGACGGCGTCTCGGGAATCGACGACTGGCTGATCGAGAATTCGATCACGACCACGCACTGTGCGCCGTCTTTTCTGCGGGCGTGGTCAGATCTCGATTGCGGTGCAGCAAATGATGATTCGATCGGTTCCCTACGCGTCGTCGTAACGTACGGAGAAGCAGTTCACGGCGAGGACTACGCGCGCCATCGCAGTCACGGCTTCGCTCGCGTCACGTACGTCAACTGGCTGGCCACCACCGAGACCGGTGTCGTCGCGTACAACGCGTTCCCACCACATCCCGAACTACCCGTCGGAGTGGTACCGGCCGGACGTGCTCGCGACGGCAAGGACGTACAGATCGTCGATGTGAACGGCGTGCCTCTCCCCGACGGAGAGATCGGAGAGATTCAGGTTGTCTCCAGTGATCTTGCCGACGGATACCACGGCGACCCGGATCGAACTGCAACACGATTCACGCGACTGGGCGACGGAGTGAGCATCTACCGGACCGGTGACCGGGGCCGCATCGACGAACGCGGAGAACTGCAACTGCGGGGACGCGTCGACGACGCCGTCAAGATTCGGGGCTACCTGGTGGAGCCGATGGAAGTCGAGGCGCATATTCGTCGAATTCCAGGCGTCGCCGATGTTTTCGTGGCCGTCGTCCTCGAGAACGATCGACCGGAGATCGTCGCCTACGTGGTCCTGACCAAAGCCGTGATGGCACGGTCGGGCGCCGAGATGCGGCGCGAATTGGCGACATATCTGCCGGCCTGGATGCTCCCCCGACATTTTGTTCTGATGCCGGCGTTGCCCCGCAACGAAAGAGGAAAGGTCGATCGAACAGCGCTGCCCTCCGTCCAGGTGCGGTCCACTCCACCGACTCTCGCCGGGCCCGCCGAATTGTGGTTGTCCTCGATCTGGGAGTCGATTCTCGGTATCGACTCCATCGACCGTGAGGACGACTTCTTCGAACTCGGCGGCGATTCGCTTGCTTCAACCGAAGTGGTGGCAAAGATTCACGACATGTTCCGGATCCGGATCACGGCGGCGGAGTTCGCGGCCGCCAGTACCGTCAAAGACCTTGCAGCGCTGGTGGATCGGCGCAGAATCGATCCCGATGATCGCGTCTGTCACAACACGATGGTGCCACTGAAGCTCGAAGGCTCCGGGCGACCGCTGTTCATCATGAACGGAGCGGGGTGCCCATCGACGACGCTGTCCACCTTGTCGAAAGCGCTTCACACCGATCGGCCGGTTTACGCACTTCAGCCACACGGCTTCGAATCTCGCGGACTACCCGACCGGTCGGTGAAAGCAAGCGCCCGCCGTTTCATTTTCGAAATCAAGAAGATTCAGCCCACCGGGCCATACCTCCTCGCCGGATACTCGTACGGCGGCTACGTGGCGCTGGAAATGGCGGCACAGCTGTCCGAGTCAGGTGACACTGTCGAACACGTCACCGTTCTCGACACCAGAATCTCCACCGAGGCTGCCGCACGACTGGCTGGTCGAGCGGGCATCACTTTGGATCCGTCGATCGTCGACCTTGCACCACAACCATCCACCAATGCCCGCTGGAAGCCGACCAGACGCACCGTCGCGGCCATGTGGATCCGCACGCTGTTCGCCGGCATTCTGCAGTACCCGCCGGCCACCCAGTGGACCGTGTTCCTCTACATCGGAGGCCAGGCGCTCCGGAAGCATCGAATACGAGCATGCGCCGCGCCCGTCACCGTGATCCGTGGGGCCACCAACAACCGTGGACGCGAGATCTGGTCACTCATTGCCACGGGCTCACTGGATTTCGAGGACGTCGACGCGTGCCACGAAGACGTCGTCCGCCAACCGTACGTCCGCAAGACTGCGGCGATCATCGATCGAGTCTGTGATCGAGCGTGACCAGCGCTCCTCATGTCCAGCTGTAGAAGAAAGAGCGGCGCGGAGTGAGGGCCCAGTCGGTCGTCGACGAACACACTCGTTCCTTGACGAACGCACCCGCCCTGCCTGCGACGAACATGCCCGTTGCGTCGTCGACACGAGTGGTCCGCTGGAACACACCTCGCCGCCTCCCGAGACTGATGCACCGGCCTGCGAACTTCGGAGCCACCGGGCGCGGCGCGGAACCTTCGAGTCGATGCAGGATCGTCTCGGCCGCATGGACTCCCAAGGGAATCGCGGCCTGACAACTCATCCTCAGTAAAAGATCACCGACTGCGACCGCATCACCCGCACCGACGATGTTGGGGTGGGACGAGCATTCGAGTCGGTCGTCGACCTTCAGACGACCGAGACCGTCGACGGGAAGGCCACTTCGGCGCGCCAGCTCGGGGACCCCGAATTCTGTCGCGAGAATCGTGCAATCTGCCTCCACCCGTGCGCCTCCCGCAAGCTCGCAGGACGAACCGTCAATCCGTGTAACCCGGGATTCGGTGACGATGTCGACCCCAAGATCGGTCAATGTTCTGAGAATTGCAGATCGCGCACGCTCTGACAGATCCGGGGCCACGATTCCTCCGGTCACCAAAGTGATTCGGCTGCTTCGCTGCTCAGCCAATTCTGCGGCAGTCTCGATTCCGGTGAGACCGCCGCCGACAACGCAGACCGTAGCCTTCCCGTCGAGTGTCGCCATTCTGGATTCGAGGCGAACCGCGTCCTCGAATTCGGAGACGCTGAACCCGTGCTCCGCCGCCCCGCCGATAGTGCTGGGTAACTGCCCACTTCCGACTGCGTAGACCAGATAGTCGTAGTCGAGCACACTGCCGTCGTCGAGGGTAAGCCTGCCGAGCCCCGCCTCGATCGTCGTCACCTCTCCGAAGACTCGGTGTGCCGCACGCGGTAGCGCCCTGTCGAACGAGACCGTCGCGTCGTAGCCAGCCGCGATCATCTGATGGAGCCTGATTCTTTGCACGAAGTGTGGGCGCGGATTCACGACGGTCACCGTGATGTCCGACCGAGTTCTCAGCAGTCGCTTCGCTGCCATGACGCCCGCATATCCTGCCCCGATTATCACCACGTGTGCACTCGTGGTTCTCCGTTCCGCCAACGGTCCCCATGCTGAGAATGCACGGGATGATCAGGCCTCATCGCGGACGTTATTAAACATTGACGCCCTGGCGTCATGGCGGTCGACACATCTAGGCAGAACTGTGCTGCATGCAATTGAGACTCGAAAAACACAGGGTCGACAACACAACACTGGCTCGAAAACAACAAATGCTCTGCACCGATTGGTGCAGAGCATTTGTCTTGGGTGGAGCTAAGGGGACTCGAACCCCTGACCCCCACACTGCCAGTGTGGTGCGCTACCAGCTGCGCCATAGCCCCGTATTCAGTTCGCTCTAACAGTCGAACTCGCAGCGGCTGTTCTGCTTTCCGCTTGCTGGAAGAAAGTTACACCACTTGACTCCTGGGCAACAAATCGCCTGGTCAGAGCGAAGCGGCCGCTCCTTGTCGAAGCGGCCGCTCCAGCTCAAGAGGAGAGCTTGGAAACCCAGTCGCTGCTGCCTGTGTCAACGATCTTGCCGTTCGCCACAACCGTGGGCGTCCCGTTCGACCCGACATCCTTGAGCGCCTGGCTGGCGGCTGCGGCATTGGCCGCGGCGGCTTCGACGTTGGTACCGGAAGAGATGCAGGTTGCCACGTCCTCGGATGCGCCCGCATCACGAGCGATCTGGGCGAGGTCGTCGTTGGTGTGGTCGCTGCTGCCGCCCTCGGCCGGCTGCGTGTCGGTCGCGAAAAGCTTGTTGTGGAATGCGGAGTACGCGATCGCGTCGCCGCCCTGAGCAACGCACAGGAGCGCAGCGCCGGCCCGTGTGGAGTAGTCACCGCTGCCCGACGCCCGGTTGAGGAAGTTCAGCATGTGGTATCGCACGGCGACGTCACCGTTGTCGACAGCGGCCGCGAGAGCCTGGCCACTGAGGTGTTCGAGAGCGGCACAGGCGGGGCACAGCGGATCCTCGAAGAGATCAATGGTTGTCGCGGCGGAGGGCTTGCCGAGCAGCACCACTCCGTTGTCCTGCACCGTGACAGCAACTTCGGAACTCTGCACGGAGCCGTAACCGTCGTTCTGGGGCTTGTTCTTGCTGTTCGTCCACAAGACACCGCCGATGACGAGGGCCGCGATCACGAGCACCGCGAGGCCACCGATGATGTAGGTGGAGCGGCTCGAGACCGGTTCCGGCGAGTATTTGTTCTTGCTGCTCTTGGTGCTCACGCTGATGCAGTCCTTCGTGCGTCGAAACGATTTACCGATTGCTTACCTTGCCACTGAAGACTGAGTATCCACTGAGAACGCCGCGCGTGATCCGGGCCCTAATGCGAGTGGCGAACGCGGGAACACGAGCAGCCAGACGGCAAGTGCCAAGAAGCCCAGGTCGCGGAGAATCTCCTTCGAATAGTCCCAAGCGCCGACGTCGGCTGCACCTCCGCCGCCGAAACATCCGCAGTCGATGGACAATCCCCTGGCCCACACCGAAATGATCACCGCAATGAGAACCGTGAGGATGACCACCGAGACTGCAGCGGATGCTCGCACCGCCAACCCGACGAGGATCAGCAGGCCCAGGACTATTTCGACCAGGGGAAGAGCCGTCGCCACCGGACCCACCAGTGACTCGGGCAATAGTTGATAGGCGCGCACCGCGATCTTCGTCTGAACGGGATCAAAGAACTTGAGTCCCCCGGAAATCAGCCAGACGGCCGCCAAACCCAATCGGGCCACAAGACTCACGATGCGAATTGCCACCCGATCGAGAGTACAGAATGCCCGGTCAGTCCAGGTTTGTCCGCGCAGGAGTATCCGTTAGCACCGTCACATCAGTCAGATCTTCTACAACGGATTCGACAGGCTTCGTTCGCGACGGGACGAACAGCCACCCCGTCGCCGACACGACAACGACGGCTCCCATCACTGCGAAGGCCGCCGAGTACGAAACATGTTGGGCGATCAGCCCGGCACAAATCGGCGCCACTACCCCACCGATGTCGGACATCATCTGGAATACCGCCAGAACGGGTCCGCCTCGGGCCGTCGATCCGACAACATCGGCAACCGCGGCCTGCTGGGCCGGACTCATGAGCCCGGAGCCGACACCAGTCACTGCGGCGATGGCGAAGAACACCACGAGGTTGTCGGTGAATCCCATTGCGATGGTTCCCAGACCACAGATGAGCAGACCGCTCACGACAAAGGGCTTGCGTCCGAAGCGGTCGGAGAGTCGTCCGGAGACGATCAACACCAACGCATTGCCGACGGCGAAGATCGTCAGGGCGTAGGCCGCAATCGAGGGGTCTCGGCCGAGGAACTCGACGACGAACAGGGGAACCATGGCAACGCGAACTCCGAAGATCACGCCGCCGAAGGCGAGATTCGATCCGAGCGCTGCCCGGTACACCGGAGACTGGAGGCCTTCTGTGAGAGTCATCGACTTCACATCGACAGCCTTGTCCGGTGACGCCAAATGAGATCCACGCAGGCTCACGAAGACAACGAGCGCGGCGATCACCAACGCAATTGCGTAGATGATGAACGGCATCCGCAGACCGAACTGCAACAGCGCACCGCCGACCAGCGGGCCGCCGATCGATCCCATGAGAAAGCTCGTCGCGTACAGACCCGACACGCGGCCGCGACTGTCCGGCGGTGACATGCGAATGATCAGCCCGAGAGCCGACACCGTGAACATGGTCGACCCGATGCCGCCCAACGACCGGAACAGCAGAAGTTGCCAGTACTCCCCCGCGAAAGCGCACGCACCGGTCGAGACCGCGACGATGAGAAGGCCGACGATGTAGACCGGCCGCTCACCGAGTTTCTGTACCAAAGTGCCGCTCATCGGCGCGAACACCAACCGCATGAAAGCGAAAGACGAGATCACGATCGTGGCGGCGGTGACCGATACGTCGAAGCTGCGCGCGAACTGAGGTAGTGCCGGGGCGACCAACCCGAATCCGAGGGCGATGACGAAGCTGGCGGCGACCAGTACCCAAATTTCCTGTGGCAGCTTGGCTGCACGAGTTTTCATGTCGCCCGGAATTCTAGCCGGGCGACATGAGCGGTCCGCGGGCTAGTTCGCCTTCAAGACGCTGGACACCAAGTCCTTGGCCGCTGCCTGAACCTGAGCCAGATGATCGGCGCCCTTCATCGACTCGGCATAGATCTTGTACACGTCCTCCGTGCCGGACGGCCTCGCTGCAAACCACGCGTTCTCCGTCGTCACCTTGAGACCACCGATCGCCGCGCCGTTTCCGGGCGCGGCAGTCAGTGTCGCGGTGATCGGTTCACCCGCCAACTCGGTCGCACTCACCTGGTCGGGAGACAGTTTTGCCAAGACTGCCTTCTGTGCGCGCGTCGCGGGCGCATCGATACGTGCGTACGCCGGGCTCCCGAACTTCTCGGCCAACGCGGCGTAGTGCGCTGACGGAGACTTTCCCGTCACCGCGGTGATTTCCGACGCGAGCAACGCAAGGATGATGCCGTCCTTGTCCGTCGTCCAGACGGAACCGTCGTGTCGGAGGAAGGACGCGCCGGCGCTTTCCTCGCCGCCGAATCCCACGGACCCGTCGAGCAATCCTGGAACGAACCACTTGAACCCGACCGGAACCTCGAGCAATTCGCGGCCCAGGCTGCTCACGACACGGTCGATCATCGAGGAACTCACGAGTGTCTTGCCGACCTTGGTATCTGCGCCCCAACCTGGCCGGTTCGCGAACAGGTACTCGATGGCAACGGCGAGATAGTGATTCGGGTTCATCAAACCGCCGTCGGGAGTGACGATGCCGTGGCGGTCGGAGTCCGCATCGTTTCCGGTCGCGATGTCGTAGCGATCCCGAATCCCGATCAGCGACGCCATCGCGTCGGGCGACGAGCAGTCCATGCGGATCTTGCCGTCCGTATCGAGCGTCATGAACCGCCAGGTCGGATCGACGAGAGGATTCACCACTTCGAGGTCGAGTCGGTGAGTTTCGGCAATCGCGCCCCAGTAGTCGACGCTTGCCCCGCCGAGGGGGTCTGCACCGATCGTGATTCCGGCATCGCGGATCGCGTCGAGGTTGAGGACACTGGGGAGGTCTTCGACGTAGTAGCGGAGGAAGTCGTAGCGTTCGACGCGGTCCAGCGCTTGTGCCGCCGTCACACGCCGTACCCCGGAAAGCCCCTTGCGCAGTAGCTCGTTCGCTCGATCGGCGATAACCGACGTCGCATCCGTGTCCGCGGGCCCGCCGTGCGGCGGGTTGTATTTGAAGCCACCGTCACGAGGCGGATTGTGTGACGGTGTCACGACGATGCCGTCGGCTTTGGCCTCCGGACCCGTCGAGTTGTATCGCAAGATCGCGTGACTGACAGCCGGGGTGGGCGTGTAGGCATCGCGTGAATCGACGAGGACGACGACGTCGTTGGCGACGAGGACCTCCAAGGCCGACAGCCAGGCAGGCTCCGAGAGCGCATGTGTGTCCCGGCCGATGAACAGCGGGCCGTCGATTCCCTGCGAAGCGCGGTACTCGACGATCGCCTGGGTTGTCGCCAGGATATGAGCTTCGTTGAACGCCGAGTCGAGACTGGAACCGCGATGTCCTGAAGTGCCGAAAAGTACCTGCTGCATCGGGTTCTCGGGATCCGGAGTGCGCGTGTAATAGGCGGTGACCAGATGAGGAACATTGATCAGATCCTCTGGCAGAGCCACTTGTCCTGCTCGTTCGTGCGCCACGAATCCCCCTCGGCCCGGTGGTCGACCACTGTGTCGACGCGACTGTGGACAATTGTCTACCCTGGCCGCGTGGCGTGCACGCTCGGCGCCGGATCCGTCAATCCGTGATCTGGATTCCCAACCACGCAGCGGACAGTCCCACGATCAGACTGAGGACGATGTAGATCAGAGAAAGCGCCGTCTGGCGCCTCTCGATCATCCCGACGTTCTCGGTCGCAAAGGTCGAATATGTGGACAAGCCGCCGCAGAAGCCGGTCGCCAGAAGTGCGGCCATCTCGGTGGAAAGAGCTGCCCCGGTGAACAATCCAAGGAGGAAGCAGCCGATCACGTTCGCGGCGAACGTCGCAGCCGGAAATCCCTTGTACGCGGGCACATACCGCGCCAACAGGTACCGGCCACTCGCACCAGCGCCGCCGCCGAGTGCCACCAGGAGAACTGTCATGCCGACGCTCCGTCCCGCGTGCGGATCCAGCGTTCACCGAGCCCTTTGCCCAGTGCTGCAGCGAGGATCGCGGGAATCAGCGTCCCGAGAACATAGAGAATCGATCGCCACGGACTCTCCGTCACGGCGTGAACCGCGAAGGACGAGAAGGTGGTGAAGCCGCCGCAGAAGCCCGTGCCGAGAAAGAGGTACCCAACCTTGTTGTGCACGAGCAGGGCCGCGAGAACACCGAGAACGAACGAGCCGACGACGTTGATGACCAGCGTCGTCCAGATGTGGGGAAAGAGCTCCCCCAGACCGTAGCGGCTGAGCGCGCCCAACCCTCCGCCGACGGCAACCGCGCACACCGCAGCCGGCAGTTTCAGATCACCCATGCTCTGGCCTCACCCGAAAGAGCCTACGTCCCGGAGCGGGCTTTCGGCGGGCGAGGAATGAAGTAACTTGTCCGCTGCTGATACTCGCGATAGCCCGGACGCTGTTCCATGTGTCGCTCGAGCAACCGCGCTCCGGTGGCGAAGACCAGGAAGTACGTCATGGCGATCGGTGAGAGGACGGTCAACACCCCCGGCCACACGGACGCCGAGACGAGGAAGATCCCCCACCAGACACACGCGTCGCCGAAATAGTTGGGATGCCGCGTCCATGCCCACAAACCTTGATCCATGATGTGGCCACGGCTGCCCGGATCGGATTTGAACTCCTCCATCTGTCGGTCGCCGACCGTCTCGAACGTGACGCCGACAATCCACAGCGCGATTCCGAGTACGACAAGAAGTCCGAAGCTGCCGTTCGACACTGCTGCGACCTGGATCGGCAGGGAGACGAACCACAACGAAATCCCCTGCGTGAGATAGATCTTGCGGATCGCATACAGCGTTCGATTACCCGTCGCTCGTCCGAGCATTTCTTCGTACCGCGGGTCTTCACCTTTGCCACGCGATCGAATCGCCATGTGCGTCGCCAACCGCAGACCCCAGATCGCCACGAGCGCAAGCATCAGCAACCGGCGCCAGAGGTCGCCGGTTCCCACTATCGCGGACACGAGCGCGATCAGAACGAAGCCGGCGCCCCACGACACGTCGACAACGTTGTGGCGCCCGATCCGTACACCGATCGTGGCTGTCACCGCCATTCCGACGGCGATCGCCAGCAGACTCGTGAGTGTGACCACTCCGAACGCGCCCCAGTCGAATCCGTTCATCGCCGCGACACCCACTGCGGCCGTACCGGTTCCATACCCGATCGACCATCACCGTGCGGCCGGACCGACAGAATCTGATCGACGCCCATCCTGCCGTCCCGAAATGCCATTCCTCCGCCGACGAGGTAGAGACGCCACACCCGAGCGACTTCGACACCTACGAGTTCCACGACGCGATTCCAGTTCGATTCGAAGGTCTCGATCCACGCGTCGACGGTCCGCACGTAGTGCTCACGCAGGGCGTGGACGTCCCGCACTTCGAGTCCACCTTCCTCGATCATCGCAACAGTGCGACCGACGGGCCGCATGTACATGTCCGGCGCGATGAACGACTCGATGAACGGACCTCCCCCGGGGTGCGGGCCAGTGCGGGACATCTGCTGAATCAGCACACGGCCACCGGCAATAACATTGTCGTGGAGCGCTTTCACGTAGGTCGGATAGTTGTCCTCACCGACATGCTCACCCATCTCGATGGAAGCGACCGCATCGAAGGGACCGTCTGGAATCTCTCGATAATCTTGGAGGCGAATCTCGACCCAGTCTTCCAAACCGAGCGCGCGGACCTTCGCGTCGACAAAAGCCTTCTGCTCCGCCGAGATCGTGATTCCGACAACCCTGGCACCGTACTCCCGCGCTGCATGCAGGCTGAGCGAGCCCCAACCACAGCCGACATCGAGAAACCGCAAGCCTCGCGCTCGATCGAGACCGACCTTGCGGCACACCAGGTCCAGCTTGTCTGTCTGTGAGTCTTCGAGCGTGTAGTCCGGTGCATCGGAAGTCCAATAGCCCGAGGAGTACGCCATGTTCTCATCGAGGATCAATTGGTAGAAATCGTTCGACAAATCGTAGTGGTGCCCGATCGCCTCGCGGTCGCGGGCGAGGCTGTGCAGGCGCCCCTTCACCTGAGCCTGCGACGCCGGCGGAGCCAAAGGTCTCCCGAAAGCACCGAAGGATCGCGCAGCCTTGACCACGGCCAGGACAAGCGAGGGTGTCGGGGTAATCGACCCGAGCCCCCGCTCGGCAGACACCTTCCACACGTGTGTGAGTGCATCGCCTAGATCGCCCTCGACGTCGAGTTCACCGAGAACATATGCCTGCGCAGCCCCCAACTCGCCGGGATTCCAGAGCAAGCGTCGCAAAACATTCGGGCTGTAGAGCGTCACTTTCGGAGCATCTTCCGGACCTGCCGTGCTGCCGTCCCATGCAGTCAACCGCACCGGAAGTTCGCCGCCGACAAGTGGACTGAGGATGTCCGAGAGACGACCCGCAACGCCGGTACCTTGTGTCGTTCGATCCATTGTGGCAGTCATCGCTGGTTCCTCCGATCGAGAACAATTTGCTGGACGTCGAGATACCCCGACCGAAACCCCGCCTCGGAGTAGCAGAGATAGAAATGCCACATGCGCGCGAACACTGCGTCGAACCCGAGCGCGGACGCCTCGTCGGTGCGAGCGCTGAATCGCTCGTCCCACAGTCGCAACGTCTGCGCGTAGTGATCGCCCATCGACATCCGCTCACGCACCCGCAGGGTTGTCATGCGCTCGGTGACGTCCTCGATCGCCCGCACCGACGGGAGAAATCCGCCGGGGAAGATGTACTTGTGCACCCAGGTGTAGGTGTTGCGGGTCGCGAGCATTCGATCGTGCGGCATCGTGATGGCTTGGATCGCCGCGCGCCCACCCGGCGCCAGCAGGGCGTCGATCGTCTGGAAGTAGCTTCCCCAGTACTGGTGGCCGACGGCCTCGATCATCTCGACCGACACAACGGCGTCGTACTCCCCCTGTACCTGCCGATAGTCGAGAAGGTCGACCTGAACGCGATCTGCCAGTCCCGCAGCGCTTATCCGCTTCGCTGCCAATTCCTGCTGTTCGACCGAAAGTGTCACCGAGCGCACCGTCGCTCCCCGTTGGGCAGCTCGGATCGCCAATTCTCCCCAGCCTGTGCCGATTTCGAGCACTCGCGAACCGGGTCCGACACCTGCGCCATCCAGCAGTCGATCGATCTTCCGATGCTGCGCCGCTGCGAGCACGTCCCACGATGGGGTCGCCCCTACCGACAGATCCTCGAAGAGTGCACTGGAATACGTCATGGTGTCGTCGAGGAACAGTTCGAACATCTCGTTCGAGAGGTCGTAGTGCCGGGAGATGTTCGAGCGCGTGTTCTGCGTCGAATTCCGTTCACTGCGAGGCTGCTTCGGAATGTAGAGGCCTCGTAGCCGCTGCAGGAAGTCGGGAATGAGCGTCGCCACGCGGGAGGCGAAGACTTCCAGGACCGCAGTGAGGTCGGATGCTTCCCAATCGCCCGCCATGTAAGACTCGCCGAATCCGATCAAACCACTGTCCCCCACACGAGCAGCGAAGTCGTCTGGGCGGTGAATGACCATCAACGGCGAATCGGGGCTACCGCCACCGGAGAACTCACCGTTGGGCATCTGGACACGCAGCGGCAAACGTGCGACCGCCTTGTGGAACAGGGCGCGGGCAACCGGTGATGCAACCCGCACTTTGAGCCCGCTCGGCACGGTGGCGACGCCCGGCCACCGCTCGGTTTCGATCGTGTGAGCGGAAGGTTCGGTGCCGAGAGTGGTTGTGGTCATTGCACTGCCTCCTGCGGGTGATGTTGCGGTCGGGGAACGATGGGTAAGCGCCTGGCCCACAGCCGGATTCCTTGAAATCTGATCTGCGCGGCGACTCGGAGCGGAGCCAGCGGGATGGCGAGCGCACTGCGCACGATCTCGCGCGTCGTCGCCGGCACACAACGACCGGACACCGTGGCCACGAAGGGCGCCTTGCCGTCACGGGCCAGAACTATCGAGAGCGCGAGCGCGGTGTCGGGTAGCGGAAGTCGCATCCGGTACTCGCCGTCCAGATCGTTGAACGGAGATACGTAGAACTCTTTGGACGTGCGAACCGCGCCACGTTCGTCGGTTTCGAGCAGGTAGCAGTGCCGCTCGCCGTAGGTGTTGTGAACCTCGGCAACGACGCACCGCTGACTGCCGTCGTCGTTCAGACACCAGAACACACTCAGCGGGTTGAACACATGGCCGAACACACGCGCGTTCGCAAGCATGAGGATGCGACCGCCGGCGAACTCCAATCCGTTGGTTGCCAGAAAAGTCTCGACGTTGGCACGAATCGATCGAGTGGGGTCGCCGAGGTGATCCCCGGCGTCGAACTTCGCCAAGGGCCGCAAAGCCTTCGGAAGCTCGGGCAAATCGTCGACGTCGACGAGCCAACTGTAGCTTCGGTACTCGAACTCGTTGTGCAACGGCTCCGTTCGTACGTGCCGAATGCTCGTATGAACGATGGACGGCGTGATGGGAGTAGTCACGGCCACCGACCTCCGACGCGTTCGGCGGCACGCAGGCCAGACAGTGCACCGTCCTCGTGGAAGCCCCATCCGTGGTACGCGCCGGCAAACGCGAGTACGTCCGAGTCCAGCTCGGGAAGCCGCGCTTGAGCGGCGACGGAGGTGGGTGTGTACTGCGGATGCTCGTAGGTCATCTGATCGATCACCGAGTCCGGGGACACCATTTCGCCTCCCCCCAAGGTCACCAGGTAGCGCCGGCCGGTCTCCGGGAGCCGCTGCAACCTCGTCATGTCGTAGCTGACCAGAACGTGATCCGGCTTCGCGTTGCATTCAGGGATGTAGTAGTTCCACGACGCGCGCGCATTGGTGTTGCCGGGCAGCACATTTTCGTCGGTGTGAAGTTGGGTGTGGTTGACGGAGTACGGCATTGCGCCGAGGACCTGGGATTCGGCAGGCGTCGGATCCGCCAAAATCTTCAGTGCTTGCTGCGGATGCGTTGCGACCACGGCTGCGTCGAAGGTCTGGATCTGGTCGTCGCCGTCACGAATGTCGACGCGATCGTCGAACCGGTGGACGGCGCGAACCGGCGTGTTCAGGCGGATATCCCCGATGCTTTTGGCGACGAGACGAACGTATTCGCCCGATCCACCGGTGACTGTTCGCCAGGTGGGCGATCCAGTGACGCTCAGCATTCCGTGGTGATCGAGGAACGAGAACAGGTACCGCGCGGGATATTTCAGGGCCGAGCCGGGATCACACGACCAGACTGCCGACACGAGCGGAGTCATGAAATGAGCGGTGAAGTAGTCGGAGAACCGGCCGCTGCGCAGAAACACTCCCAGCGTCTGGTCAGGTGCCGACGGATCCGTGTTGTCGAGCAATGCGCGGGCACGGCGATGGAAGCGCTTGACCTCCATCAACATCGACAGAAAACTGCCGTTCACCAGCAGCCCCGGCGTCGGGAGAACGCCGCGCAACCCTTGGCCTCCCGAGTACTCGAGCCCGCACCCCCCACACCTGACCGACATGCTCATATCGGATTCCTGCGTAGGCACATCGAGTTCTGCGAACAATCGCAACAATGTCGGATAGGTGCGATCGTTGTGGACGATGAACCCCGTGTCGATGGCGAGGCTTCGCCCTTCCGGGTCGGTGACCGAATGGGTGTCCGCGTGCCCGCCGAGCCGTGAATCCGCTTCGTAGAGGGTGACGTCACTGTCCTTACTGAGCACCCACGCCGCTGTCAGACCTGCGACACCACTACCGACGACGGCCACCTTGCGCTTGTCGGAACTCATCGTCGTTCTCCCATCTTTGTTGCGGCTACCCCGCGACTCATTCCTGCGATTGCATCCGCGACGAGGCGATGCCAAGTCGCCGCCCGACGGAGCATGAAGTGGCCTGCGCCGTCGATGCCGATCCATTCAGCGCTCTTACCCGACGCCTGCAGTTCGTCGACCTTTCGCCGCGACACCTCCGGATCGGTCCAGGAGTCAGCCGTGCCGTGAAGGACTGACAGTGGTGTGTCCGAACGCAGATTCACCGACGTTCCATCGGGCCACCACGGCGCCAGCGCGACCACACCGACCACCGCCGGATCGCCACATAGTTCGGCGGCGACCCGTCCGCCCATCGAGTGCCCCAGCAGGATCACCTGAGCTTGTGAATTACGTTTCGTTATCGCGTCGAGTGCGGCGCGGGCGTCCACGACCGGACTGCGCTCGGCACCGTTCCAACCTCGAACTCGATAGCGAGCCTGCACCGCTTTGACACCGGAGAGGCGAAGCTGAGCGGTGAACGGGCACATCCGAAGGTTGGACAGATGCCAGGCGCGAGCCGGGCGATGGCTCGATACCTTTCCTCCAGGCAGCACTAGCACCACCAGGTGCTGGTCACCGTCCTGCTGTTGCCGTCGGTTGGGCGTCATACACGGCATTCGGAGCCGAAAACCATTTGGATGGGGTTCGTAGAATTTCTTTTGTGAATCGTGAAGCACTCGTCGGCGATGTCCTCGACGCCATGGACGCCAACTTGGTATCCCATGCCTGCCACCTGCATGAACACTTGCCGACGGGATCGGTCACGGTCTCTGCAGATGTTGTCGTCGCAGACAGCGGCCTCACCGACGACACTTTCAACATCATCGCTGGTGCGCGCTTCGCTGTACCTGCTGCTGAAGGCCCGGAAGAAGACCGACGACTACTCGACGTACTCGCGTGGCTTCGAGCAACCGGTCGTCCGTTCTCCTGGTGGACAGGTCCGCGCGACAAGCCCTCTAACCTCGGCGCTCGCTTGTCAGCCCTCGGCTGCGTGCGCTCCGAGGAAGAAAGAGCGATGACGGCAGACTTGGACGTCGTCCCACGCCCAACGCCTGTCTCAGAACTGTGCGTTCAGCGAGTGACGACTCGTTCGCAGCTCGCCGACTACGCCGCCGTGATGGCCGCCAATTGGTCGCCGCCCTCAACCGCAGTAATACGTTTCTTCGAAGACACCGCCGATGACATCCTCGATGAGCGCTCGCGGAGTTCGTTTGTCGTGGGATACGCGAACTCCCAGCCTGTCGCCGGAGCCGAGGTCCATTTTGCCGCCGACGTCGCCGGACTGTATGGGGTCGTCACACTCGAAACGGCGCGCCGACGCGGATTCGGCTCGGCGGTCACCCTTGCCGCACTCGACATCGCCCGCGAGCGAGGTGCCCGAACCGCTGTACTTCAGGCGTCCAGCGACGGCGCACAGCTCTATCGAAACGTCGGCTTCGAGGATGTCGGTACCTACGCCGAGTACTCGATCGGCAGCGGTTAGACGTCCCCGCGGGGACGCTTTCCGTCCTCATCCACGGATGTGTGTCGGTACTGGCATCTACTATCGAACGTACATTCGAAACATTGTCGGACACGCGCCGGGGGGCAACGATGAACGCAGCACTGACCGATACCGCAGAACTGACCGATACCGCAGCACTGATCAATGAAGAAACGCAGGGTTCCACCCGAAGCGACGTAGAGCAACTCGGCTCCGAAATCTGCGCTCTCGCCGGCCAGATCGCCGCGGCCACGGCTCGATTCCTTACCCTCCTGTCAAAATTCGACGAAGACCGCGGCTGGACCGGCCCTGGACTTCATTCGTGCGCCCACTGGCTGTCGTGGAAATGTGGAATGAGCCTGCACACCGGCAGGGAATATGTTCGCGTCGCCAAAGCGCTCCGACCTTTGCCCGAGATGCGGAAGGCCTTCGAGCAAGGCCGGCTGTCCTACTCGAAGGTTCGCGCACTCACCCGGGTCACCACGCCGTCAAACGAACAGCAGATGGTTCGGTTCGGATGCGAGGCGCCCGCAGCCCAGATCGATCGTCTCGCCGCAGGTCTGCGTATTGCAACCGACAATGAATCTGGCAAAAGCAAAGCGCCCGAACATCTTCAGGTCCGCTGGCATTGGGACTCGGATACGGGCGAGTTTGTCATCAAAGGACGCCTGCCCGCGCAGGACGGCGCCCGAATCCTCGCAGCATTGGCGGCGGCGGAACGTGAACGCACCCGAACCGCTGCCATCCGCCCTGTCGACGAGAAGGCCACAAAGAACCCGGCCGGAAATATCGGACCAGGACTCGTCGCGATGGCAGAGCTCGCCACCGCCGCAGTCACAGACCGCACGTCCAAGGCCGCCGCGAACGAAGTTGTGTTCTTCCACGAAGCGAACACCGTCCGTGTACCGAGTGGACCCGCGCTCCCCCAAAGTGCCGCCGAGGAAGTGCTCTGCAACGCGAAACTTCGCCTGGGAACGACAAAGGAGGGATGCGTTTTGAATCTGGGCCGAAGGACCCGCGTCGTCAGCGCCAAACAAATGCTGGCATTGAATTACCGCGACGGATGTTGCCGCACACCGGGTTGCGGGCGGACTCGCTTCTTACACGCACATCACGTGAAATTCTGGGGACGCGGCGGAAATACGGACTTGGACAATCTGATCATGCTGTGCGGCACCTGCCACCGCGCGCTGCATGACGGCCAGTTCACGATCACTGCTCTCGGCGAGCAGAAGTTCGAGTTCCTTTACGCCAATGGTGACGTCATCGACCCAGCACCACCGACCGAGGGATTCGCTGATGGCCTACTGCGCGGAGACATACCCGACGACGCGATCATCCCAAGATGGGACGGCGAGCCCCTTCACCTCGATCACGCGGTCAGCGTCATCCTCGACGGTTGGGCTGCCTGAGGAAACATTGGTCTAGTCCAATCTGAATCTGCCGTGAACAACAGGACAACCCTCACATCCAGGTAGTGCAATTGGTCTAGTCCTATCGCAAGATGCTTAGCGTGACCAAGAAAATCGCACGCACCTCAGCCGCTATCACACTCCTCCTCGCCGGCGCTGTTGCTGCCGGAACTGCAACTGCTGCAGCAATTCCCGGATCGTCCGACCTCAATCCGTCGGCCGCCGAGAAGACAGTTGTCATCGGCCTCGACGGCACTATGCTCAGCCACATCAAGACCGCCGACGCTCCCCGCCTCCAGAAGCTGATCGCCGAAGGAACCAGCGGAGAATCTTCCATCCTCGGCCACACCACCATCTCCGGACCGTCGTGGTCGACCATCCTGACCGGAGTCTGGGATACCAAGCACGGAGTCAAGGACAACACGTACGCGGGCGCCCGCTTCGACCTCTACCCGAGCGTCTTCACCCGACTGGAAACAGCAAAGCCCTCCCTCCTCACCGAATCGATCTCCACCTGGGGCGGCATCGACAACATCGCCTCCAGTGGGACACCGAAAGCCGACGTTGTCGTCACCACGGCCGATGCAGGTTCCGGAGCGGCCACCGACGCTGCGACGGCAGACGCCGTCGCCCGCGACATCACAGACAAGGGACCTGACCTGATCTTCACCCAACTCGATCAGGTGGACGGCGCGGGACATAGCGGCGGCACCAACGGCGCTGCGTACGAAGAGTCCATCGCCTCGGTCGATGCTCAGGTGGGCAAGATTGTCGATGCCGTCGATCAGCGCGCAGCAAAGACCGGCGAGAAGTGGACTGTACTGGTCACTGCGGATCACGGGCACAAGCCCGCCGGTGGGCACGGCGGTCAGACACCCGCGGAAGCAACGACATTCGTCATAGCACGCGGCGCGGGATACGCGGCCGGTAAGAACACAGACTCGTACACGATCGCCGACATCACCCCGACAATCCTCCAGAGCCTGGGCGTTGCATTGCCTGCCGATCTGGACGGCAAGCCGCTGGCCAAGGAAGCTCCCGGCTTCGTCGGCTCGGTCGACCTGGGATTCTTCGGCTCCTGATCGCAAGAAGGCCCGGGCCACACGGCAGCAAGGCAGCAGCAAGGCAGCAAAAGGGCCGGGCCGGAGAGCGTGTGCTCTCCGGCCCGACCTGTTGTGGAGCTGCCGGGAATTGAACCCGGGTCCTACGTTGAATCGCTAGGGCTTCTCCGTGTGCAGTTCGCTAAGTCTCTACTTGGATCTCCCAGTCTCGCGAACAAGCCAGGATGACGATCCCAGTCACTGTTTGATGTCCCATTCGACTCCGTGACCGAGCCGAACAGTAAAGCCCTCTAGCTGATGCCAGGAACCGGGTCGAGGGCAACCCCGGGCTGACAGACACGCTTCGCTACTTAGGCAGCGAGAGCGTAGTCGCGCTGATTGGAATCGGCGCTTATAGGTTTGCAGCGACGCTTACGGTGGTCTCTTGCCTGCACCGACACGCTTCCCCTAACTCAACACACGCAGTCGAAACCGTTCAGCCCCGTGTGTGCCCCGCGTCTTTCGTGGGGCTATTCACTATAACGCGCCGAAGTTCGGAAGTCATACCAATTAATCGGCGGCACTTTCCGTGTCCTTCGGCCCAGCCGTTTCCTGCACTGCACCCGCTTCCTGCACTGCACCCATTTCCTGCACTGCAGCCATCTCACGCTCGGCGGCACCGGTGATGTTGGTGATCATCCCCTGGAAGACGACTCCGTGGAAAGGCAGGATCGAATACCAGTACGCCCGACCCGCGAGCCCGCGAGGGAAGAAGACCGCGCGTTGATCGAGGTGGGAACCCACCGGCCGTCCGTCGGCACCGGCTGGGCCTTCTGATACTCGCAACTCCAACCATGCTCCGCCCGGGACCTTCATCTCGGCGCGCAATCGGAGCAACTTGCCTCGATCGATTTCTTCGACCCTCCAAAAGTCCAGGGCTTCGCCCGTGTTGAGCCGGCGTGGATCCCGCCTGCCCCGGCGCAGTCCGACACCACCGACCGCGCGGTCCATCCACCCCCGAATGGCCCACGCCAAAGGGAATGAATACCAACCGTTCTCGCCGCCGATCGACTCGACCACCGACCAGAGGGTTTTCGGATCCGCCGCGCAGTCACGTTCGCGATGATCGACGTAGACCGCTTCGCCGGCCCAATCCGGGTCGGATGGAAGAGGATCGGATGGAGCGCCCGCGATCGTTGCACCGGACCACGCCGTCTCCACCTCACCAGTCTCGATCTTTCGAAGTGCCAGCCGCACCGCTTCTCGATACGGCGTGAGGCCCTCGGCGGGAGGCGGGATGAAGCCGTCGATGTCGTGATTGTGCATCACCGCGTCGTTCTGCAGGGATTCGATCAGGGGCATCGCCAAACCTCGTGGGATCGGCGTGACCAATCCCACCCAGTGACCTGCCAGACGCGGGGTCAGGACGGGCAGGACGAGGATGCGTCGGCGTACCAATCCAGCGACGTCGGCGTAGGTGTTCATCATTTCGCCGTACTGCATGACATCCGGCCCACCGATGTCGAAGGCGCGGTTGACCTCCGGCGTCGTCGCCGCGGCTGCAATCAAATAGTGGAGTACGTCACGCACCGCGATCGGCTGAATGTTGTTGTGCACCCACTTGGGTGTGGTCATCACCGGAAGCCGATTGGTCAAGTGGCGCACCATTTCGAAGGACGCCGAACCCGATCCGATCACCACTCCAGCTTGGAACACAACCGTCGGAACCTCGGAGTCGAGCAGGATCCGACCGACTTCGAGCCGGGACTGCAAGTGAGTCGACAACTCTCGGTCGGACGGATGAAGCCCGCCCAGGTAGACGATCCGTCGCACCCCCGCATCGCGGGCAGCGGCGGCGACGTTCTCCGCGCTTCGCTTGTCGATATCCGAGAACGACCCTCCCCCACCCATGGCGTGAACGAGGTAGTAGACCACGTCGATATCGTCGAAAACACCTGAGAGGGTGCCACTGTCGGTCAGATCCCCGCGCTTGATCTCCACGGAATCGCGCCAGGGAACATCGCGTAGTTTCTCCGGGCTGCGCACCACCACTCGAACTCGATGGCCCTCTTCGACCAGGCGAGGGGCAAGACGTCCGCCGATGTATCCGGTCGCACCCGTGATCAACACTCTCACTGCGTCCATCACCCCACGCTACGCACAATTCAACTGCGAAGCGCGAGTGCAACCCCGAGGTCGTCGTTGGTCAACATCATGTTGATCCCCGCTCCGGCCTTCGCCCCGGCGGCTGCGGCCATGATGACCTGGGCACCCGGGTCCACGACATTGCCCGCGGCGAACACGCCGGGCACGCTTGTGGCCCCCATCATGTCGACTGTGACGAAATCGCCCATCATCGTCTCGGCGCGCTGCGCACCGAATGCGCGCAAGATCGCATCGTTGGGGTCCATCGTGAGGGCGCCACCGACAAAGACCGCCGAACGCGCGACCACACTGCCGTCGGCCAACCGCACGCCCACCAACCGATCATCCTCGACGACGGGACCGGCAACCTCACCCTCGACGATCGAAATACCGCGAGCCGCAAGCTTTTCCCGATCTTCGGAACTCAGTTCGGTGATGCGATGAAGGAAGAGAACCACGTCATCGGACCACTGGCGAACCATGAGCGCCTGGTGCATCGCAAATTCCGCGCTCCTGGCGATCACGCCGAGCGGCTGATCACGCACGCCATACCCGTGGCAGTACGGGCAGTGCAACACATCGCGTCCCCAACGCTCGCCGAAGACTTCGAGTTCTACCGGTAGGCGGTCCGTCAGACCCGTCGAAACAAGCACCTTGCGCACCTGAATCTTGCTGCCGTCAGCCAGTTCTACCGAGAATTTCTCGCCGTCCCGTGTCACGGAGACAACGGTGCCGTCGTGGAACTCGCCGCCGAATTTGCGGACCTCACCTCGGCCGATGGTCAACAATTCTGCGGGGTTCATGCCGTCACGGGAGAGGAATCCGTTCATGTGGTCGGCGGCCGCGTTCCGTGGCGATCCGTTGTCGAAGACGATCACGGACCTGCGTGCCTGACCGAGAATGAGTGCGGCGTTGAGGCCTGCCGCACCGGCTCCGATTACTGCTACGTCGAATGAGTTCTGCGTCATGAATCCAGAATGACAAGAGAACGCAGTCTTGACAAACGCTGTTGCCACTTTGGCAAAATGAGTGCATGACCGAAACATCGTTCGAAGCCGTACTAGCCGGCATCGGCCCTCGTCTACGTGCGTTGCGCCAACAGTCCGACATGACCCTGGCCGATTTGTCGGAGACCACCGACATCAGCGTCAGCACACTGTCGAGACTCGAATCCGGTACTCGCCGAGCCAACTTGGAGCTTCTGCTGCCGATTGCCAAGGCACACGGCGTCCCCTTGGACGACCTCGTGAACAGCAAGATCAAAGATCCGCGCGTGCGCGAAGAACCTCGGACGGTCGGATGTATGACGGTCATTCCGTTGACGAGTCAACCCGGCAATCTGCAGGCCTACAAGATGATCATCTCGCCCACCGACGACGATCGCGAACCGGGATCCCACGAGGGCTACGAGTGGGTCTACGTTCTGTCCGGGCGCATCCGACTCCAACTCGGCGACCGGGATTTCATCATGGGGGCAGGCGAGGCCGCCGAGTTCGACACGCACATCCCGCACCGCATCAGTGCTGCCGACGGACGGCCGGCCGAGGCGATCAGCCTCTTCGGAAAACAGGGCGAGCGGGTTCACCTACGCGCAGCGCCGGCCGACAGACGCGGCTGAGGAAAATTCTCCGAGAAGCGAGGACATCTACAAGCGGGTGACTCGGTGGAGCGGGTGCACATCGTTGAGAGATGACTGAGAATCCGGCCAAACCAATTCCACCTGTTGTACCGCGCCGCCTGTCTCCGCGCGAGATAGCTAGCCCGATGAATCATCATGACCGAGAAGAGGAATCCCGATGAGTGGAAAAACCACTTCCTACTGCGGTCCGGGCTCGTGCACGATTTGAATCGCTCCGATGAAGTGGGTCGGCGGACCCACCTTGTCGATGTATGGAATGTAGATGTTCGTTCGTCCCACAGGGCCTGCCGACCGCTCAGAGCTCTTGCAGGGTAATTGATCTTGCGTCCAATCATTCGTCGAGTTCGCGGGGCGACGAATTCACGTAAGTGGCGAAAACAAGGGGAATGACATGGAATTACGACAACTCGCGCGCGATCTTCAAGTCTCGCGTATTGGCCTAGGGTGTAACAACTTTGGTACCCGACTGGACCCTGAGGGGAGTACGGAGGTAGTCCGTACCGCCCTCGATGAGGGCGTCACCCACTTTGACACAGCGACGATGTACGGAAACGGGCGCTCGGAGGAAATCCTCGGCAAGGCGCTCGCAGGTCAACGAGACCAGGTGGTAATCGCCACCAAAGCGATTCCACGCCCGCGTGAGGTCGATTACAAGCCCGGAGTACTCGCACGGAGCATCGAGGATAGCTGTGAGGCAAGCTTGCGGCGACTCAGCACCGATCGAATCGACTTGTACTACCAGCATGTCCCTGACCCCGATGCTCCACTGGAGGAGGCCATCGAGGCGTTGAATGGGCTGGTAGCCAAAGGGAAAGCCCGCCACGTAGCTTGCTCGAACTACTCCGCGGATCAGATGAGGCAGGCCGAGGGCATCGCCACCGGTACTGGCGCATCGCATTTATTGGCGAACCAGGTCGAATGGAATTTGCTCAACCGCGCGATCGAGGCAGACATTGTTCCCGCCGCACACGAGGTCGGAATGTCAATCATCCCTTTCTTTCCGCTTGCTTCCGGAATGCTCACCGGTAAGTACACGATGCGACGGCCGTTTCCGACCGGCAGCCGACTAGCCAGTGCGCCGTACTTCGCCACACTGGCGACGGAAGAGAACTTCGAGTACGTGGAGAAACTGTCAGCGTTCGCACAAGCGTACGGACACTCGATACTCGAACTCGCCATAGCGTGGCTGTGCGCGCAGGAGAGCGTTCCCTCTGTGATCATCGGTGCGATGAACCCCGAACAAGTGCGATCAAATGTTGCCGCCGCGGAGTGGAAGCTCGACGACGACGTTCTTGCGGCGCTGCCTTCGCGCCCCTGAAAGTCTGCGGTTCAACTCCTTTTGCTGATTTGACTACTGAGCAGCCAGATAGAAAACAAACGGCCCGCGCACTGGTAGCTCGCTTTCGCAGTCCAATGTTGGACTTCCAACCTGTAAGCCGCGTCCACCGCGTTTGTTCCGCCGGCAGTCGCAACGACAGGACCAACACATCACCTCCGAGTGTGTGTGAGTGACGAAGAGAAGTGGCCATCGATGACCTACCAGGCTGTGCAGCCAATCGAGGGCACTGCCCTCTGCTGGGGATGCATCCCACACGCTGATTTGATACAGCTCGCCGAGTTGGCCCGTAGGGGCGGCTTTCCAGAGATCACTGTTCATCCCTCGCAATATTCGATTGTGAAGAGTGCCGACTCCCGAGTGCGGGAGCGCCTGGACGGTCTAGGTGTGACTGTTGGCGTGATCGATGCGCTCATGACCTATCTACCCGGCTCTGCTCGACTGGATGAGGTACCTCCACACTGGCGCAAGCTCATGGTAGATCTCGACGAGTGTCTCGAAGCCGCTGAGGCGCTTCACGCTCGCACTCTCAACGTCGCCCATTTCTTGGGTGATCCGACAGTGAAGAGAAACGCGCTGGCGTCGGCGGTGCGACAAGTCGCCGACCGCGCAGCCGAGGTCGGAGTTCGTGTCAGTCTGGAGTTCATCCCCGGCACAGGAATACCGGATCTCGGTGCGGCGTTGGACATCGTCCGGCGAGCCGACCACCCCGGCGTTGGAATCCTGTTCGATACTTGGCACTTTCTGCGCTCGGGTGGTACGCCGACCCAGCTTGCAGAGGTTACCCATGGTCAGGTATTCGAAGTGCAGATCAGCGATCGCGTCCAGCCTGACCGCCACGATCCCTATGTACCGATGACCGGCCGCCTGGCTCCTGGCGAGGGAACGGCGCCGATCGCGGAGATTGTGCGGTCGTTGGGGGTCGTGGCTCCCGACGTCGTGTTGGGAGTCGAGGTGTTCACCGCTGATATCGGAGATCCGGAGGAAACCGTGGCCCACCTTTCCGCGGCCACTCGGATGTTCCTGCGGAGTACTGAATTTGGCTCGCCCGCGGGCATTGTCGAGCCGTCATGAGCTATCCCGAGGCCCTGAGTTTGGTGCGGTACCAAACTCGCACCGCCGCCGCGTTTTCCAATTTGGCCACTCCGCCAATCGGAGACCAGTTCAAACCACGCGGGACTCTTTTGACAGGATGGTGGCGGATCGGGGTATCCGGCGTGCAAGTAGCCCTGGTACTCGTCGAGGAATGAAACAGCGCGTTCCTACGATGGGTGTACGGGTCACAGCCGCTGAAAAGGAACTACGCCCCAGCGACGGCAATCATGCCGACTGCCGCCAGCGCCAACAGCATTCCCGCTTGTTGCACGCGGCTTACCCGCTCGCCCAGCATCACCATGGCGAGCAGAACCGTCGCAGCCGGATACAGCGAACCGATCACGCTGACCAGTGAGAGCATTCCGCCTTGGAAGGCGTAGATCATCGTCCCGTTCGCGACGACGTCGAGGACGCTGACGTACACCGCGAGCTTGAGTGGCTCGCGTCGTGGGAGAACGAAGTGACCGGCCGCCAGCGCGACCAACCACACCACGACGGTCGCGGCACCTCGAGATACGGCCAACGCCCACAGCCCGCTGCCCTCGCCGATCTGGTGAAGTGCGATGAACGAGAGTGCAAATGCGCCACCGCTTCCGACGGTCAGAAGAGCCACTTGTCTGGTGAAGCGGAGGGTGATTCCGCCGGCAACCTCACCCGCGGTGTCGTCAGGCGACTCGCGGCTGACCAGGACGACGGCGACCAGCGCGACGGCAATACCCAGGTACGCGATCAACCCCGGCCGCTCACCGAAAGCGAAGCCGACGAGCACCGGAATACCCGCCACCAGAACAGCTGTCAGCGGCGAGACCACCGACATGGGGCCGGTTGCCAGCGCGAGATAGAACCACCAGACCGCCAGACCACTCGTGACGCCCGCGATCGCACCCCAGATCAGACCGTTCGGCGTCAGCGTCCCGGATACGAAAGGTGCTGCGATCAGAACGATGACGAGCGAGAGTGGATACGAGACGATCACCACACGCAGTGCGGCAACTCGTCGTGACGCAACTCCCCCGACGAAGTCGCTGACTCCGTAGGCAACTGCCGCCACGAGGGCAAGCAGGATGGAGGTCAGCGCATGCCCTTGATACGACGACCGAGCTCGCGGGTCACCTCGCGCTCGGCGGTGCGCTTGGCCATGTCCTGGCGCTTGTCGTAGTCCTGCTTACCCTTTGCCAGTGCGAGTTCGACCTTGACCTTGCCGTCGTTGAAGTACATCGACAGCGGGACCAGCGTCTGGTTTCCCTCGCGGGTCTTGCCGACGAGGTGCTCGATCTCACGCTTGTGCAGCAGGAGCTTTCGGGTACGCCGTGGCGAATGGTTGTTCCACGTGCCTTGCGTGTACTCCGGAATGTGCAACGAGCGCAACCACACTTCGCCGTTGTCCACCGTGGCGAACGCGTCGACGAGCGACGCCTTGCCTTCACGCAGACTCTTGACCTCGGTCCCGACGAGAGCGATGCCGGCCTCGTAGGTGTCGATGATCGTGTAGTTGTGGCGTGCTTTGCGATTGGTCGCAATGACCTTGCGGCCCTTTTCCTTCACTGTCCGGGCCTCTCAGTCCGCTGTCTTGCTGTCGAATGGTTCTTGCTGTTCCAGCATAGAAGCTCGTGCAAACCGATTATTCGCGGACGTACAGACGCAGCGTCACGTACGCCGTCACCGCGGCCATTCCGACACCGGCAAGTACGAGGATCGGCGAGACGAACAGCACGTCACTGTTGGATATCCGCGCCACGATGTTCGCTTCGTAGACGTCGGACAGGACCCCGTCGATGAAGACGTTCTTCGCCGTGAACAGTCCGGCAATGGCGAGCACCGCACCGATCAAGGCCGCCACGACGGCTTCGAGGAGGAACGGAAGCTGGGTGTACCAACGCGTCGCGCCGACCAACCGCATGATGTTGACCTCGGTACGACGCGTGAACGCGGCGATCTGGACCATGTTGGCGATGAGCAGGATGGCCGCTATCGCCTGGACGATCGCGATCGCGAACGCTGCGTTGCGCACTCCACCGAGCACGCTGAACAGTCGGTCCACCAACTCGCGCTGATTGAGCACACTCTCGACGCCGGGCCTCGAACCGAAGGTGTCGTTGATGACGCCGAACCGCTCCGGGTCACTGAGCTTGACCTTGAACGACGCCGGGAAGCTGTCCGGGCTCACCAGGGCTGCCAGTTCGGGCTGGTCCTTGAACACGCGCTCGGTGGCGTCCTTCACGGCGTCTTCGCGGTTGAGGTACTGAACCGCGACGACGGACGGAGTCTGCTCGAGTTCCTTGCGCAACGAACTGCAGATCTCCTGCTCGCAACCGGGATCGGCCGAAGAGATGTCGTCGGTCAGGAAGATCTGCACCTCGACTCGTTCGAGGAAGATCTGCTGGGTCTTGCCTGCCATCTGCACGACCAGCAGACCACCGCCGAAGAGTCCGAGGGAGATCGCCGTCGTCAAGATCATGGCGATGGTCATCGTGATGTTGCGGCGTAGGCCGGTCAGGACTTCGCTGAAAATAAAGCTGGCGCGCATCGGGGAATCCGATTCCTTTTCGAGAGGCCGGTTGTTTCACGACAACCGGTGGGCGTACGGGACGTGTGGTCGTAGTCGGCGCTACCTGCCGACGCCGTACACACCCCGCGCTTCGTCTCTGGTCACCTTGCCGAGATCGAGTTCGATGACGCGTCGACGCATGGAGTCGACGATGTGGTGATCGTGGGTCGCCATCACGACGGTGGTGCCGGTGCGGTTGATCCGCTCGAGCAGCAGCATGATGTCCTGGCTCGTTTCGGGGTCCAGGTTGCCGGTGGGCTCGTCGGCGAGCAGCACGAGAGGGCGGTTCACGAATGCGCGGGCGATGGCGACGCGCTGCTGCTCACCGCCGGAAAGTTCGGTGGGCAGTCGATCGGCTTTGCCGGCCAGACCGACCATGTCGAGAACCTCGGGCACAGTGCGCGCGATGACGTTGCGGGGCTTGCCGATGACTTCCAACGCAAAGGCCACGTTCTCGGAGACCGTCTTCTGCTGAAGCAAGCGGAAGTCCTGGAACACACAGCCCATGCTCTGGCGAAGCTTCGGCACGCGGCGGGCCGCCAACTTGTTGACGTGGAAATCCGCGACCTCGATGTCGCCGGACGTGGGCGACTCCATCTTGAGCAGCAACCGCATGAACGTCGATTTGCCGGAGCCGGAGGGGCCGATGAGGAAGACGAACTCCCCCTTCTCCACCTCCACACTGACCTTGTCGAGCGCCGGCCTGGTGGAGGCCTTGTAGGACTTCGACACATTCTTCATGCTGATCACAACTAGCCAGTCTAGCCGTTATCTAACGGTGACCTTGGCGCCACGCGCGAGCACCCTCGTCCTTATCCGGTACCGGTGGTCGCGGGTGACTGCGGCACAGACGTCGGTGCCTGCATCGCCGCGCCAGGTTGGGGAACGGTCGTCGTCGCCGGAGTGGTCGGCACCGTGGTCGCGGACTGTTCGGCGTTGCCCGGCGCAGGCGCGGGACCCGAAGTCGGAGTCGGAGAACCTGAGCTGCCCGTGCTCGATTCCGGAGACTGGGTCTCGGACGTAGTCGTCGGCTCGGTCGAGGACGGCACGGGGGTCGTCGTCGACGGTTTGACCGAGGGCGCGACGTAAGGCTCGGTCTGCGACGTGTCCACGCTGGGCGGTGGTGTCACTGCGGTCGGGTCCTCAGGATTGAGATACGTATGCAACAGATACGTCAATATCCACGCCACGATGAGAATGAAGGTAGAGGTTCGCATCCGGCCGCCGAAAATCCGGGACGGGAGCCAGTCCAGGTGAAACAGTCGGTCGAGTCCGCGGCGCGGTTCCTGATCGGTCATTCGCTCGCCTCCTCGGTCCGTACGGTGTGCAGATCCGGTGACACCGTGATCCCCTGACGTCGCAGTGCTGCGGCGACGCGGACGCGAAGAGCGCGTCCGACCTGGAACTGTTTGCCAGGGAGTGTGCGCGCGACCATCCGCACGTTGACCTGATCGACCTCCAGGCTTTCGACGCCCATGACCGTGGGCTCGTCGAGCAGCAGTTTCTTGAGTCCGCGGTCGGCCATCGCGTCGACTCCGACCTGGCGAAGCACCTCGTTGACCCGGGTGAGATCGGCGGTCGCCGGAACCGGAACGTCGATGACGGCGCGTGCCCAATCCTTGGACAGGTTGGTCGCTTTCACGATCTGCCCGTTGGGAACGGTGATGACCTCGCCGTCGGAGTTCCGCATTCGCGTCACGCGCAGGGTCACGTCCTCGATGACACCCTCGGCGTCGTCGGAGGAGCCGGTGATCGCAAGTCGCACGGTGTCACCGAAGCCGTACTGACGTTCGGTGATGATGAAGAAACCGGCAAGAATGTCCTGCACGACGCGCTGTGCACCGAAACCGAGCGCCGCACCGAGAACGGTCGCCGGCGCGACGAGACTTCCGATCGGCAGGTTCAGTTGGTCGAGAACCTTCAGCGTCGCGATCACGTAGATGAACGTGATGACCACCCAGGTGATGACCTGCGCGACCGAGTGACGATGCTTGGTCGCCTCGGAACGAACCAGCGCATCGCCCAACTGATAGTTGGAGTCGATCTGGTCGGTGACCTTGTTGCCTCCCCAACTGACCAACCGGGCGAGAATCATCGCCCCGAGCACGGTCATGAGGACGGACAAACCGGTGGTTTGAAGCCAATCGAGCAGGTTCTGCCCAGGTCGAAGTAAAGTCATCGTGCCTTTCGGTATCCGAACGCTATGCGGACTGGTTCTCGCTCATGCGCCAGCGGATGCCGGCCTCGAGGAACCCGTCGATGTCGCCGTCGAGCACTGCCGACGGGTTGTTGACCTCGTACTCGGTACGCAGGTCCTTGACCATCTGGTACGGATGCAGAACATAGGAGCGCATCTGGTTGCCCCACGAGCTGCCGCTGTCGCCCTTGAGCGCATCCATCTCGGCGCGCTCTTCCTGACGCTTGACCGCGAGCAGTTTTGCCTGCAGGACGCGCATCGCCGACACCTTGTTCTGGAGCTGCGACTTCTCGTTCTGACAGGTGACGACGATTCCCGTCGGGATGTGCGTGAGTCGAACGGCGGAGTCCGTCGTGTTGACCGACTGGCCGCCGGGACCGGACGAGCGGTAGACGTCGACGCGGATGTCGTTCTCGTTGATCTCGATGTGGTCGGTCGTCTCGACGACCGGCAGTACCTCGACCTCGGCGAACGACGTCTGACGGCGCCCCTGGTTGTCGAAGGGGCTGATGCGAACGAGCCGGTGGGTGCCCATCTCGACGGACAACGTGCCGTACGTGTACGGGCCTTTGATCGCGAACGTCGCGCTCTTGAGTCCGGCTTCTTCGGCGTACGACGTGTCGTAGACCTCGACGCCGTAGTCGTGCTTCTCCGCCCAGCGGATGTACATACGCATGAGCATCTCGGCCCAGTCTGCAGCGTCGATACCGCCGGCACCGGAGCGGATGTTGATGAGCGCGTCGCGCTCGTCGTACTCGCCCGAGAGCATGGTCTTGACTTCCATCGCCGCGATGTCGTCTCGCAGGCTCGCGCGCTCGGCGTCGGCGTCGGCCACCGCGTCGGGGCCTTCGTCTTCTGCCAGTTCGTAGAGGATCGGCATCTCGTCGAGTCGCTCGCGTAGTGCCACGATCCGGCGCAGCTCGGCCTGCGCGTGGGAGAGCTGGCTCGTGACCTGCTGGGCGTGTTCCTGGTCGTTCCACAGACCCGGGTCGGCTGCCTGGTGCTCGAGCTCGTCGATGCGTCGGCGCAGCTCCTCGACGTCCACAACCGATTCGCAGGTGCGAAGGGTGGTGTCGAGGGCGTTCAGGTCTGCAATTACGTCGGGATGCACGGTTCTCAAGGCTACCGGGTGCCGACCTCGGCCCTGCCGCCCGTCACGTATTGGGATCACCGGGACTGGAAGCCTTGCCAACGTCGCTCCGAGGGAACCTACTGGAACGATGACTGTCACCGACGAATACCTGCAGAACAACGCCGCCTACGCCGAGCAGTTCACCGGACCGCTCCCCCTCCCACCCAGCAAACACGTCGCCGTACTCGCCTGCATGGACGCCCGCATCGACGTCTATCGGGTGCTGGGAATCAAGGAAGGCGAATCGCACGTCATCCGCAATGCGGGTGGAGTCGTCACCGACGACGAGATCCGATCCCTGGCCATCAGCCAGCGTCTGCTGGGAACTACCGAGATCATCCTCATCCACCACACCGACTGCGGAATGCTGACGTTCACCGACGACGACTTCAAGCGATCCATCCAGGACGAGATCGGCATCAAACCAAATTGGGCTGCCGAATCGTTTCCCGACATCGACGAGGACGTCCGTCAGTCGTTGAAGCGCATCGAGAACAGTCCGTTCGTCACCGCGACGACCTCCCTACGCGGATTCGTCTTCGACGTCGCAACCGGAAAGCTGAACGAGGTCCTCCCCGATTGAGCCGGTAGGTTGTGTACCCGTGACCGATCGCGCATCCGACCTCGCACTCGCCCTCCGTATCGCCGACGAGGCTGACGCGATCACTCGCGCCCGCTTCGGCGCCCTCGACCTTCGAGTGGACGACAAGCCGGACCTCACCCCCGTCTCCGACGCCGATCTGGCTGTCGAGCGAGCAGTGCGCGCGACGCTCGGTGAGCATCGTCCTGCGGATTCCGTACTCGGCGAGGAATTCGGCGGCGACGCAGTCTTCGAGGGCAGACAGTGGGTGGTCGACCCCATCGACGGGACCAAGAACTTCGTCCGCAACGTACCGGTGTGGGCCACGCTGATCAGCTTGCTCGAGGACGGCGTCCCGGTCATCGGCGTCGTGAGCGCACCTGCACTGAATCGGCGATGGTGGGCTGCAACAGGTTTGGGTGCACATACTTCCTTCGGGGACAGTGATGCGCGGGCGATCCAGGTATCCGCCGTCGATCGCAGCGAGTCAGCGAGCCTGAGCTTCTCGAGCCTCTCGGGGTGGAAGGACCGCGGAATTCGCGATCAGTTCGTCGAACTCACCGACCACGTCTGGCGCGTGCGCGGTTACGGGGACTTCTTCTCCTACTGCCTCGTGGCCGAAGGCGCCGTCGACATTGCTGCCGAACCCGAGGTTTCCCTGTGGGATCTGGCAGCGCTCGACGTATTGGTCCGTGAGGCCGGCGGCGCGTTCACCGATCTGGACGGCGGCGCAGGTCCGCACGGCGGCAGCGCGGTCGCCACCAACGGACTGCTGCACGAAGACGTTCTGGCCCGCCTGCGGTAACACCCGAGTACCAGAACATCCCACCCGCCGCAAGGGTCCGAGGGAGGAATTCCGACAGGCCCGTCGGCAGGATTCGGCACGACATCTCGGCCCGTTGACTGGAAGTAGTTGATCACGCACTACTTCCAGGAGAACGATGAACCGGATTTCCAGGCGCACGATTCTGTTCGGTCTGGCCGCAGCGCCCCTCGGGCTCGCGGTGGGCTGCGGCGCCGACCCGGCAGCGAAGAGCGCCACGTTGGCGGTGGCCGGAACTTCGCGTCCGCTACCGATTCCGCCGCTTGCCGAATCCACCGTCGACGACGCCGGTGTTCGCCACTTCACACTTCGTGCCGGTGCCGGGACCACCGAGATCGTCGCGGGAAAACTCACCGACACTTGGGGTTTCAACGGATCCATTCTGGGGCCGACCGTCCGCGCCGAACGCGGAGAATCTGTCGCATTCACGATCGACAACACACTGGCAGAGCCCACGACCGTCCATTGGCACGGCATGCATCTGCCCGCCCGATACGACGGCGGCCCGCACCAGACCATCGAAGCCGGCGGACGCTGGGAACCGGCGTGGACGATCGGCCAGTCGGCGTCGACGCTCTGGTATCACCCACACCCGCACGGATCCACCGAACGGCACGTGCAGCGCGGTCTCGCCGGACTGTTCCTGATCGACGACGCCGACACGCGGGCGTTGGACATCCCCAAAACCTATGGTGTCGACGATGTTCCGCTGATCATCCAGGATCGTCGATTCCTCGCCGACGGCAGCTTCGACGAATCGGATCCGACCGACATAGGCCTGCTCGGCGACACGATCGTCACCAACGGCATCTCCGACGCCTACCTCGACGTCACCACCGGGGTCGTCCGGTTACGCATTCTGAACGGCTCTTCCGGCCGTCTCTACAACCTGGGGTTCCCCGACGACCGCACGTTCGATCTGATTGCCACCGACGGCGGACTGCTCGAATCACCTATTGCGATCAAGCGGATTCAGCTCAGCCCCGGCGAACGAGCCGAGATCGTGGTTCGCGTCGACCCCGGTGCGACGACCACACTGGTGTCGTTCCCGATCGAGGACGGCGGTGGCGTGAGTTCCTCCGACGCCGAGAACTTCGGCATGAACGACCGCTTCGACATCCTCGAACTGCGGGGCGTTGCCAGCCGCGCGTCACGGTCGACTCTCCCGGCGCAGTTGGCCGTACTGCCGCGTCTGGATCCGTCGAAGGCAAGCGTTTCCCGAACCTTCGATCTGCAGTGGTACATGATCAACGGGCAACGAATGGACATGAACCGCATCGACTTCGAGGCCGAGGTCGGCGCGACCGAGGTGTGGACGATCACCAACAAGGACAACTGGCCACACAATTTCCATGTCCACGACGTACAGTTCCAGATCCTCGACGTCGACGGTCGCACTCCTCCGCCGCACTTGCGCGGACTCAAGGACACTGTTTACACACCACCGGGCAGTAGGATTCGCGTCGCGCTGCAGTGGTCCGAGTACACCGATCCCACGTTCCCGTACATGTTCCACTGCCACCTGCTGATGCACGAGGACCAAGGGATGATGGGCCAATTCCTCGTCCTCGAACCGGGGCAGAAGGCGGCTCCGATGCAGATGGACATGCCGATGGACATGCCGATGCCTTCGTCTGGTTCGCACTCCGGTCACTGAAAGTTCTGCAAGTGGTACACGGCGAGGCGAACCCGATTGTCGCAACCGGTCTTCGACATCAGGTTCGCCACGTGCGTCTTCACCGTGGTCACACCGAGATGCAGCGTGTCCGCGATCTCCTGATTGCTCTTCCCTTCTGCCACCAGTGCGAGGACCTGCGATTCGCGATCGGTCAACGGAACCTTGTCCGTCACAGCAGTGTCTGCGATACCACCGATCACCGCTCGATCCACAACCCGGCGGAGAAGTTCCGGAGTGAACACCATCTCGCCCTCGGCGATCCGCCGAATGGCACCGAGCAACTCGGCGGGTTCGGTGTCCTTGACGAAGAATCCCGAAGCCCCCGCGGCGAGTGCGGGATACAGATGATCGTCGTCGTCGAAGGTGGTCAGCACGAGAATGCGCGCTCGACGACCGGCCTTGACGATCTGCTGGGTGGCGCCGATCCCGTCCAGCCCGGGCATTCTCAAATCCATCAGAATCACGTCGGGATCCAATTCTGCAGCGAGCGCTACCGCCTCGACGCCGTTCGACGCCTCACCGGCCACGGTCATGTCCTCGGCTGCCGCGCACAGCATCCGCAAACCGGCGCGCACAAGTCGCTGGTCGTCGACGATCAGCACGCTGATCACGAGACATCGCCCGAGACAACGAGTGGAATACTCACGTGCACTTCCCATTTCCCGTCACTGTTGGTGCCGGCGGTCATCTCGCCGCCGACCAACTCCGCACGCTCCTGCATTCCCACCAGGCCATGACCTGCACTCCGAGGCGATCCCTCGACGTGGTTGACAACCCTGACATGCACCCGGTTGTCTTCGCGACCGACCGAGACCGATACCAGCCCCTTCTTGTCGCCGTGCTTCATGACGTTGGTCAGTGATTCCTGAATCACCCGCAACAACGTCAGCCTCCCGATCGCGTCGAGATCGGCTGCGCCTGACTCGACATTCTCCTGGGCATCGAAGACTGCCTGCACCTCGAAACCCGCCGCACGCACACGATCTATCGCCGCCTCGATTTCCGCCTCGACGGCATCCGGCTCGACCAGAGCGACCTCACCGAGCGAAGGATCACGAAGTGCGACCAGGAGGCGACGGATATCGGCCAGCGCATCGGACGCAGTCCCACGCACATCCGCGAGGACCTCACGCACGGCCTCGTCCTGGGGCGCCAAGACATGTTGAGCCACGCCGATTCTCAGGACGATCGATGCCATGTGGTGCGCAACCAGGTCGTGCAGTTCGCGGGCGAGCGCACTGCGCTCCGCAGCGCGGGTCTGCGCAAGATTGTTCGCGGCCAATTCACGCTGCGAGCGTAGATACAGCCCGAGCAGCAGTGGCAACCCCACGTACGCAAGCACTTTCACAGCCGTCGTGACAGACCAGAACGCTTCGTGAGATTCGAACCAGATCCCCGCGAGCACCGAACCGCACCATCCTGCTGCCGATACGGCAACCATTTCTCTACGCTCGGCCCGCATCGTGACGTCGACGACGGCGACCGCCCCGAGATACGGAACAAGCTCGGACAGCCCCCAGGCGTCGGCAACGAACATCGGAACGGCGAGCGCCGAGATGACCAGGGACGCGAAGACCGGCCATCGACGGCCGACGGCGAAGGCGAGCGCCGACAGCATCGACAGAATCCAGTAGGTGAGGGGAACTCGATACTCCCCCGGATACGTGCTGGCGATCAACAGGCACGGGACCACCACCAACGGCGTGTAGCGCACGTACCGCTGTATCCGATCTGGCACCTCTGTCCGGTTCACCCCTCGAGCCTATGACGCGCATCATTTCGCGGTTTCTCGACAACAGACCTTACTGATGAGTAAGATAAGGATCGTCCAACGCCCCAACACCGAGAAACAGCTGGTGATCATGACCAAGCAAGACAGTGTTGCCCCCGACAGGAGCGCTCAGCGCAGCGAATCGGGCGCGCAGCGCGGCGGCGCCAAGGGTGCGCCCCGCGACACGTCCGCCGTCGGCCTGAACCCGATCAAACGCGACGCCATGGGCGCAGCCATGCGTGTGCTTACCAAGATCACCGGTTCGGAACTGGCCGAGAAGTTCAATCTGCGTCAGACCATCGATCGCGTGACCTACGAGGGCACCAAGACGGGCTTCAAAACCCTGGGTGCCGCCACTCGAGGATTCCAGAAGGTCTCGGGCAACGGCGCACCCAAGCGCCTGCCCGACAACCCGAGCAAGAACGCCGACTACTTCGATCTGACCCCCGACGACGACCAGAAGATGATCGTCGAGACCGTGCGCGAGTTCGCGGCCGAGATCCTGCGTCCCGCAGCGCACGACGCCGACGGCGCAGCGCAGGCACCCGCCGATCTCTCCAAGCGCGCAGCCGAGCTCGGCATCACGCTGATCAATGTTCCCGAAGAACTCGACGGAGCAGCTGCCGATCGCGGCGCAGTCACCAATTCTCTTGTTGCCGAGGCACTTGCGCACGGAGACATGGGGCTTGCACTTCCGATCCTCGCACCCAGCGGTGTTGCAGTCGCACTGACGCAGTGGGGCACCGACGCGCAGCAGAAGACCTACCTTCCGGCCTTCACCGGCGAGCAGGTCCCCGGCGCAGCAGTGGTGGTCAACGAACCACGCGCACTGTTCGATCCGTTCGCCCTGCAGACCAAGGCAGTTCGCTCCCCCAGCGGCTACAAGCTCAACGGCGTCAAGAGCTTGGTGCCCGCCGCGGCTACGTCCGAGCTCTTCGTCATCGCCGCAGAACTCGACGGCAAGCCGTCCTTCTTCATCGTCGAATCCGACACCAAGGGACTCGTCGTCGAAGCAGATCCCAGCATGGGACTGCGCGCCGCAGGCCTGGGTCGCCTGATCCTCACCGATGTCGCTGTGCCGGAGTCCGCACTGCTCGGCGACGGTGACGCCGAGCAGCGCAAGGCCGAATACGCCGACGCGATTCGCCTGGCTCGCCTCGGTTGGGCGTCCATGGCCGTCGGCACCAGCCAGGCAGTTCTCGACTACGTGATTCCGTACGTCAACGAGCGCGAAGCGTTCGGCGAGCCGATCAGCCACCGCCAGGCGGTTGCCTTCATGGTCGCCAACATCGGCATCGAACTCGACGGACTGCGCCTGGTCACGCTTCGGGGCGCTTCACGCGCCGAGCAGGGCTTGTCCTTCGCTCGCGAATCCGCTCTGGCCCGGAAGCTGGCTTCCGAGAAGGGCATGCAGATCGGCCTCGACGGTGTGCAACTCCTCGGTGGACACGGGTTCACCAAGGAACACCCGGTCGAGCGCTGGTACCGCGACCTCCGTGCCATCGGCGTTGCCGAGGGCATCGTCCTCATCTGACGCCGCTGAACTTCCAGGAGAACCACGATGATCAACCTCGAACTTCCCAAGAAGCTCAAAGCATCAGCGAACCAGGCACATCAGGTCGCGGCGCAGATCTTCCGACCCATTTCACGTAAGTACGATCTCGCTGAGCACGAGTACCCCGTCGAGCTCGACACCATGGCCGCCATGGTGGAAGGCCTCTCCGATTCCGGTGGAGACATCGGCGGCGCCAGCGGCGGACGGTCCGACGCCAGCGCCAAGGGCGGCAACGCCAACGGCGGCAACATGTCTGCGCTCCTCAACTCGCTCGAAACATCTTGGGGCGACGTCGGACTCATGCTCTCGATCCCCTACCAAGGGCTCGGCAACGCCGCGATCGCCGCAGTGTCCACCGACGAACAGCTCGAACGTTTCGGCAAGGTGTGGGCCTCGATGGCCATCACCGAACCGAGCTTCGGTTCCGACTCCGCCGCAGTGACCACCACCGCCGTTCTCGACGGCGACGAGTGGGTTCTCAACGGCGAGAAGATCTTCGTCACCGCCGGTGAGCGTTCGACGCACATCGTCGTGTGGGCATCGGTCGACAAGTCGAAGGGCCGAGCGGCCATCAAGTCGTTCGTCGTTCCGCGTGACGCACCGGGCCTGAGCGTTGCTCGCCTCGAGCACAAGCTGGGCATCAAGGCCTCCGACACCGCAGTACTCCTGCTCCAGGATTGCCGCATTCCCGCGGACAACATCCTCGGCAGCCCGGAGGTCAACGTGGAGCAGGGCTTTGCCGGCGTCATGCAGACGTTCGACAACACCCGGCCCCTCGTTGCAGCCATGGCCGTCGGCGTCGGACGCGCAGCTCTCGAAGAACTGCGCGGCATCCTGACCGAAGCCGGTGTCGAGATCTCCTACGACACACCGGTCTACAACCAGCATGCAGCTGCAGCCGAGTTCATCCGTTTGGAAGCCGACTGGGAGGCCGCGTACCTGCTGTCTCTGCGCGCGGCGTGGATGGCCGACAACAAGAAGCCGAACTCGCTCGAAGCGTCCATGTCCAAGGCGAAGGCCGGCCGCACCGGCACCGACGTGACGCTCAAGGCAGTCGAGTTGGCCGGCACTTACGGCTACTCGCAGCGCCCGTTGCTCGAGAAGTGGGGCCGCGACTCGAAGATTCTCGACATCTTCGAGGGCACCCAGCAGATCCAGCAGCTGATCGTCGCACGCCGTCTACTCGGAAAGTCGTCCGCCGAACTGAAGTGACGGTCGCACGGACCAGATCCCGAAACACTCCGCCCCGCCACCTTTCGAGGTGGCGGGGCGGAGTGCTCGGTCGCCATCGTGAAACTTCACCACCGAAACCTGATTGCGCATTAGTGTGTAATCAGTCCTACAACGACGCTGGGAAGAGGTTCACGTATGCCCGGATTGGTCACCAAGGTCACTGACACCATCGGCGCGGCGGGGGTTATGTTCCGAGCCGGACTCGTCCCGTTCCCTCGCCTCGATCGCGGACTCAAATCCATTGCAGCCGTGGACAAGTACGGACCCTTTGCCGGGCCGGTCCATGCACACGCCGAGAACGGCTACGATGCGGTGGCGATCATCGACGAGCGCGGACCCATCACCTATGCCGAGCTCGAGCGTCAGAGCAACGCGTTGGTCCGGGCGTGGCAGGCCGACGGCATCACCTCCGACTCCGTCATGGGTGCGATGTGCCGTAACCATCGAGGCTTGGTCCTGACCATGCTGGCGGCAGCAAAGAACGGAACGAAGCTCGTTCTCATGAACACGGGCTTCGCTCGGCCCCAACTCGTGGACGTCGCAGCGCGTGAGAAGGTTGTCGCCTTCGTCTACGACGACGAGTTCGCGGACATCGCCGATGCCTTGCCGGACGACGTCGTCGTCTATCGTTCCTGGCCAGAGGGCACAGCCGCTGACGGTTCCACGGCAGCTACTCTCGACGAGGCCATCGCCGGACGCACCACGTCGTCGGTGCCGGCACCCGAGAAGAACGGTGGCTTCGTCCTCCTCACCAGCGGCACAACGGGAACTCCCAAGGGTGCGCCGCGTGGCCACACCTCCCCTCTCGCGTCGGCACAGTTCCTCGACCGCGTGCCGTTGCGCCGCGGACAGACCATGATGATGGCGGCCCCCGCCTTCCACGGAACCGGTGTCTCGCAGTTCGCTCTCGCGTTGGCGCTCGGCCAGACCGTCGTCATGCATCGAAAGTTCGATCCGGAGAACACGATCAAGCTTGTCGCCCAGTACAAGTGCGACAGTCTGGTCGTGGTCCCGACGATGCTCACTCGCATCATCGACCTCGGTCCCGACGTGCTGTCCAAGTACGACACGTCGAACCTGAAGATCATCTTCTCGGCAGGTTCGTCACTCTCGCCCGACCTGTGCAAGCGAGTCACGGCCTCGTTCGGGTACGTCCTCTACAACCTGTACGGATCCACCGAGGTCGCAGTGGCCACGGTCGCGACTCCCGAGGATCTGACCATTGCGCCGGGAACCGCGGGCCGCGCTCCGGTGACCTGTCACGTCGAACTGTTCGACGAGAACAACAAGAAGATCACCACCCCACACACGATCGGCAGGATCTTCGTCGCCAGCGGGCTGAGCTTCGAGGGATACACCGACGGGCGCGACAAGGAACGTATCGACGGACTTCTCTCGACCGGCGACGTCGGACACTTCGACGCCAACGGCCTCCTCTTCGTCGACGGCCGCGACGACGACATGATCGTCTCCGGTGGCGAGAACGTCTACCCGCTCGAAGTCGAGAACCTGCTCGCCGATCGAGAGGACGTCTTGGAAGCGGCAGTCATCGGAGTCGAGGACGCCGACTTCGGGCACCGCCTGCGAGCTTTTGTAGTCGTCGCCCACGGCGCCGACCAGAACTCCGACGAGCTGAAGGATCACGTCCGGTCGAATCTCGCGCGCTACAAGGTTCCCCGCGAGATCGTCTTCATCGACGAACTTCCCCGCAACGCCACCGGAAAGCTGTTGCGCCGCGTCCTGATCGAGACGGAGATCAGCGAAGACTGAGCACAGTCACCAAGCGCTGAGCGTGCGGATCAATTCCGCCTCGTCGACGCGAGTCGAGTGCCCGTCGCGGAGCACGACCTCGCCCGCAACCAACACCGTGTCCACTATCTGACGACTGCCCGTCGTGAGAATGGACGCACCCGGATCTCGCACCGGGAGGCAACCGAAGTCGCGTTCGAACCGAATCATGGTGAGGTCGGCGGGATCGCCCACGGAGATCCCGCCGGACCTGGCCGGCAGACCGAGTGCTGCGTTTGCACCGCCGGATGCGATGTCGATCATGGCTTCGAAGCCGAGCAGGTCGGCACGGCCGCGCGCGGCTCGCTGCACATAGGCGCCGGTGCGCAGCGTCTCGAGCATGTCCTGAGTATCGTTGCTGGCTGCGCCGTCCACACCCAACCCCACCGCGATCCCCGCGTCGAGGAAACTCGGGACGGGCGCGATTCCGCTACCGAGCCGCATGTTGCTGACGGGGTTGTACGACACTCCGACGCCGCGCTCCGCCAGCACCTTCTGACCACGGTCGTCGAGTTCGACGCAGTGGACCGCCAGCACCCGGTCCCACAAGAACCCATGGGAATCCAGGTAGTCGACCGCGTTCATGCCCGCGTGTTCGGTACACATCGTGTTGTCGGTCTGCGTCTCGAGCAGGTGAATCGAGACCGTCAGGTCGCGAGCCTGCGCGAACTCACGCACGTCCGACATCCCATCCGGGGTCAGCGAACGTGGGTTCGGTACCGCGACTGCCACGTCAATGCGGGAACCGGCGACGTCCCGCATCATCTGATCCGTATGTGCGAGAACGTCTCCGAGTGGTTGCATGAGCCGCGGATCGAAGCCCCACTTCCTCGTCTTGTCCGCCCGGTCTGCGGTTCCGCGTCCCAGCACCGCACGAATCCCGGTGTCGTGCAACGCCCGGATCACGGCATCGTGAACCTCGCTGGACGGATGCGGCCACATGTGTTCGACCAGGGTGGTCGTACCGCTGCGCAATGCCTCCAGCGAGGCTGCGACAGTGGCCGTGTATGCGCGCTCCGGCGTGATCTGAACCGACTCTTCTGCGACCGCGAGTAGCCATTCGAGAAGCGGTGTCCCTTCGGCGATCCCACGCATCAGTGACTGCTGAAGGTGCGTATGGGTGTTGACGAAGCCAGGGATCAGATACGCCCCCGATCCGTCCACACTTCCAGGTGTGGCGGTGCCGGTCGACTTCTCGATCGATTCGACCACCCCATTCGAGACAACGACGTCGTGGCCGGTCAGCCATTGCCCGCCGCTGTACAACGTCACGTCCCGGATGATCGCGTCGGTCATGTTCTTGGGCGCGGTAGTCATCGCCAGTTCTCCTGAAAGTGTGTGACGGAACGGATACGGATCAACGCGCGAAGTTCGCGCGCACTCGCTGGTCGATGTAGTCCTCGGCAGTGATCGGCGGGTACTTGCCCGCCGGCCCCTCGATGGTCACGTCGCGGTTCGCCTGAGCGAAGAACGCGAGGCTGTAGCGGGCTCCCCGATAGTCGGTGACTCCGGGACTCTTGACCCGATGAAAATTCGACGGCAGGACGTCATCACTCCATCTCATCAGCATGTCGCCGATGTTGCAGGTGATCGCTTCCTCAGCCGGCACCACTGACGTCCATTCCTGGGTGTCCATCTCCTTGCCCGGGCACAGTTGCAAACCGCCCTGACCGTCACGCTGGAAAAGCAATGTCAGGCAATCGAAATCGGTGTGTGCTCCGGCACGCCACATCCCTTCGACATCTGCGTCGGCGGCAAGGGGGAAGTAGTGGAGTAGTCGCAGTGTGCTCTGGTACGTGTCCACCGACGGGTCATGTGCCCTGGTGAAGAAGTCTCGTTCGAATCCCAGCTTCTCGGCGAAGCACGACAACAGGTCCATCGCAATGCCCCAGCACTTGGCTTCGAAGTCCAGGATCGTTTCGCGGAATCCGCCCAATTCGTCTGCAGTGGGCCACAGATCACCCATATGCGGGCGGGTCACCTGATAGGACTCTTTCTGATCAGGTGTTCCGATGGACGGACGCACCTGCGTCATGCTCTCCCAGCCAGAGTTGAAACCCTTCTTGAGCGGATACTGCGCTTTGACCTCAGTGGGCAGTGCAAAGAATCGCTCGGCCGCCGCGAAAGCCTCGCGGACCTGGTCCAGATCGATCCCGTGATTGACGATTTGGAAGAATCCGATGTCGGTCGCTGCCGACCACAACTCCTCGGCGATCTCGCTGCGCCGGTTCTCGAAATCCGAGAGATCGATTCTTCGGACCTCGCGGTCGGTGGTCTCCGTGCCCAGGCCACCCATGCGGGTCTCGCGGTTGAGTTCTGTCATGTCGTACGTCATTTGCTGTCAGCTCCTTCAGCGGATTCCGATGGACCGATCGGTGAACTTGTCGGTGTAGATCTCTTCTGCAGTCAATGACTGCGGTATCGCCGCACCCCCGGCGTTCAGGATGGGCTTCAGTTCTTCGACGGTGTGAGCGACTCGCGTCATGTCGAACGTGCCGACGGATCCGTCCGCCTCGTTCGCGATCAGGCCCTTCTCTTTCAAGAGTTGGGCACTGAACGCTGCTTCACCCTCGGTGTAGGGAGAGAACGACACGTCCTGCGAGACGACGTCGACAATGGCAGCATTCGCCGTATCCGGCGCTGTGATGTAGTCCGCGGTGGCCTGCTGAATGATCGGAACCAGCTTGCTCAAACACGGGGAGAGTGTCTCGACCTTGTCGGCACGAACGGAAACATTGGACGCGTAGATGTCGAAACCCGAATCTTTCAGCAGGTCATAGGAAACCGGCTTGTCCCACGCCGGCGTCTCCTTCTCGTACGTGTACGGTTCCGAATTCGCGAATCCTTGCTGAGCGATGGTCGGGTCACCGACAAATCGCGAGGGAGCTCCGTCGTAGCTCGTGTCGAGCTGAGACTGCTTCAGTAGGCCTTTCGCCACGAGCCACTGCGGAAACAGTTGCTCCTTGGAAACGACGACACTCGCGTCGGACTTGCCGATATCGGCAACACTCGCCCATTCCGGATGAGACTCTTTGTCCCACATGAGGATTGCCGGGCTGTACTTGAGCAATGGCGTGACGGCCACAACGGGCTGACTTGCCGCTGCCGCGATCACCTGATCGCCGTGCACCAAGCCGAGAGTGATCGAATCGTCGACGTACATCTGGGAGCTGACGGATTGGAACCCGATTGCCGGTCCCCCGGCCCGCAAGGTCAAGTCGACTCCGGTGTCCTTCCCTCCGGCGACAAGAGTCCCGCTGACGGACTTGTCGTCGGTGTCGACCGAATAGCCGGGACCAAGCATCTCGAAGAGCGCTCCCATATCCGACTGTGGCTGCCATTGGAGTTGAACCACAACGTTTTCCGGACAGAGACCCGCTAGGTTCTGAGCCTCGGCAGCTGGTTCGAGAGATTCAGCCTTGGCCGTCTCAGCCTCACTGGAGCTGCACGCAGTCAATCCGATGGCTGCACACATGGCCAGTGCCGCGCCGGCCGCTCCCACACTTCTGCGATTGGAATGCACCTTGCGATTTGAATACACAGCGTCTCCTTCGTTAAAACAATTGGGATGTGGGCGAACCAGGAAGGATGATCCGATGTGCACACTCTGCAGCACATGGATTACATGCAATCGACTAGTTGTTTCCATCAGGTAACGCGCGCCAGGATTCTCGCTTCACCTGCAATGTCACCTCACATTTACATTCAGCAATCTAGGCAACATACATGCAATTCAAGATGGTTAATACATCTTGAAGAACTTTTGCATGCATTATTGAACCGGAGGCTCAGATGGAACTCGCGAACACGATGCAGGATGCCGACGCTCGCAAGCTCACCGCACCGATGCAGATGGTCTTTTCCGATGTCGTCAAGAAGTTCGATACCGGCACTGTCGCGCTGGACGGCATCGATCTGAACGTGGAGCGAGGAGACTTCGTCGCCGTGGTCGGACCCTCCGGCTGCGGCAAGTCGACTTTGTTGCGCATGGCGGCCGGCCTCGAGCGACCGACCAGCGGCGCGGTTGCCCTCGACACCGAATCAGTTGGCTTCATCTTCCAGGAGCCGACTCTCCTCCCCTGGCGAACCGTGCAGGCCAACGTCGAATTGTCCGCCGAACTCGGTGGCGGCGACAAAGCAGCCCGAAAGTTGCGCGCCGACGAGGCAATTCGCGCAGTGGGCCTGGCGGACTTTGCGAAACAACTGCCCAACGCGTTGTCGGGCGGAATGAAGATGCGTGTCTCGTTGGCGCGAGCGCTCACCCTCGCACCTGCTGTGATGCTGCTCGACGAACCTTTCGGTGCTCTCGACGAGATGACACGACTGGAGATGCAGGTAGAGCTGCAAAGGCTCTACACCGACAAGGGGTTCACCTCGATGTTCATCACGCACTCGGTATCCGAGGCCGTGTACCTCGCAAACAAGGTGGTCGTCATGACCGCCCGGCCCGGACGAATCCATTCGGTCGTGGACATCGATTTCCCGTACCCGCGTAGCCCGGAACTGCGCTACGACGCCCGATACACCGAACACGTCGCCGAGATCTCGGCCAGTCTCCATGGGAGCTCACGATGACCGAAGTCCTTGCAGTGCAACAGGGCACCACCGCACGCAATTCCGCCGTTCGCACTGATTCTGCGACCGCCGCGCGAGCACAGTCACAGCCCGGACGGCCCTCGCGAATGAGAGCGCTCGGCACCTTCCTGCTCTATCCGCTGCTCTCACTTGCCGGCGCGGTCGCAGCGTGGTCGATCGTCAGCTACCTCGTTCTCTCCCCGGAACGTCGATTTCTCCTTCCGCCGCCGAGTCAAGTACTGACAAAGTCGCTACTCGACTGGAAACACCTCTCTCCCATGCTCGAAGCCCTCGCAGTGACGGCACAGGTAGCACTGGTCGGCTTCGTGGTCGCGGTGGCAGTCGGCGTCGGAACCGGCGTGCTGATGAGCCAGGCCAAGTGGATCGAGCGGATCGTCTATCCCTATGCCGTTGTGCTGCAGGTCATTCCCATCCTCGCCATCGTCCCCCTCATCGGGCTCTGGTTCGGCTACGGCATGACCGCGCGCACCCTGGTGTGCGTTCTCATCGCAGCCTTCCCGATCATCACCAACACACACTTCGGATTGCAATCGGTCGATCGCGGACTGCACGAACTGTTCACCCTCGGCCGCGCGTCCCGTTGGGATCGATTGGTGAAACTCGAACTGCGAGCGGCAATGCCGGCTATTCTCACCGGCATCCGCACCGCCTCCGGCCTTGTTGTCGTCGGTGCCATCATCGGCGACATGTTCTTCGCCAAAGGACAACCCGGGATCGGAACGCTGCTCGACGTCTACCGAAGCCGCCTTCAGTCCGAGGATCTGATCGCCGCGATCGTGATCGCGTCGGTGTTCGGTGTCCTCGTCTTCTCTGCCTTTGGATTCCTCTCACGTGTGCTCGTCGGTAAGTGGCACACGTCCGGCCGCAAGGACTTTAAATGACCCACGAAACTCCTGTCTTCGAGATCCCTGCGATCGATATCAGCCCGTACCTCCGCGGCGAGGCAGCGGTTGCAAACGCCACCAACAGCACTGCCTGTGCGGAAGTGGCAGCTCAACTCGATCGCGCGTGCCGGGAGGTCGGATTCATACAGATTGTCGGACACAGCATTCCACGATCGGCGACCGAAAGACTGGCCGACGCTCTCGACGAGTTCTTTGCTCTCCCACTGACGGTGAAGAACAACTATCGCCGTCCCTCGTCCGAGAACCGCGGCTACTCACCACCGAAATCGGAATCACTCAGCATGAGCCTGGGCGTCGCCGCTGCGAACCAGATGAACGATTTCTACGAAGCAATAGTCGTGGGCACAGAGGTGAGCGACTATCCGGGCGTCGACCTACCCGAGTCCAGCTACGCCGCCAACACCTGGCCCGTGGCCGCGCCCGGATTCCGACCGGCAATCGAAGAGTATTTCCGTCATGCCCAGGGCTTGGCACGAATCCTGATGTGCGCCTTTACCGACGCTCTCGGATTGCAGCCCGGGTACTTCGATTCGATGCTCGACCATTCGATCGACGCGATGAAGATGAACAACTACGCACTGCCCGAGGGCGAGATCCGCATCTCCGGCGACATGACGGGAATGGGCGCTCACACCGACTTCGGAATCTTGACCATCCTGTGGGCAGATCAAGTTCCGGGCCTTCAAGTTCTGAGTGCCGACGGCGTATGGCACGACGTCCAACCTGCCGACGGCGCACTCTTGATCAACCTCGGCGACGCGATGGCACGCTGGACGAACGACCGATGGCGCTCGACAGTGCACCGAGTCGACCCACCTATCGTCGATGGTCAGATCATCCGACGTCGCTCTGCCGCATTCTTTTTCGACGGGAACTACGACGCCGTCATCGAAGCACTGCCAGGGACTCTCACACCGGGCGAAGTGGGATACCCGCCGATCACGATCGCTGAGAACATCGCGGCCAAAGTGGCCGGACTGAAAGGCGCGACGGCGCCCGACGTCGACAGTCGCAACGCTGACCGGGTGCGCGCCGCTGGATAGCGCTCCCGGGTACCGTCGACATCGTGCAGGATCGAAGTGAGGACAAGATGACCACCACCGAACGAGCTTTACTCACCGAGTCTGTGCACGAGACACTTCGCGAACTGATCTTTTCGGGAGAGCTGGCGCCGGGGACACCACTGAGTGTTCCCGCGCTGGCGAGCAAGCTCAATGTCAGTCGAACGCCGGTCCGCGAGGCCGTGCAGCAGTTGATCTACGAGGGCATCGCCGTCCACACACGGAATGCGGGTGCAAAAGTCGATTCGCTGGACGCGGAGTCTCTGCGCGCGGTCTTCGAGGTGCGTGAGGTACTCGACGGTCTCGCGGCGTTCAACGCCACGGCCAATGCCACGCACGAAACCGTGTCACAGCTGAACAAGATGGTGCAGGTGCAACGCGAACTTCTCGAGAGCCCGCCGGATCAGCGTCGGGATTCGAAGCTCGACCTCGAGTTTCACACCTTGATTCGTGAGACTGCATGCAATCACCCACTCAGCGAAGCCCTGCATCGTCTGGATGGACAGTCACATCTCTACCGTTCGGACATGTGGAGCCTCGAGCTCAATCGGCGGATCGCTGTCACCGAGCACGCTCGTATAGTCGCGGCCATCGAATCGGGTGACGCCTTGGGGGCGAGGACTGCCGCGAGCGCACACGTAGCCGGGCTACTCGTCCGAACAACCCGGACCTGAAGCTTTACCGAAATGACGGAAACAGCGTGTCAGGCCAGGTGATGTCGCCGTCGTTCTCGTCCACGAACGTACCGACACAGTCTCGCTCCAAAGCGCTGATCGCTCCCGAGATGACCTCTGGATGCTCGAGCTCGGTGAGATGGTCTCCTCCGGTTCCGGCCCCGGGAACGCCATCGACGTACACCCGGCACTGGCCCCCGTCCAACCGACCGTCCGCCCACTCGCCCGAACTCTGCACCACCGAATAGTAGGCAGATCCAGGAGTGTCCTCACCGGCATTGAGCTTGGTGAGAACTTCGGAGAACATGCAGGTGTCGTAACCGTCGGCAGGGCCTTGTACGCAGCCACCGGGGCTACCGTACTGTGGCGCACCGATGGCGACGAATGAATCCACTACTTCGGAGCCACCGAGGAACTTCGCGTAGTACCGGGAGCTCAGTCCACCCGCACTGTGCGCGATCACCCCGACGGAGTCAGCGCCGGTAGCGTAGGAGCGAATCGAATCCGCAATCAGCTCGGCGTCGGCCGCAATCATCTTGCCGGGTGCGTCGACGAAGTGTGTCTCGTAGCCCGCAGCGCTCAGTGCCTTGTCGAGGGCGCGGTAGGTCGCCTGGTGCGTTTCTCCCGAGTTGTAGAGCTGCTGCCCCGGAACGATGAAGACCACGCGCTTCGCATCGGTGATCCGCCCACCGGCGGCAGCGCTTCCTGCCGAGAACGCCAGAGCGGTGGTCACCAGCGAAGTAGTCACCGCCATCGCCAAGAGAATCTTCGAGAGTCGCACGTCGCCACCCTACGACGGCTGCGCACAAAAAAGGACCGCCGCACTGGATTCCAGTGCGGCGGTCCTTTTCTAGTAGCGGGGACAGGATTTGAACCTGCGACCTCTGGGTTATGAGCCCAGCGAGCTACCGAGCTGCTCCACCCCGCGATGCATGGACAAAGTTACACGAGCAGGTGAACGGAACGCAAATCGCCTGCGCTGGAGCGAAATACACGCCTGAAAGTCGAAGAATCGGGTGACTGGGTTCACAAAATGCCCGTGAGCATCAACACATAACAAACATGTAACGAACGCACGTCGAAACGGCATCGGAAAGGCTCTACCAGCACAAACGCTAAAATTTTGGGTCGAGAGCAGACCAGACAGTCCGGAAAATTGCGAATCGACCCTCGTTCGACGCTCCCGTACGGTCGGTCCCGGCCCGAATCAACCGGGCGAACGCCGACCCGCCGCTGCTCCACTCTGCCCCGCGGGATCGGAACCCCCGAAACCTTCGAGGGGCAGAGACACGGAGAGACAAGCGCCCGGGAAAGTCAGCATCATCGCCGACCCGCAGGCCCGCCGATGTCAGCAAGCGCGGAGAGGATTTACCCCGACATGACGTACACCAGCATCAGCAAGCGTGCATTCGGCACATTGGCAGTAGCCGGCGCACTTGTCGCAGTGCCCCTCACCATGAGCACCGGCACCGCTTCCGCAGCCACCCACAACTGGGACGGCGTCGCACAGTGCGAGAGCGGTGGCGACTGGAACATCAACACCGGAAACGGCTACTACGGCGGCCTGCAGTTCTCGCAGAGCACCTGGACCGCCAACGGTGGCACCGGCTCGCCCGCCAACGCTTCCAAGGAAGAGCAGATCCGCGTCGCCGAGAACACCCTGCAGAGCCAGGGCCCCGGCGCATGGCCCGTCTGCGGCCAGCGTCTGACCGTCGCGAGCGAGCCTGCAGTCGAAGAAGCTCCCGCCGCAGCACCGGCTCCCGTCGCCGAGGCACCCGCAGTTGCTCCCGCCATCGAGATCCCGGCCGAGCTCAAGCCCGCCGCACAGCAGGCTTACGACACCGCTCGTGACCTCGCCGGCCAGTACGGCTTCGCCGCACAGTTCCAGCAGCTCTCCGATGCCAACGCACCGATCGTTGCAGCACTGCGCTGATTCAGCTCGTACAGCTTCACCTGAGAACACAAGAAGGCCCGCCATCCGATCGTATGGCGGGCCTTCTTGTGACTCACGAACGAGGTCGACTAACTGGGCGGCAGCGCCTGGTAAGCGTCAACCGCCTTCTGCAGGCGATCCAGCGCGGCTCCGTAACCACTGAAGTCACCAGTCTGTTGCGCAGACTTCAGTGCATCCATGGCAGCGTTGACCTCTGCCAGAGCCTTCGACACGTCTTCCGATGATGCCGGACCTGTAGGCGTCGTCGGCGCCGTCGGCGCGGGGGTGGTCCCGGTTCCCGCCGGCGGTTCCGTCGTGGCAGTTCCACCCGGTGCGGTGGCAGCACCCGCGGCTCCACCATTGTCGAAGACCTGATCGAGCGCCTCGGCCAACGTGGATGCGTAACCGACACGAACCCTGCTGCCCGCCTTCGCAGACTCCTGGTAACTCACCAGAACTCGGGAAAGCTGCGGGAACGAAGTCGTCGTGTTACTTCGCTCGGTATACATGGGTTCGACGTAGAGAATTCCACCCTCTGCGATCGGCAAGGCCAACTGGTTGCCGTATCGGATCGTGTTGGTTCTCTCCAGCAGTGCCTTCTCCGAGCCCACGCGAGCATCCGAGATCATCGAGTTCTGCGACTGTGACGGACCCTGCGTCTGTTTGTTGACGGGCAACTGCAGAACAGTGATCTTGCCGTAGTCCTTCGGATCCGAATTCACGGTGATGTAAGCCGACAGGAAGTCTCGCTGGAATCCCACCATCGGACTTGTGAGCCGGAACGACGGCGCGCCGGTTTCCTGGTCCCCCACCATCACGTAGTACGGCGGTTCATTTTCCTTCGAATTCTCCACCGTCGGCTCGTTGGGCACCGACCAGAAAGCGTTGTTGGTGAAGAATTCGGTCGGATTGTCGACGTGGTACTTCGCCAACATTTCCCGCTGAACCTTGAACAGGTCTTCGGGATAGCGGAAGTGTGCCCGCAGATCGTCCGAGATGTCACTCTGCGGCTTGACCGTGTCCGGGAACACACCCTTCCACGCATTGAGTACCGGGTCGTTGTCGTCGACCTGATAGAGCGTCACGGTGCCGTCGTAGGCATCGACGGTTGCCTTGACCGAGTTGCGGATGTACGAGACTTCCTTCTTCGGCAACAAACGACCGGTCGTTGCATCCACACTGTCCGCGACCAGTCCGTCCAGCGAACTGCGCTGTGCGTACGGGTAGTTCTCCAGCGTGGTGTACGCATCGACGATCCAGACGATCTTGCCGTCGACTGCGGCCGGGTACGCATCTCCGTCAGTGGTCAACCACGGAGCAACCTGACCGACGCGATCGCGAGGATCACGGTTGTAGATGATCTTGGAATCCGAACCGACGGCACCCGAGAAGAGAATGTTCCTCTCCGTGTACTTCGCCGCGAAAGCCAAGCGATTGACCCAGTTTCCGATGGAGACGCCGCCGGAACCGGTGTAGGTGTACTTGGTCTGCTCCGTGTCGTATTCGCGAGCTTCCGAACCACCGGCACCACCGACGATTGCGTAATCGTCAGCGCCTTGACCGATGACCTCGCCGTAGTAGATGCGCGGTTGATCGACCTTGATGACCTGTGTTCCCGCGTCCTGCGAGGCGATGTCGCTGACCGTGTAGATCGGGTAGCCCGCATTGTTGTTGTTCGCGTTGTCCTTCGTCGGGTCCAGGACCGGCGCAGTGATCTTGTTCGCCGGAGCGGCCACCAAGCCGTCGCCGTGGGTGTAGACCGTGTGCTTGTTGATCCAGTCCGTCTGGTTTCCCTGCAGGTTGTTCGGTGAGATCTCACGCGCCGCCACGATGTAGTCGCGCATCTCACCGTCGATGTCGTAGCGATCGATGTCGAGCGAGGGCGGGAACCCGTAGAAGTTCTGACGCTGTTGCTGCTGGGTGAAAGTGGGCGACAGAATGTTCGGATCGAGGAGACGAGCATTGGCAATAGTGGTGACGTCTGCCGGCACTTCGCGCGGAATTGCGTCGCCGTCACCCGAGTAAGGCTGATATGTGACCTTGTCGTCCGTGATTCCGTAGGCCTGCCTGGTAGCCGCGATGTTCCGCTCGATGTACGTACTCTCCTTGTCCGCCGCGTTGGGCTTGACGGAGAACTGCTCGACGATCATCGGCCAGACTGCGCCAACGAGCACGGACGAGAGAACCAACAGAGCAACGGCCATAGCCGGGATACGAAGGTCGCGGGTGAAGATCGCAGCGAAGAAAGCCAAAGCACAGATGATCGCGATGGACATCAATATCAGCTTTGCCGGGAGCACAGCCATGATGTCCGTGTACCCCGGGCCGGTGAACGTCGGCTCTTTACGGCCGCTCGAAAGCAACGAGTAACGATCGAGCCAGTAGGCGACGGCCTTCAACAGCACGAAAGTGCCGGCCAGAACAGCCAACTGCACACGAGCGGCGGTAGTGAACGTCCCCGCTCGTCCGGCCAATTTGATTCCACCGAAAACGTAGTGGGTGATCAGATTTGCCACGAAAGCCAGCAGGATCGAGACGAACAACCAGTTGAGAACGAAACGGTAGAACGGCAGATCGAACGTGTAGAAGCTGACGTCCATGTTGAACTGCGGATCGGTGATACCGAATGCCTGGCCGTTGAGGAACAACTGGATAGTGACCCAGTTGGCCTGCGCGATGAGACCGGACAGGATGCCGATCGCTACCGGAATGATCACGCCGAACAGACGAAGACGCGACATGACGGTGGTGCGGTAGCGCGCGATCGGATCATTGGGCCCGGAGACCGGGACGAACACCGGGCGTGCGCGGTACGCGAGAAGCATCGCGAGCCACACGATGGCGCCGACGACAATTCCGACGACCAGGAAGAGCACGAATCGCGTCAACAGAACCTTGGTGAAGACACCGCGGAAGCCGACTTCGCCGAACCACAACCAGTCCGTGTACATGCCGATCAGTCGCGGCCCCACGAGCAGCAAGGCCGCCACTACGACAGCCACCACCAACAAGATTCGACTGCGTCTGGACAGAGAGGGTAAACCTGCGGGGGGCCGCATGCCCACGTGCCACGCTCCAAGATTTGGCGACGCCGTGGCGTCGCAACCGATTGCATCGATCACTGCGGCCACGCCCGAGTGGACTTGGCCGTTTCCGACCACTCTACGTAACAACGGTCACGGGTTGACAACACGGAGAGCGGGGAGCCGGACAGAAGGTGGGAGGATGAAGGCGTGAGTGAAGAGAATATGAGCAGATCACCGAGTGCCCTCGCCCGGTGCGTTCATGAAGTTGTCGACCACATCGACGCCGAAGGCTGGGATCAGCCGCCGAAGCTATACGCGTTGGTACCCACCGAGATGCTCGCCGCGGCCGAACCCGGACTGCTCGACCAACTCGCCGAGGGCGCCGAATACACACCGATCGAACAGGAATCGCTTCCCGAGGACATCATCGGCGGTTCACGGGCACTCGACGAGTTCCTGGCAACGACGCATTGGCCCGAGTCCGTGCAGGGTTGCATCCTGGTGCAGGAGATCGTCGTCCTGCCGCCCGAGGCGGAATCGGATCTCGACCACGCCACGGCGCCGGTGTTGACCGATCAGCACGCGGCGGACGAGGTCGCTCGACTGACGGCCGACGCGCATCCCGATCGACGCGAGGCTCGACTGTTCGTCGGCGTGCTCCGTGACGGTCCCTCGCTGTCGCTCCTACAGATGCGTCCCGACGAGGATGCGGATCCGTACGGTGACTTGGAACTGCTCACCTACGACGGTCTTGCACCTCACCTCGTGCACGCCCTGTACGCGACGCTCGACGAGGTCGAAGAAGACTGACAGAGTCGTCGGCGGCCAGGCAGCTTTCAGCAGCGGGGTGCGTCGCCACCCGTGTTGAGGCTTTCGAGTGAGTCCACTGCGCCGGGCAGGTTGTCGACCTTGACGAGTCGAAGCCCGTCCGGCGCATTCTGTTTCGCCTCGTCACAGTTCTGGGCCGGCACGAGGAAGGTCTCAGCACCGGCTTCGGACGCGGCGATCAACTTGTACCTGATGCCGCCGATCGGACCGACCTCGCCGTCGGAGTCGATGGTGCCCGTTCCGGCTACGAACTTTCCGCCGTTGAGCTCCCCCGGAGTCAGCTTGTCGACCAAGGCCAGTGTGAACATCAGTCCGGCAGAAGGACCGCCGATGTCGGCGAGATTGAACTGCACGGTGAAGGGAACGTCCGGGACCTCGCTGGGTGTGACGCCGAGGTAACCCGATTCGGGCTTGTTGGGCCGCGCCCCGACGGTGACCGGCACAACGGTCTCCACACCCTCACGAAGGACGGTGACGTCGATCGCGGTGCCGGGCGCGATCGCACCGACCGTGTCCTGAACGCCGGTGATGGTGGTTACCGGAGTGTCGCCGATCTTGACCAGGACGTCGCCTTCTTGCAGGGCACCCGCAGCGGGACCGTCCGGAGTCACCTTCGAAACAGTCAGTGCCACCGGCTTGCCGAGAAAGTGCAGTGCCGCCAACTCGGCACTGTCCTCGGACTGCTGGAAGTCGGCGGTGTTGGCCTGCTGAATCTCTTCCTTCGACTTCTCGGGCGGATAGATCTCCGAGCGAGGGACGAGTCCGTTGCTGCCACTCGCCCACAGTCCGAACGCTTCGAAGATGTTGAGGCCGTCGCGAACCGACACCGTTGTCATGTTGAGGTTGCCGTCGGTGGGATCGACCTCGGTCCCCTGGATGTCCACGACGGGCTTACCGTCGACGTCGCCGAGCGTGTTGAAGGTGGGGCCCGGACCGAGTGCGACATAAGGAACAGTGACCATTGTTCCGACGACTCCCAACACGACGATGGGTGCGAGTGCGGCCAAGAGCGTCACTATCCGTCGATTCACCTGATCCAGAGTAAAGCGCGAAGGCTCCGGAGCACCGATCGCACCGCCTGAGCGCCGTGCGTGTTCGCCGTCAGCGTGACTCGGAGGGCGACTCCGACCGCTCGAGCCTTGTACCGTTGAGGTATGAGCAATATGCCGTTCGGCTTCTCCAACTCCGACGACGATCCCGATCGCGACAAGAACGCGGCGGGTGGCAATCCGTTCGGGGGTGGTGACATGCCGTTCGGGTTCGGCGCGGGCGGTGAGGGATTCGATCCGGCTCAGCTCGGCCAGATGCTCACCCAGTTCGGGCAGATGCTGAGCGGAATGGGCTCGTCGATGGGCCAGGGCGGTACGTCCGGCCCGGTCAACTACGACATCGCCAAGAAGCTGGCACGCCAACAGATCGGATCGGTCACACCGATCACCGAGGGCAACGTCAAGGCGATCGCCGACGCCGCGCACCTGGCCGAGATGTGGCTGGACGCTGCGACAACGCTCCCTGCCGGAGCGAGCCGCACTCTTGCGTGGACTCCGAACGACTGGCTCGACAACACGATCGACACCTGGAAGCGACTCTGTGATCCGGTGGCCGAGAAGGTAGCGGGCATGTGGGTCCAGGGTCTTCCGGCCGAAGCACAGCAGATGGCTGGCCCGATGCTGGGCATGCTCGGCCAGATGGGCGGACTCGCGTTCGGCTCGCAATTGGGCCAGGCACTCGGCCAACTGTCCACCGAGGTGCTCTCCTCCACTGACATCGGCCTGCCCCTCGGCCCCGAAGGCACCGCGGCCCTTCTCCCGGCTGCGGTTCAGGCTTTCAGTGAGGGTCTCGAACAGCCGCATCAGGAAGTTCTGGTCTTCCTCGCCGCGCGGGAAGCCGCTCATCAGCGCCTTTACAGTCACGTTCCGTGGCTGCGCCAGCGTGTTCTCGCGACAGTGGAGGAATACGCCCGCGGAATCACCATGGACTTCTCGGCGATGGAAGAATTCGCCAAGGACCTCGATCCATCCGCTCTCACCGATCCGAGCAAGCTCGAAGCGCTGATGCAGCAGGGCACGTTCGAGCCGCAGAACACACCGGAGCAGAAAGCCGCTCTCGAACGTCTCGAGACTCTGCTTGCGCTGGTCGAGGGTTGGGTGGAGACGGTCGTCACCGCCGCACTCGGCGAGCGACTGCCTGGTGTTGCCGCGATGAGTGAGACGTTGCGGCGTCGCCGCGCTACCGGCGGCCCCGCCGAACAGACCTTTGCGACGCTGGTCGGACTCGAACTTCGTCCTCGCAAGGTCCGTGAAGCGGCCGGTTTGTGGCAGAAGCTCACTGCGGAAGCCGGTATGGACGTTCGCGACGGCGTCTGGTCGCATCCCGACCTGATGCCCGATTCGAGCGATCTCGACGCACCGGACGGATTTGTCGCCCGTGTCCTCGGCGCCGGCGAAGCCGGTAATTTCGACGACCCGATAGCCCAGCTCGAAGCCGTCGTGGCAAAAGAGCGTGCGGCCGAGGAAGCGATGGACAAGACCCGCGAGGACGACGAAGAGAAGTAATCCCTTCTCGACCGATTTTCGCAGATCAGCCGCGATGACCGCCTGTGGATAACTGCCGCTGACGGGGACTCGCCGAGGGCCCGTCGTGCCAGCATCGAATGATGACCGGTCACACACACGACGACACCAGACAAGACAGCACTTCACAGCGATCCGCGGGACCTCGATGGGACCCGCGGATCGCTGTTCTGTCGCGCCCGGATGGTCGACTGCAGCTGGGATGGACCCCCGGACGTGCCGTCCTGCTGACTCTGCCTGTCGGGGTCGACGATCGCGCGGTGAAGTCGATCCTGCGCAAAATGGACGGCTCGAGATCCCGCGCAAACATCCTCTGGGAAGCGTCGAGGCTCGGGATTCCCACGTCCGTGACGGAGGAGTTGCTCGAGCAACTCGCCGATTCCGGTTTCGCCCACACTGCCCGCAGAAGCACCGCGACGGTCCGGATTCACGGTGTCGGTCCGCTCTCTGACGCCATCGAGCGCGCACTGGTCACCGGCGGGGTCAGCACGCGTCGCTCGCGCGGGTATCGCAACACCGACGTCGTGCGCACGTGGAACGAACAACTGGTGGTCCTGAGCGACGACGTCGTGACTGATCCTCGTCTGGTCAGCGATCTCGTTCGCTGCGGACTCCCCCACCTTTCCGTCCGCATCCGCGACGGCAACGGTGTGGTCGGTCCTCTTGTCCTGCCTGGTCAGTCGAGTTGCCTGCGGTGCGCCGACATCCTCCGATCCGAACTCGACCCTCATTGGCTTCATCTGTCCGCGCAGCTACTCGGCAGCGCCGGCCACGCGGAATCGGCGATGATCCATGCAAGTGTCGCGCTGGCTCTGGCCGAGATCGACTCCGCATTATCCGAGACAGCGGCGACGCATGCGGCCAGTCTGTCGTCGACGCTCGAGATCGCGCTCCGTCCGTATCGGATCACAACCAGGCGCTGGCCTCGGCAAATATCCTGCAGTTGCCAATACCTGGCACCTGTTTCGGGCAAAGGACGCCCCAGTCAGACATGATGGTGTGGTGTCCGAGATCCCACGCAAGAGTTCTGCCCGTACTGCCAAACTCGCGAGCATCCCCCTGGGGATGGCCGGTCGCGCCGCCATGGGCTTCGGACGCAAGCTCGCCGGCGGCGACAAAGGCGAGATCGACGCGCAGTTGAGCGCGAAGGCGGCCGAGCAACTGTTCGCGGTGCTGGGCGAACTCAAGGGCGGCGCGATGAAGCTGGGCCAAGCGCTCAGCGTCATGGAGGCGGCAATTCCGGAGGAATTCGCCGAGCCGTACCGCGAGTCGCTGAACAAGCTCCAGGCCGCCGCCCCGCCGCTGCCGACCAAGCAAGTCCACAAGATGCTCGACCAGCAACTCGGAACCAAGTGGCGCGACCGATTCCAGTCGTTCGACGACGAACCGACCGCGTCGGCAAGCATCGGGCAGGTTCACCGAGCCGTCTGGGCGGACGGCCGCGACGTAGCCGTGAAAGTTCAGTACCCCGGCGCCGACGAAGCTCTACGCGCCGATCTCAAGACCCTGGGCAGATTTGCCGGTCTCTTCGGTTCGGTCATGCCCGGTGTCGACGTACGGCCCGTGATCGAGGAGTTCACCGCGCGCACGGAGGAAGAACTCGACTATCGGATCGAGGCGAACAATCAGCGAGCTTTTGCCAAAGAGTTCGACGGAGATCCCCAATTCGTGATCCCGCACGTCGTGGCGAGCGCGCCGAAAGTGGTCGTGACCGAATGGATGACGGCAACCCCGTTGACCAGAATCATCGAGAGTGGAACGCCGGAGCAGCGCAATGCGGCCGGTGCACTACTCGCCGAATTCCACTTCGCGTCTCCGGCCCGTGTCGGATTGCTCCACTGTGACCCGCACCCCGGCAATTTCATGCTTCTCGAGGACGGCCGACTCGGCGTCATCGACTTCGGTGCTGCTGCGCCGTTCCCGAACGGACTGCCACGGGTTCTCGGCACGATGGTGCGCTTGGCTGTCGAGGAACAATTCGACGAGTTGACGGAGTTGTTGCGCGCCAACGGTTTCGTGATCCCCGGACGCACGGTGACCGACAAGGAGATCGCGGATTACCTGCGACCCTTCACCGACCCGATCCAGACCGAGTCATTTCACTTCACTCGGGCATGGCTGCAAAAGGCCGCCGGAACCGCCACTGACTTCAACAGTGCGCAGTTCCGAACGGCCCGTGCACTCAACCTTCCGGCCGAGTATTTGATGATCTTCCGTGTTCTTCTCGGTTCGGTCGGCATATGCGCCCAGTTGGACGCATATGCCCCGTACATGGAAATCCTGACTCGTTGGTTGCCAGGGTTCGCGGAGCCGGTTCTGGATGACACCGGCTCCGCCGAATAAGACACCGGCTCCGCCGAATAGGGCTCTCACGCGCACACAAGTTGCTTGCGTGGGCGCCCTCTCGGTCTCTTGCGCGCTATGACGGCCCCCTGATCGAGGATCTCGCCGCCCCACACCCCCCACGGCTCGGCGCGGTCGAGAGCCGCACTGAGACAACGGGAACGGATGGGGCACTGCGCGCACAGTGCCTTCGCCTGCTCGAGTTCGGCCGGAGCTTCGGCGAACCAGAGATCGGGGTTGGATGCCCGGCACGGCAGGTCGCGGCGGGTGGACGCGACCTCGATGAACGTGACTGCAGCCGAAGTGACGTCGGTGGAAGTTACTGCAGTGGTGGAGTTTTCGGATTCCACGCGGATTGTCTGGGCAGACAACTCGGTCTCCTAGTGCTCGGATGCGAAACTGTGTCGCACGATATGGGTTCGATGGGTGCGAACCTGAGCCGAGTCGGAAACCAGATGAAGAGGGCTATCCAACACAAAGGCCACGGTCCGCAAGTGCTGCGGGTCCGTGGCCGTAAGTGAACGGATGTGTCCTACCGAGAAATACCTCGATGGCTTAAGAACACGGACTCGACAGCTGCTTTCTTTGCTGCTGCTTGAGGGCGCAGGCGGAGCGCATGCTGCGCCCATCCCGCTGCACGCGGCAGCATGGGGGCGGCAACAGCGAACTTTGCGCTTGCGCACGCTTCGTAAGAGATCAAGTTCGTCATTTTTTTGCCACCTCCATTTCGTGTCGGTCCGGATAGTTTCTGCGCACAGGTTGCCCCGTAACACTGAAAACCAGAGTAGAGAATCTGCCGAATCTGCACAACCTATTTTTGACCTGCGGTTATGTAACTCACCGTTGTCGATTCGGATGTGTTGTCAGATATCGAGTGTTGCCGCTCGCAGTTCACCGCGAATGACAGCTAGTACGTCTTCCCCGAAGTTGTCGAGTTTCTTCGGCCCGATTCCAGGGATCGAAACCAGTCCACGATTATCTTGTGGTCGTTGTTCGGCAATAGCCATCAGTGTGTTGTCACTGAAGACGACATAGGCCGGAACTTTGAGTTCTCTGGACTTGTCCAGACGCCAGGCCTTGAGGTGCTCGAGCAATTCCAGGTCGACATTGGACGGGCATTTTTCGCAGCGCCCGAGCATGGTCGCCGACGTCCCGATCAACGGTTTGCCGCATACGCGGCAGCGCGGACGCTTCTTGTTTCCCGACGACGGCGCGGCGACGCGCGAGGCCGGCGAGTCCTCCGGGATTAGTCCGTTGAGAAATCTCGACCGGCGACGGGACTTGCGTCCACCCTCATTGCGGGCCAATGCCCACGACAGCTGCAGATGCTCGCGAGCGCGAGTAACCCCCACGTAGAGAAGCCGACGCTCCTCCTCCACCGCGACGTCGTCGGCGCCCGAATTGGCGTCGCCGAGAACGTGTTGGATAGGCAGGGTGCCGTCGTTGAGGCCGACCAGGAACACCGCATCCCATTCGAGCCCCTTGGCCGCGTGGATGGAGGCCAGCGTCACACCTTGCACGGTCGGTGGGTGCCGCGCCTCGGCTCGGGCCGTGAGCTCCTGTAGAAGCCCGGTGAGCGTCAGTTCAGGTTCGTGGACAAGTTGTTCTTCGGTGAGCGCCACGAGAGCCGAGAGCGACGCCCAGCGCTCGCGTGCCTGAGTACCCGAAGGCTCTTCGTTGGTCAGGCCGAGCGGCGCGAGCACAGCGCGGACGAGTGAGACCAGCGCTTCGCCGTTGTCTGCACCTTCGGGGAGGTCGTCGCGTCCAGCTGCCTGACGCAGCGCTGCCACCGCCTGACGTACCTCGGTGCGAGTGAAGAAGCCCTCTCCACCGCGCACCTGGAACGGGATGCCCAGCTTCGTCAGGGCCTGCTCGTGCGCCTCCGACTGAGCATTGATCCGGTACAGAACAGCGATCTCGGCAGCAGGGGTGCCTGCCGCGATCAGCCGTTTGATCGCCCGCGCAACGCCGAGCGCCTCGGCCGGCTCGTCGTCGAACTCCATGAACTCCGGCTCAGGCCCCGGCGCGCGCTGCCCGATCAGCTGCAGACGCGTCCCGGCGATCCGCCCGCGCGCGGCACCGATCACGCGGTTCGCCAACGACACGACCTCAGGGGTGGAGCGGTAATCCCGTTCGAGCCGAACGACGGTCGCTTCGGGGAATTTCCGGGAGAAGTCCAACAGATAGTTGGGGGTGGCTCCGGTGAAGGAGTAGATGGTCTGATTCGCATCGCCCACCACGGTCAGATCGTCTCGGTCGCCCAGCCAGGCGTCGAGCACACGCTGCTGAAGTGGGGTGACGTCCTGATACTCGTCCACGACGAAGCAGCGATACCGCTCGCGGAACTCGTCGGCGACTGTCGAATGCTCTTCGAGAGCTGCCGCCGTGTGCAGTAGGAGATCGTCGAAATCAAGCAGCATGCCGTCCTGGCCGCGTGCTTTCAGCTCTTCGTATGCGGCATACACCTGGGCCACCTTGGTGGCATCGACCGGTGCCTCACGGCGAATCTTGGCGATCGCGCGTGGGTAATCCTCCGGCGCGATCAGCGACGCCTTCGACCACTCGATTTCACTGGCGAGGTCGCGGACGCTTTCCGTGCTGGTGGACAATCCCACCCGGGCTGCGGCACTGCTGACAACCGCGAACTTTCGGTCCAGCAGACGCCACGGCGTGTCGCCGACAACCTGCGGCCAGAAGTACTTCAGTTGACGGAGAGCAGCAGCGTGAAAAGTTCGAGCCTGCACCTGCGGCCCACTCCCGCCGACGCCCAGCTCACGGAGACGTCCACGCATTTCCCCGGCCGCACGAGCGGTGAACGTCACGGCAAGCACCTGACCGGCCGACACGTGACCGTCGGCAACCAGATGAGCGATCCGGCGTGTGATGGTGCGGGTTTTGCCTGTTCCAGCGCCCGCGAGGACACATACCGGGCCGCGTGGCGCGAGCACGGCGGCCGATTGTTCTGGATCCAGTCCGGTGTCCGCAGGCATGGGGACCATCATGGCAGGACGTTCCGACACTCCATTCGCCGCGCCCGACGGTATGTGGGCAAGAGAACACGGGCCGATACGGAACAACGCTCTCGGTCGTGGTGTTATATCCGCCGTGACTTCTACCGAAAATGCGCCTGCCCTGACCATCTACTCGACCACGTGGTGCGGCTACTGCCGTCGCCTCAAGACGCAGCTCAACGCGTCGGGGATCGAGTACACCGAGATCGACATCGAGAACGATCCGGCAGCAGCCGATTTCGTCGGCAGCGTCAACGGTGGCAATCACGTCGTTCCGACCGTGAAGTACGGCGACGGCAGCGTTGCGACCAACCCGTCGCTCAACCAGGTCAAGCAGGCTCTGGGTCTGTAGACCTTCTCCGGCTGCTACTTGACCCAGCTCTCGAGCATTCCGCGAGCGATGGAGATCGACCCGGGCAGCAGCAGTGGCGCGTCCGCTTCCGAACCCCAGTCGCCGAGTTCGAGAGCGGCGCGCACCTCGTCTTTCGTGAACCAGGTGCCCTCGGCGATCTCGCCGTCCGCGAACAGCAGCGGAGCGGCGGGGTCGCCGATTGCGGCGAAGCCCAACATCACCGAGCGAGGGAACGGCCAGGGCTGGCTCCCGAGGTATCGAACGCTGTGCACGTCGATACCGACTTCTTCCTTGATCTCGCGGACAACACACGTTTCGAGTGACTCCCCGGCCTCGACGAATCCCGCGAGAATCGAGAAACGGCGCTGCGGCCAGGTCGGCTGACGCGCGAGTAGAACTCGATCGCCGCCGTCGTGCACCAGGCAGATGACCGCCGGATCCGTTCGGGGAAACTCCTCGTGGCCGGTGGACGTGGAAATGCGTGACCAGCCGGACATCGTGGGTTCACTCGGTGCGCCGTCGATAGCGCTGAATCCGGCACTGTCGTGCCAGTTGAGAATCGCGACGGCACCGGTCAACAAACCGGCGTCCGCGTCGTCGAGTGTTCCGCCGAGCATCCGCAATTCAGACAAAGTGCCCGCCAGCAGCGACACCCGCACCGCCCAGACGTGGCGATTCTCCCGAATTCCCAGGAAGACCGCGCCGCGCACCGGTTCGGGCCCCAACTCGGTTGCCTCGGCGAAGACCAATTGACCTTCCGGCGACACCTTGACCTGACCCCGTGAATTCACACGGAGGAGCAGTGCGTCCGCCCAACCCGTCGTCAGTGCAGCGGCGTCCGACCGCAATTCCTCGGCGCGGCCGACGCTCGAGCGTGAGAGCAGAGGTGTTTCGGTCAGCTGGAAGTCGTTCACGCTCACGACATTACTGCGCGCACGAAGCTCGGTAACACTCAGTTCGTGACGCGGCGAATGTAGAGCAGTCGATCGTTCTCCTCGACGGCGTCCACCTCGGGCGAACCGACGCGAACCAGACGGCCGTCGCGAACGACCCCGAGCACGATGTCGGAGAGATGACGCGGAGAGCCGCCGACCTCGTCGCGCTCGACGGCACGCTCGGCAATCGCGAATCCGGCCTCCGGAGTCAGCAGGTCTTCGATCATCTCCACGACGGTCGGCGTCGTGGTCGCGATGCCGAGGAGTCGACCCGCCGTCTCCGAGGACACGACGACGGAGTCTGCGCCGGACTGACGCAGAAGATGCGCGTTGTCGGCTTCACGGATGGCTGCGGCGATCTTGGCTTTCGGCGCGATTTCGCGGGCTGTCAGCGTCACGAGCACTGCGGTGTCGTCACGGTTGGTTGCCACGATGATCGACGACGCATTCTGCGCACCTGCCAACCGAAGTACGTCCGATTTCGTCGCCGAACCGAATACCGTCACCAGGCCTTTGCTCGCCGCCGAATCGAGGACGGTCTGATCGGTGTCCACGACCACGATCTCCGACGCCGGTACACCGTCACCGAGCATTGCTTCGATTGCCGTCCGCCCCTTGGTCCCGTATCCGACGACGACGGTGTGATTACGCACGTGCTGCCTCCAACGCTGAATTTTGAACGCCTGACGCGAACTCTCGGTCAGAGCTGAAAGTGTGGTTCCGACCAACACGATCAAGAAGAAGATCCGAAGTGGCGTGATCAACAGGACGTTGACCAGGCGCGCCGACGGCGTGAACGGAGTGATATCGCCGTAGCCGGTGGTCGAGAGCGAAACCGTCGCATAGTAAATGCAGTCGAGCAGCGACAGCTCGTTGTCCTGTGCGTCCCGGTATCCCGCGCGATCGATGTACACGATCAACACGGCGGCGCCGAGAGCACCCAACGCGATGAGAACTCGCTTGTAGATGGCCCGCGCCGGACTTGTCTGTAGCTGGGGAATGCGCAGCACCCCGACAAGGGCGAAGTCAGGCTGATCGGTCAATGCTTCCGACCTGGTCAAACGCGCCCGGAGCTTACCGGCCATACATCGACTCTCTCACTCGAACTTACGAAATACCTACACGGACATCGGCAGGCAGCGTAACCCTCGAAGATCGACTTCGGAACTCGGGCGCCGAATAGCGCGCGGGTCGTGGCGCCGGTAGTGGCAAGAAGGTCCACCGTGAGGCAGGCTGGGCAAATGCCTTTCACCGGTTCGACGTCCACTCCCAGCCAAGCGGCCGCTCTTCGTTTGTCGGCCCTCCTTCTCGGCGCCGGCACCATGCATTTCGTGGCGCCTTCCTTCTTCGACAGCACCGTTCCCCGCCAACTTCCCGGACAGGCCCGCACCTACACCCAGGTGTCCGGCGTCGCGGAACTGGCGATCGGCGCTGCCTTGGCCGTGCCGAAGACCCGCAAGCTCGGCGCGGGCCTTGCCGCCGCGCTCTTTGTTGCCGTGTTCCCCGCCAACATCCAGATGGCGATCGACTGGTGCCGAAGCCCGAAGACGTCCACACCGCAGAAGATCGGTTCGATCGCACGTCTTCCCCTGCAGGTTCCGCTGGTGACCGAAGCACTCAAGGCTCGTCGAAACGCAAGCTAATCTTGCGCGCCTGCCGTTCGGATGAGGCGAGCGAGAGCCTCACCGTCCGGCAGGTTCTCGGGTGCGATGGTGCGACCCGATCGAACGTAGTGAAACGCCGCCCGCACCTTGTCGGCCGGAAACTGTTCGTTGCGCCCCGCCGAACGGGCTCTGGCGGACATCAATTCGGCCCAGGCCACCCGATACGCGGCCAACTGCATCACAACAGCGTCCTCGTTGGCGGCCGACGGTTCGGCACCGGTCTTCCAGTCGATCACCGTCCATCCGCCGTCGGGATCGGCGAACACAGCGTCGATCCGACCGCGGAGAACCGTTCCGGCAATGGATGTTTCGAAAGGAACTTCCACTTCGATCGGGCTGCGATTGGCCCACGGGGACCGCAGGAACGCATCCTGAAGTTTCACCAGATCGGTCTCGGGACCCGCGCCGGTATCCGCGGCGCCGGGTAGTTCGTCGAGATCCAACAGTCGGGTCGCACCGAACCTTCGCTCGATCCAGGCGTGAAAAGCCGTGCCGCGCCGAGCGAGCGGGTTCGGTGGGTACGGCAGTGGTCTACGCAGCCGTGCCGCGAGTTCATCCGGATCTGCCTTGAGGTCGACGAGCTGAGTCACCGAAAGCTGCGCCGGGAGAATCACTTCGGCACGCGCGTTTGCCCGGGCTTCGCGCTCGGCCAAGAGCACGTCGACGTCCGAGGCCCAGTTCTCCGGATCGTCCTCCGGTTCTTCCGCCTCTTGGCTGTCTTGCGGCAGCGAAGCAAGTGCGGACAGGACGCTTGCGGCTCCGGCCTCGACCGCGCCGCGCCGCGCACCCAGCGGATCCGGCGGCCACTGCGCCGTACGGGGCGTGGCGGCCAACGGGTTCTCGGTGTCAGGTTCCGGTGCAGGCGCCCACTCCTCCACGACGCCGATCGCACCGCGCGAGTCTTCCTCATCGGCATCGTTTTCGGCCGCGACCATCTGATGCAGCTCGTCCAGGAACTCCGAAGGCCCCTTCGGTTCCGAACCGGATTCCGCCCAGTGATGCGCCGAGATGAACAGCGCCCGTTCGGTTCTGGTCAGCGCGACGTAGAACAGTCGCCGGTCCTCGTCCAGTCGACGGTTGGACAAGGCCTTCTTGTGCGCCGTGATCGCGTTCTCGAGGTCCTTGCGGTTGTAGAGCTCCTCGAGGTCGAGCACCGGAACTCCGTCGGCCGAATCCGCGTCGACGGCCCGGTCCCCACGCAACGACGGTGGCAGTTCGGCGAGCGCCCCGAGCCACGATCCGGACGCGGTGGTCGAGGGGAACACCCCGTCGCTGACATGCGGGATCGCCACTACTTCCCATTCGAGCCCCTTCGCCGAGTGCACGGTCAAGATCTGCACGCGATCCGGCGCCACCTCCACTTCGCCCGGAGTGAGGCCCTTTTCGATCTGTTCGGCGGCCGCGAAGAATGCGAGCATCCCGGGCAGATTGGCTGTTGGACGCGTCGCGTAATTGGCGACGACGTCGGCAAATGCGTCGAGATGCTCGCGGCCCGCGGTCCCGACGACACCGACTCGAGTTCGCGCGCCTGCCTCGATTCCGATACCGAGCACCCGCTCGACCTCCGCCACCAGTTCGGTGAGCGGCTGGCCGATACGTTCGCGCAACGACGCCAATTCTGCCGCTATCGCGTTGATGCGTGTGTACCCGAGAGCTGAATAGCGTTCTGCCGGGCCTGGATCGGAGATCGAATCGACCAATCCTGCTTGCTCGGCGTTCTCCCCCGGCAGCGCGTCCTGAACTGCCGAGGTGAGCGCCTCGGCGTCGGTGACCGCACCCGCTGTTCCGTATCCGGCGGAGATGGCAAGTTCGCGAGAGCGTTGCGAGAGTGCGGCGAGGTCCTTCGCGCCGATCTGCCATCTCGCTCCGGTGAGCAGCCGAACGGCGGCGCTACCCGCCAGCGGATCGGCGACCACTCGGAGCATGGCGATCACGTCCGCCACCTCGGGTGTGTGCAGGAGCCCACCGAGTCCGACCACTTCGACGGGCAGACCTTTGGACCGCAAAGCCTCGGCCAGCGGGGCAGCATCGGCGTTGCGGCGGATCAACACCGCTGCCGTGGGCGTCGGGCGGTCTTCGGCACGTGCCGCCTCGTACTCTTCGGCGATCTTCTCCGCAACCCACTGACGTTCCTGTTCGACGTCTCCCAGCAGCGCCAGTCGAACGTCTCCGGCGACGGCTCCCGGCCGCGCACGAAGTGTGCTGACGGCCACACCGCGTCGGCGCAACGGTGCCGACGACAGGTTTGCCAATTCGAGAGCCTCCGGCGGGTTACGCCAACTGGTGAGCAGTTCGAGTGTCGGAGCCGGCTTTCCGTTGGCAAGCGGGAAGTCGGTTGCAAACCGTGGCAGGTTGGCCGCCGACGCGCCTCGCCAACCGTAGATCGACTGCATCGGATCGCCGACGGCTGTCAGCGCCAACCGGCCGTCGGCTCCCCCACCGAACAACGAGGACAACAACACTCGCTGAGCGTGACCGGTGTCCTGGTACTCGTCGAGAAGAACTACCCGAAAGCGCTCACGCTCGGTTTGCCCGACCTCGGGATGTTCGGAGGCGACACGGGCCGACAGCGACATCTGGCTGCCGAAATCCAATGCGCCTTCACGCCGCAGCGTCTCACCCAGCCGGGCAACGAGGGGCAGTAGCTCGATGCGTTTGTGTTGCACATCAAGGTAATTCAACAGCTCTTTGCTCGGCCCACCCCGCTGTTTCGGACCGGCGGGCAGAGTGTGAATCAGCTTGTCCAACTCGGTGTGAGCCTCGAGCAACTGCTCGGGGTCGACCAGGTGCTCCGCCAACTGACCGGCAAGGGCCAGAACGGTTTCGGTGATGGACCCCGGATTCTTGTCGGTGTCCAGATCACTGTCCCAGCCGCTCACGACGCGGTGCGCAACCTGCCACAGTTCGGTCTCGGACAACAGCGTCGCCGAGGGTTCGATCGGCAACAGCAGTCCGTGCTCGGACAGCAACCGTCCCGCGTAAGCATGGTAGGTACTGACTTCGGGTTCCCCGGCCAGAATCCGGGAACGCACTCCGCCGGTCGGGTCGAGTGCCCGCAAAACGTCCGAACCCGCCAGTCGCGCCAAGCGCTTGCGGATTCGCGACGTGAGCTGTTGTGCCGCTTTGCGCGTGAAGGTCAATCCGAGAACGGCCTCGGGATCGACGAAGCCGTTGGCCACCAGCCACACGACGCGAGCAGCCATCGTCTCGGTCTTACCGGCACCGGCACCGGCGACGACCAATGTCGGACCGAGCGGTGCGGCGATGACTGCCGCCTGTTCCGGCGTCGGCGGGTGTTGACCGAGCGCGACCGCCAGGTCGACAGGATCGATCTTCGGTCGGCGTGCCTTCTGCGTCGCGGCAGCCACTTAGTTACTCACCTGTCGTCCCTCGTCGTGTGCCGGGCAACTCGAGCGCACCGGGCAATGTCTACATCCGTCGTTGACCCTGGCCAGATACTGCGGCCCTTGGGTCGCTGCCGCTGCGTTGTGGATGACGTCTCGCCACATCTCGACGGCTTCGGCCGTCAGCGGCGGCTGAACTCGCTGCGCCGCACCGTCTTTCTTGTTGGACTTGGCCACGAATACCAGGCGTGCACCGCCGGGTTGTGTGGCCGGTTCGCCGGCAATCGCACCTTCGGCCGCTGCGACCTGGTACGCCGCCAACTGCGCGTGAGATTGCGCGGCCTCGTTGCTGACAGGGTTTCGCGCAGTCTTGACGTCGACAACCACCGGACGGCCTTCGGTGTCGCGCTCGAGCCGGTCGATCCGGCCACGAAGCTTGACCGCAGGCGCTCCTTCTTCGCGCGGTTCGAGGACCCCCTCGACCGCGACCTCGACGCCGACTTCGGTCAGTTCGCCGCGAGTTGCGTTCATCCAGGCGGTGAACGTCGCCAGCATCTCCCGAGTTCGATTGAGTTCGCGGCGCGAGTACCACTGCGATCCCAGATCGATGGATTCCCAGGCATTTTCGAGTGCCTTCTCGACCTGATCCGGTGGAATCCGGCCGGCCAATGCCTGCACCAAGGTATGGACCAGCGTACCGGCGATCGCATGAGTGTTGTCTCCGTCGCTGCCGCCATGACGCTCGAACACCCATCGGAGAGGGCATGTTTCGAGAAGCTCGATGGTGGACGGCGATAGTGAAACCGGTCCGTCCTCGGGCTGCCACATGGGAGCAGCGGTACTCGGCTCGGCTGTGCCGTACCACTGATCCGGGTGCGCGCCGCGTACCCCGGCAGCGGCCAGACGTGCCAACTGGCGAGCGGCCCGGGAATGCTTCTCGGGGTCGAAATGCGCGATGTCGGGATCACACACGACGCTGCGAAGCTGTGCGACCAGCGCAGGCAGCGACAGAACCCGGGTATCCCCGGTCTCGGGTGCAACGACGTCGAGACCGGAGGACGGATCGTCCGAGTAGGCGTCACCACGGATCAATTCGTCCACGAACCGCGAAGGCACCAAGTCGGTGTCCCCCGAAGCCGATTCGACTGCGGTGATCAGCAGACGGCGACGAGCACGGCTACAGGCAACCAGGAACAACCTGCGTTCTTCGGCCAGAAGCGGTGCGGTTCGCGAGAGTCGTTCGGCAGCCGAGTCACTGCCGTCGGAGACTCCGTTGACCAGGTCGATCAGCGCTTCGGTACGCAGTAGCGATCCGCGTGCCCGCAAACTCGGCCAGAGCCCCTCCTGCACACCCGCCACCGCCACGACCGCCCATTCGCGACCCGCCGCGGCGTGAGCGCTGACCACGGTGACGGCGTCGGGAGTGATGACCGATCGGCTCCGCGAGTCGGTCGGTATCTCCTGGCTGGTCAAGTAGTCGACGAAACCGGCGAGTTGCGAACGCGGCAACCGGTCGACGTAGTTGGCGGCCGCGTCGAAAAGTGCGACGACTGCGTCGAGGTCACGATCGGCCTGTGAGCCGATAGGTCCGCCGCGCGCCGACGCAGCCGCCCAGCGTCGTTCCAGCCCCGTCGCCTGCCATGCCGCCCACAGAACTTCTTCGACCCCGAGACCTCGCTCGAGAGGCACTCGGGCCTTGCGAAGGACCGACAGCACGCGATTGAGTGCCGCAGCTTCGACGTCTGTCAACTTGCCCATGAGGCGCTTGGACTGCGCACGATCCTCGTCGATCAGAATGAGCCGCAACAACTCCGAGGAGTCCCGATCACTTCCCGATGCCAACTCGACCCGGCGCAGGCCACGACGCAACCGGCGCAGGGTGACCGGCTCGGCGCCGCCGATGGGACCGGCCATCAGGGCAAGCGCGTCGTCGCCGGTGAACTGATCGCCGCCGAGCGCCCGAAGGACCAGCAGCAGGCCGGACACTCCGTGTTGCCTGGCCAGCGGCAATTCGGTGGCAGCGGTCGTGACGGGTACCCCGGCCGCGAGCAGCGCTCGCCGGAGAGGGGCGAGAGTGCGCGGGACCGACCGAACGATGACGGCCATGTCGGACCAAGCAATCCCGTCCAGCAGATGCGCCCGGCGCAAGGTATCTGCGACGACTGCCGCTTCTTTGGCCGTCGTACCGAGAACCCGCACCGACGCCCGCCCCGGCTCCTCATCGGTGAGATCGGATGGAACCGCGATGCGATGAGCAAGGTTGCCGGGCAGCCGCGCAGCGATCTTGGCCGCGATCGACGCGACGTCGGCGTTGTTGCGAAACGTGGTGGGCAGGACGATCTGGCGCTCGTCTCCGCGCTCGGCGAGTCCGAGTAGGAACGCCGAATCCGCACCGCGGAACCCGAAGACCGACTGATCGGGATCACCGGCGATGACCGTGCCCGCAGTTGCGGTTCCGATCAGCCGAACCAGCTGCGCCGCCTGCGGATCCAGATGTTGTGCGTCGTCGACGAGTAGGTGCCGGATCCGAGCGCGCTCGGAGCGAAGCAATTCGGGATCGGTGGCGAACGCGGTCAATGCCGCACCGATCAACTCGGCCGCGTCGAGTGCCGGCGCCGTCGCCTCCGGAGCCTCGACACCGACACTGCCGCGTAGCAGCACGCCTTGCTCGTAGGCCTCGGCGAACCGCCCGGCCGCCACCCACTCCGGACGGCCACGCTTCTTGCCGAGCTTGACCAGATCTTCGGGACCGAGTCCGCGCTCGTTCGCTCGCAGCATCAGATCTCGAAGTTCGACGGCAAAGCCGTTCAAACCCAATGCGGGTCGCAGGCGCTCCGGCCACCGGAGCGCACCGTCTTCGATGTCGCCGCGCAACATCTCTCGGAGCACCGAGTCCTGCTCGGCGCCGGTGATCAGGCGTGGCGGCGCGTTGCCGTGCGCTGCGGCTTGAAGCCGGAGTACGGCAAAGGCGTACGAGTGAACGGTGCGGACCAACGGCTCACGAGTTGCCTGCGGTCCGCGTTCTTGTTCGTACCCGAGCAACCCGGCCGTGATCTGCTCGCGGACCTGCGTCGCTGCCCGGCGCGACTGGGTGAGCACCAGGACCGATTCAGGATCTTCGCCACCGGAGATCTTCTGCACTGCCAGATCCACGAGAAGGGACGTCTTGCCCGTTCCGGGGCTGCCGAGTACCTGCCAGGGACTCCAGGCGGCCCCCGAGCCGAATGAAACAGGGCCGAACGCGAGTTGGAAAGGATCCTCGGACGGCGGCGCGAACAGCCGGGCCGTCCCTCCGTCCCATGTTCGGGGTATCGGAGACGGCGCAGTTCGGTGCACCAACCGCGCCCGCGGGATGGTGACCTTGCTGCGTGTTGCCGTCTCACTCACCCAGGCATTCCACCAGAGCGCACCGACAACTCACACATCGCCTGCTTCCGGCATGATTGACCTCGTGTCTGCACTCCATACGTATCTCTACGGACCCGTCGGGGCACCGGAGATCCTTTCGCTGCACGGTCTGACCGGTCACGGCCGACGTTGGCAGTCGATGGCCGAGAACCAACTGCCCCAAGCGCGCTGGATCTCGCCCGATCTGCGTGGTCACGGACGCTCGACCTGGGCTCCTCCGTGGAACATCGAATCCCACGTGGCGAGCCTGCTGGAGACGCTCGACGAACATGCCACCGGACCGGTGGTGATCGTCGCGCATTCTTTCGGCGGAATGCTGGCGCTGCACCTCGCGGCCACCGCACCGGAACGCGTTCGTGGGCTCGTCCTGCTCGACCCGGCGATCGGGTTGGATCCGACTTTCATGCAGGAAGTGGCCGAACTCACAATCGGCTCACCGGATTACACCGATGCGGCAGAGGCATACTCCGAGAAGATTCACGGCTCGTGGGGTGAGGTTCCCACCCAGGACCTCGACGTCGAGATGGCTGAACACCTGATCGAACTGGGCAACGGACGCGTCAACTGGCGCCTGTCCACGCCCGCGATCGTGACCGGGTGGGGCGAACTCGCTCGCCCGATCGTGCTGCCTCCGTCGTCGATGCCCACCGTGCTGGTTCAGGCGATGAAGGTCCAACCGCCGTACGTCACCGCCGAGCTCCGGGCAGCACTCACCGAGCACCTCGGTGAAAATCTGACCGGTGTCGAATTCGACTGTGACCACATGGTCCCGCACGTGCGGGCCGACGAAGTCGCCGCCCTCGTTCGCAGCATGCTCTGAAGGAACCGACATGGCAGCCACCACCGAAGAGCAGATCGAAGAGGTACGGCGCCTCATCGCGTCGATTCCGGCCGGTTTCGTGGCGACGTACGGCGATATCGCTGATGCTGCAGGACTTTCCAGTGCTCGCACGGTCGGTTGGATCATGCGAACGGACTCTGCCGACCTGCCGTGGCATCGGGTTCTCGGCGCCTCCGGCAAACCGTCGGCGCACCTGGCTCATCGTCAGATCGCCAAGCTCGAACTCGAAGGCGTGCCGATCAAGGACGGTCGGATCGACCTGAAGAAAGCTCGGTATCACTTCTGATTCACGTGTCACCGGTCGTCGTGACGCGGGCGATGGGGCAGCATGGAGGTATGACCGTCACGCCGCCGACAGCCGCCCTCATTCTGGCGGGTGGTCGCGGGACCCGAATGGGTGGTGTCGACAAACCCGGCCTGCTCGTTCACGGCCGCAGGCTCCTCGACATCGCGCTTTCAGCGACGGCGCATCTGGACGCCGTCGTCGTGGTCGGTCCACATCGCCCTGAACTTGATCCTGGCATCACTCAAACTCAGGAAACTCCGGCCGGAGCCGGCCCTGTCGAGGCGATCTGGGCCGGATTGTCTGCGACCCGGTTACCCGACGACGCCGTGGTGGTGGTCCTGGCGTCCGATCTGCCGCACATCGAGGCCGTATCAGTCGACGCTTTGATAGCTGCCACGTCGACGGACAGTCCGGTGACGTGTGCCGTGGACGAGAACAACCGAACCCAATTCCTGCTCTCCGCGTGGACATTTCGCGAGCTCCGGCAACGCCTGTCCACATTGCGGGAGAGTTCGGGGTTGGAGAATCAACCTATGAAAGCGATTGTCACCGAACCGTTCTCGACGCTGCGTGTCGCTGGTACCACTGACTGCGACACACCGGCGGACATCGACCGCGCGCGAAACCATCCGCGCCTGACGATCGAGCAAGCCCGCGCCGCCGTCAGGAACTCACTGACAGCATTGTCACCACACCGGGCCGCCCTCGCCGACAGTCTCGGAGCAACGCTCGCGCAGCCTCTCGTCGCCCTGGGTGATCTTCCTCGATCCGATGTCTCGGCGATGGACGGGTACGCCGTCTCCGGCGAGGGTCCCTGGCGAATCCGCACCGAGATCCGTATCGCGGGCGCCGACGGGCAACTCGAACTCGGTGAAGGCGAAGCGATTCGCATTGCCACGGGAGCACACCTGCCCCTCGGCGCCACCTCGGTGATTCGTGACGAGTATCTGTCCGTCGACGAGCCATCTCGGATGGTACGGAGACTGCCGGATGCGCCGCACCGCAACGACGCTCGACCACGAGGGGAAGATTGGACCACCGGATTCACGATCGCCCCGACTGGTACCGCGGTGACTCCGGCGGTGGTCTCCGCAGCTGCCAGCGGTGAAGTGTTCGACGCCCTCGTCCGTGGTCCGGTACGGGCACGCGTGACAGTCACCGGCGACGAGATCCGGCGGACCGGTCCACTGCGTGAAGGTCAGACCCGCGACTCCGTCGGTGGGATTCTCCCCTACCTATTGGAAAGCAACGGCTTACGGTGCGTGGCGAATTCGCACCTGAGGGACACGGCCGACAGTTTCGAGCGTGTACTGGCGGATGCGACTGAACAGGACCTGCTTGTTGTCATTGGTGCGACGGGCGGCGGCGCTGCCGACGAAATGCGCAGTGCGCTCGATCGACTCGGCGCTCGCACGATTGTCGGGCGAGTCGCCTCGCGCCCGGGCGGATCTCAGATAACGGCTGTCCTGCCCAGTGGTCGGGTGGTTCTCGGCCTCCCCGGCAACCCGTACGCCGCAGTGACCACCCTGTTGACGATGCTGCCCACCGTCGTGGCCGCCTTGACGGGAAGCGACACACCACCGCCACTGCTCGGCATCATCGAGAACGCCGCTGCGGTGACTTCCGATGCGGTACGCCTACTGCCGGTCACACAATCCGCCGACGGTCGCTGGCGCGCCGAACCGTCTGTACGTACCGCACACCTGGCGGGGTTGATCGGGCGCTCCGCGTTTGCACTCGTTCCGCCACACGCGGAAGACGGTGCCGTCGCCGAAGTGGTTGTCCTCCCACGCTGATCGGGTCAGTCGTTTGGGCGCCTACGCCGGTTGACCCCGACCACGCCGACCACTGTCGCAAGCACCAGCGAATACACGCCCCACAGCACTAAGAACGGCAGCAACCAGCCGGCATCAACGGTCTGACCGCGCGGTCCGACGCAGTACAGCGTGAAATTGGTGGACGTACCGTCGCCGTCGGAAAAGGTATCCGAGACGACCATCGCGCTCGATGTGGGAGCTTCACAGAAAATCGGCGCCAAATGAGCGACCTGTCCTGGCCAGATCACCGAAGACAGTAGTGCAGCAAAGATTCCCACGACCACGATCACCACTACCGAGATCACCAACGGAGCGATACGGCGGCTCACAGCGGGTGCACCAGGAAGGGAGTTCCGTCAGGCTCGAAGACCACCAGCGCCCGCGAGCGTGGAGATTCCACCATCACGGATGCGCGAATCGCCTCGGTGCGACTGACCGAGATCCCGGTGACTTCGCCGTCGTCGACACCGCTGTTCTCCAGCGCGTCGTCGACCAACTTCTCGAGGTTCGTCAATGCCGGCACTTGATCCAGCGTGAACGATCGTGCATCGAGATCGTCGGTGACACTGACTTGCACGGGGCTCGGCTCGCCGAGAATGACTCCGTCGAAAGAGAATCTGTCGAGCTGGGTCGGCTTCCCGGGGTCTCGAACGGTGACTCCGAGCGTCTCGATCGGGCTGATGTCGATGCTGGTCACCGATACCGCGTCGACGCCGTATCTATGTGCGAGGCTGTCGAACCCGCCTCGCACCAACTCCGACGTCATCCCACCGCCACGTTCGCGCATCTGATTGTCGAAATCCATCCGATCGACGGCACCGATACATCCGCTCAGACTCGTGGCCGCCAAAGCGATGGCTACCGTCCACAGCGCCGACCGCACCTGCGAGGACGCGAATTTCATGAGCGGAGCGTACCGCGAGTGTCCGGTTCCATCCCGGTGGACTGCGCGTCGCACGAATTACTGTCGGCGACTCGTGGGATCATCGCGCCATGAATCGTGTCGACGAAGGATTCGAACCGCCGGACGCATTGGTCGAGTGGTGCCGCTCCCGCACCTTTCCACTGCACGTCCTCGACGACGAAGCCACCGTCGACCTGGATTGGTGGAACGCCCACCTGAAGGACGCCGGCCACACCATCAGCCTGCGCGGGCGTGATCTCGACGGCAAAGTGATCACCGAAGGCCGAGCCATCGTTCAACGCAACGACCTTCGCCCGTCGAGCGATCTCGTTGTCGCCCAGCACGACGGCCTCGGACTACTGTTTCTCTGCGCGGCCTGGCAGGGCTCGCACGAGAGCCGACGTTTCACACGGCGGTTCCCCAACGTCTTCAATCCCCATCACCGCGAGGACGAGGATCCGCTGACCCAGATCACAGCCATTCTCGATCACTGCTCGAAAAACAAGTCGATGCCCGTCGTCCGGCGCGACACCTGGTCCGGGTGGCCACTCACCCCCGGTGTCGGGGTATCGCTGATGGCCGCTTTCATGTGGGCAGTGGGCGTACAGGACGAAGGCCGACGCGCTCAGATGATCGACCAGTACGGAGTCTCGACGCTCATCCACGAGGGCTGGCTCGAGGATCCTTCCGTCACCGGCTTCACGACGCGTCGCTACCGCCGGTACTGCGAACTTCTCGACAGCTGGGCCTATGCCGCCGGCACCCAACCCGAGATCGTCGAGATGTGGTTGGTGAAAAGGTGGAGTGCGCGGTTGGCCCAAGCACGCAACGACGTGAGCGCCCCCACCCTGTTCTAACTCTCAGAACGGCTGCATCTCAGAACGGCTGCATCTCAGAACGGCTGCATCTCAGAACGGCCAGGCAGGGAGAGTCGGCAGCCCCACCCTCGTCGGCCTCCCAACCAACCAGGCCAAGGTCTCCGCGTCGGACAGCGACGGCACTCGTACACCCGGGAACGCCGTCTCGAGTGCGCCCAACTGACTGGCGAGAGTGAATTCCACGAACTCGGCAGGCCAGTCGTGGCAGGTGTAACCGATGTCGAGGTCCATCAGGTGAATCTCGATCTCGTTCCAGCGCAGGATCGGTAGATCGAATGCCGTCACAGGTTTGCGCCACGGCACCGGTGTGTCCAGTCGATCTGTCGGGATCTCGCACAACGCGTCGACCAGCCTCGTTCCCGAGAAGCGGTAGTCGAGGGCCAACAATTCAGCCGGGCGATCTGCGCCCTCTTCGATTGCAGCATTGCGCGCATCCGGCCCCCCTGGATACATCTCCCCCGATTCGCCGCCCTGCACGCCGGCAACAAATCTGCCCAGCGCGTCGGCGTTGCGCGACATGTGCGTCACGACGTGTCCCCGACTCCACCCGGGGAGCCCGGAGGGCTCCCGCGCCTGCTCTTCGGTCAGTGCACCGATGAGAGCCTGTGCCTTGACGTCGGATTCACGAACTGCTGCGACCAGGTCGGCATACGTCGGCGTTACGGAGTGAGACGTCATGCAGCGATACTAGTTCCCTTCGCGCACTCTCATACCGATTCACGACAAGGTCCACCACTCCCGGATCGACGCCGAGCGGTTCGGTCACACCATCGGCTCCTGCAGCGTGCAACCTTTCGTGGAACAGCCCGTGCGCGAGGAGGTACGAGGCGACAAAAACTCGCTTCGCGCCGCGAACGCGTGCTGCTGCAACAACATCGGCTACCTTCGGCTCCCCGGTCGCGATGTACCCGATGTCGACACGAGTCCCCGCCGCTTCGGCAAGCATCAGCGCAGCACGCTCGACGTCTCGCAGCGCCCACGCATCGGACGACCCGGCGGCAGCAAGCACTGTCGCGTCACCCGGATTCCACCCCGCTTCGGTCAAGCGCCGAAGCAACACGCGTGCAAGCGCCGGATCGGGTCCGAGTGCGGGCGTCACACTCACAGCCGAGTGCTCACTGATCGCCACTTCGCGTCGAACATCGGTGTGAACGTGGTAGCCGGACGCCAGGAACGCCGGTACGAGAATCGCTCGCCCCGGAGTGTCCCGGAGGACTTCCGAAGGTGACGGACCGAGCACATCGACAAAGGCAACGCGCGTGCGTCCGACGCGCGTGCCGACGGCGTCGGCCAGTGCGGCAACCATTTCCACGCCACGTGCACTACGCGTGCCATGAGCTACCAGGACGAGGACATCGTCATCGCGTTGCATAGTCACCTGGATTCTGTACGTAGTCGCCGGGGTCGAGGGCAAGTCGATAGCCCCGCTTGACCACCGTCTGAACGGCTTTGGGCGCGCCGAGGCACGCGCGCAATCGGGCGACGGCGGTCTCGACGGCATGGGTGTCGCCGCCGCCGCCGGGAAGAGAAGCCAGCAGTTCGTCGCGGGAGACGACTCGACCGGGGCTGGCACCGAGAGTGCGGATCAACGACATCGCAGCCGGCGGCAATTGCTTCACTTCACCGTCCACGACTACGCAACCGCCGCGAATGCTGATTTCGTGTTCGCCGGCTTGAATCTTGTTGGCTCGCTGCGGGAGTTCGTCGACGATGTGTCTCGCGAGCGCGCCCAGACGTGCCCGCGCCGGGGCTGTGGTCGGTACATTCAAGGCTTCGAGCGGCGCCGAGGTGACCGGGCCGACGCACATGGCCGCCACCGGACCCCGCATCGCGTCGAGAATGTCGGCGAGATCCCCGGTCTTGTCGGCGCGCATCAACATCGAGGCTACGGCCGGTGCACTGGTGAAGCTGACGGCGTCGATTCCGGCTGACGCTATGGCGTCGATCATCCGGTCGAGCAGCGTCGGATCCTCCGGCGGTTCCCATCGATAGACGGGCACCGCGATGACCTCGGCGCCGGCCTCGCGCAACACCTGACAGAAGTCGGGAATCGGCTCCCACTCGGTGGTCGCACCATGCAGTTGTACAGCGATCCGCTTTCCCGAGACACCTTCTGCCAGAAGATGTTCGAGCACCTCGGCGGAAGACTCGGATGCCGGTGACCATTCCTCACGAAGGTCGGCCGCGCGGATTGCTCCCTTGGCCTTCGGTCCTCGCGCGAGCAGACGAGCCGAGCCCAACGCGGATCCGAGATTTTCGGCTTCGCCCCACCCGTCGGCTGCTTCCAGCCAACCCCGGAATCCGATCCCGGTGGTGGCGACAACCACCTCGGGAGGATCCGAGATGATCTGCTGTGTCACCCTTTCGAGCTCACGGTCGTCGGCCAACGGAATGATTCGAATCGCCGGAGCGTGAACGACATCCGCTCCCCGACGAGTCAGCAAGGTCGCGAACTCCTCGGCGCGGCGCGAAGCAGTGATACCTACCGTGAATCCAGCCAACGGCATGTCGTCACTCACGAGACTGCATCGGAGACAGTCGAGCGAACGCCCTGCATCTGCAGGCTGTGTACCTGAACGACTCCAGCCCACACGCGAACGCCGTACACCGGCAGCGCAACCGACGAGTCGTCCAGCGCCCGGCCGTCGACCAGCGAGAACGCCTGCTTGAGCAGTGGCGAGACCACGATCGGTTCACCGTCCCGGTCGCCGACGAGTCCGCGAGACATCACCGCGGCGCGGCCGTACGGATCGAAGTTGCTGACAGCCCGGAGTGTGCCGTCCTCGAGTAGGAACAGTGCCACCTGCTCGCCGCCGCGAAGAAGCACGGCAACTCCGCGCCCAGGGATCAGATGGCTCAGCGGGCAGGCCGACGTCCATTCGAGTCGATCCGAATCCAGCTTGGCGATCTGCGCATCGATGACACTCATCGAAGTCCTCCTGTCGATCCGGCGACAACGTCGCGCGGGTTCTTGTCTACGTTTCTACGGATCCCGTGTTTCCCACGGGTTACGCGACTATTACCGGCGCGTGGGGATGCTCGGCATGCCCATCAGGACCGGAACCTTGCGCACTCCGGTCTCGTCGAACACAACCGTCGGGTCGGCTTCTTCCGGTGCGTTGACGAACGAGACGAACCTCGACAATTTCTCCGGATCACCCAGCACACCGGCCCATTCGTCCTGGTAACCCTCGACGTGCTTGGCCATCAGTGCCTCGAGTTCTTCGCCGATACCCAGGCTGTCTTCACAAATCACGGCCTTGAGGTGATCGAGTCCGCCTTCGAGTGATTCGACCCACGGCGCCGTGCGCTGGAGGCGATCGGCAGTACGGATGTAGAACATGAGGTAGCGGTCGATGTACTTGACCAAGGTCGCGTCGTCGAGGCCTCCGGCAAGCAACTGAGCGTGTTTGGGCGACTGTCCGCCGTTACCGCCCACATACAGATTCCAACCGTTCTCCGTCGCGATGACGCCGACGTCCTTGCCTCGCGCTTCGGCACATTCACGGGCGCAACCCGAGACGCCGAACTTGATCTTGTGCGGCGAACGCAGACCGCGGTAGCGATTCTCGAGGTCGACGGCCATACCCACCGAATCCTGGACACCGTAGCGGCACCAACTCGAACCGACGCAACTCTTGACCGTCCGGAGGGACTTGCCGTACGCCTGACCCGATTCCATCCCGGCGTCGACGAGGCGCTTCCAGATCGCGGGCAACTGTTCGACGCGGGCACCGAACAAGTCGATGCGCTGACCGCCGGTCACCTTCGTGTACAAGCCGAAGTCTCGCGCCACTTCTCCGATGACGATGAGTTGCTCACCCGTGACCTCGCCGCCCGGCATCCGAGGTACCACGGAGTACGTACCGTTCTTCTGGATGTTTGCGAGGAAGTGATCGTTGGTGTCCTGCAACGACGCCTGCTGGCGGTGCAGGATGTGATCGGAGTCCGTCGAGGCCAGAATCGAAGCGACTACGGGCTTGCAGATGTCGCAACCGGCGCCCTTGCCGTACTTGGCGATCAGCGCCGAGAAGGTTCTGGTCTGCGTCGACTGGACGATCTGGAACAACTCGGCCCGCGACTGCGCGAAATGTTCGCACAGTGCCTTCGACATCACGACGCCGGAATCGGCCAGCAGCTGCTTCACGGTGGGAAGGCAACCGCCACAAGTGGTTCCGGCGCTGGTGCACGCCTTCACCGAAGCGATGTCGCATGCGCCGGCTGCGATTGCACCGCAGATGGCTCCCTTCGTCACGGCGTTGCACGAGCACACCTCGGCGTCGTCGGGCAGCGAGCCTGCACCCGGCTTCTCCCCCGCAGGCGAGATCAATGTCGCCGGGTCACCGGGTAGTTCGCGACCGACCAGCGGGCGCAGCGACGCGTAGGCCGATGCGTCACCGACAAGAATGCCGCCGAGCAGGATCTTCGCGTCGTCGGAGACCACGAGCTTTGCGTACGTCCCCTTGGACGCGTCGCTGAGGACGACTTCGAGGGCGCCCGGTGAGGTCGCCATCGCGTCACCGAAACTGGCGACGTCGACGCCCATGAGCTTGAGCTTGGTGGACATGTCCGCGCCCGGGAAATCCGCGGCGCCGCCGAGCAGACGATCGGCCACGATCTCGGCCGTCGTGTAACCGGGAGCGACCAGACCGTAGCAACGGCCTTCCACCGCAGCACATTCGCCGACTGCGTAGACGTTCTCGTCCGAAGTCACGCAGCCGAGGTCGGTCAGGATGCCACCGCGCTCCCCCACTGCGATCCCGGCGTCGCGGGCCAGCTGATCACGCGGACGTACTCCGGCGGAGAAGACGAGCAGCGCGGCGTCGATGGTGGAGCCGTCGGAGAGTTCGACCACGATTCCGTTGTCGGCCTGCGAAATTCCCGCCGTCCCGACACCGGTGTGGACAGTGAGCCCGAGTTCGGTGACGAGGCGAGCGAGCAGTGCGCCGCCACCCTCGTCGACCTGCATCGGCATCAATCGCGCATTGTGCTCGACGACGTGTGCCGTCATCCCCATGAGCGAGAGAGCATTTGCGGCCTCGAGTCCGAGAAGACCGCCGCCCACCACGACGCCGACAGCGCCAGGGCCAGCCTTCTCGGCGGCGGCCCGGATACCGTCGAGGTCGTCGAGGGTGCGGTAGACAAAACATCCGTCGCCGTCGTGCCCCGGCACGGGAGGCACGAACGGATACGAACCGGTCGCCATCACCAGAGCGTCGTAGGAGATCGTCTCGCCGGTTGTCGTCGTGACCGTGCGTGCATCTTTGTCGATCGAGAGCGCGCCGTCCCCCACTCGGAGATCGACCAGGCCGTCACCGTCGTAATCGTTGCCGGCCAGAGCCAATTCCTTGGGGTCCCACGCTCCGACGTACGAGGACAGCCCGACTCGGTCGTACGCTGCGTACTGCTCGTCGCAGAGTACGGTCACCGACCAGTTGTTCGCTTCGTCGCGCGAACGCAGTGCCTCGACGAATCGGTGTCCGACCATTCCGTGTCCGATGACAACAACCGACTTGCTCATGACGCCTACTTCCTGAGGTACGAGATAGTTCTGAGATTCTGCGGACCGCTCACGCCGTGACTGCGACCTTCGCCTCGTCGACGTCTGTGGTCAGCGTCGACGGCTTGCGCAGGAAGACGAACCAGGTGACTGCGATGCAGGCGATGTAGAAGGCCAGGAACACCCAGAAGGCCATGGTCGCCGACTTCGCGGGGCTGCTGTACGACGCGCGCAGCACCAGGTTGATGCCGACGCCGCCCAAACCGCCTACCGCACCGGCAAATCCGATGAGAGCGCCGGAGATACTGCGCGACCACGTCGCCTTCTCGCTTCGATCCATGTGGTCGAAGCTCTGAGCCTTCGCCTCGAAGATCGCCGGGATCATCTTGTAAACGGATCCGTTTCCGATGCCGGAGAGCAGGAACAGAGCGATGAATCCGAGAACGAATGTCACCATGATCCCGGCGCTGGCGACGCCGGCGGTGTTGTCGTCCATCGTTCCGGCCGTCACGAGTATCGATGCCGCGAATGCCATGGCGACAAACGTCCACATGGTGATCTTGCCGCCGCCGATGCGGTCGGCCAGTTTGCCACCGAGCGGCCGGGCGATCGAACCGAGGAGTGGTCCGATGAAGGCGATCTGTGCTGCATGCAGCGCCGCCGCGGCCGGAGTGGCACCGCCGGCGAGGAAGTTGATCTGCAGAACCTGACCGAAGGCGAAGCTGAATCCGATGAAGGAACCGAACGTACCGATGTACAGGAAGCTGATCACCCACGACTCGGAGAACTTGAGTGCCTTGGCCATCGAGCGCAGGTCCGACTTCTGGTTGCCCAGGTTGTCCATGAACAGCGCGGCACCGACGGCGGCGGCCGCAATGAACACGAGATAGACGGCGCAGACGATCCACGGAGCGCGGTTACCAACGGTGGCGATCACCAGCAGACCGATCAGCTGAATCATCGGCACACCGATGTTGCCGCCGCCGGCATTGAGACCGAGCGCCCACCCCTTGAGGCGTTGCGGGTAGAAGGCATTGATGTTGGTCATCGACGACGCGAAGTTGCCGCCGCCGATACCTGCAGTGGCCGCTACCAACATGAACGTGGTGTACGACGCACCCGGGTTCATCATCAGGTAGAGCGTGAGAAGTGTTGGCACGAAGAGGAACAGCGCACTCATGACGGTCCAGTTACGACCGCCGAACCGTGCGGTGGCAACCGTGTAGGGAATACGGAGGACCGACCCGACAAGTGTGGGCACTGCGACGAGGAAGAACTTTCCGGCCGCGTCGATGCCGTAGATATCCGTCGGCATGAACAACACCATCACGGACCAGATCGACCAGATCGAGAAGCCGACGTGTTCGGCTACCACTGACCAGATCAGGTTCCGCTTCGCGATGTCCTTGCCGCCGGATTCCCAGGCGTCGACGTCCTCTGCATCCCAATGCTCGATGTAATGACTCACCAGGGCCTCCTGAATATGTTGGAGACCCAAAGGTAGAAAACGGTTATTGCGCCGGTGCTGCGTGCGATGACCGCGAAGTCAATTGATCCTCACCCGGTAACAAGACCGGGTGTGAGCTAGTTTTTCGCAGGTGCGTGCCAGGAATCCTCGAGCATCCGAGGCTTGCATGCCTGGTAGGCGCCCAGGAGCACCACGATCACAGCGACGACGAGCAGGCCGAACGGCGCAGCGTATCCACCGGACACGTCGTGGAAAACGCCGAACAGGAGCGGACCGAGGCAGGCAACGGAGTAGCCGATGCCCTGGGTGAAGCCGGACAGTGCCGAGGAACCGATGTGCGAACGAGTACGCAGGTTGATCAGTGTGAGCGACATCGGGAACGTGCTCGGACCGAGGCCCAGGACGACAACCCACACGACCGGCGCCGCCATCGGGGCAAAGTACAGCCCGCCCATGCCGACCAGGTAGCAGACGGCACACGCGATCACGACAGGGAAGGGATTGGCCATGCGGGCGCACAGCGTCGGTGCACCGAAAGCTGCGACGAGCCCGATCACCGAGAACATTCCGACCATCGTTCCGCCGAAGGCGTCACTGGCTCCGGCGTCACGAAGGATCGAGGGAATCCACGTGAACATCGAATACGTGATCAGTGAGGTCATGCCGAACATGCCGGCCATCCCCCAGGCCACGGGAGAACGCCAGACCTGACCGCGTGGCTGTTCTGCCACTGCCGCAACCGAATCCGATGCATTCTCGACGGACCCGGCTTCGTTCGCGCGAGCCTTGCGCGAGCGAGCGAGGGTGATCAACCACGGCACTGCTGCGGCGAAGCCGAAGGCGGACCACCAGCCGATCGAGAACCGCCACCCGAAGGCGTCGGCAACCGGGACTGCGACGAACGCCGGAACGATGGTGCCGATCTGCACGGCCACGATGTAGACCGAACTCATGGTGGCGAGGCGATCCGAGAAGTACCGCTTGACCAACGGCGGGATCACGACATTGCCGATTCCCATGCCTGCCAGTGCCAGAGCCGAGAGGGCCAGCAACGACCATGTCTGAGACATCATGGCGCGCAACAGCATTCCGACGCCGGCCATGAGCATCGCAACGAGGGCCGTCCGCTCGAGCCCGATACGTTTCGCGATGGCGGGAGTGACGAGACCGAAGATGGCGAACATTGCGGTCGGAACCATGCCGAAGACACCGACGATCGAGGCGGAGAAGCCGATCTCGTCGCGAATCTCGGCCGCCAAGGGCGAGAACGAGGTCACCGCAAGTCGAAGTACTAGCGCAGACATCGCAATCGCAGCGAAGACGAGCACACGGCCTTGTACCAACGAGCGGGTTTCGGTTCTCTCCAGTTGAGCAGTCACCGGGAAATCATAGGATGACCGGACGAACTCGCACAAGCGCGGTAATCTAACGTCACATTCACACCACTTACCCGGACCCGAGGAAACAACCACGTGCAACCCGTTCGACGCGCAAGTCTCATCTCGCAGGTCACCGAACAACTCCGCAACGAGATCCGGAGCGGAACCTGGCCGATCGGTTCCAAAATCCCCACCGAACCGGAACTGTCGGAGTTGACCGGCACCGGTCGCAATACCGTGCGCGAGGCGGTCCAGGCGCTCGTTCACGCCGGAATGCTGGAACGTCGTCAAGGATCTGGCACCTACGTCGTTGCCGTCTCCGACCTCGGTGGCACTCTGGGCAACTACTTTGCCGGCGCCCACCAGCGGGATGTACTCGAACTACGGCGCGCACTCGACATCACCGCGGCCACCCTGGCCGCCGCACGGCGAACCGAAGACGACATCGCCGAACTGACGCGGCTACTCGAGCTTCGCACCGCGTCATGGGAGGGTCAGGACGTCGACGCCGCCACCACCGCGGACGTCGCCCTGCACCGAGCAATCGTCGCGGCCAGCCACAACGAGGTCTACCTGGAGTTCTACGACTCCCTGCTCCCGGTCATCGAGACCACGATCCAACAACACATCGACGCGACCGGCGAGGGATTCCACTCGCAGCACGCGAACCTCGTCAACGCTGTCGTCGACGGGAACACCGTGGCCGCCTCGAACGCCGCACGCGAGTTGTTCGAGGGCCTGGTCTCGGACTTCGGTACCGGCGCCCCGATCTAGAGCAGCAAGCGCACGATGTCGGAGGTACGGGCCAACCCCGGGAACGCGTCCGCCGTCGAGCGAGGATGCAGAACATGAACTGCCAAGCGGAACATCACCGCACGTAGAAGCATCTGCGGCCACTCGGGGAGATCTTCCCACCGGCCGACCAGTGCCTCGTCGGCACCGCCCCACGAGATCGCGTCGACCACAGCGACGGCGGCGGCCCACGCAGCCGGCCGCCAATACGGCGTGATGTCGGTGATTCCGGGCGCCATACTGCCCGAGAACAGCACTGTCCCGAACAGATCGCCGTGCACGAGCTGGTCCGGGCTCTGCACCGGCTTACGCAAAGTAGCGAGCCCGGCGATCAGTTCCAGACTTTTGCGACCGTCAGGAGTGGGCGTCTCGAGTTGCTCGACGCCCTTCGCGATCCTCAGCGGAACCGTTTCCCATGCCGCGCGATCAGCGGCGACGAATACGTCGACCTCGGCCCACGGCGGCACGGGCGGTTGCGCAAGGAAGCGCGGGCGCTCGAGCGAGGCCGTCGCCGCATGCAGTCGGCAGGACATCGAGACCACTTCGTCGTGACGTGGTTCCGGCGATCCGACGATGAAGGTGTCGGCACGCCAGCCCGAGACGACGTAACGACCGTCGGTCGAACGCACCGGTCGAGCCAGCCGAACGCCGTCGACTTCGAGGTTCTCTCGCACCTTCGCCGACCACGCTGCGCGGGCATGATCCGCGACTGCTGAAAGGACAACGTCTCCACACAGCCACCCGCCGTCCCAATCCGCACCGAGTGGGATGGGATCGACTTCACGGAGGCCGAAGGTGGAGCACACGTGCTGGGGAGGTTGGCCTGTGCTCACACCCCAACGCTACCGGTGCGCGGCGCCGCCTCCCGCGAGGCGCGCCTAGTAGACCGGCAGACTCGCATCCACCTGGTTCGCCCAGGCGATCGCGCCGCCTTGAACGTGGACCGCGTCGGAGAAACCGGCGTTCTTGAGAAATGCGAGTGCCTCGGCGGAACGAATGCCGGTTTTGCAGTACAGCACTATCTGCTTGTTCTGCGGCAACGTCGCCAGAGCTTCACCGGACAGGATGCGGTCCTTCGGGATCAGCACGGCCCCCGGCAGATGCATGATGTCCCATTCAACCGGTTCTCGTACGTCGACCAGCTCGATCGACCGTCCCTCGCCGATCATGGCCTCCAGTTCGGGCGCCGTGATCGTCGAACCGACAGCAGCGGCACTCGCCTCTTCGGACACGACACCGCAGAACGCGTCGTAGTCGATCAAGGCGGTGACCGGCACGCGGGTCGGATCACGCTGAAGGCGGATCGTCCGGAACGTCATCGCAAGTGCGTCGTAGATCATCAGGCGTCCGAGAAGCGGTTCGCCGATCCCCGTGATGAGCTTGACCGCCTCGGTCGCCATGATCGAACCGACGGTCGCGGGCAGGACTCCGAGCACACCACCCTCGGCGCACGAGGGGACCATGCCTGGCGGCGGCGCCTCCGGGTAAAGATCGCGATAGTTCAGTCCCGCGCCGTCCGGGGCGTCTTCCCAGAAGACCGAGACCTGCCCTTCGAAGCGGTAGATCGAGCCCCACACGTACGGCTTTCCCGCGATGACGGCAGCATCGTTGACGAGGTACCGCGTCGCGAAGTTGTCCGTACCGTCCAGGATCAGGTCGTACTCGGAGAACAGTTCGACCGCGTTGGAGTTGTCGAGGCGGAACTCGTGCAACCGGACGTCGACGTGCTCGTTGATTTCGAGAATCGACTCCTTCGCGCTGAGCGCCTTCGGGCGTCCGACGTCGGAGCGTCCGTGAATCACCTGACGCTGCAGGTTCGACATGTCGACCTCGTCGAACTCGACGATCCCGATGGTGCCCACTCCTGCGGCCGCGAGATAGAGCAGTGCCGGTGAACCCAATCCACCGGCGCCGATGAACAGGACTCGTGCATTCTTGAGCCGCTTCTGACCGGTCATGCCTACGTTCGGGATGATCAGGTGCCGGCTGTATCGGGCAACTTCCTCCCGGCTCAACTCGGCTGCCGGCTCCACCAGTGGTGGCAATACGACGGGTGTTGCAGACACCGCGAAACACTCCTAGTTCAAGACGAGATCAGGGATTCTCGATCCGGTCACGCTCGGGGGTACGGCCACGGATTGAAGCGGCACGTGAGTCCGTTCATCGGAACGACGCCCTCGGGATCAAGCCTAGCGATGTCGTTGTTCGCGGTTCCGAAGGTCTGCTGCATCATGATCGGTGCGAGTCCGCCTTCGGTCTCGCACGGCTGATGAGCGGCGTATCCGATGGCATGGCCGACCTCGTGATTGATCTGATACTGCCGATACGAGCCGATGTCGCCCTGGAACGAAATGGCGCCTCGCACCCATCGCGGTTCGTTGAGCAGGACTCGGTCCATGCTCGGGTTGTAGCAGGATCCTTCGAGTTCGATTTCGTATCCACAGCCTTCGCGGATCGTCATCTGTGAGGTCAAGGAGATCCGGAAGTCCGGCTCGCCGGCGTCGACGCGCCGGAACGCGACCTTGGGATCGTTGGTCCAACTCTTCGGATTGGCCAGTGTCTGGTCGACCATGCGTCCGTACGATTCGTCTCCGCCGAAGCCGGTCGTGTCGACGCCGTCCTCGATCTCGACCGTGTACGTGAACTCGCGTTCGGTTCCCTGTCCGACCTTGCCCGTCGTACCTGGTACGACGTGCCACGTTCCACCCCCCGCGACGGTGAACGGACCACCGTCGGGAAGGGCACCGGACGGTATCGACGAAGCAAAAGTTCCGTCTCCGGCCGGTGGGGCACCGATGACATCGGTTCCGTCGGTGCTGTGCGCGAGGTCGGCGGTGGCCGACGTCTTGCTCGCGGAGTCTGTGGCGTCCGGCCGTACCGCATCGACGATCACAAGAATGGTGAGCACCACGAGAACCGGAATCGCGTAGGCCCGCCAACCGTAGGTCGAGACGAAGCGCCCGAGCTTGCTCTGCTTTCGCGCTGCCCGGTCCGGTCGCGGATTACGCGGGGTTCGGCCCACTTCTCGTTTGGTCGGATCCCATTGGGCGCGCAAAGGCTGATGGGAGGAAATGCCGCGATAGTCGCGTTCGCCGTAGGCACGATCATCCGGCACCTCCGGCCGACGTTCGTCGCGAGGCGCTCCAGTTCCGCTACGCATTCGACGTTCCTCACGTTCAGGGTTCTGCGTAGTTCGTCCACGCATGCGCGGTCCCCCTGGGTCAGTCACGTCGTCCAGAATCTCACACACGGCAAGTCGCTCGCCCGGGCTGACCGAAACTTGCTGGTCCTGGCGTGTCATGGCAGCCCGTCCTGTAACGAGAAAGACCGCTGGTCTCGCTCACCGAGGCACGCGCGACTCGCCCGGGCGACACACGGTATCGTTCATTCGGCTACGACCGGTGTGACGGAGGATACTGGCGGGTACGCACACGCGACTCGCGGATCCGCGCGCCGACCGAATTACTTTTGCTCAGATTGGAAGCGACATGACAGAACTCGCGGATCGGACTGACTCCGATCGCGGTACAACGGCTGGCAAGCCTGCCGGAACACGTCGCAGCACCCGCCTCCCCCGCGATGCGCGCCGCCTCCAGCTCCTCGCAGCTGCAAGTGAGGTATTCGTTGCGAACGGGTACCACTCGGCCGGCATGGACGAGATCGCCGAATGTGCCGGTGTCAGCAAGCCAGTTCTGTACCAACATTTCCCAGGCAAACTCGAACTGTACGTCGCTGTCCTGCAGAGTTACGTCGACAGCCTCATCTCGGGTGTACGCCAGGCCCTGCGATCGACGACGGACAACAAACAGCGTGTCCGCGCCGCGGTCCAGGCGTTCTTCGACTTCGTCGACAACGACTCCCAGGGCTTCCGCCTGGTGTTCGAGTCCGACATCATGGGCGAACCTCAGGTCCAGACACGCGTCGAACAAGCCACCGAAGCCTGCGTCGACGCCGTGTTCGACCTGGTGAGTCAGGATTCCGGACTCGATCCGTACCGCGCGCGCATCCTTGCGGTCGGTCTTGTCGGTGCCAGCCAGTTCACTGCGCGGTACTGGCTCGAGGCCGCGCGGCCGATCCCGAAGGAAGAAGCCGTGGAAATCACCGTGACCCTCGCGTGGGGCGGTCTCTCACACGTGCCGCTGCAAGCCGAAACGAAGTAACCGGAACCCGAACGAGAATGGGCGGGCAGTCTCACGACTGCCCGCCCATTCTGCTGTTACAGCTACGCGTCAGACGGTAGGCGCGAATCCGACCTTGCGGATATCGGACGGACCGATCTCCACGTACGCCACACGAGAAGCCTGCACCAGGAACTTGCGGCCCTTGTCGTCGACGAGAGCCAGAACCGGCTCGCGGCCACCGAGGACAGCCGCGACCAGTGTCTCGACCTCGTCAGGGGTCTGTTCGCTGTTGACGATGAGCTCACGCGGGCTGTCGATTACACCGATCTTGACCTCCACGGTCAACCTCCGAACTGTTCGTGAATTACATCCGTTGTCGACGCAAGGCTAATGCAGCAACGACCGCCCACGCTCCTCTGCACGCTGTGCCCAGAGCGAACAGGCACCTAGACGAGTCCGAGAATCGCCATCCGCTCGGCATGCTTTGCCTGCATGCCGTCGAACAACGCGACAACTCCGTTGAGGTCGCCGGAGGCGGAGATCACCAGATCGGTGAGATCTTCACGCTGCGCCAGCACGAACTGTGCCTGCGTGATTGCTTCGCCCAGAAGACGGCGTCCCCACAGCATCAACCGGTCCTTTGCGCGAGTACTGGCCTCCACTGCTGCCTTCACCTCGAGCACCACGAACTCCGAGTGGCCCGTCTGGGACAGCACGTCCTCGACGATTTCCGCGACATCCGCCGGGAGGGAGTGCCCGATCTCGCGATAGAAGTCGGCAGCGATTCCGTCGCCGACGTACGCCTTCACGAGCGATTCCAGCCACGTCGACGGTGTCGTCGACGCGTGGTAGTTGTCGAGAGCTCGAACGAACGGGTCCATGACGGCGAAGATCTCGTGGCCACGTTCCGTCAACGCCGTTTCCAGAGTCTCGAAGTGGTCCATCTCGGCGGCGGCCATGCTGGCGAACGCCACCTTGCCTCGCAGGTCCGGTGCCATTTGTGCGTCCTCCGCCAAGCGGTAGAACGCCGAAATCTCGCCATACGCGAGAACGGCAAACAAATCGATCACGCCAGGGTGATCGGAAGCGACTCGGCCTCCGGTTCCAGCGTCCGTCGAAGCATCAAGATCGTGTGCGCCCATGACTACGAACTGTAGTGCTTCGACGGCCGACGCGACCGGCAAGGACCGCATGTCCGATTCGGTGATCTTCGACATGTCATCGCGAGGGACGGACAACGTGCAGCTACAATGGTCTTGGGAGTTCGCCAGTTCCCCCGGGCCATTTGGTTAGCCGGGACGGCTGTATTCACACGAACCCCACCGATAATGTGCGCGCACCTGCATCGACGGTTGTCGCCCGCTTCGCCGAGATCTCCGGACGGTTCGAATTCGTCCGAGTGGAATTCAGTGCTGAGGCGTAGGCATGACCGAAGAAAAAGAGGGCATCGACATCGGCCGACTTACGGCCTGGCCCCTTACCTTGTGCGTGCGTACCGCCACGAGGAAAGGCTAGTCCCCTGAGCAAGATCACTGTCGACCACGAAGACGAAGCAACCGAGAACACCGTTTCCGTCCAGCTCGACGACACCCATGTACCCCCGAGCTTCGCCGAACTCGGTGTCCGCGACGAAATCGTCCGCGCACTGAACGAGATCGGCATCGAGCGCACCTTCGCCATCCAGGAACTCACCCTTCCGTTGGCTCTCGCCGGTGACGACCTCATCGGTCAGGCCCGCACCGGAATGGGCAAGACCTTCGGTTTCGGCGTCCCGCTCCTGCATCGCATCGTCACCGCCGAGAACGGCACAGCTGTTCTCGACGGCACGCCCCGCGCTCTGATCATCGTTCCCACCCGCGAGCTGTGCATCCAGGTCGCCCGCGACCTCGAGAACGCCAGCAAGTACCTCCGGGTCGGCGACCGCGGTCTCCAGGTTCTGCCCATCTACGGCGGCCGTCCGTACGAGGCGCAGATCTCGGCACTCCAGAAGGGCGTCGACGTTGTCGTCGGCACCCCGGGTCGCCTGCTCGACCTCGCCAACCAGTCGCACCTGATCCTGGGCAAGGTGGGCGTTCTCGTCCTCGACGAGGCCGACGAAATGCTCGACCTGGGATTCCTCCCCGACATCGAACGCCTCATGGGCATGGTCCCCGACAAGCGTCAGACGATGCTCTTCTCCGCGACGATGCCCGGCCCGATCATCACCCTGGCTCGCACCTTCCTGACGCAGCCGACGCACATCCGCGCCGAAGAGGCCGAATCCTCCGCGGTGCACGATCGCACCAGCCAGCACATCTACCGTGCACACGCGCTCGACAAGGCCGAGATGGTCGCCCGCGTCCTGCAGGCCGAAGGCCGCGGCGCGACGATGATCTTCACCCGCACCAAGCGCACAGCCCAGAAGGTGGCCGACGATCTCGCGGAACGCGGCTTCTCCGTCGGTGCCGTCCACGGTGACCTCGGCCAGATCGCCCGTGAAAAGGCGCTGAAGGGCTTCCGTAACGGCAAGGTCGACGTTCTGGTCGCCACCGACGTCGCTGCCCGCGGTATCGACATCGACGACGTCACCCACGTCATCAACTACCAGTGCCCCGAGGACGAGAAGACCTACGTCCACCGCATCGGTCGTACCGGCCGCGCCGGACGCACCGGCATCGCCGTCACGCTGGTCGACTGGGACGACATCCCTCGCTGGCAGCTCATCGACAAGGCACTGAGCCTCGGAATCCCCGACCCGGTCGAGACCTACTCCAGCTCGCCGCACCTCTACGAAGAGTTGTCCATTCCGGCCGATGCCAAGGGCACTGTTCGCAAGGCCAAGGCCGCCCCGGAGAAGGCAGCAACGGACAAAGCAGCAACGGACAAAGCAGACGCGCCGAAGTCGACCGACTCGGACGGCAACGAAGAGAAGGCCGCTCCCCGCCGCAACCGGACCCGTCGCCGCACCCGCGCCGGCGCTTCGACCGACGCCGCGACGTCCACCACCGCCGGCGCCACCACAGCTCCCCCTTCGGCACCCGCGGCAACCGCTGCCGAGAACTCGGACGAAGACGGAGCGGCCAAGCCGCGTCGCCGTCGGCGTCGTCGCCCCGCGGCTTCCGCGACAGCAGGCGCCGCAGAGTAAGCTGCCGATGTGCTGGCTCCCGAAAGGCGTACTCGCTCAGATGTCATCGGTGCGCTGGCAATCGCGCTGGCCGTAATCGTGGCGGTGACCGTTGTGTGGTTGCGCAGTGATGCGCGCGGAACCACCTCGGTCACCGCCGAATCTCCACTCCCACCTCTGTCGACGTCGGTGTTGTTACCCGACATCCTGAAGCAGACGTGGGAATCTCCCAGTGCCGACTCGACGGCACCGATCACCGTCGGAAATGCCGTCGTCACCGCCGACGGCTCCGAGGTGATCGGCCGCGATCCGGCAACGGGCGAAGAAGTATGGCGATACGCGCGCAACATTCCGCTGTGCGGCGCGATCGGTTCGTGGGATCGCGTCGTCAGCGTCTATCAGGACGATCGCGGTTGCTCTCAGGTCACGTCGCTGGTCGCCGACACCGGCGCCCGAAAGGACCAGCGCAACAGCGACGCCGATTCTGCGGTCAGCCTTTCAGCGGACGGCACCTACCTGATTTCGCGCGGCAGTGAGCGAATGGAGCTGTGGCGCTCGGACCTCGTCCGAACCCTCGAGTACGGCCGGGTCGACGCGAAGGTCAACCCCAACAAGCAACCCCGCACCGGATGCACGCTGCTCGACGCTGCGTCGAGCGCCAACCGAGTCTCGGTACTCGAGCGCTGCCCCGGTGAAGCCTCCAACAGGTTGACGGTGATGAATCCCGCACCCAAGGACGCCCAGGAACCCGAAGAGTACGGATCCGCGATTCTCCTCGACTCCGAGGGCGCCCGCCTGCTTGCCGTGGCCGGCGAAAAGACGGCCGTCTACCTCCCTGCCGCCAACGGAACCGTTTCTCGCATCACCATTTTCGACGGATCCGGCAATCCGATCGTCGACTATCCGATCGAGGGAACGGTGACCGAAGGCGCCCGCACCCACGCCGACAAGGCTTCGATCACGTGGTGGACCGGCTCGCAGACCGTCAACCTGCGCCTGAGCGATCTGGCTCCGACGTGGATCGTCAACGGAACGTCCGGACCCGGAAGCATGGTTGCCGGTCAGATGCTCATCCCCGTTCCGGGCGGCATTGCAGCCGTCAGTCCGTCGGACGGAGCGGTGCAGCGCATGATCGCAGTCGACCGCGGTGAGACGGCGACACCGATCGTGCTCGCCAGTGCGGGCGAGACGATTCTGGAACAGCGCGGCGATACCTTGTTCGCGCTGCGCTAGAAGCTCACCTTCCTCAGATCGCCAGCTCCGGCGCGAAAGTCACGACTTCGTTTCCAGCCCAATGCTTTACGAGATTGTCCGCGAGTTCACGATAGGCATCCGCACCCTTGTTCTTTCGTCCGGCGAGGACCGTCGCGCCCGACGCGGACGCCTCGGCGAACTTGACGGTGCGTGGGATCGGAGGCGCCAGAACGGCCAGGGAGTAGCGGTCGCTGACGTCGGCGAGCACGTCGCGACTGTGCGTGGTTCGAGCGTCGTACAGAGTCGGAAGTGCGCCGAGCAGAACAAGATCCGGGTTGGTGATGGCTTGGACTTCACGAACCGTACGCAGCAGCTGTCCGACGCCGCGGTGTGCGAGGGTTTCGCATTGCAGTGGAACCAGAACCGACTGCGCCGCAGTCAATCCGTTGAGTGTGAGCACACCCAACGACGGTGGGCAGTCGATGATGATGACGTCGTAAGAGCCCAGGAGCGGAGACAGCGCCCGCTTGAGCGCGAACTCTCGACCGGGTCGCATCAGGAGCAGCGCTTCGGCGCCCGCGAGATCGATCGTGGCCGGCAGGAGATCCATACCGTCGTCCGTCTTCAGCACGGCGTCGACCGCGTCGAGATCACCCGCCAGGACCTCGTTGACCGAACGCTCGAGGCGATCCGGGTTGTGTCCGAGCGAGAACGTCAGGCAGCCCTGCGGGTCGAGATCCACCACCAAGACTCGTTGTCCGAGCGCGGACAAAGCCGCACCGAGAGAAGCGACGGTAGTGGTTTTAGCCACGCCGCCCTTTTGATTCGCCACTGCGAGAACCGTCGTCACACGTAGATCCTTGCGCACTTCGCGCCAGGAGGCGAGCTACACACGCGAGGCAGCCTGCAATGATGGTCGACATGACCTCCCAGTCCGCCCCCTCGTCGATCCCCCTCGGTGCTCGCGTCGTACTCATGCGCCACGGTGAAACCGAGTGGGCACGCACCGGGAAACACACGGGCCGGACCGAGGTTCCGCTGACTCCGCTCGGCGAGATGCAGGCAACCGCGACCGGAAATCGCTTGCGAACCCTCGACCTCCGGAACCCCATGATTCTGACGAGTCCGCGGCTGCGCGCACAGTTGACGGGTGATCTCGCCGGCCTGCCGGAAGAGCGAACCTGGGATGCACTGTCCGAATGGGACTACGGCGATTACGAAGGCCTCACGACGCCCGAGATCCGCGCAACGGTGCCCGATTGGACCGTCTGGACGCACCCGTGCCCCGGCGGCGAGCAGGCCGATCAGATCCACGCCCGGACCGACATGGTGCTGTCGATGGTGCGTTCGCAACTACCCGAACGCGACGTGATCCTGATCGGGCACGGCCACTTCTCACGCGCACTCATCGCCCGCTGGCTCGAGCTCCCGGTGACGGAAGGAAAGCGTTTCGCCTTGTCCCCCGGCGCTTACTCGGTTCTCGGTTACGAGCACGGCGCCACCCACCTCGTCCATCACAACGTGCCGCCGCTCGTCGAGGCTTGAGGCCTAAGATTCTCCCTATGATCCGACGCGCCACGCCCGCAGACGTCCAGCCGATCACCGACATGATCTACGAGTTGGCCGACTACCAGAAGGCCCTCGACGAGTGCACCGTGAAGGCGGAACAGATCGGCGAGGCGTTGTTCGGGCCGGCCGCGACGGCCTTCGCGCACGTCGCTGTGAATTCGGCCGACGACGTCGTCGGCATGGCGTTGTGGTTTCGCAATTTCTCGACGTGGGACGGCGCTCACGGCATCTACCTCGAAGACCTGTACGTCAAGCCCAGTCAGCGCGGATCAGGCCACGGGAAGGCTCTTCTAGCCGCGCTCGCCAAGGAGTGCACCGACAACGACTACACCCGGCTGTCCTGGTCGGTGCTCAACTGGAACACCCCCTCGATCAAGTTCTACGAGTCACTCGGTGCCGACGCGAAGACGGAGTGGACCACGTATCGCCTGACCGGCACCCACCTCGGAGCTCTCGCCGCCGAAGCTGAGTAGGACCGAAGCAGGGTAGGCGTTCCGTCCTACTTGTCCCGCGGCTCGTCGGTCTCGTCCGGGCGTCCTTCTTCCGGCGACACCTCGTCTGCGTACGCTCCGTACTCCGCTGCCATCCATCGAGACGTCGGAGCCGAGAACAGGCAGCCCAGAGCGCCGAGAACGACGACACCCAGAACGATGCCGAGCGGCACCTGATGCGAATCGGTCAGGAGCGACCAGGCGACCGGCAGGAGCAGCAGCTGAGCGACGACGGCGATTGCCCGGCCCCACCGGCGGCCCGTCAGCAAAGCGATACCGGCAGCCAACACCGCGCCGCCGAGGATCGCGACCCACGCGGCAAATCCGTATCCGTTGGTGACGCTCTGATCGTGGCCGGTTGCACCGCGAATCACTGCGACGATCGCGAACCCGGCGGCAACCAGCCCTTGCAGCGTCACGAGGGCACCTGCCCATGTGACTGTCTTGGGCAGGGCGTTCGGACTGGCGGTATTCGGCACGAGGCCAGCCTAGAACACGACACCGGATAGGCTCATGCCCCGTGCGCGCACTGCTGATCGTCAACCCCAATGCCACCTCCACCACCGCTGCCGGTCGTGACCTGTTGGCACACGCCCTCGAGAGTCGGGTGCGACTTACTGTGGCGCACACCACACATCGGGGTCATGCCGCCGAACTGGCGCGCGAAGCCCACGAAGACGGCTTCGGCTCGGTGATCGTCCACGGCGGCGACGGAACGGTCAACGAAGTGGTCAACGGACTGCTCGGGTCACCGCATCCCGCGTCGATGAAATCGGTTCCGGTCGGTCCGATCCCGACGATCGCTGTCGTCCCGGGAGGCTCGGCAAACGTTTTCGCGCGCTCACTCGGTATTGCCGCCGACCCGATCGACGCCACGAACCAACTCGTCGACCTCCTCTCCGAACGGACCAGGCGCCGAATCGGGCTCGCACACTGCGACAACCGTTGGTTCACGTTCAACGCCGGAATGGGCCTCGACGCCGATGTGTGCGAGGCCGTCGACGCCAGCCGTAAGAACGGTGACGCCGCCACACCCGCCCGGTATGTCCGAACCGCGATCGCGGCGTTCTTCCGTGCCAAGCGAGCCGAACCAGCGCTGACCGTCCACCTTCCCGATCAGGATCCCGTCTCCGGAGTCCACTACGCATTCGTCTCGAACTCGAGCCCGTGGACATATCTGGAAGAGCGTCCCGTCCACACCAATCCGGGAACGACCTTCGACAGTGGACTCGGCATCTTCGCCATGACGAGCACCAAAGTTCTGCCGTCCCTGCGGGTTGTGCGGCAACTACTCGCACGCGGCGCGGAGCCGAAATCGAAGGTCCTCTTACGCACCGACGACGTCCCGACAATCACCATCGAATCGTCGCGACCGATCGGACTCCAGATGGACGGCGACTACATCGGACTTCGTGAAAAGGTCGAATTCACCTCGGTCCCGGATGCACTGGAAGTGTTCGCACCGATTGCGACGTGAGTCAGGCAACACGTTTGACCTGCAAAAACTCTGGTGCCAAAAGGTCGAAATCGGGTAAAATGCCGGTGACGCCCAGGTGGCCGTCAGGTGTGTCACAAATTAGTGAGTTGGCCCACGAACCCGTTCAAACCTATTGACATACCGCGAGTTCGTGAAAGCATTCACAAGTAACAGTGCGGAAACATTGATGACGCACACACAAACTCATTGGTACCAAATGGTGTGAATACACACCCAATTAAGGAGCGAAAAAAGATGGACTGGCGCCACAACGCAATCTGTCGCGACGAGGATCCCGAACTGTTCTTCCCTGTGGGAAACAGTGGACCGGCCCTCGCTCAGATCGCTGATGCCAAGGTTGTCTGCAACCGCTGCCCCGTCACCGCCGAGTGCCTGTCGTGGGCTCTCGAGTCCGGCCAGGATGCAGGCGTCTGGGGCGGAATGAGCGAAGACGAGCGTCGCGCACTCAAGCGTCGTAACGCACGTACCCGTGCACGCACTTCCGTCTAGGTAGAACCGAGACGTTCGACTCGCGGCGGAGAACAGCCCCTCTGCACAGTCGAAGACGACAGCCCGGCACCACATGGTGCCGGGCTTTTTGTCTGCTCGAATCGCTAACGCGGCTCGAATCAGTAACGCGCAGAACGTCTACCGAGCGGCACACGCAGAACCGCGTCGGTACCGCCTCCGCTTCCCGGGTGCAGTCCGAGCGAGCCACCGAGCTCGGCTCCCAGCAGAGTCCGCACGATCTGGAGTCCGAGGCGATCGGATTTCTCGAGGTCGAAGTTCTCCGGCAGGCCGCGCCCGTTGTCGTGGATGATCACGTCCAACCAGCGTGCAGAACGCTCGGCACTGAGTGTGACCGTGCCGGTCACGCCCGGATCGAAAGCGTGCTCGATCGCGTTCTGCACCAACTCCGTCAGCACCATGACCAGCGGGGTGGCGCGCTCGGCGGAGAACACTCCGAAACTGCCCTCACGCCGAATCGTCACCGGCACACCTACTCCCGCGACATCGGAGAGCATGGGAACCAACCGGTCGATCACCTCGTCGAGATCCACCTCTTCGTCCACCGACATCGACAAGGTGTCGTGAACGAGGGCGATGGACGTCACGCGTCTCACCGACTCTGTCAACGCTTGTCGCGCTTCGTCGTTGCCGGTTCGCCTGGCCTGTAGACGCAGAAGCGCCGCGACGGTTTGCAGATTGTTCTTCACTCGATGGTGAATCTCGCGGATGGTTGCGTCCTTGCTCAGCAGAGCGCGATCACGACGCTTGACCTCGGTGACGTCGCGGACGACGACCGCAGCACCGACATGCCGGCCGCCAGGCTTGAGAACCAGGGCCCGCAGCAGAACGGTCGCCCCGCGCGCCTCGATCTCCATACGGCGACCGGGCTTGTCCGCCAACGTATCTCGGATGTATCCCGCAGCTTCCTGAGACTCGAACGGGTCGGTGACCAACGAACGGGTCAGCGCTGCGAGGTCTTGACCCACCAGATCCGAACTCAGACCCATCCGGTGATAGGCCGAGAGCGCGTTCGGGCTGGCATAGACGACTGTGCCTTCGGTATCGAGACGGATGAAGCCGTCGCCCGCACGTGGGCTCGAGTTCGTGTCGGAGCGCGATTCTCGGATCGGGAAGGTTCCGTCGCTGATCATCTGACACAGGTCTTCGGCGCAATCGAGATACGCGAGTTCGAGCGGACTCTGCGCTCGCTGGTGCGACAGGTTGGTGTCGCGGCTCAGAACAGCGATGACTCGCCCGTCCAGACGCACCGGAACGGCTTCCCGACGCGGCGGCATTCCTTCACGCCACGTCTCGTCTTCCCCGCGCACGACGCGGCCCTCCACGAGAGCGCGAAGAACCTGCGGGTGCTCGGACTCGGAAACGACCGTTCCGACCGCATCCTCCGGAAAAGCCGTCGATGCCGTTGTCGGCCGGCAATGCGCGACGCAGATGACCGTCCCCTCGGATCGGTTCTTCTCCGATTCGGTGCCCACCCACAAGAGAACGTCGGCAAAGGAGAGGTCGGCGAGCAGTTGCCACTCCCCCACGACGCGCTGGAGATGGTCGACCGCCGCACCGGGAAGGTCGGTGTGTTCGGCGAGGAGGTCGCTGAGAGTGGACATCGTCCGGCTTAGGAGATCACGGCGATCAGATCGCCTTGCTGAATCACGTCGCCGACCTTGACGCCCACCGTCGTCACCGTTCCCGGAACCTCGGCCAGGACGGGAATCTCCATCTTCATGGATTCGAGGATGACCAGGGTGTCGCCGTCCGCAACGACGTCTCCCTCGCTCACGACGACCTGGTAGACCGTCGAAACCATCTCGGCGCGCACGTCTTCTGCCATCGTGAACCTCACTTCTGTCGGAACTGCACTCTGACCACGAAAATACGTCGACGGATCACTCGATCGACCTGCCAATGGAACCACACCGGCATCGGCGTGAAACAATGACGCGAAAGAAACAGAAGGGAGACCAATCATGGGTAAGCGTGGTCGTAAGAAGCGCAGCCGTAAGGGCAACGCCGCTAACCATGGCAAGCGTCCAAACGCCTGACATGTAGCGCAACAAAACGTCCGAGGGGCGGGGAAGCATTGCTTCCCCGCCCCTCGGCGTTACTGCCTTCCGACTGCTGCCGCTCAGATCTTCGCTGACGGGCTAGCTGTCGGTTTCGGTAGTCGTTATGACGATGGTCCGACGCAACTCGACGGTGAGCCTCTGACGCAGGCTTTCCGGCGCATGGTCTCCGCCGCACTTACGGTTGATCAGGCTCTTGACCTTCTCTTCGATCCCGTAGGCCTCGAGGCACGATCCACAATCGTCGATATGACGCTGCAGGCGAGCACGACTTGAATCGTCGCATTCACCGTCGAGCATCAACCAGACGTCGGCGATGACTGCCGAGCAGTCGAGCCTTTCGAATTCGTCCTGCTCACTCATCGTGTGACACCTTCCGTCTCGGTGGCTGCGACTGTGGCTGTGTCGACCGCGCCGTCCCGATTGAATCCCCGGTCTTTTGCGACATCGGCCAAAAGACCACGCAATTGCTTGCGACCACGGTGCAGTCGCGACATCACCGTTCCGATGGGTGTGCCCATGATCTCCGCGATCTCCTTGTACGGGAATCCTTCGACATCGGCGTAGTACACGGCCATACGGAATTCCTCGGGAAGCGACTGCAGCGCCGCCTTGATGTCGTCGTCAGGCAACGCGTCGAGCGCCTCCACCTCGGCCGATCGCAGCCCCGTCGAAGTGTGCTCGGCGGTGGCGGCCAACTGCCAGTCGGTGATCTCGTCCGTCGGATACTGCGCGGGTTGGCGCTGCTTCTTGCGGTACGAGTTGATGTAGGTGTTCGTGAGAATCCGGTACAGCCAGGCTTTCAGGTTGGTACCGGCACGGAACGAACGGAAAGCGGTGTACGCCTTGACGTACGTCTCCTGCACGAGATCCTCGGCATCAGCCGGATTCCGCGTCATGCGCAGGGCAGCGCCGTACAACTGGTCGAGCAGCGGGAGCGCGTCGCGCTCGAACCGGGCAATCAACTCATCCGCAGTTTCGGGCGTTTCGGACACTGCGCCGTCGATAGGTTCAGCTACCCCTGACGGTTCGTCCTTGGGCCGGTCGTGTTCCAGCACTCTGATCCCTTCACTAGCCGTAGGGATCAAGGTTACCGCCAACTGAAGATCCGACCCACGGGCCGGTGGTGGCTCACACACAGCCAGCACGGTCGCTCCTTCGCTTCTCGGGACAAGTTTCATCAACTGGTACCAACACGGGAGTCAGCGACTCTGTTCCCGGCCTGGTCGGATGCACCTGTCGGCGATCCACATAGGGTGTTCCTCATGGCCGGAACAGCGACCCCTGCGACCGTACTTCTCGACAAGTCGAAGACACCGCACCGCGTCCACAGCTACGACCACGATCCTCGCGCCGAATCTTTCGGCGACGAGGCGGTCACTGCACTGGCAGAGTCGACAGGTGTCGTGGCTGCCCAGATCTTCAAGACCTTGGTCGTCAAACTCGACACCGGCAAGCTCGCCGTCGCGGTTCTGCCGGTCCCGGACAAGCTCTCCCTCAAGGCTGCAGCCGCTGCCCTCGGTGCGAGCAAAGCCGTCATGGCCGATCGCGCCGAAGCCGAGCGCTCGAGCGGCTACGTCTTCGGCGGTATCTCACCGCTCGGCCAGCGCAAGAAACTGCCGACCGTGATCGATGCGTCGGCGCTCGACTGGGACCGCGTTCTCTGCAGCGCCGGCCGACGCGGCCTCGAAATCGAGCTGGCTCCGACGGACCTCGCGCAGCTCAGTGGCGCGGTCACGGCGCAAATCACGGCGGGCTGAGTATCCGGTCGCTACGGTCTCACCATGCGACCACACCTGAAAACTCTTGCACTGACCGCTGCGACGGCAGCTCTCACCGTCTCGCTGACGGCCTGCGGGAGTTCGGACAATGCCGCCAAGGAAGTCACGGTAGTCGGATCAGGGCAGGTCCGCGGGGCGCCGGACATCCTCAATGCCGACATCGGCATCGAGGTGGTTGCCCCGGATGTATCGGGAGCGGTCTCGGAGGCGAATGACAAGGCCCGTCAGATGATCGACGCGATAGTCGCCGCCGGGGTTGCCCCCGAGGACGTGCAGACAAGCGATCTGTCCGTCCAGCCGCAGTACGACGCCAGCGGCGGACCGTTCGTCGGCGGCAACGTGACCGGCTACCGGGCGACCAACTCGGTACGAATCGTCGTCCGCGATCTCGACAAGGCCTCTTCTGTCCTGGACGCCGGCATCGCGGCGGGCGGAAACGCGGCACGGCTCGGTAACGTCGCCTTCGCCATCGACGACGACTCTCAGCTTCTGGCCGACGCTCGCACCCGTGCCTTCGAGGACGCGAAGAACCGTGCCGAGCAGTACGCGGATCTGTCCGGGACGTCGCTCGAAAACGTCGTGACCATCACCGAGGCACACGACACGAGTGGCGGTCAGACCATGCGCGCTCCCGACGCCTCGATGTCCGACATGGTTCTCGCCCCGGGAACCCAGCAGGTCTCGTTCGAAGTGACCGTCACCTGGGCTCTCGGCTGACTGCTAGAGCAGGCTGATCTGCTCGCCGGCACGGTCGACGTCCGGCTCGATCAACTCGTGCCCGTTGTTCTTGACACTGTTGACCAGCGGCCGGACTCGATCGACGTCGATCCGCTCGAAGAGGTCCGGTACCGGTTCGAGCAGAGCCGAATCGACGGTGTTGTCGGGATCGAGCCACGCCTCCCAGCGGTCACGAGGCAGGGCGAGGGGCATGCGGTCGTGAACCTGCTCGAGGTGACCGAGAGAGTCGACCGTGACGATCGAGCAGCTCAGAACGGGGCTCGCGTTCTCGACACTCGGGTCCCGCCAGGCAGACCACACGCCCGCCATGAACAGCCGTGATCCGTCGTCGGGGTGCATGTAGTAAGGAATCTTCGCTGCCTTCTTCCCGCCGGTGGCCTCGGTCTGCCACTCGTACCACCCGTCCATGGGGACCAGGCAACGCTTGAACTTGAAGGCGGTCCGAAACGCCGGCTTCTCCGCCAGCGAGTCGGCGCGGGCGTTGAACAGGACCGGGCCTTTGCCCAGTTCCTTGGTCCACGACGGCACCAATCCCCACCGCATCCGCCGAATCCTCTTGCTCGGATCGCTGTCGGGGTTCTCCCGATCGTGGCGTTCGACGACGGTCAACACCTCGGTCGTGGGGGCCACGTTGTAATCGGCTTCGACGGGCGCCGAGTGGTCGGTCTCGTCGAGCGCGTCGAGTTCCACCGCCAGGGTGGCCGGGTCCGCTGTGGTCGCATACCTTCCGCACATGACACCCAGGGTGGCACGGTTTCGACCATTCCCCCACCGATGAGAGAAGATGGACCATGTGAGTCTGAGTCTGTGGAGCGCCCCGAGGGCCCAAGCACCCGTCGATGCAGTGGTGACGCTGCCCGGATCCAAGTCCATCACCAATCGAGCTCTGATTCTGGCCGCACTTGCGGATGGCCCGTCCACGATCACCGGTGCACTCCGCAGCCGTGACGCCGACCTGATGATCGCAGCTCTGCGTGACCTCGGCATCGGCGTCGAGGAAGCCGGTGATGCGACCACGCTTCGCATCACCCCTGGACCCCTGCGCGGCGGCGAGGTCGACTGCGGCCTGGCCGGCACCGTCATGCGCTTCCTGCCGCCACTCGCCGCGATGGCCGACGGCATGGTCCACTTCGACGGCGACGAGCAAGCACGCACACGACCGCTCGGCACCATCTTGGAAGCACTGCGCAGTCTCGGCGCTCGGATCGAGGGTGACGCACTCCCGTTCACCGTCACCGGAACCGGATCCCTACGCGGCGGGACGGTCACCATCGACGCATCCGGTTCGTCGCAGTTCGTCTCCGGTCTCCTGCTCTCGGCTGCTGCGTTCGAAGAGGGTGTCACCGTTCACCACGACGGCAAGCCCGTCCCGTCCATGCCACACATCGACATGACCGTCGAGATGCTCCGCGAGGCCGGAGTTTCCGTGACGACGCCAGCCACGGGCGGTGACGCGGACACCTGGCGTGTGGCACCGGGGCCGGTGCGCGCCGTGGACTGGGCGATCGAACCCGATCTCTCCAACGCCACACCGTTCCTGGCCGCTGCCGCAGTGACCGGCGGAACCGTCAGCGTCCCGATGTGGCCGTCGTCGACGACGCAACCCGGCGACGCGATCCGCGGGATCCTCGCCTCGATGGGGGCCGACGTCACTCTCGCCGATGGTGTCCTGACCGTCCGCGGCCCGGAGAAACTGCGCGGCATCGACATCGACCTCCACGACGTGGGAGAGCTGACCCCCACCGTGGCGGCCCTGGCGGCCCTCGCCGAGGGCACCTCGCATCTACGAGGAATCGCGCACCTGCGCGGGCACGAGACAGACCGTCTCGCCGCCCTCGCCGACGAGATCAACAAACTCGGCGGCTCCGTCACCGAAACCGATGACGGCCTGACGATCGTTCCCGCGGAACTCCATGGCGGACAATGGCTCTCGTATGCCGACCACCGCATGGCAACAGCCGGCGCCATCATCGGCCTGGTCGTCGACGGCGTCGACGTCGACGATGTCGGAACCACCGCCAAGACACTGCCCGGCTTCGAGAACATGTGGATCGACATGCTCGAGAGTTCGCCGGCGACACCGAAGGCAAGCTTCTGAGTCCGCGGCAGTACGACGAGTCCGACGTCCGTGTACGCCCCGGGCGCGGATCCCGCCCCCGTACGAAGACTCGGCCCGAACATCTCGCGGCCGAATCGGGGATGGTGGTGTCGAAGGATCGTGGCCGTTGGGGTTGCGTCCTCGGCGGCGATCCCGACCGGCTGATCGTCACGATGCGCGCCCGCGAACTTGGCCGAACCCCCATCGTCGTCGGCGATCAGGTGGACATAGTCGGCGATCTGTCGGGCAAAACCGACACCCTGGCGCGCATCGTCCGGGTCTCCGAGCGTTCGACGGTTCTGCGACGGACCGCCGACGACACCGATCCCTTCGAACGTATCGTCGTCGCGAACGCGGAGCAGCTTCTCATCGTCGTGGCACTCGCCGATCCCCCACCGCGCACCGGCTTCGTCGAGCGCGCACTGGTCGCCGCCTACGTGGGTGGCCTGACGCCGATCGTCTGCCTGACCAAGAGCGACCTCGAACCGCCGGAGGAATTCGCGAGCACGTTCGCCGACCTCGACATCCAAGTGGTCGTCGCCGGTCGCGACGATCCCCTGGACGAACTGACGCAGATCCTCGAGCACAAGTTGACCGCCCTGATCGGACATTCCGGCGTCGGAAAGTCGACACTGGTCAATCGCCTTGTCCCCGATGCCAATCGAGCGGTCGGCATCGTATCCGGCGTCGGCAAGGGCCGGCACACGTCGACGCAATCGGTGGCACTCCCGCTCGCCGGTGGCGGCTGGGTGATCGACACCCCGGGCATCCGTTCGTTCGGTCTGGCGCACATCTCGCCCGAGAACGTGGTGGCGGCGTTCTCGGATCTCGCTGCGGCGATCGAGGATTGCCCGCGCGGATGCACGCACCTCGGACCGCCGGCAGATCCCGAATGCAAGCTCGACCTGCTGGAGGGCAAATCAGCTCGACGCGTCGTCGCTGTGCGACAACTGCTGGAAGCGATCAAGTCCAACGATCAGTACTGAGCGCCCCCGAGCGACGTTCCGGGCGAGAACAGCAAAGCGGCCCGACACCATCGAATGGTGTCGGGCCGCTTGCTGTCTACGGTCAGCGCAGTCGACGATCAGCGCAGGCCTAGGAGGCTGCGCAGCTTTCCGCTCTTGCGCTTACGTGCGATGGCGCTCTTGAGGCCACTGCGACGCCCGGTCACGGGATCGACAGTCGAGGTCAGTTCGCCGTCGAACATCCGCTCCGACGCCGTCTCGGGCGCATTGTCGACGGTGTCCTTGAGGTACTTGTTGGGCAGCGACAGCTTGGCGATGGTTCGCCAGGACTTGGCGTACTGCACGGCAAGCGGGCCCGTCGTGTACGGCAAGTCGTACTTGTCCGCGAGCTGACGCACCGTGACCGCGATGTCCTTGTAGCGGTTGCTGGGCAGATCGGGGAACAGGTGGTGCTCGATCTGGTAGCTCAGGTTGCCCGTCATGAAGTCCATGAGCGCGCTGCCCTCGATGTTGGCGCTGCCGAGCATCTGACGCAGGTACCACTGAGCCTGCGTTTCCTTGTCGATGTCTTCCTTGGTGAACTTCTCGGCACCGTCCGGGAAGTGGCCGCAGAAGATGACCGCGTTGGTCCACACGTTCCGCAGAGTGTTGGCGGTGAAGTTGGCCGACAATGTGCTCTTCCACGCCGGGCCGGTGATGGCCGGGTAGATGACGTAGTCGCGCAGGACCTGCTTGCCGATCTTCTCGCCGACCTCACGGAGCTTGCGCTGCGTCTCTTCCTTGTCGGCGCGGCCCTTGGCCACCTTGCCGAGCTCGAGGTGCTGAGCGGCGATGCCGTACTCGAAGAACAGCGCGAGCAGCGTGTTGTAGACCAGGTTGCCGGCGTTGAAGGGCTTCCAGCGCTGATCGCGGGTGACGCGGAGGAGTCCGTATCCGACGTCGTCGTCCATTCCGAGGACGTTGGTGTACTTGTGATGCAGGTAGTTGTGGGTCTGCTTCCAGTGCGCAGACGGGCCGGTGACGTCCCACTCCCACGAGGTGGAGTGGATCTCCGGGTCGTTCATCCAGTCCCACTGCCCGTGCATCACGTTGTGCCCGAGTTCCATGTTCTCGATGATCTTCGAGAGCGTCAGCAGGCCAACTCCGGCGAGCCACGCCGGACGACGACGGCTGGCGAAAAGCACTGCGCGGCCGCCGATTTCGAGCGAACGCTGCAGACGAATGACGTTGCGCACGTATCGCGCATCCTTCTCGCCGCGCGACTCCTCGATGTCGCGACGAATCGCGTCGAGTTCGCGGCCGAGCGCTTCGATGTCGGCGTCCGTGAGATGTGCGTATTCCTTGACATCTGCAATCGCCATGGAAAGCCTCCTAGCAGTGAGTTAGGCGCAAAGTAGTAAGTGCAGAACGATCATCGATTCGAATCGTTCAGATCAACTGCACCTACTGTAGCGTAACTTACGGCACCGTAGGTTAGGTTTTTCCCGATGTAACCTATATCACTTCCGGCGCTTCGGCATGCGGGAACGGGCCTGCGACTTGAGTGCGGTCAACAAACCGAGACGCTTACCGGTGATCGGATCGGTACGAAGGTCCTCGACCATCGCCATGGCTGCGTCCCGGAATCCCGAGTCGCGGAACCGCAGTTCCGAAGACGTTTCCGGAGCATTGTCCGAGGTTGCGGTCAGCCACTTGTCCGGCAAAGCCAACTTGTGGATGGTGCGCAGAGCCAGAAGATACTGCTTGAAGAGCGAACCGGTGGTGTACGGGAGATCGAACTTCTCGCACAATGCACGCATCTTCACAGCGATTTCGGGATAGCGGTTGCTCGGTAGATCAGGAAACACGTGGTGCTCGATCTGGTAGCTCAGATTGCCGCTCATGAGTCCCATGAGCTTGCCGGAATTGAAGTTCGCACTACCGAGCATCTGGCGCAGGTACCACTCGTGACGAGTCTCCTGCTCGAATTCGGCAACCGTGAACTTCTCGGCACCGTCCGGGAAGTGGCCACAGAAGATGACGACGTACGCCCACAGGTTGCGCACGAGGTTCGCGGTCGCATTGGCCGACATGGTCGACTTCCACGCCGGCCCCGTCAGCGCCGGGAACAAGATGAAGTCCTTGCCCACCTGACGAAAGATCTTGCGCGCGAAGTCTTTGTTCGCCTGCGAGTTCAGCTGCCCCTTTTCCGCGCCCTCCAACTCGGCTGCCGCCGTGAGGTCGTGCAGCGCGATGCCCCACTCGAACGTGGCCGCCAAGATCACGTTGGCGATCGGCTGGAAGAGGTTGATCGGCTTCCACGGCTCGTCACGAGTCATACGCAGAATCCCGAAACCGAGATCCTCGTCCATACCGACGACGTTGGTGTACGTGTGGTGCTGGTAGTTGTGGGCGCGCTTCCAATGCTCGGAAGGACCGGTTTGATCCCACTCCCACGAGACGGAGTGAATCTCGGGATCGTTCATCCAGTCCCATTGCCCGTGCATGACGTTATGCCCGAGCTCCATGTTCTCGATGATCTTCGACAGGCTCAGCAGGGTCGTGCCGACCAACCATGCCGGTCGGTACCGACTGCCGAACAGTGCGATACGCCCGCCGAGCTCCAACGCCCGCTGGACGCGAATGACGCGACGAATGTAGCGGGCGTCCCGGATCCCACGAGAGTCTTCGATGTCGAGTCGAATCTGATCGAGTTCACGTCCGAGAGCTTCGACATCGGCCTCGGTGAGGTGCGAAAACTCTTTGATATCGGTGATGGCCACCGTGGTCCTCCGTGTGCCTAGAAGCTATGCGTCCAGCGTACAGTCGCCGGCGGCGGCGGAGATGCACGTCTGGATGCGCTCGCCCTCCGCGTGCTGTTTCCCCGAGCGTAGATCGATCGCGTGGCCGGCAACGAGAGGTACGACACACGTCTGGCAGATGCCCATGCGGCAACCGAACGGCATCAAGGCACCGGACTGCTCGCCCGCCTCCAGAAGCGTCGTCGCACCGTCGACGGTGATCGTCTTACCCGACTTCTCGAACGTGACCGTGCCACCGTCGGCCGAAGCATCGATGCGCGATACGGCGAACCGCTCCATGTGGAGTCGATCCTCGATGCCTTCCGCCTTCCAGACGTCTTCGAGCTCGTCGAGCAACGGGAGGGGTCCGCACGCCCAGGTGTGGCGCTCGCGCCAGTCGGGGCAGACCGTGTCGAGAGAACTGAGTTTGAACTTTCCGTCACGTCGCGTGAGTTGAACGTGGCTCACGAAGTCCTCGTGCTCGGCGTGCAGTGCTGTGAGTTCGTCGGCGAACATCACGTCGGATTCCGTCGGAGCCGAGTGGATGTGCATGACGTCGGGCAATTGACCGCGCCGGTTCATCGTCCGCAACATGCCCATGACCGGAGTGATGCCACTGCCGGCGGTGATGAACAGGATCTTCTCCGGCGGCGGATCCGGCAACGCGAAGTTGCCCGAAGGCGTGGCCAGTCGAACGATGGTTCCCGACGGCACGGCCCCGCTGACGAGGTGGCTCGAGAGAAAGCCCTCGGGCATGGCCTTGACCGCGATGGAAATGCGCTTGTTCTCCCAGTTGGGAGGCGAGGTAAGTGAGTACGACCGCCAATGCCAACGGCCGTCGATATGCAGACCGATGCCGATGTACTGCCCCGGCTGGTAGTTGAAGTCGAATCCCCAACCCGGCTTGATGACGATGGTCGCCGAGTCCGTGGTCTCGGGCCGGACTTCGACGATCTGGCCGCGCAGCTCGCGCGCGGACCACAACGGATTCGCGAGGTGCAGATAGTCGTCGGGAAGCAATGGTGTGGTCAGCCGAGCCGCCGCACCGCGAAGCAGATTGAGCTTCGACCGCGCTGCCGGAACTACCGACGCTGCCGGTGCCTCGATCCAGTCCTTCAGACCCATCAGACCTCCACCTCTCACCTTCCGAACCCACTGCCTACGGTACCGTAGGTTATCAGGTTACGGTACCGTAGGTTACTTCACGGTAAGCACATTCACAGCAGGTCGAGCAAGAACGGCAACTCCTGCGCGGCGTACCACGCCAACTCGTGGTCCTCCGCGTCACCGAGCGTGAACTCGGCATCGGCGTCACCGAGATCCGCCGCGTCGACTATGCCAGCAGCGCGCTCGATGTCCGATTCTGCCTGTTCGAGGTCGACATGCACAGATGCAACCTGAGCCATCGTGACAGGACCCGCCAATCGGACTACCGAATCGTCGAGATCGGGCCGTAACTTCACATCGGCATCGTCGACGTCGGCGGCAACGACAGCACGCCGGAAGGTGACGTCACCCTCGGTTCCGGCGATCAGCCGCAGCGACGCACGCGCAGCCTCACCCATGGCGACCTCGGCCAACTCGTCGTCGTCCCCCGCCGCGTACGACTCACGCAGAGTCGGGGTGACCGCAAAAGCCGTCCGGCTCATAGGGTCGAACTCCTGATCTGCGACCAACTGCTGCAAAATCTCGACCGTCGCCGGTACGTACACCCTCATGAGACCACCTTCATGCTCGTTCGTCACCGACTCGCATCCGTCAATTCCTCGAGTGACTCGAAGATCAGCGAACGAACGACGTCGACGTCCGACATCGCGTCACGGTCGGCATTCAAACCGTAGTAGACATTCCCGTCGTACGACGTCAGGGCGATGCTGAGTGTCTGATTCTTGAGTAGTGGCGACACGGGATACATCTCGAGCATCCGAGCCCCACCGAGGTAGAGCGGAAATTGCGGCCCTGGCGCATTGGTGATCATCAAGTTGAACATTCGCTGCGACAGACTGCTGGCCGCACGCGAGCTCATCGCATGCAGCGTCGCCGGCGCAAACCCGGACATTCGCACCATCGTCTGCGCGGTGACCCGCCGACCCTGACGCGCGAATGCCTCCGTCGCATGGGCCACGTGCGAGAGCCGAACCACCGCGTTGGGTTCACCGACAGGCAGGTCGATGAGGAACGAGGAAACATGTCCGGGCGCTTGCGGATCGTCGACGTCAGGACTCTCCGGGCCGTCGGTGTAGACCGACATGGGCACCATCGCTCGCACGATGGTCGCCTCGGTCACCGGTTCACCGCGCGAGAGCAACCAGTTCCGCATCGCACCCGCGATGACGGTCAGGATCACGTCGTTGATCTCGCACCCGTACCGCGCACGAATGCGTCGATAGTCCTCCAGAGACGTCTTGGCCACCGCAAGGCGCCGATTGCGCGAGATGGTGGCATTGAGCGGGCTCGACGGGGCCACCTGGGTCGCCGTTCGAACCACTTCTGCAAGCTTCCCGAGTGCACTCACTGCCTCGGTGACGGACGTGGTCACGTCGTTGAACGCTGCACGCGCCCGCGCGATCCCCTCCCCCGGGCTCGTCACGAGATCTGCCAGTGCACTGACCAACAAGCTGGTGTCGCTCGGCGGCCTGGCGGGCATCCACAATTCTTCGGGGCCTGGCGCTCGATTCTTCTCCGGATCGAAGATCACCTGACTGATCTCTGGAGCCGCCTCGCCGTCCACCAACGACGAATGAGACTTCGTGAAGATGGCAAATCTGTTTCTGGTCAGCCCCTCGACCAGGTACATCTCCCACAACGGCCTCGTGCTGTCGAGTGGTCTCGACGTCAGCCGCGCGATCAGATCCATCAGCTGTTCGTCGGAACCTGGTTTGGGCAGAGCCGATCGGCGTACGTGATAGGTGATGTCGAAATCCGAGTCGTCCACCCAGACGGGGCGGGCCAGACCGAACGCCACCTCGCGAACTCTCTGTCGGTACCGCGGAACCGATCCGAGCCGCTCTTCGACAAGTCGAAGCAACTCCTCGTGATCGATCCCGTTTCGCAGTTGCCTGAAGATCCCCAACGAGCCGACATGCATCGGCGTCGTCCCGGCTTCGAGGAAGTAGAAAGCGGCATCCTGAGTCGTCAGTCTGTTCACCATGGCTTCGTGTCCCCTCCTTCGCCGAGATCGAACAGAATCGACAACTCCTCGATGGTCGATTCCGAGCCGACGTGATGGACCCCGACCATCCCGACGGCCACAGCCGCCCGGACGTTGATTTCGAGATCATCCACGAAAACGAAATCCTCCGGCTCGACGCCCAAACGACTCGCTGCCAACAGATAGATCTCGGCGTCGGGCTTTGCCATCTCGACATCACCGGACAAGATCACGTCGTCGACCAAGACCCCGTCGCCGAGATCCCGCAACCACTGAGCACTGGCGCCGCCGGGATCGTTGCTGACGATTCCCGTCACGATTCCGCGGGCCTTCACCGCGCGCACGACCGCGCTCAAGCCGTCGAGATCCGATCCCGGACCGAACAGCACGCCACCGACATCCAACAGAAGTCCCCGCACGCCATCACCCTAAGTCGCGATGGTGATCACGGCGACATCTCGAGCGATTCGTGTCATGCTTCTCACCATCGCTCGGGGGAGCGAAGTCCGAGACAGCTGTCTCGGACGCAGGATCATCCGGGGGGATGTCATGGAGCAGGACTGCAAGATCGTTCTCGAGCCGGCGCCGCAATTCGAGCCTCACCCGCATACCGTCGTGCTGTCGCGGCCACAGTGCCGGCCAGACCGAACGCAGTGCCGAACAGACCGGATGCTGCGTCGCCCGCGAAAGACGCCACACAACGGAACGTCGCCCAGTACCGGGTTCACTCACGCTCCGGAACCGCGGCTGGTAGGTGCCGACATCTTCTGGAACCGATCACTACGTCTGGTTCTCGAAACCGTCGACCGACGACGAAATCCGCGGCAGCTCAAGGGCGTGTTGACGCCGTCCGTCCTGGAAGTTGTTGCGCGACTTTACACTTCGGATTCCTCGGCCCGGAAGCTGGGCGGCGCGGCCGTTCACCGCACCCACGTTCAAGCAGTGTCGGAGAGTACCGCCGAAGTCTGTGCGACGTACACACGAGGCACGCAGACTTTTGCCGTCGCAGGCCGGATCGACCACACAGACGAAACAGGCTGGACGGTCACCGCACTACACGTGGTGTGACCGTCCAGCCTGCCGAGTACTGACTGCGCTAATACCTCAGCGCTTGCGCTTGGACTTCGGAGCTCGATTGCTCTTCGACTGCGTCCGTGCTGCTTCACGACGTTCGCGACGAGAGGCGGCACCGTCGCCGGTGTCGGCAGCCGAGTCACGTGTTGCCTTTGCCTTGCCGTCCTCGTCCGGGCCGGTGTACGTCAGACGCGACGGACCTTCGTCGTCAAGTCCCTTGGCGCGCAACGCCGTCGGGGCAGCAGTTCCGGCAGTCCTGGCCGCAGCTTCCTGCGTGGGGAGCGGCTTGGGCGCCGTGGCGGACGCCGCGGCGGCAGAGCCCGCGGTGACGGAAATTCCACTTGCGGGCTGAGCCGGAGCTGCTTCGACCTGCAGGTTGAAGAGGAATCCGACGGACTCTTCCTTCAATCCGTCGAGCATGCCGATGAACATGTCGTAACCCTCGCGCTGGTACTCGACCAGCGGATCGCGCTGGGCCATCGCACGCAGACCGATTCCCTCCTTGAGGTAATCCATCTCGTAGAGATGCTCACGCCACTTACGGTCCAGGACCGAGAGGAAGACACGACGCTCGAGTTCACGCATACCGTTTTCGCCGGCGATCGCATCGATCTCGGCTTCGCGCTTCTTGTACGCCGCGTGGGCGTCTTCGAGCAAAGCGGTTCGCAGGTCGTCACGGCTCAGGTCACTGTTGATGCCTGCGCCGTCCTCCCCGGCCAACGTCTTGTGATCGATGCCGACCGGGTACAGCGTCTTCAGCGCCGTCCACAGCTGCTCGAGATCCCAGTCCTCGACGTATCCCTCGGCGGTGGCACCGTCGACGTAGGCGGTGACCACGTCAGTGATCATCTGCTCGACCTGGCCTTCCATGTCCTCACCCTCGAGGATCTGGCGGCGCTCCTTGTAGATGACCGTTCGCTGCTGGTTCATGACCTCGTCGTACTTGAGGACATTCTTGCGAATTTCGAAGTTCTGCTGCTCCACCTGGGTCTGAGCGCTCTTGATGGCCTTCGAGACCATTTTGGCTTCGATCGGGACGTCGTCGGGCAGGTTCAGGCGCGTCATGATCGACTCGAGTGCCGAACCGTTGAAGCGGCGCATGAGCTCGTCACCGAGCGAAAGGTAGAACCGCGATTCGCCGGGATCACCCTGACGTCCGGAACGACCACGCAACTGATTGTCGATTCGGCGCGATTCGTGACGCTCGGTGCCCAGGACGTACAGGCCGCCGGCATCACGGACCTTCTCGGCGTCTGCCTTGACCTCAGCCTTGACCTCGTCCAGGACTGCGTCCCAGGCTGCTTCGTACTCGTCCGGCGTCGTGACCGGGTCGAGGCCCTTCTTGCGCAGCGCGATGTCCGCGATGATGTCCGGGTTACCACCGAGCACGACGTCGGTACCGCGGCCGGCCATGTTGGTCGCGACGGTGACCGCGCCGGAGCGACCGGCCTCGGCGATGATGGTCGCTTCCTTCTCGTGGAACTTGGCGTTGAGGACGTTGTGGGCAACGCCGCGCTTGGTGAACTGCTTGGACAGGTACTCCGAGCGCTCGACGCTGGTGGTACCGATCAGGACGGGCTGGCCGTTCTCGTGGCGCTCGACGACGTCGTCAACCACCGCGTCGAACTTGGCTTCCTCGGTCTTGTAGATGAGGTCGCCGTTGTCGACTCGGACCATCGGACGGTTGGTCGGGATCGGGATCACACCGAGCGTGTAAGTCTGGTGAAGCTCGGCAGCTTCCGTCTCGGCGGTACCCGTCATGCCCGACAACTTGTCGTACAGACGGAAGTAGTTCTGCAGGGTGATGGTGGCAAGGGTCTGGTTCTCCGCCTTGATCTCCACCTTCTCCTTGGCCTCGATCGCCTGGTGCATGCCCTCGTTGTAGCGGCGGCCGACCAGCACGCGGCCGGTGAACTCGTCGACGATGATGACCTCACCGTCGCGGACGATGTAGTCCTTGTCCTTGGTGTAGAGCTCTTTGGCCTTGATCGCGTTGTTCAAGTAGCTCACCAGCGGCGAATTCGCGGCTTCGTACAGGTTGTCGATACCGAGCTGGTCCTCGACCAGTTCGACGCCCGCCTCGTGCACACCGATGGTGCGCTTGCGGATGTCGACCTCGTAGTGAACGTCCTTCTTCAGCAGCGGCGCGATGCGCGCGAACTCGCTGTACCACTTGCTGGAGCCGTCGGCCGGGCCCGAGATGATGAGGGGGGTTCGAGCTTCGTCGATGAGGATCGAGTCGACCTCGTCCACGATGGCAAACGCATGGCCACGCTGGACCAGGTCGTCCAACGAATGCGTCATGTTGTCGCGCAGGTAGTCGAACCCGAACTCGTTGTTGGTGCCGTACGTGATGTCGGCTGCGTAGGCGACGCGGCGCTCGGCCGGCGTCATGCCCGAGAGAATCACACTGGTCTCGAGGCCGAGGGCGCGGTGAACGCGGCCCATCCACTCGGAGTCGCGCTTGGCAAGGTAGTCGTTGGTGGTGACCACGTGGACGCCGTCACCCGCGATCGCGTTGAGATAAGCCGGAAGAACCGACGTCAGAGTCTTGCCCTCACCGGTCTTCATCTCGGCGACGTTGCCGAAGTGCAGGGCCGCGCCACCCATGATCTGCACGTGGAAGTGCTTCTGATTGATCACGCGCCACGACGTCTCACGGGCCACGGAGAAAGCCTCGGGCAGCAACTCGTCGAGAGTTTCCCCGGCGGCATAGCGCTCACGGAACTCGGTGGTCTTGGCTTTGAGTTGCTCGTCTGTCAGGCCTTCGACATCGGGCGACAGAGATTCCACATGCTCGGCGATGTGCTTGAGCCGCTTGACCATGCGACCTTCACCAACACGGAGCAGCTTCGATAGCGACAGCGACGGCACAGTCTTCTTCGTCCTCAATCTTCGGCGACAGGGGGTCACACACTGAAAATCCGGCCGGGGTCCGAAAACTCCGGCCGGATTCCATGGTAGGCGTTACCGGCGGCGAGCGAGCAAACCCACCACCGATTGGGTCATGTCAGGCGGATCAATCCGTAGTCGAAAGCGTGACGACGGTAGACGACGGACGGCTTGTCCGACTCCTTGTCATGGAAGAGAAAGAAGTCGTGTCCGACCAGTTCCATCTCGTAGAGAGCGTCGTCGATGGTCATCGGCTCGGCCGGGTGATCCTTCGTGCGGACCACGCGTCCCGGGCCGTCGTACTCGTCCGGCTCTTGACCGTTCAGCGAAATGTCCGGTGTGACTCCGAGTGAGTCTGCGTCGACGAGGGAGGCGGTTGCCTCCGCGACGGACACCGGTCGCTTGTCGCCGTAATGGACCTTCTTGCGGTCCTTGGTTCGACGGAGGCGACTCTCGAGCTTGTCGATCACCGATTCGAAGGCGGCGTAGAAGCTGTCTGCGGACGCTTCAGCTCGGGCCACCGGGCCTTTACCTCGAGCGGTGATCTCGACGCGCTGGCAACTCTTGGCCTGTCGTCGGTTGCGTTCATGTTGCAGTTCCACGTCGAAGTGGAATATGGAGGGGTCGAAGTGTTCGAGTCGCGCCAGCTTTTCCGAAACGTAGATTCGGAAGTGATCGGGGATCTCGACATTTCGTCCCTTGACTACGACGTCGGATCTCGGAGCTGCGGCATTCTCGGAACGCTCGATGGTGGCGTCCTCGATGAAAAACGAGGCTTGCGAAGGGGTCGTCACTCGTACCTCCCAATTACGGCCCCGCCCCACGGTGGGCGGCGGCAAATTCTGCAAGTACCGAGAGGGGATCCGCCCGGCACCAGTATCGAAGTACCACCTCCTACCAGTATTTTCGGGTGTGCCGCCGACGCTAGTACGTAACGCGCGCGAGTGCCACTGTTCCAACGAAATTCATCTAAGCCCCTGCAAGGACAAGCACGAGAGTTGTCCGAATCCCACTGAGCGAGAGGGCCCGAACCGACTCTGCCGCAGTCGCTCCCGTGGTGAGGACGTCGTCGAGCAGGACGATGTCACTGTCCCCGGCGATCGAAGAGATCGCAGTGGTGTCGAGAGACACATGACCGTTCACGTTGGTCACCCGGTCGGCCGCGGACAGTCCCACCGAGTCACGTACACCTCGCGTCATCCGGAGAATCGGACAGACACGTACCGGACGACCCGCGACAGAACCAATTTCCCGCTTTCCGCGCATACTTTCGGCTATCCGGCGAACCGGATCACCCCCGCGAGATCGCGCCGCTCGGGCGCGCGTGGGAGCCGGCACCAGCACGATCGGCGGACGACCCCCGCTGCCGAGCTCGCCCCACCGTTCCAGAGTGGCCAACGCGTCGGCCACAGCGATCCCCAGAGGCATCGCGAGGTCCCGACGACCCCGTTCCTTCATCTCGATCACACTGCGCCGCCTGGGGCCGTCGTAGCGGCCGAGTGCCCAGACGGGCACGCCCGGATCCACGCGCGGACTCAGTTGAAGCGGATGATCGCGCAGCAATTCCGCGCACTCACCGCACCACAGAGTCCCCGAGCGGCCACACCCACCACACTCGCGTGGCAACAGCAGGTCGAGCAGACCGGCACCGAATTTCTTGTCCCCCATGGCCAAATCATGAACCTGAGCACCGACATGCATCAGAGCGCAGACATTCACCAGAGCGCAGAGGCGTCAGCCAGGCAGAACCGGAATCGCCTTCTGTCCGGTCAGCACGGTCACCTCACGCCAGCGGCGATCCCCGGCGGGGTCGTTGTTGTTCAGTTGGAACACCGCACGCGCGTCGGCGACGTACTCGGTGGTCGGCGACGCATCCACGGAGGTAACGGGAGCGGTCAGGTTTCCACTCGGCAGCGCGTCCATTCGTGAGCCGTCGATCGCGACCTGGACGACCGGTATGTCGGCTCCACTGCGCGCGATCACGATGGTGTCGCTGTTGCTCCAGTCGAGTGAGAGCGCGGTACTGCCCAAGCCGGAGGCCACTGCGCGTGGACTCGTCAGGGCATAGACCCCGCTGGCGGTGCGCACGACCACAGCCAGGTAGACCTTGCCGTCGATGATCATCGCCGCTCGTACGCCGTCCCGCGACAGACGCAGTTCCGAGATCGTCGAACCGACCGACGTCAGGGCCCCGACATCGACGTTGGTGACCGACACCCGGCCAGTGCCTGGTTCACGGACGACCCGAACGACGGTATTGCCGTTCACAGCCGTCCAGACCGCGTTGTTGTCCAACTCCCACGAAGGCCTGGTGATGGCGCTGCCTTCGAGTACCGGAACGGACCCTTCGCCGTATGTCCCGAGCGACAAGTCGAATCTTGTGCCGGGATCCGGCCGAGCGGTGTCCGCGACGGCTGCCACCAACTTGCCGTCCCGTGAGAGAGCAGCCGCCGTGAGGTTGCCCGCATTGCCCGCGAAACCGGGCACCGGAGTCGCCTCTTGCTCGGTGACACTCACCAGTGAACCGTTGCGCAGTGCGTGCAGTCCGACGGTTGCACTCGTGGTGGCCAGTGGGTTGGTGGATGCGACGTCGGCGGTGGTCCAGCCGTCGGCATGAGCCGCGTCCAGCGGTTCGCCGTCGATCTCCAGAACGTACGGCCCTGCCACATCGGCGTTGGCGAGCGTCCAAATGACCTGTGCTGCAAACAAACCGCGAGTAGCAGCATCCATCGGGTTGTCAAGGCGGAAGTTGATGCGCACACCACCGAGACCGACTCCGACCTGCCCCGGCCTACCGTCGGCCTTGGTGATCGGACCGATCACCGACACGCCATTGCCCAGTTCGTTTCGCACAGCCGGCGCCAGCGCTGCCTTCGGTCCGTCGATCATCAGACCGATCAGCTGAGCCGCCACCTGGTCCTGCCCGCCGGAGATCCAGCGAAGATCGGGGACGACCGTCTGGCTGGTGGGGTCGAGGAAGAACAACGACTTCCGCTGGTAAGCGCCGAGGAACTGCGGACGCTCCATGATCACGCCGGGAGGCAGATCACTGATCCGCCATTCGCCGTCGGTCAACGCCAGGGTCATCCTCGCTTCGAAGCTGCCCTCTTCGGGAACGTACAGTCCTCCCGGGTCGAGGCGACCGACCTTGTTCACACGAATCGTGTAGACGGCTTCGGTGCTGGTTCGAGAAACCGAGAGCACATCGACCTTGTCGACGATGACAGCACTTGCCGCGTCGTCCCAACGCGCCGAAGCGTCCTTGGTCAGGTACTGACGGGCTGCGGCGTGCCGGTTGGACGGATCGGTACTCGCCTTTACGAAGTCACGTACCAGCAGGTCCGGCTCTCGCCCCGATGCCGGTGATTCGACGGAGGTTCCGGGCACGGCTGTCGCCAGAGTTCCGATTGCCTGTGGCGACGAGGACTCCGGCAAACTCGCGCATGCACCGGTCAGCAACAGAACGCTCAGGGTTGTTGCGAGAAGTCCCAGACGACGGCGGGTTCCGATCATGATCGATCCCCACCGTTGGACTCGTTCCGTGAGTCAGTTTCGCGCGGAGTCGGCAAGGACGATGTGACCTCGCCGACGGTATCGGCGACGATGTCGGCTTCGCTCGGCGCGCGGACGAATTTGGTGGTCGTCGGCTTGAGTGGCAGCGGACTCGACACGACTTTCTTGCCACGGGTGCGCGAGAGCGTCAGCCGGAAGCAGGCTCCGACTCCCGGTTCGCCCCAGGCCTCGAGCTTGCCGTCGTGCAGATTCGCGTCCTCGACACTGATTGCGAGGCCGAGTCCGGTGCCACCACTGCGGCGCACACGGGACGGGTCCGATCGCCAGAACCGGTTGAAGACCAACTTCTCCTCGCCCGGACGCAACCCGACGCCACTGTCGCGGACGATGAAGGCGAGGGCATTGTCGTCGGCGCGAAGGCGAAGCAGAATCGGCTTCCCCTCACCGTGGTCGATGGCGTTGGCAAGGAGATTTCGCAGAATGCGTTCGACGCGGCGCGGATCGACATCTGCCATGACCGGCTCGTCGGGCATGTCCACGATCAGTTCGGTGCCGGATTCGCGGGCGAGATGGCGAACCGTGGAAACGGCCGCTCGCGCACACATACGGACGTCGAGTTGTTCGGACGCAAGTTCCGCGACACCGGCGTCGTGGCGGGAGATCTCGAGGAGGTCCGCCAGAAGCCCTTCGAACCTGTCCAGTTCGGCGACAAGCAGTTCCGACGACCGACGCAGCATGGGGTCGAGGTTCTCGCTGCCGTCGTAGATCAAGTCGGCTGCCATCCGGACCGTGGTCAGTGGTGTGCGCAGTTCATGGCTGACATCGGAGGTGAAGCGTTTCTGGAGGCTGCCGAACTCCTCCAGCTGGGTGATCTGTTTGGACAGACTCTCGGCCATCTCGTTGAAGGACATGGCCAGGCGCGCCATGTCGTCCTCGCCGCGGACCGGCATTCGTTCCTTGAGTCGGCCGTCTGCGAAACGCACCGCGATTCGCGAGGCCGATCGGATGGGAAGCACGACCTGTCTGGCAACCAACAGCGAAATCGCCGCCAAGAGCACCAGCAACACGGCTCCACCGATCAGCAGGGTGCTTCGAACAAGAGACAGACTTCGGTCTTCGCTGGCGAGCGGGAAGATCAGATACAGCTCGAGTCCCGATATCGACGACGCGGTGGGACTACCGATGATCAGCGCGGGTCCGGAGTAACCGTTCGGGTTGGACACCGTCGCGAATTGGTAACTGATCTGGCCGCGTTTGACGAACTCGCGAAGGTTGTCGGGGATCTGATCGACCGGTCCCGAACTAGTCGGCTGGCGCGGCCCGTCCCCTGGCACGATGAGCACCGGGTCGAAGGTGCCGGCCGAACCGGAGGCCTGGCCCGAGGTCTGGTTTCGACGGCTCGTCAGTCCGGATGCAGCGCTTTCCAATTGAACGTTGAGCGCCGTCGAATCGTCGACGCCCGCGAGTTGGTCTTCGACGATGCCGCGGGCTCGGTCCATTTCCTCGGTCGCCGCGGTGATCTTCGTTTCCAACAACCGATCGGTGATCTGGCTGGTCAGCACGACACCGAGAATGACGATGACGATCAAGGACAACGTCAAAGTCGAGACGACCACTCGCAATTGGAGCGAGCGTCGCCACGTGTGCGCGAGGGTGTTGCTCATCGAGTGACACCACCGCAGAAATGGCGTCAGCCGTCGGTTGAGACGACGACGCCACCTGGAAACTCCGCTCACGGCGGTCCGGCCTTGTAGCCGACCCCCCTGACCGTCAGAACCACTTCGGGATTCTCGGGATCAGTTTCGACCTTGGCGCGCAAACGCTGAACGTGCACGTTCACCAGGCGGGTGTCGGCGGCGTGGCGGTATCCCCACACCTGCTCGAGGAGGACTTCACGGGTGAACACCTGGCGCGGCTTGCGCGCCAATGCGACCAGCAGGTCGAATTCGAGTGGTGTGAGCGAGATCTGCTCGCTGCCGCGGCTGACCTTGTGTGCCGGAACGTCGATCACGATGTCGGCGATGCTCAGCAGTTCGGCCGGCTCCTCTTCCGTACGGCGCAGGCGAGCACGCACCCGCGCCACCAGCTCCTTCGGCTTGAACGGCTTCATGATGTAGTCGTCCGCGCCGGATTCGAGGCCGAGTACGACGTCGACGGTGTCGGTCTTGGCCGTCAACATCACGATGGGCACGCCGGAATCCGCACGCAGAACTCGGCATACGTCGATCCCGTTCATTCCGGGAAGCATGAGATCGAGCAGGACGAGGTCGGGCCGGGTCTCACGCACTGCCGCGAGCGCCAGGGTTCCGTCGCCTACCACGTAGGGATCGAAACCCTCACCACGCAGCACGATCGTGAGCATCTCGGCGAGTGCCGTGTCGTCGTCGACAACCAGAATCCTTGGTTTCATATCCCTATCGTTGCATCTCGGAGCGATGAATCAGACCGTTACGAGGCCGTGCGGCGTGCCGCGTCCTTCCCTCTACTGTGCCGGAAAGTTCGAATCCCGGCCGCAAGGGTGACCGATCACGCGAAATCCGCGAGCCTGCGCGCCAGTTCGCCCGGGTCCGTCTCCGGCCCCACGATCCACCAGGGCGAGACCCAGTCCGTCGCTGCCAACTGCTTGTAGAGCTCACCGGTTCTGGCCTGCAGGCCGCCGTCGCGCTCGTAGGCGTCGAGCTGACGCGACGCGTCCTCGGCCTCACGCGAGCGGGCACGCTGCTCGGCCAGAGCTACCGGCACGTCGAGGTACAACTGCAGATCGGGAGCGGGAAGACCGAGTCGACCCAACTCCAATTCACGGACCCAGGCGACCATCTCGCCGTCCACGCTCTGATGCGCGCGCGCCGCGTTGTAGGCGGCGTTGGACGCCACGTAGCGGTCGAGGAGAACAATGTCGTTGGCGGACAACAGGTCCGAGATCCGATCCGCCGCACCCGCGCGGTCCAGGGCGAACAGGACTGCCATCGCGTTCACGGATTCAGCCAGGTCTCCGTGCGATCCTTTGAGTGCCTCGGCAGCAAGATCCGCGTGGATCGACTTCCCGTACCGCGGAAAATCCAGAGTCGCGATCGACGTGCCGCCGCGGCGGAGTTCGCTCTCCACTTTGCCGATCAACGTTCGCTTTCCAGCGCCGTCGAGGCCTTCCAATGCCACCAGTGTTCCCACGGCGGACAAGCCTATCCCCCGGCCTGCTTGCGCAGACCGGGGGACGGCGGACACTACATCCTCAGTGACGAATCACCGGGTCAGTAGCGGTAGTGCTCGGGCTTGTACGGGCCTTCGACGTCGACGCCGATGTACTCTGCCTGATCCTTCGTGAGCTTGGTCAGCGTGCCACCGAGTGCCTCGACGTGGATCTTGGCGACCTTCTCGTCGAGGTGCTTCGGGAGGCGGTAGACCTCGTTGTCGTACTCGTCCGGCTTCGTCCACAGTTCGATCTGCGCGATGACCTGGTTGGAGAAGCTGTTGCTCATCACGAACGACGGGTGGCCCGTCGCGTTGCCGAGGTTGAGCAGGCGGCCTTCGGACAGCACGATGATCGAGTGGCCGTCGGCGAACGTGAACTCGTCGACCTGCGGCTTGATGTTGATCCGCGTGACGTCGCCGGACTTCTCGAGGCCGGCCATGTCGATCTCGTTGTCGAAGTGACCGATGTTGCCCAGGATGGCCTGATGCTTCATGGCCTTCATGTGCTCGAACGTGATGATGTCCTTGTTACCGGTGGACGTGATCACGATGTCGGCCCAGCCGATGGCCTGCTCGACTGTCTTGACCTCGAAGCCGTCCATGAGCGCCTGCAGGGCGTTGATGGGGTCGACCTCGGTGACCGCGACGCGAGCGCCCTGGCCGCGAAGTGCCTCGGCACAACCCTTGCCGACGTCTCCGTAACCGCAGACCAGCGCAGCCTTGCCGCCGATCAGAACGTCGGTGCCGCGGTTGATGCCGTCGAGCAGCGAGTGGCGCGTGCCGTACTTGTTGTCGAACTTGCTCTTGGTGACCGAGTCGTTGACGTTGATAGCGGGGAACGTGAGTTCACCGGCAGCGGCAACCTGGTACAGGCGCAGAACGCCCGTGGTGGTCTCCTCGGTGACGCCCTGGACGGACTCGGCGATTGCCGTCCACTTGCCCTTGTCGGACTCGAGGGACTGACGCAGAAGTGCAAGGAAGACCTTGTACTCGTCGGAATCCTGGTCGTCGTCCGTCGGCGGGACGACGCCGGCCTTCTCGAACTGTGCGCCCTTGAGCACCAGCATGGTGGCGTCGCCGCCATCGTCGAGAATCATGTTGGCAGGCTCACCCGGCCAGGTCAGCATCTGCTCGGCTGCCCACCAGTACTCTTCGAGGGTTTCACCCTTCCAGGCGAAAACCGGAACGCCCTTGGGCTCTTCCGGGGTGCCGTGCGGACCGACGACGATGGCGGCGGCAGCGTGATCCTGCGTGGAGAAGATGTTGCATGAAGCCCAGCGGACCTCGGCGCCGAGCGCGGTCAGCGTCTCGATCAGCACCGCGGTCTGAATGGTCATGTGCAGCGAGCCGGAAACGCGAGCGCCCTTGAGCGGCAACACCTCTGCGTATTCGCGACGAAGCGCCATGAGGCCGGGCATCTCGTGCTCTGCCAGACGGATTTCCTTGCGACCGAACTCCGCGAGCGAAAGATCTGCAACTTTGAAGTCGATGCCGTTACGGCTCTCGGCCACGGGCGTTGTTGAAACTGAGGTCGTCATCTGCCTCTCCTGGTTGACGTGCATACTCTGCACAAGCCTATCGGTGTACCAGGCTATCGGTTAGACGCCCTCTCCCGCCCGCCCCTCTACTGCGCGGCCCTCTACTGCGCGGCCCTCGCGCGCCACGTCGATGAACGGCCCGAGCAGTATGCCCAGATCCTCCGCCACCGAAGCCTCGGACTCCGGCGGCATCGAAATGTAGCTCAGCCCGAGACGCGCAATCGCCCTGGCCAGAATTCCGGCGTCGGCGGGTGACGCCTGTATCCACCCTCGCTGGAAACTCTCCGCAAGCCGCGACGACGCGCGCTCGATGATGACCGCACTGTCGGTGGTGATCAGTCGAAGCAGGTCCGGCTTGGCCTCACCGGTGAGCAGAGAGATCACCAACGGGTCGGTTGCACTGGAGGCGAAAAACGATCCGAAACCCGCCGTCAATGCCTCGACTGCACGTCCGTCGTTCGCCACCATGGCCTCGTCCACCGCGTCGACGAAGCCGTCAGCAAGGCGAAGCGCGTACGCCTCGGCAAGCCCTTGCCTCGAGCCGAACTCGTTGTAGAGCGTCTGACGACTCACACCGGCATGCTTGGCCAGAACCGTCAGCGTCACCTCGGACCAGTCGCGCTCGGTCAACAACTCACGCATCGAATCGAGCACCGACGTACGCAGCAGCAGGCGCGACGCTTCTTTCTGCGGCAGACGAGTGGGCGTCGAAGTCATGGTGACGACACTACCGCCGCACCTAGGTCCGTTCGACGCCGACGCATCTCACCGTCGTTCGACCTCAACCATGAAGAAGTCGCTCTTCGCCGCCCCGCAGTCCGGGCAACTCCAGTCTTCGGGAATGTCGTCCCAGCGAGTGCCCGGTTCGATACCGTCCTCCGGCCAGCCGACTGCCTCGTCGTACTCGAAGCCGCATTGCGCGCACTGATACAGCTTGTAGTCGTTCATGATTCACTCCCCGCCGTTGCCGGCATCGGCTCGAAGTCCAGCTTTTCCCTCACGCCGCAATCCGGACAGCACCAGTCGTCCGGCACGGCATCCCACGGCGTGCCCGCCGGAAAACCTTCTCGTGGTGCACCCTTCGATTCGTCGTAGACGTATTCACACACCGGGCATCGATAGCTGCTCATCACGCCGCTCCGTACCGAGCAAGGATGCGATCACGCTTGGACGGCTGAACGTTGACGCGGGTGATGTCGCCGCCGTAGTGCGCAAGGACTTTGGGATCCATCACTTTTCGCCACAGCGGTGGAACGTAGGCGAGGATGATCATGCTCGCGTACCCACTGGGCAGGTTGGGCGCACCGTCCATGCTTCGAAGCGTCTGATAACGACGCGTCGGGTTCGCGTGATGATCGCTGTGACGCTGGAGGTGATACAGGAAGATGTTGGTGCAGATGTGATCACTGTTCCAACTGTGCTCCGGTGCTGCACGCTCGTACCGCCCGCTGTCCAGACGACGACGCTTCAGTCCGTAATGTTCGAGGTAGTTGACGGTTTCGAGCAGACAGAATCCGAACACGGCCTGCAGCACCAGGAACGGCAGTACCGAGAGGCCGAAGACGGCGACGAGGACACCGAACAGTACGACGGACATCAACCACGAATGCAGGACGTCGTTGCGAATTGTCCACGGCTTCTTACCCAGTCGATCGAGTCTGGCCTTTTCCAGGGACCACGACGAGCGCAGAGATCCCCACACACTGCGCGGCAGGAAGGTCCAGAAGCTCTCACCGAAGCGAGACGACGCCGGATCCTCGGGCGTGGCGACGCGCACGTGGTGTCCACGATTGTGCTCGATGTAGAAGTGGCCGTAAAACGACTGCGCCAGAGTGATCTTCGACAACCAGCGTTCGAGATCGTCCTTCTTGTGACCGAGCTCGTGTGCGGTGTTGATCCCGATTCCTGCGACACAACCGATACTGATCGCCAGACCGATCTTGGAGATCAGCCCAAGTCCCCCGTCGATTCCGAGCCAGGACAGATCGGTCGCCGACCAGATGTAGCAGGCCAGGACCAGGCTGACCAACTGGAACGGTATGTAGATGTAGGTGCAATACCGGTAGTACTTGTCGTTCTCGAGGCGCTCCATCACTTCGTCCGGCGGATTCTCGCCGTCCGGGCCGAAGAAGACGTCGAGGATCGGGAGCAGGATGTAGACGAGCAGCGGCCCGATCCACCACCACACCGGCGAGACCGCATTCCATCCGAGACTGTTGAACAACGCGACCAATCCGACGGCGATGAAGACCGCCGTCGGCGGCACGAGGCCGAGCAGCCAGAGATATCTCTTCTTGTCACGCCACTGCTCGGGCGGGAGCGTCTGGCCGGATTGCGAGTCCACGTGCGTCGACACGGTCTACCTCCTCGATTCGGACCGACCCGAAAACTGTGAGTCAGTTCACTATGAGGTAGACAGTACTACTGATTTTGTACAAGTGATAGACAAATCATAAACTTTGTACATCTACTCGATTTCGCCGCGTTCACGCTTCCCGATCATCGAATGCTGCCTGCTGTAGGCAAAATAGATGACAACGCCGAGGGCCATCCAGACCACGAACCTCATCCAGGTCTCCACCGACAGGTTGAACATCAGCCACAGACACGCGAGGACGGCCAGAATCGGGACCAGCGGGACCAGCGGCACCCTGAATCCGCGAGGTAGGTCGGGACGCGTCCGACGGAGCACGAGAACCCCGATCGAGACGAGAACAAAAGCGAACAGTGTGCCGATGTTGACCATTTCCTCGAGGGTGCCGATCGGAAAAACGCCGGCGAGCACCGCGACCACGACGCCGACCAAGATCGTGATCCGCACAGGGGTTCCGTGCTTGCCGGTCGGTGCCAGGCGTCGTGGCATCAGACCGTCGCGTGCCATCGCGAAGAGCACCCTGGTCTGCCCGAGCATCAGCACCATCACCACTGTCGTGAGACCGGCCAAAGCGCCGAACGAGATGACGTTTTTCGCCCACGTGATGTCGTGGAAAGCGAATGCCGTTGCCAGGTTGGAGGTATCGCCCTCGAGTTCGGTGTATTTCACCATCCCGGTCAGCACCAGTGTCACCGCCACGTACAGAACCGTGACGATCAGGAGAGAACCCAGGATGCCGCGTGGCAGCGCCTTCTGCGGCTCCTTCGCCTCCTCCGCCGTCGTGGCGACGACGTCGAAGCCGATGAACGCGAAGAACACCAGACTGGCTGCCGCGAGCAATCCGTACCACCCGAACGTGCTGCCACCGGCCCCGGTCACGTACGAGAACAACGACTGGTGGATGCCCTCTCCCGTCGAGCCCGGCTCCGACGGCGGAATGTACGGCGAGTAGTTGTCGGTGTCGATGTAGAACAGACCGACGATGATCACCAGCAACACCACCGCGACCTTGATCGCCGTGATCACCAGTGACACCCTCGACGAGAGTTTTGTGCCGGTCGCGAGCAGGACCGTGATGACAGCGATCACCAGCACCGCACCCCAGTCGAAGGATATCGGCCCCAACTCGACGATCGGGCTGCGTGAGCCCATCACTTCGCCGAGGTACAGCGACCAGCCTTTGGCGACCACCGAAGACGCCAAGGCGAATTCGAGGATGAGATCCCAGCCGATGATCCAGGCGACGAATTCGCCGAACGTCGCGTACGAGAACGTGTACGCGCTACCGGCAACCGGGACCGTCGACGCGAATTCGGCGTAACACAGCGCTGCCAGTCCGCAGGCGATGGCGGCAATGACGAACGCGAGCGAGACCGACGGCCCGGCGACATTTCCCGCCGTCCGAGCCGTGAGTGTGAAGATGCCCGCACCGATGACGACTGCGACACCGAACACCGTGAGATCCCACGAGTTCAGTTCTTTCCGGAGTTTGGTTTCCGGCTCGTCGGTGTCCTTGATGGACTGCTCGATCGATTTGGTTCGAAACAGCTTCGACCGTCCAGATCCGGCCTGCTCGTCCTTGACAGCCATTGCCGCCTCCTTGCTGGGGACCAGCAGGTCCCACCATGGGCAAGTAGAGAGATGGCATCAGCCTAAGCCCGCAGGCGCAGCTTTGTTCAGGGTTTGTCGGGGGCCTGTAGATCTGTTTCAGGGCGATCTCCTGCGCTGAGACGATCCAGGTCCGGCTCGAGGTAGATCACCCGCGCCGCAGGCACTGCAGCGCGCACGCGAGACTCGGCCTCGTCGATCGCCGTCGCCACGTCCGAGATCGTCGATCCGATCGGCACCGCAACCTTGGCAGCAACAAGGATCTCCTCGGGACCGAGGTACTGCGTCTTGCAATGAATGACGCGTTCGATACGAGTTCCGTCGACCAGGGCGTTGAGGATCAGTTCGGTCTCCACCGCCGTTGCGCCCTCACCGATCAGCAGCGACTGCATTTCGATGATCAGAATGATCGCGATGATGCCAAGCAGGACACCGATGCACAGAGTTCCGATGCCGTCGAAGACCGGATTTCCGGTCACCATCGTGAGGCCGACGCCGCCGAGTGCAAGGACGAGACCGATCAATGCGCCGGTGTCCTCGAGCAGCACAACCGGGAGTTCCGGGCTACGAGAGGTTCGGATGAAGTTCCACCACGACGCATTTCCCTTGAGCGGTCGTGATTCCTTCGCTGCGGTCCGGAAGCTGTAGCCCTCCAGACAAATCGCTATGACAAGAATCGCGATTGCCACGAAAGCCGAATTGAGTTCTTCCGGATGTTGAATCTTGTGAATACCCTCGTAAATCGCGAACAGCGAACCGAGGGTGAAGAGCACCAGTGCAACGACGAACGAATAGAAGTATCGGTTGCGCCCGTAGCCGAACGGGTGCAGTTGATCCGCGTCACGTTCTGCCTTCTTCTGCCCCAGGAGCAGCAAACCCTGATTGGACGTGTCGGCCACCGAGTGCACCGATTCGGCGAGCATCGACGACGATCCGGTGATCAAGAATCCGGCGAACTTGGCTACGGCAATTCCGGCATTGGCTCCGAGGGCCGCCAGAATTGCCTTCTTGCCACCATGAGCCGACACAATGTCTCCTAGTTTCCGACTACGGCACTGAAAACCTGCGCAGTCGGGGTCCGTGTGCTCAGGTGTATCGCGGGCTCGTCGGCAGCGATCCACGCCGCTCGGCCTCGATCGAGGTCGAGAGTGTCAGTGCCGCACGTCGCAGTGACCGCGCCGTCGGTGCAGATCAGAATCCGCGGGCCTGAAGCGTCGACGGCGATGTCCGTGGAATTCGCGTCGAACTCCAGACGCGTCAAACGAAATTCGGGCGCCGGCGTGACGTACTCGTATCTACCTGATCCTGACTGACCTGATCCTGATGACGGGGCCGGATCGAGCACTTCGATATCGGCCCCGACGAAGTCCAGAACCCTCAGCAATTCGGGCACGTCGACGTGCTTCGGTGTCAGCCCACCACGCAGCACGTTGTCGGAGTTGGCCATGATCTCGACCGCGAGTCCATGGAGATACGCGTGGAGATTGCCGGCAGCGAGAAACAGTCCTTGGCCGGGCTCGAGGGTGACGCGGTTGAGCAGCAGTGCCGCCAGAACACCGGCGTCGCCGGGGTACGCCTCGCTCAATTCCAGCGCGGTGCGGATCTCGGTCACGAATTCGGCGTCGTGGTGCGCGACGTAGGTGATGCACCCGGCAAGTACGGCAGGGAGCAAGGTCCCGAGCACCGTGGACGGCAGCGTGATCCATGTCGTGAACAACGCCCGCAGTCCGTCGGAATCGGGTTGGCCTTCGAGCAGACCGATGTACGGCTCCAACTCGTCGACGGCCAGAGCGCGCAGCAGTTTGACAGTCCGCGTCGGCTCGCGGAATCCGGCAAGCGCTTCGAATCTGCTCAGCGCGACAACGAGTTCGGGCTTGTGGCTGCCGTCCTTGTAGTTGCGAATCGGCGATTCCATGGGAACGCCGAGTGCGTTCTCACGACGAAAACCCTCGTCGGCTTGAACGGCGCTGGGGTGCGCTTGAAGCGACAGCGGTTCTTCCGCCGCAAGCAGCTTGAGCAGGAATGGGAGTCGCTCACCGAATGCCTCGAGGTTCTCACGGCCGAGTTCGCGTTCGGGTTCGCGGTGCAGGACCTCGAGCAACGACTCGCTTCCGGATTCGGTGATCACGCGCGCCGGGTCACCCGGGTGCGCGCCCAACCACAATTCCGCTTCGGGATGATTCGACGGAGTCGAAAGACCGCGTAGTTCGGCAATTGCCGTTCGCGAGCCCCACGCGTAAGAACGAAGTGCACCTTCGAGTTCACGCACTTACTTCGCACCGCCCGTCAACTGCACGTACGCCGCGGCCATGTCTACTCGAGACGCCAACACGAATACCTGCTCCATCTCCGATATGACCACGTTGGTCTGGTCTTCGTCTGCCGCAACCACCAGGTCGGCGTCAGCCAGTGCGTCCATCCGGCGCCTCGCCTCCCCGCGCGTGGATTCGGTCGCGAAGACGAACGCCCGCGCCGGCGGGGTCGGCAGCGCGCCGTCGAGTTGCGGATCGTGAAAGAAGGGGTCGTGGAACACCGAATCACGTGAAGCTGCGTCCGGCGCGAACAGTGCTCGCGCCGAACGAATTACCTCGGACATCTCGGCGGCAGCGGCGTTCAGGCCGGAGCTCATCAGCGCAACGCTCGAGAACTCTGCGAGTGCTGTTGTCACGGAACCACTTCCACACAGAACGACTCGCCGGCCGCTCATCCTGGTGGCCAACGACTTGGCCGGGTTGTGGAATACCTCGTTGGCCGGTCCGTCCCGCAGCGCCTCCGCATCAACTGCGTCGGCGATTCGACCGAGCACCGCCGAACGGTCCTCGATCGATCCCTTGCCCTCGATCTCGGCGGCAACCGCGAGGAAGACGGCGAGGAACCGCGTCATCGTGTGCCGGGGCGAAGCGTAGAGCCGCGGCGGCAAGGGCATGGTGCGCCCGGCCGCCACGGCTCGCATGGGCCCCTCGTCGGGAACGGCGACAACAACCTCGGCGCCGCGGCGTACGGCACTGTCAACGGATTCGACGAGGCGTGGATCACCGGCATCGTCACCGGCGACGACGATCACATCCAACGGCCCGGCCCACGACGGCGTCCGGTCGAGAACGAGGAGCGGGCAACCGACCGAATCTCCGACGAGAGCAAGCGCGATCCTGGCTCCGTGCCGGGCGCCACCCGCGCCGGCGATCAGTACGACGCTGCGCGGACGCAGACCGGCCAATCGGGAGATCACACCCTCACCGACGGCCGACGCGGTGGCCCGAATCTGTGCGCCGCCCATGGCTACAGACCGCAGTAGCCCTTCCGAATCGGCAGCTGACAAACCCTCGCTGTCGTCGAGGTCGAGAAGCGGCATCGGCGCTGTCATCTCACCGCACCCCCTTCTCCGTTAGCAGTTCCCGCACCATCCAGCATTCCAGCTCCACGCGGTCCGTGGTGGCAAAGCCCTCGTTCCCGAGGCCGTCGTTCCTGAGATAGTCCCCCAACTATCCCAGGGCTTCGGCTCACCGACAAACCGATCAGACTCGGATTCAAGCCCGGACGATCGCCAGAATTTCGTTCACCAATGCGTCGACATCGGCGGACGTGGGTGCTTCGACGTTGAGTCGCAGCAGTGGTTCGGTGTTGGACGCGCGCAAGTTGAACCAGGCATTTCCCTCGAGACTGACCGTGACACCGTCGAGGCGATCCACCGACTCGGTGCGGTCGGCAAATGCCGCCAGTACAGCGGCCGTACGATCTGCCGCGTCAGCCACGGTGGAGTTGATCTCGCCCGAGGCCGCGTAGCGGGTGTACTCCGCCATCAACTCGGAGAGCGGACGATCCTGCTCGCCCAGTGCGGCGAGTACGTGCAGCGCCGCGAGCATGCCGGAGTCGGCGCCCCAGAAGTCGCGGAAGTAGTAGTGAGCGGAGTGCTCGCCGCCGAACACCGCACCGGTCTCGGCCATCTCCTGCTTGATGAACGAGTGGCCGACTCGGGTACGAATAGCGACGCCGCCGAGTTCTTCGACCAGTTCGGGCACTGCCCGTGACGTGATCAGGTTGTGGATGATCGACGCGCCCGGTTCCTTCGCGAGTTCGCGCTTGGCGACAAGTGCCGTCACCGCGGACGGCGAGACCGGGTCGCCCTTCTCGTCTACGACGAAGCAACGGTCCGCGTCACCGTCGAACGCCAAGCCGATGTCCGCTCCGGTTTCGCGCACGTAGGCCTGCAGGTCGACGAGGTTGGCCGGATCGAGCGGATTGGCTTCGTGGTTGGGGAACGTGCCGTCGAGCTCGAAGTACAGCGGCAGGACGTCGAGGGGCATCGGCCCGAATACGGCCGGCGCGGTATGGCCACCCATACCGTTGCCTGCATCGACTGCGACCTTCAGCGGGCGCAACGCAGCCAGGTCGACCAATCCGCGGAGGTAGCTCGCGTATTCCTCGAGGACGTCCTTGGTGCTGGCGGTGCCTGCCGGTCCGTCGTACGCGGGAACACCCGAGACGACCTCGGCGGAGATGACTGCGAGGCCGGTGTCCTGACCGACCGGCTTGGCGCCGGCCCGACACATCTTGATGCCGTTGTACTTGGCGGGATTGTGGCTCGCCGTGAACATCGCGCCCGGGCAGTTCAGCAAACCGGATGCAAAGTAGAGCTCGTCGGTCGACGCCAATCCGATGTAGACGACGTCGAGCCCTTGAGCAAGCACGCCGTCACCGAAAGCCGAAGACAGTGTGGGCGACGATGCGCGCATGTCGTAGCCGATCACAACCGTCGTGGCGGCGCCGGCCTCGTCGCGGACCAGGCGGGCGAACGACGCACCGACGTCGCGGACAAAATCTTCGTCGATCTGCTCACCGACCACACCGCGTACGTCGTACGCCTTGATGATTGCAGCAACCGACTCGGCTGTTCGCCCCACTGAAAACTCTCCTTGTGCATGCACCCTCACAGACGGGAACATCCGGGCGCATGGCGTCCGGAGATTCGCAGTACTCGGGTGTGGAAGTACTCGGTCGAGCCTAGCGTCTACGGCGACGAATCTCGCGTCAGTTGGACGGGTCGGGCAGAACGCGTAGGTGTCCACGACGCCCTGTACGGGCAGTACTCGGAGCTGCGGGACGTATGTCCTCATCTGCATCGACGTTGGACTTGCTGCGATCTCCGAGACCAGCCTCACGTACAGCTTCAGCCAAAGCGGTCAGATCGTCTTCGTCGGGAGTACTCGACGCGAATCCGCCTTCGTGGCGGACGAGTTCCCACCCCTTGGGGGCGGTGATTCGAGAGCCGTGAGTGTCACACAAATCCCATGAATGGGGCTCGGCGACGGTTGCCAGCGGCCCGACAACCGCAGTGGAGTCCGAGTAGACATACGTAAGCGTCGCGACGGCGGGGTTCTTGCACCCGGGGCGGCAGCAGCGACGCAGAGATCTCACAGGTACGGAGCCTAGCCCTCCCCACGTCCGGAACCTACTCGGACACACCGAGCAGTTTCTCCTGTCGTAATCTGGCGCCATGCCACAAGCCCGCCGCCGACGCTCGGTCACCACTCGTTCCATCGAGCGACACGGCCGTGGCCTGCGCGGACCGCTACTTCCCCCGGAGGTGCCCGCCAGGCGTACCCGCGCGGAGAAGTTCGATCTCCTGGTGCTCGACGCCTTCTCTCCCGTCGACCTCGCATGGCACGACCGGCTGACGAAACTCGACATCGCAGTGGACGAAGTTCCGAAGATTCACGCGCACGATCCGGAGTCCGTCACATGGCCGCCGGAGGTCATCGCAGACGGCCCGGTTCCACTGTCACGACTGATTCCGGCCGGAATCGACCGTCACGGAAATACGACTCGCGCAAGAATTGTGCTGTTTCGCCGCCCATTGGAGCAGCGAGCGAAGGATCCGGAAGAACTCACGGATCTGGTGCACGACGTGTTGGTCCATCAAGTCGGCACGTATCTGGGCGTCGACCCACAGGTCATCGACCCCACGCTGCCCGACGAGGACTGACGCACTGTCAGACGAAAAAACTGATGTCACACGAAGAAGTAAATCCACACGAAGAACAAAACAGTCGTTGCTTGACCTGCAATTCCCCGTTGCAGGTCAGACTTTCGAAGACCGCCCGTCAGCCCCGACGCTGACAGAACCGATTCAGCAGCAGATCAGATGATCCCCCGCTTGAGTCGCCGACGCTCGCGCTCGGACAACCCTCCCCAGATTCCGAACCGTTCGTCGTTCGCGAGCGCGTACTCGAGGCACTCGTCACGAACTTCACAACCGAGGCAGATCCGTTTTGCTTCCCTCGTCGATCCTCCCTTTTCAGGAAAGAACGCTTCGGGATCGGTCTGCGCGCAGAGAGCACGCTCCTGCCACTGATCCTCGATGGTGTCGAACAATTCTTCGAAGCCGGTGACGAGACTCAGCACTGGCCGAGTACTCATACCGTCGAACTCACTGCTGCAGGCACCTTCTGCTGCGCCTGCTCGGGAATCGGTCTGCGGTTCGTCGCTTACTGTCATTGCGAGAGAACTGATCTCGACATTTTCATTGGGCATCGTTCCGCCTCCTCACCTGTAATAGCGCAGAATTTTCACTCCATCTTCAACCCCACCCCGTCGACCGTTCGAAACTGTGTTCGAAACCGGCCCCGCTGCAAGTGAACTCACAAGTAGCGGTTGGAATGACACATTTGAGATTACACACGTCCAGCGTGTCGCGGTCAAGCTAAACGAGATGAATCCATTAGTATTCCGGCCCTCAATTGACGGGACCTTCTGCCCGCCAGACACGACGACGCGCCGACCGCCTAGGCTCTGTTGTCGTGAACGTGACTGTATTGGTTGGCGGCGTCGGCGGGGCCCGTTTCCTTCAAGGTGTTCAAAACGCGCTCGGAATCGCCGGTGGTGAATCCCTCGAGAAATACGAAGGCCCACATCGCATCACGGCCGTCGTCAACGTCGGGGACGACGTGTGGATGCACGGTCTGCGCATCTGCCCCGATCTGGACACTTGTATGTACACACTCGGCGGCGGCATCGACACCGAACGCGGGTGGGGGCACGCCGGCGAAACCTGGAATGCGAAAGAAGAACTCGCCGCGTACGGCGCGAAGCCGGACTGGTTCGGCCTCGGAGATCGCGATATCGCAACGCATTTGATTCGCAGCCAGATGCTCCGCACGGGATATCCGTTGTCCGCGATCACCGAAGCGTTGTGCAATCGCTGGAACCCCGGTGTCGCACTGCTTCCCGTGAGCGACGACCGCAGCGAAACACACGTCGTGATCACCGATCCGGAAGACGGTGAGCAGAAGGCGATTCATTTCCAGGAGTGGTGGGTACGCCATCGGGCACAGGTGGAAACGCACAGCTTCGCTCACGTCGGCGCCGAGCAGGCCAAGCCCGCGCCAGGGGTGGTCGAGGCGATCGACGGTGCCGACATCGTGCTGATCGCACCGTCCAATCCCGTCGTGAGCGTCGGCGCAATCCTCGCGGTGCCCGGCATTCGCGGTGCCCTGCGAACAACCGCGGCCAAGGTTGTCGGCCTCTCCCCCGTCATCGGCGGAAAACCGTTGCGCGGCATGGCTGACGAGTGCCTCGAGGTGATCGGGGTCGAGACGACTTCGGAGGCGATCGGTCGCCACTACGGAGCTCGTTCGATCAACGGCATTCTCGACGGCTGGCTCGTCGACGAAGGTGACACGGCCGACATCGACGGGGTGGACGTGCGAAGCATCCCACTTTTGATGACGTCCCCCGAAGAGACCGCGAAAATGGTTCGCACGGCTTTCGAGATCGCCGGAGTCGAACTGTGACCGAGCCCGGAACCGAAGCAAGCCGCGACAGAAATCACTCTCCCGGTGATCACTCCCCCGGCGCCGCAATCGAAGTCATTCCCGTGCTCGGGCTTCCCGAGTTCCGGCCCGGAGACGACTTGGCCACCGCTGTCGTCGACGCGACGCCGTGGCTCGAGAGCGGCGACGTCGTTGTCGTCACGAGCAAGGTGTTCTCCAAAGTCGAGGGTCGCATCGTTTCCTCACCGACCGATCCGGAAGAGCGCGACGCGGCACGACGCCTCCTGGTGGATCAGGAAGCCGTCCGCGTCGTGGCACGCAAGGGCCGCACTCTGATCACCGAGAACAAACTCGGAATCGTGCAGGCCGCATCGGGCATCGACGGCTCCAACGTCGACGGTGCCGAATTGGCGCTGCTCCCCGTGGATCCGGATGCGAGCGCTGCGGGTCTGCGCGCCCGAATTCTCGAGAGCACGGGCAAGTCCGTCGCCGTCGTCGTCACCGACACGATGGGTCGTGCGTGGCGCAACGGGCAGACCGACGCCGCAATCGGTTCCTCCGGCATTCCGGTCCTGCACGGCTACCTCGGAGCACAGGACAGTCAGGGCAACGATCTGATCGTCACCGAGATCGCGATCGCGGACGAAATCGCCGCTGCGGGCGACTTGGTCAAGGGAAAGCTGGGCGGCGTTCCCGTCGCCGTCGTTCGTGGGCTTCGGTTCGAGGACGACGGTTCGAGTGGCCAGGATCTGATTCGCCGCGGCCCGGACGATCTGTTCTGGCTGGGCACCGAGGAAGCTACGGCGATGGGCCGTGGCCAGGCGCTGCTGTTGCGTCGATCGGTCCGACAGTTCGCAAGTGATCCCGTCGACGCGGAGATCATTCGCAGCTCGATCGCCGAGGCACTCACCGCTCCCGCACCGCACCACACGAGACCGGTTCGATTCGTGTGGCTACGCACGGAGTCGGTCCGCACGGCTCTTCTCGAGCAGATGCGCGAGAAGTGGGCCGCCGATCTTCGCGCCGACGGTCGCAGTGACGAATCCGTCGAGGCCCGGGTTGCCCGCGGAAACATCCTGTTCGACGCCCCCGAGGTCGTCATTCCCTTCTGCGTGCCCGATGGCGCACACAGTTATCCGGATGCCGGACGAACCGCGGCGGAGTCGACGATGTTCACGGTCGCCGCCGGCGCGGCAGTGCAGGGACTGCTGGTCTCGTTGGCCACCCGCGGCGTGGGAAGCTGCTGGATCGGATCGACGATCTTCGCCGCCGATCTCGTACGCAAACAACTCGATCTCCCGGCGGATTGGCAGCCACTCGGTGCCATCGCAATCGGGCACCCCCTCGAACCACTGACTCCGCGCTCTGTCTCCGCCCCCGGGGACGCGTTGGTGGAGCTGTAGGTCCCATGTCAGCCGAATCGCTGCACGCCTCCGCCAAGGGCGTCCTGGAGGGCTGGGAGACGTCCTCCGAAGCGGACGAATCATTGCGGCACACGATGCTCGCGTTCCTCGATTCGGCTCCGGACGGCTGCCTTCGTCGCCACGCACCGGGACACATCACCGCGTCGTCTCTCGTTCTCGACGAGAGTGGCTGCCACGTCTTGCTGACCCTGCATCCCAAGGTGGGCAGGTGGATTCAGCTCGGCGGCCACTGTGAGCCCGACGACGAGACGGTGGTAGATGCGGCATTGCGGGAAGCTCGCGAGGAGTCCGGAATTCACGACGTTCGGATAGACGCGGACCTACTCTCCGCCCACACGCATCCGATCACGTGCTCACTCGGAGTACCGACTCGCCATCTCGATCTACGGTTTCTTGTTGTGGCGCCGGACAATTCACACATCGTCCGCAGCGCAGAGTCCACCGACCTCAGATGGTGGCCGGTGGACGCGCTCCCACCTACAGCGGAACGCGAGACCATCGACCACCTGGTCGCGCTCGCCCGTCAGCGCAAGAATCAGGACTGAATCGGAGAAAGCTGGGGCTGCTTGGCGCTCACGCCGTCGCCCGACGATGTTCCCTTCACGCGCCGAGCTACCCACGGCACCAAGAACTCTCGCGCCCATTGACGATCCTCGCGACGAGTTTCGGCTTTCGTGAGAACCGGCGCAGGCCCGAGATCGGGCGGGGTCAATCCGTGTTCGACACCAAGCACGTCGAGCACACGCGTCGCCATGTTCTCGTGCCCGGAGGGCGACATGTGGAGGCGATCCCAGTCCCACATCCGAAGGTCCTGATATTCGGAGAATCGCCAGAAGTCGACGAGGGTCGCGTCGTGGCGGTCGGCCACCTCGCGAACAAGCTCGTTGTAGATCGCCAGACGTCCGCGGAGCTTGCCGAAGAAGGCGGACCATCCGGTGTCGTACGCGGTGAACATCAGAACCCGAGCGCCGGATGCAGTGAGCTGACCGATTGCCGAATCGTAGCGGGCGACCATCGCATCGATGTCGAGCTTCGGACGCATCATGTCGTTTCCGCCGGCGTAGATGGTCACCAGATCGGGCTTCAACGCCAGAGCGGGTTCCAACTGCTCGTCGATGATCGGTCCGAGTAGGCGACCACGAATCGCCAGGTTGGCGTAGCGGAAGTCGGGATTGTTCACCGCCAGCTGCTCGGCCACTCGGTCTGCCCACCCGCGCAGACCATTGGGGAATCGTTCGTCGGCGTCGCCGACGCCCTCGGTGAACGAGTCACCGAGGGCAACGTAACGGCTCGGAAGAGAAGTCATACCCGCCAGTATTCCAGTAGGTCAGCTAACGATCACACATCTGTGCTGAAGCGCACGCCACCGTCCGGCAGCGTCACCCCCGGCCACACGCGTGCGCCGCGCAACAATTCACACCGCGCACCGATGTCCGCGCCGTCTCCGATGACAGCGTCGCGGACCAGCGCTCGGGGTCCGATACGGACGCCGAATCCGAGGATCGATCGTTCGACCACCGCGCCGGCTTCCACAACGGCGCCGTCGAAGAGAATTGCACCGTCGAGGCGAGCGCCTGCACCAACTTCTGCGCCTCGACCGACAACCGTGCCGCCGATCAGGACAGCGCCCGGCGCGATTCCGGCTCCGGGGTGAACCAGCGACTCGCCGCGCGGACCTTCGAGAGCCGGCGAAGGTGCGATACCTCGCACCAGGTCGGCGGAACCGCGAACGAAGTCCTCGGGGGTTCCCATGTCACGCCAGTACGACGAGTCGACGTGGCCGAACACCCGCTTGCCCTCGGCCAGGAGATTCGGGAACACCTCGCGCTCGACCGATACCGGTCGTCCTTCGGGGATCTGTTCGATGATCTCGCGCTTGAAGACGTAGCAGCCGGCGTTGATCTGATCCGTCGGCGGATCCTGGGTCTTCTCCAGGAATGCCGAGACTCGTCCGTCCTCGTCGGTCGGAACACAACCGAATGCTCGCGGGTCTCCCACACGAACCAGATGCAGGGTCACGTCGGCGTCCGTCTTCTCGTGGGTATCGAGAATGCCGTTCAGATCGGTGCCACCGAGCACGTCGCCGTTGAACACCATGACGTTGTCACCGCGCAACTTCGGCAGAACGTTGCGGATTCCGCCACCGGTGCCCAGCGGTTCGGTCTCGAAGACGTAGTCGATCTCGAGGCCCATCTTGGAGCCGTCGCCGAAGTAGTCCTCGAATACCTCTGCCTTGAAGGACGTTCCGAGCACGACGTGCTTGATTCCGGCTGCCTCGATGCGGGCGAGCAGGTGCGTCAGGAACGGCAGGCCGGCGGTCGGAAGCATCGGCTTGGGTGCCGACAGCGTCAGCGGACGCAGCCGAGTGCCCTTGCCGCCTACCAGGATTACGGCGTCGGTCGGATTCGGATCGGACATCATTTTCCCCCGTGGTTCGAAACTGATGGGTTGTCGGTCGAGTTGTCGGTGCGAGCGCGCTCGCGAACTGCAGAAGCTACGGCGATCTTGGATCGCACCGCGAGGCCACCGCGCAAGGCAAGTCGTAGCGGAGCCTGCCACCAGTGCGGATGGCGATCAGCCTGGAACTGGTACGCACTGCGATGATGGGCAGGCAACATCAGTTCCGGATGACGTCCTGCCGCATGGCCTTTGGCATGGGTGACGACGGCCGAGGGGACGAATACGTTGAGCCACCCGGCTTTTCCGAGGCGGTCACCGAAGTCCACGTCCTCCATGTACATGAAGTAACGAGAGTCGAAACCTGAGATGGTGTCGAAGGCGTCGCGTCGCACCAGCAGGCACGACCCGGAAAGCCACCCCACTGCACGCTCGGTGACGGCCTCGTTCTCCTGACGGTAACGAGCAGTCCACGGGTTCTTCGGCCATACGGTACCGAGCAACGCGTGCCCGACGCCCGAGGTGATGTCGGGCACCGTTCGCGCCGACGGATAGACACTGCCGTCCGGTTCGAGGACCTTCGGCCCCAGTGCACCGGCCCTTGGCCACCGATTTGCCGCAGCCACCAATTCGTCGAGTGAACCGGGTGCCCATTGGACGTCCGGGTTGGAAATCACGACGAATTCGATCGACGAATCGATCTCCGCTACAGCCCGATTTATCGCTCCCCCGTACCCGATGTTTCCGCCGGTTCGAAGCAGACGGACATGCTCGTACTTGGCATCGGCGGCCTCGGGGGCACCATCGGTCGACCCATTGTCGGCCATGATGACCTGGGGTTTTTCTGTCGTCGCCACAGCGAGCGTGCTCAAGAAATTCTCGAGATGCTCGCCTGGCGAGTAGGTCACCGTTACCACGGCCAGCTTGGGACTCACGCCGGTCAGCCTAGCCGTCCGCGGCCACTGTCCCGAACAATGCTCACGCCAGAGCGGCGTGCAGAGCCTCTCGCCACGGACGCAGCGGCGTCATTCCCGCGGTAACCCACGCGCGCTCGGACAAGACCGAATATGCCGGGCGCGGGGCAGGGCGTACGAACTCCGCACTACTGCACGGGCGCACCCGAGCAGGGTCTGCTCCGATCTCCTCGAAAACAGCTCGCGCCAACTCGTACCAACTTGCTTGCCCGCCGTTCGTCACGTGGAATGTCGACGCACCCGTGAAGTCCAGCAGCACGAGTTCGACGATGCCGCCGGCCAGATCGACGCTGTACGTGGGTGACCCGATCTGGTCGTCCACGACGTTCACGAATTCGCGTTCGGCTTCGAGCCTTCTCATCGTGGCGACAAAATCCGTGCCGACACCGGAATACACCCACGCGGTGCGGACAACGGCCGCGTCAGCCCCCGACTCTCGAACAGCGATCTCGCCGTCCAGTTTGGTTCGGCCGTAGACCGTCGCGGGACCGGTCGGTGCATCGACGTCGTATGGCGAGCTTGCATCGCCCGGAAAGACGTAGTCCGTCGAAACGTGGATCAACCGCGAACCCGCCCGCGCACAGGCTTGCGCGAGATTCCGCGGTCCGATCTCGTTGACCGCCCTCGCCGCCTCCTGGTCGGTCTCGGCAGCATCGACGGCCGTGTACGCAGCGCAGTTGATCAGCACCGAATCAGGCGAGACGAAGTCGTCGACCGCGCGGCTGTCGGTGATGTCGAGCTCGCGGGAACCGACGGCCGTCACAGTGTGACCCGCCGACGTTGCGAGAGCATCGATACGTGTTCCGAGCTGCCCTCGGGCGCCGGTGAGCAGGATATTCGTCACACGGTTGAGTCTGGCACGCCGCGTCGAGGTACCCGCGGCCGAGCATCGGACCAGTAACCTGAAGGGGTGTCCCACCAGCAACCGCAGCGCCGCGCGCGTCCACGACCTGCGCCGATTCGGACCAAGACGAGCCCGGCTCGCATAGCGGTCGCGGTGCTGTCCGTGCTCGTACTGCTGGTCACCGGGTTCGCGTGGCGGGGTGTGGACTCGTTGAGAAACAGCCTTGCCACTGCCAGCGGACTCGGCCTCGGTGGCGGCAAGGACGGCGCCATCGACATTCTGATGGTGGGAACGGACAGTCGAACGGACGCGCACGGCAACCCGCTCTCACAAAGCGAGCTCGACTCGTTGCGCGCAGGTGAGGAAGTTGCGTCCAATACCGACACCATCATCTTGATCCGCGTCCCCAACGACGGGAGTTCCGCGACCGCGATCTCGATTCCCCGCGACGCGTACGTCAACGTCCCGGGTATCGGTATGTCGAAGATCAACGCCGCGTTCGGTGCCACCAAGGAAACCGAACGGCTGAAGTTGGTCAACAACGGGTCGTCCGACAGCGACGCAGACAAGAAGTCGACGGAAGCCGGCCGGACCGCGCTCATCGGAGCGGTGGCGAATCTGACCGGCATCACCGTCGATCACTACGCCGAAGTCGGACTACTCGGATTCGTCCTGCTGACCAACGCAGTGGGCGGAGTCGACGTGTGCCTCAACGCGCCGGTAGACGAACCGATGTCCGGAGCCAATTTCGCGGCCGGGAAACAGACACTCGACGGCGCCGACGCGCTGAGCTTCGTGCGACAACGACACGACCTTCCTCGCGGCGACCTGGACCGGATCGTTCGCCAGCAGGTGTTCATGGCTTCTCTCGTCAGCAAGGTACTCAGCGCAAAAACCCTCAGTGACCCCGGCAAGCTCAGCCAGCTGACCTCGGCTGTCCAGCGTTCCGTCGTGATCGACGACGATTGGGACATCATCGAGTTCGCCAAGCAGTTGCAGAATCTGGCCGGCGGCAAGGTGCAATTCGAGACCATTCCCGTTCTCGACATCAACGGCATGACCGATTACGGCGAGTCCATCGTCAAGGTCGATCCCAAGGCCGTCAAGAAGTACATCGCCGGATTGGTCGGCGCCGACAGCGAGGACTCGGAGGAGACCTCCGAAGCACCGACCACGGTGAATGCGTCCTCGATCACGGTCGACGTCGCAAACGCCAGTGACATCGCAGGGTTGGCCAGCGGGGTTTCCGAAGCGTTGAGTGCCCTCGGATACAAGCAGGGTCAGGTCGGCAACAACACCGGCTCCGACGTCACCGAATCTACGGTGTTCGCAAAGTCCGCGGACGACGACGCACCACTCGCGGTGGCCGAGGCACTCGGCGGTCTGACGGTCAAGGCGGATTCGTCATTGTCCTCGGGCAAGGTTCGGGTTGTCATTGCCGAGGACTACAGCGGCCCGCAGTCCGCGGACGCGGTATCCCCGCCCGAAGGAGCGACAAGCACGACTGAATCGTCGAGCACCACCGAGACCAGCCCCACTCCCGCCCCTCCCGGCCCGCCGATCGACGCGGCCTCCAACGGCCCGCGCTGTGTCAACTGAAAAATTGTGTGAACTGAACCGCTGCGTAAGCTGATTACGTGCCTTCGCCTGTAGACAACCTGACCGACGCCCTCCTCGGACCGATCCTGGCTGCCGACCCGGCCGGCCCTCGCGTGACCTACTACGACGACGCCACCGGCGAGCGCATCGAATTGTCTGCGAGCACTCTGGCCAACTGGGCGGCAAAGACAGCGAACATGGTTCGCGACGAGTTCGCTCTCGAGCCCGGCGGCAAAGTTGCCGTGCTGCTTCCCGCGCACTGGCAGAGCGTCGCCGTCTTGCTGGGTGTGTGGTGGGCAGGCGGTGAGGTGGTCCTCTCCCCCGACGCCGACGCCGACGCCGAACTGGCTTTTGTCACTGCCGACCGACTGGACGATGTTGCGGACGTACCGGAAGTAGCCGCACTCTCCCTCGACGCGTTCGGCAAAGGTTTGAGCGATCTTCCGCTCGGCGTCGCCGACTACGCAACCTCCATCCGTGTGCACGGCGACCAGTTCCGTAGCGCCGGGGCCGGTTCGGCGCTGGAAGGCCGGTCCGTAGCGGACACGATCGACGCGGCACGGGCATCGGCGAAGAACGTCGAATTGGTGTCGACGGATCGTGTCCTCTCCAGTCGCACGTGGGACACGGCAGACGAATTGATCGACGGGCTTCTGGCAGTTCTCGCCGCGGGTGCCTCACTCGTGCAGGTGGCCCACCCGGACGCGGAAGCTACCGCGCGCCGAGTGGGCACCGAGAAGGTCACGAAACAGTTCTGAACGCTAGCTCGCGAGAGCTGTCACCGGTGACACCAGCCCCGCCCGCCTAGCGGGGAGCAGTGACGCGATCACACCGCAGATTCCGCCGATCAACACGATGGCTACCAACTGCACCCACGGCACTGCGCTGAGGGCGACGTCCTCGATCCCGAAAACCGATGCGGTACCGGCTACACCGAACACCATCCCGAACAGCACTCCGATCACCGATGCGACTCCTGCCACCAGCAGTGCTTCCCAGATCAACATGGCTCGAATTCCCTTCTTGGTCAGTCCGAGTGCGCGAAGCAGTCCGGATTCGCGGCGCCGTTCGAGAACGGACAGTGCCATGGTGTTTCCGACGCCGATCAAAGCGATCAACACCGCTACCGACAGCAATCCGGCAACCACCATGAGCATGGTGTCGAGGATCGAATCGAGAGCTGAACGCATCTCGGTCATGCCCTGAACATCGCTGCCCGGCGCTTCCTGGCGTGCCAGTTCCGTGATGCGGTCGGTGGCGGCCAAAGCCTGTTCGTCAGTATCCGTCCCCAGCCTTACCCAGTACGAATCGGTGGTCGGCGCGGTGGCCGCTGCACCGAGATCGCCTCGATCCAGTAGTGCTGGTTGACCTTTCACGCCCTCGACCACGCTGACGTTCACGACGCCGCGATCCCCACGCACCGTCGCCGTATCGCCCGCCGAGAGCTTGTATTCGGTCAGGTCAGCGGGCGAGAGCACCAACTGACCGGCCGCGGGTACCGAGATCTCGGTACGCAGAACATCTTTCACCCGAGCAGCGTCGACGCCGAATCCGGCCAACGAACCGCGCCCGTCGATCGTCAGTTCGGCCTTGTCCAGACCGCTCACCGCGCCGACACCGTTGACCGCGGCGATGTCTGTGCCCAACCCTGCGGGAAGCGGTGCCGAACCTGAACTGCTCACCATGACGTCGACGGGGAATTGACTGTCCATCGCCGCGGGTGCGGCTTCCTTGACCGTCGCGATTCCCACGACGAGCGTGCTCGTCAAGGCCACACCGATCAACAATGCGGTGGCTGTCGCCGAGGTGCGGCGTGGGTTCCTACCGGCGTTGCCTGCTGCCAGGCTTCCCACCGGACCGATCAGTCTCGCCAACACTCCGCCGGCCGCATTGATCAGTGCAGGCACGATTCGACCGGACAGCGCCGCGATCCCCAGGAACGAGAACAGTCCACCGGCGGTTGCGGCCGGCACCTGCTGATTCGTCACTCCCAGGACGGTCATCGCGATGCCCGCGAGCAGGGTCACGACGCCGAGAACCCGGCGCACCACCGATACCTGAACGCTCTCAGGCTTGGACTCCATCGGCTGCAGTGCTGCCAGCGGGGAGAGCCTCGTTGCCGCCCGCCCGGGCGCAGATGCAGCGAGCATCGTCATCACGATGCCGACGGCAAGACCGACGAGCACGGTCACCGGGGTGACGCTCAGTGACGAAAGAGGAACCGGCACATCTGCGGCCGTTGCTACGCGACCGATTGCCCAGGCAAGTCCGACACCGAGTCCGACGCCGATCACCGAGGCGATCACGCCGACCGCCGCGGCTTCACTGCGAATGCTCCGGCGAACCTGTTTGGCCGTGGCGCCGACGCATCGCAGCAACGCAAGTTCCTGAGTGCGCGCCGCGAGCAGCACGGCAAATGTATTGGCGATCACCAGCGCGGCAACAACAACGGCGATGGCGCCGAAGGCGAGCAACACCGTGCTGAGGATCTTGGTGCCGCCCATGTATTCGGCTGCGGCGTTGTCTGTGGCTTCTTCGCCGGTCAGCACGGTGGAGTCCGCGGGCAACGCGCTCGCGATCGAATCCACGAGTTGTTGCTGAGAGCGTGAACCGTCACCGGCGACACGGAACTCACGTTCGGCACTGTCACCGGCCCACGCGCTCACCTGCTCGGCGGTGGTGAATATCTTGATCCCGCCCAGTCGTTGCGCCGAACCGGAGAGGTCGACCAGTCCGACTACCTCCGCGGTGGGTGCGGCGGCACCGACCGTCGAATCCCGTGCCGTGACTGTGATTCGGGCACCGATCGGTATCCCGGAGTCCGCGCTCACCAACACCTGCCCCAGACCGGCCGGAATCGATCCCTCCGACACCTTCTCCCAACGCAATTCGGGATTGTCGGCAATCGAGAGCGCATCCCCGTAGGACGCGCCCTTTGCCTCGGAGTCGACACGAACATAGGTCGACACGTCGTCGGCCACCGCCGAGACGCCCGGCACCGCGCTCAGCAGTGCTTCTGTCACGCCTGGACCGGACGCGACGACATCTGTGGTTTCGTATTGCGTCGCAAGTGATTTGCTCACACTCGCGTCGACCGTCGAGCTCAAGGTCAAAGTCGCGACGATGTATCCGACGGCGATCACCACCGCGAGTATCGACGCCACATAGCGCCCGGCATGTGCCCGCGCCTGCGCAAAGGCCAGACCTCTCATCGCAGTGCACCCGAAACTGCAGGAACATCGGCCAGGTCGTCGGCACCGAGAGCTCGCATGGCACCGATCACCGAGTCGACGGTGGGATGGTCGATCTCTCCGGCAATACGCCCGTCCGCGATCAACACGACTCGATCCGCGTACGACGCCGCCACCGGATCGTGTGTCACCATCACGACCGTCTGACCGGTCTCCCGGACACTGGTGCGCAAGAGTCCCAGAACCTCTGTCCCGGAACGGGAATCCAGGTTGCCGGTAGGCTCGTCGGCAAAGATCACGTCGGGCTGGGGCAGTAATGCACGGGCGACAGCTACACGTTGCTGCTGACCGCCGGACAACTCGTGCGGCAGGTGGTCGAGGCGCTGCGACAGGCCCAGCTTTCCGATCACCTCGTCCATCCACTCGGACGAGGGTTCACTACCTGCCAGCTTCATCGGCAGCAGCATGTTCTCCCGAGCAGTGAGCACCGGTAGCAGGTTGAACGCTTGGAAGACGAATCCGATCCGCTCGCGTCGCAGTTCGGTGAGCTCCGTGTCGCCGAGTTTCGTGACTTCGGTGTCGCCCAGGAAAACCTGCCCACCCGAGACCGTGTCGAGTCCGGCCAGGCAGTGCATGAGCGTCGACTTTCCGGAGCCGGACGGGCCCATGATCGCGGTGAACCGCTCGCGACCGAAGTCCACGTCGACTCCGCCGAGCGCGTGAACCGTGGTCTCACCGGTGCCGTACACCTTGGTGACACCGCGGGCAGTGATCGCCGGCACTGCGGCTGGTTCCGTCGTGGTGTGCGCATGCATTTTTTGCCCTCCGTAAAGCTTCTCGCTATGACGGAATCGACGTTATTGCAGCGCAAGTGGTCTCCGCGTCGGAGTGCGGGGCGATCTTGGAGAGCCCGGTGTCATCCCGGGGTAGGACTGGACAGGGCGGCGTGTCAGCCCTCGGTGCCGAGGAGATCTGCGCGCCGGACAAGTCCGATCTGGAAGGCGAAGACGACTGCCTGTACACGATCACGAGAATGAGTCTTTGAAAGAACCCGTCCGACATGGGTTTTCACTGTCGTCTCGGAGACGTGGAATTTCGCAGCGATCTCCGAATTCGACAGCCCGTACGCCATGGCTTCGAGCACCTCGACCTCGCGCGGCGTCAACTCTTCGGGCAACTGCGCTTCGGGCGCCGAGCCTTCCAGAAGTGGCCCGACGTGCTGAAGCAGTCGCCGAGTGGCCCGGGCTTCGATCACCGCGTCCCCGCGGTGCACGGTGCGGATGGCGTCGAGCAACTGCTCCGGTGGCACGTCCTTGAGCAGGAAACCACTGGCGCCCGCCCGGATAGCCGACATCACGTACTCGTCGTTGTCGAAGGTGGTGAGCACCACGACCTTCGGCGCATCGGGGTCGGCCAGGAGCCGACGAGTCGCCTCGATGCCGTCCATCTTCGGCATCTGGACATCCATCAGAACGACGTCGACATGACGGGCGGCCAACTCGGTCAGCGCCTGCTGACCGTCCGAAGCCTCGACAACCACCGACAGATCCGGCTGTGAGTCGATGACCATTCGAAAACCTGCGCGGACCAGCTGCTGATCGTCGATCAGTGCCACTGCGATCGGAGCCACGTGTTCGTCCATGCCACTCACCTTAAGACCTTCGGACGTTTCAAGACCTACCCAGACGTTCGTTCGTACGGCAAGACGGCCCGGACGCTGTATCCGCCGCCTGATTTCGGTCCGGCGGTCACTTTGCCTCCGTGCAGCTTGGCTCGCTCGGCCATTCCGATCAGTCCCTGTCCGCCTGGTGACGATTCGACCAGCGCGGCGCTGCCGCCTCGTCCGTCGTCGGTGATACCGAGAACGAGTTCGGTTTCAGCCCATGTCATCTCGACGCTCGCCTGTGCTCCAGGCCCCGCATGTTTGAGAACGTTCGTCAGCGATTCCTGCACGATGCGATACGCCGTCAACCCCGCACCCGCAGAGAGTTCGCGTGGTTCCCCGGTCACGCTGACGGCGATGTCGAGTCCGCTGCTGCGTAACTCGTGGAAGAGACTGTCGATGTCGCCGGCGCCCGGGATCACCGAGAAATCACGGGGCGTGTCCTCACGCAGGACGGACAGCAGCGATCGCATGTCGGTCAACGCTTGGCGGCCGGTGGAGGCAATTGTTTCGAGTGCCTGAATTGCAGCCTGAGGATCCTTGGCCGCGCTGTAGCGTCCACCGTCGGCCTGAGCGATGACAACGGTCAACGAATGCGCGACGATGTCGTGCATCTCGCGCGCAATCCTCGAGCGTTCGCTGATCGTCGCGATTTCCGCTTCCTGCGCACGCTCGAGTTCGAGCAACCGTGCGCGCTCGGTCAGACCTTCCAATTGTTTGGTACGAACTCGACGCAAATCACCGAACGCCCAGACCGCGAGCATGAAGATCATGACGGCCACGGACTGCATGACCTGCGAGGACACCGGGATTCCGTCGTAGCCGAAGTATCGAACAGTCCCGGCAATCGAGCCGAGCAACGCGAGCACCAGCCCGGTGAGTGAACTCCACCGAGCACCATAGGCGGCCAGCGCGTACAGGGAGATGGGGACGACAACGGCCGATGCGAGCAGTGTGTTGCCGATGAAGATCACGTGTAGAACTGCGAACCCTGCGATCACCATGCCGGAGAGTTCGGGGCGCGAGCGTCGCCACGCCAACGGAACGGTCATACCCAGCGAGATGAACACCGCCAGCGGACTCGCCTCGACCGCCACGACAACGCTGAACAGTGCGGCAACCGTCGCAATGCAGATGTCCACACCGCGAGCATGTTCCGCGCTCCAGCGGACGAAGCGTTCACTAGTCGGAAAACGAGCCATGCCGCCAAGAGTAGCTTTTACTGACGAGCTTTCACTCAGGTGCGGTAACCGCCGTCTTCGAGACCGGCCTCGATTTCGAAGCGGTTGCGCGGCCCGCGATGACGCAGTTCCTCACGCAGGTACAACAACCCGAATATGATTCCGTACCTGGCCCATTGGTCTGCATGAACGGCCTCGTGACGAAGGACGGATCGAGTCGTGTTCCGCCGCGTGAGATATACACCACCGAGAGTTGTTCCGCCTCTGGCGAACCCGCAGCGCAGTCCGGAGGCGACAAAGATTCCGAACTCGTCGTCGAAGCGGATGTCCGCGCCGAGAATCCTGGCGTACAGCAGGGCGACGCGGGTGACGAACGCGGACTGCGCGCTGCCCCGACTCGCTCGGATCAGCGGCAGCCAGCGTCGTGCACACACGAGAAGATCAGCCCAGCAGTTTTTCGCGGAGCGCCTTGTCCTTGTCGAGCACCATCGACTCGAGGCTCTCCTGGAACGCCACCATCCGCTGCTGCAGTGCGGGATCCGAAGCACCGAGAATCCGAGCAGCCAGCAGACCGGCGTTGCGAGCGCCACCGATCGAGACCGTCGCCACCGGGACGCCGGCCGGCATCTGGACGATCGAAAGCAGCGAATCCATACCGTCGAGGTACTTGAGCGGCACCGGAACACCGATGACGGGCAACGGCGTGGCCGAGGCAACCATGCCCGGAAGATGCGCGGCGCCACCGGCACCGGCGATGATGACCTTGATTCCGCGGCCGGAAGCTTCCTTGGCGTAGTCGAGCATCCGCTGAGGCGTGCGGTGCGCCGAGACGACACCGACCTCGAAGCGGATACCGAACTCGGCCAAAGCTTCGGCTGCAGCTTCCATGGTCGGCCAATCCGAATCGCTGCCCATGATCAGGCCGACCTGCGCGCTCTCACTCACCGTGTACATCCCATCCGTCGGTCCAAACTGCGTACGAAAGCCAATGTGCTGCACGCTCGGCGCGTTCCCGAACTGCGGCAACGTAATTCGGATCGTCGATGGATCCGGCGCCGCCCACGATGTTGACGTGTCCGATCTTGCGATCCTTGCGCTCACCCTTGCCGTACAGGTGGATCTTCGCGTCAGGCATCCGCGCGAACAGGTGATGGACGCGCTCGTCCATCGTCATCTCGGGAGCTTCCGGCGCACCGAGAACGTTTGCCATCACCGTTACCGGCGCGATCGGCGAGGTGTCGCCGAGCGGGTAGTCGAGAACTGCACGCAGATGCTGTTCGAACTGAGAGGTGCGTGCGCCGTCCATCGTCCAGTGACCGGAGTTGTGCGGGCGCATGGCCAGCTCGTTGACCACGAGAGTGCCGTCAGTCGTCTCGAAGAGTTCGACGGCCATCGAGCCGACAACACCGAGCTCGGATGCGATGCGCAACGCCAATTGTTCGGCTTCCTCGGCAACGGCACTCGAAAGGGCGGGAGCAGGTGCGATCACGACGGCGCACTGGCCGTTGCGCTGAACGGTCTCTACGACCGGCCACGTAGCGCCCTGGCCGAACGGCGACCGCGCGACCATGGCGGACAGTTCCCGACGCATCGAGACCATTTCCTCGACGATCAGCGGAACACCCTTGTCCAGCTGCTCGGTGACAATGGCTTCTGCTTCGTCCTGATCGTCGGTGATCCAGACTCCGCGGCCGTCGTAGCCTCCGCGAGTTGCCTTGATGACAAGCGGCCAACCGTGTTGGGCACCGAAACGCACGACGTCTTCTGCCCACGTCACTTCGGCGTACGCAGGTACGGGCGCGCCCAGTTCGGCAAGTTTGCGACGCATCAGAAGTTTGTCCTGAGCGAAGATCAGAGCCTGCGGCGGCGGCTGAACGTTCACGCCTTCGGCAACAAGAACCTCGAGGTGCTCGGTCGGCACGTGCTCGTGGTCGAACGTCAACGCGTTGGAACCGACCGCTGCGCGTCGAAGAGCGTCGAGGTCGGTGTGGCTGCCGAGCACGACGTCGGGGCTGACCTGAGCTGCCGGCTCGTCCGAAGTCCCGGAGAGCACTCGGAGCGTCTGGCCCAGGGCCACCGCAGCCTGGTGAGTCATCCTGGCCAACTGTCCGCCACCGATCATGGTGACGACGGGCATGGATGCTTTTGCCGGTCGAGGGGTGGTCGGGCGGGCGGGGATCTGCGCGGGATCGTTGTTGCCGGTCACGGCTCTCTATGTTGTCATGTGCCGCGTTCGCCCGTTCATTCAGCGTTCCCAATCTGTGATTCTGCTGATGAATCCGCGGCAAATTGGTGGTAACGCGGTTTCGTTTCGTAAACTCATCTGTTGTGCCATTTGTCGACGGGGTCATTGCCCGCGTACCTCAACCGTTTCGTGACATCGCTCTGCGTCACAGCGAGCTGATCAAATTCGCGATCGTCGGCGGAACGACCTTCCTCATCGACTCGGGCATCTTCTACACACTCAAGCTGTCGATCCTCGAATCCAAGCCGATCACGGCCAAGATCATCGCCGGCGTCGTCGCGGTGATCGCGTCGTACATTCTCAACCGCGAGTGGTCGTTCAAGAACCGTGGTGGCCGTGAACCAGCGCACGAAGCTGCGCTGTTCTTCATCATCAGCGCCATCGGTGTCGTCATCAGCTTCATCCCGCTGTACATCTCCAGTTACGTCTTCAACCTGCGCGTACCCGAAGTCAGCCTGGCGACGGAGAACATCGCCGACTTCATCAGTGCATATGTCATCGGCAACCTGCTGCAGATGGCGTTCCGATTCTGGGCCTTCCGCAAGTTCGTGTTTCCCGACGAGAATCCGGAACCGCTCGAGCTGTCCGACACCACAGGATTGTCCGAAACCACAGCGTTATCCGAAACCACGGCGCCTGACCCGGTAATTCCTGATGCCGAAGAGGAGCTCGGGCACTCCTGAGTTTTCCGTCTGCGCCGACCTTTCGGTCAGCGCGGTTCGCGGTGCGGAACGACGTCCGCGGTCGGCGCCGTGTTGGCCACCGGCAGGAAGACGGCGAACAAGGCAGGCTTACGCCTCTGCAGTTCCAGGCGGCCCCCGTCGGCTTCGATCAGTGCACGTGCGAGCGCCAACCCGACGCCGGTGGACCCCGCCCCCGAAAATCCTCTGTCGAAGATGTGCGGCGCCAGATCGTTCTCCACACCGGAGCCTTCGTCGGTGACCTCGACGCACACCATCGAGTCACGGCGAGACGAACTGCGACCCGTACCGTCGATCAATCGCACCGACACCGTGCACGTGCCTTCACCGTGTTCGAACGAATTGTCGACCAGAACGGAAACAGCTTCACGCAGACGCGAACCTGTGGTCGCAGCCATCACCGTGCGATCGCCGCGTAGGCGCAGCCTGCGTCCCTCTCCGTCGAACTGAGCCTGCCAGTCGCGAGTCACCTGTTCCAGCTCGCCGACTACCGACACCAGACTCGCCGATGACCCACTGGTGCGCGACGAGCGAATCAGGTCGTCGATTCCGTCGGTGAGCCTGTCCACTTGCGCCATGGCTTCCTCGGCCTCGTTCACGACGTCAGGATCTTCGTGAACGGACAACTCGTCCAGGCGCAGCCGCACTGCAGTCAGTCGACTGCGCAGTTGATGCGAGACGTCCGCAACCAGCGCGCGCTCTCGTTGCAGCCGCACCGAAATCTCCACGGTTGCCGCATCGAGGACGTCGGACACGCGGTCGAGTTCGGGGATGTCGTGCCGACGAGGATCCGGCCGGAAGTCGCCTTCGGCGAGGCGCGCCGCCCGGTCGGCCACATCCTGCAGCGGATCGGCAAGCCGACGCGCAGTGACCACAGCAACCACGGTGCCTGCCGTGATGGACAGAAGCACGAGCACGCCGACAGCCATCACCGCCTGTTTCTGCTGGGTGCGCAGGTTCTCCGACGGCACCTCGAGGCGCAACGAGCCGGACGTTCCCATCGCGAGCGATTCGACGAGTGCGTTCTTGACCGTCGCCTCACCGACGTCGACGCGTGCAGCGCCGTCGACGACGGTCGGATACACGACGACGAGGCGCCCGTCGTTCGGGGTGAGAACCTTGAGCGAATCTGTGTTCAACGCACCTTCGACGAGTCCGTTCGTCCCCTCTTGCGCGATGACCTCAGCGGCCATCCGGTCGAGGCGCACCCGGAGATCACTTCGCGTCACGTCCTCCACCCAGAGCCACGCCGTGTAGATCAGCGGAACCCCCAGCAGCAACGCCGTCATGATCACGACAGCGAGAATCGACTGCAATATGCGACGCCGCATGCCGGCAGTTCCTGATTCTCGAGAAGTTAGTCGGTGTTGATTCGGAAACCGACACCGCGGACGGTGGCAATCCTGCGTTCCACGGCGGGGCCCTCGTCGCCGATCTTGCGGCGCAGCCACGACATGTGCATGTCGAGCGTCTTCGATCCACGAAGCTCGACGTCGCCCCACACCTCACGAAGGATCGTATCGCGCGAGACCACTTCCCCGGCGTGCTCGAGGAGGACCCGCAGAAGCTCGTATTCCTTGTTGGCCAAGGCGATTTCGGAGCCGTTGACGAGTACGCGTCGTGCCGCGGGCTCGAGCCTGATGCCACCGACCTCGACAATCGTGTCCTCGCGGCCACCGTGGCGACGCAGGAGTGCTCGCACACGTGCCATCAACTCGGCGAGACGAAACGGCTTGCTGACGTAGTCGTCGGCGCCCGCGTCCAACCCGACCACGAAGTCGACTTCGTCGGTCCTGGCGGTCAACATCAGCACGGCGAGCGAGGTGCGATGCGCACGAATCTGTCGGCAGACCTCGAGGCCGTCCATGCCCGGAAGGCCGAGATCGAGAATCAACAGGTCGAAATCACCTTCGAGCGCCTGCTGCAACGCAGCGGGTCCGGTCGGTTCGACCGTCACCGAATACCCTTCACGCCCCAAGGCGCGGGAAAGGGGTGCAGCAATGGCCTCGTCGTCTTCGGCTAGCAATACGGCAGTCACACGAACAGACTACGGACAACACGCCTTTGCACGTTGATTACCAGCCATTTCGATCATTCGGGTCGTCGTTTTCACCTGACGGCCACTGCGGTGCCTGCGATGGTGGCTGCTGCATGGAATCGAAAACCTGGTGATACAGCAGGGCGTGAACGTGCTCGACGTCAGGAATGTCGTCGAACTCGAGCGGATCGTCACTGGCAGATGCGATGACCAGAGTTCCGGTCTTGAGCATTCGATCGATCAGGCCGTGACGGAACTGAACATTGCTGATCCGCCCCATGGGAATGTCGATACCCGTGTGCGTGAGCACTCCGTGGCGGATGAGCACTCGCCGATCGGTGACGATGAAATGCGTGAACTTCCAAACCGTGAAGGGCGCAACCGATCGCCAGGCCACGACACCGAGCCAGATGATTCCGACGGCAATGGACGACACGGTGCGAGCCGTGCCGTCCAATCTCGTCTGTGCGAGGCCCAACAAGAACCCGGCGACGGCCGTCGCAAGTACGAACGTCAGCGCCGGAAGCACCAACATCTTCCAATGAGGATGGCGATGCAGTATCAGTTCCTCGTCCTGAGCGAGGGCGTCTTCGGGATATCCCATGACGGGAAGTCTGCCACCCCGCACCGACTTTCAGGCACACCGACTTTCAGGGACACCCGTCTTCAGGGCAACGCTCAGGGCTGCGCGATCTTTCGCAGCACCAACGGGGTCACGACGATGATGATGCCGTACAGCACCATCCACACGCCGACCACGATGCGGAAGACGTCGAGCGAGAGTTCGGGCTGCAGAAGGACGATTGCACCCGCGACGATGCTGATGACTCCGAGCACGATCGACAGACCGCGATCGACGGTGTGCCCGGACGCCGCGTCGACCAGATCGAGAACGCCACGGAATACCCACCAGGCACCGATCACCAACGCGATCAGAACCACCGTCTGCAAAGGGCTACGGAGAACCAAGAATCCGAGGAGCACTGCCAACGCGCCGGAGATCGCGACGAGCGTGCGAGTTCCACCCGAAGCCGTCACGTCCGCGAACGAACGGATGATCTGAACGATTCCGAATCCGAACAGCTGGATCGCAATGACAACCGCGACCACGAACAGGGTGGCATCCGGCCACGCGAGTACCGCGATACCCAGGCCCAATGTGAGGACACCGAGCAGCACCGTCACGCCGGTGAGTACGCGGCGAGCGCTCTCGGCCGTCTCGGCTTCGGTCGGAACAACGATCGGTGTGGTCATGACGCCCCTAGGCAGCTCGGTAAATCCCGCAGTTGAGTGAAATGAAGGACGGACGGTTGGTTCGAAAACCGGTCCGGGCCAAAAATTAGCACTTTGGTGCCAGAAAATCCGGCAACGTTCACGATTCGGTGACCGGGGCGGCGCGAAGGTGCGTGATATCACCTGCTGCGACCGCAAAGGTCTCCCCATCTGTTCCCTCGATTTCGATGACGACGCGTCCGGAAGTGTCGACGTCGGTCGCGATACCGAACACCTCCTTGTCGCCCGGCAAAACCGCGCGGACTCGTTTGCCCAGCGTCCCGCAGCGCTGCCGGTATTCGGCAGCCAACACAGATGTATCCCATTTCGACGATTCCCAAGCACGGAATTGCGTCGCCAATTCACGGGCGATTGCGCGAACGAGAGTGTCGCGGTCGACAGTCGATGCTTCTTCGATCAGCAGTGACGTAGCGGTCGGGACGGGCAGCTCCTCGACGCCGAGGCTCACGTTCAGCCCGATCCCCACCACCACCGCGGGATCGGGCGCCGTCCTCGCCACCTCGGCCAGAATGCCGGCGACCTTCTTGTCACCGATGAGAACGTCGTTCGGCCACTTGAGTTCTGCGGGTACTTCGGCCACGTTGCGCAGCGCGTCGACGACCGCGATTCCCGACAGTAGCGGGAGCCAACCCATGTCCGCGAGATTCATTCCGGGCATCGACAGCAGAACCGACATCGAGATCTGCGCTTGCGGCGGACTCACCCACGTGCGCGAATGACGGCCACGGGCACTCGCCTGATATTCGGCGATCAGAACGTGACGGTCGGCATCCGGATCTGCCGCTCGCGCAAGGAGATCCGCGTTCGTCGAACCGGTCTCCTCGACAACGTCGAGGCGGTTCCAGAAAACGCGCGCGTCGTCGTTGTCACTGCGCACCAGTGCGCGTCGTAGGGCATTGCCGTCGAGGGGCGGTCGGTTCAAGTCGGTCCACATAGCCCCAGCCTATGACGACAGCGAGAATGTACTGGTCAGTAGCTTGAGCCTGCAAGACAGCGACAATCGGACCTGCCTTCGAAGCCCCCCACGCACTCTCGTTAAGCTCACGTCCATGACCACTGTCCAAGAGCCGAACGCGCCGGAGGCGGCGGCCGCACCCGATATCCACACGACCGCGGGAAAGCTCGCGGACCTGCGGAATCGCCAAGCCCAGGCGCAGGCACCGAGCGGCGAAGCCGCCATCGACAAGGTGCACGCCAAAGGCAAGCTGACCGCCCGCGAGCGCATCACCGCCCTCCTCGACGAGGGCTCCTTCGTCGAACTCGACGCACTGGCACGGCACCGAAGCGTGAACTTCGGTCTCGCTGACAACCGCCCGGTCGGCGACGGCGTCGTCACCGGTTACGGCACCATCGACGGCCGCGACGTCTGTGTCTTCTCACAGGACGCCACCGTTTTCGGCGGATCGCTCGGCGAAATCTACGGTGAGAAGATCGTCAAGGTCATGGACCTCGCGATCCGCACCGGACGGCCCCTCGTCGGCATCAACGAAGGTGCAGGCGCGCGCATTCAGGAAGGCGTCGTCTCGCTCGGCCTCTACGGCGAGATCTTCCACCGCAACGTCCAGGCCTCGGGTGTCATCCCCCAGATCTCACTGATCATGGGACCCGCCGCCGGCGGCCACGTGTACTCCCCCGCACTGACCGACTTCGTCGTGATGGTCGACGAGACCTCCCAGATGTTCGTCACCGGCCCCGACGTCATCAAGACGGTCACCGGTGAAGACGTCACGATGGAAGACCTCGGCGGCGCTCGCACCCACATGGTCAAGTCCGGCGTCGCCCACTACGTCGCTTCCGGCGAGCAGGACGCACTCGACTACGTCAAGGACCTGCTCAGCTACCTGCCGTCCAACAACCAGGCAGCAGCTCCCCGCGGCGAGATCACCGACCCCATCGTCGGTTCGATCGAAGACAGCCTGACCGCCGAGGACATCGAACTCGACACCCTCATCCCGGACTCGGCCAACCAGCCGTACGACATGCACGAGGTCATTCGTCGCATCCTCGACGACGACGAGTTCCTCGAGGTCCAGGCCGAGCGCGCGATGAACATCATCGTCGGTTTCGGTCGCGTCGACGGACGCTCGGTCGGCATCGTCGCCAACCAGCCCACCCAGTTCGCGGGCTGCCTCGACATCGACGCCTCGGAGAAGGCCGCTCGCTTCGTGCGTACCTGCGACGCGTTCAACGTCCCGATCATCACCCTCGTCGACGTTCCCGGTTTCCTCCCCGGAACCGAGCAGGAATACAACGGCATCATCCGTCGCGGCGCGAAGCTCCTCTACGCGTACGGCGAGGCAACGGTCGGCAAGATCACGGTCATCACCCGCAAGGCTTACGGCGGAGCGTACGACGTCATGGGCTCCAAGCACATGGGCGCCGATGTGAACCTGGCATGGCCGACCGCTCAGATCGCCGTCATGGGTGCATCCGGAGCAGTCGGATTCGTCTACCGCAAGCAGCTTCTCGAAGCCGCGAAGAACGGCGAAGACGTCGATGCACTGCGCCTCAAGCTGCAGAACGAGTACGAGGACACACTCGTCAACCCGTACGTCGCCGCTGAGCGCGGATACGTCGACGCTGTCATTCCTCCGTCGCACACCCGCGGACAAATCGTTTCCGCATTGCGACTGCTAGAGCGCAAGGCCGTTTCCCTTCCGCCCAAGAAGCATGGGAACATTCCCCTATGACCGCAACCACCGAGGACATTCTCAGCGAAGATGTCGCACTGGCGGAGACCGCACCGACCAACGGTGCGGTCGTCGAGGGAACCGCGACGGATGCTTCGCTCACGGAGCTGACCGAGACGTCGACCTCCGACGCGTCGGTCATCAAGATCGTCAAGGGTTCGCCCACGGACGTCGAGATCGCGGCACTGGTCAGCGTGCTTGCTGCGGCTGCCGGCAGCGGTCAAGCTCCCGAGTCGAACGTTCCCGCGGAGACCTGGGGCGATCCGACTCAGTTCCACCGCACGCGTGCGCCGTTCTCGCCGTACGCGTACCTGAACCCCGCGATCCGTCGCAGCTGACGATCACTCTGCTGACGTGACTCAACTGGTTCTAGCTTCAGCGTCCCCGGCTCGCCTCGCAGTTCTGCGGGCGGCCGGGGTTTCGCCGCTTGTGCGTGTCTCCGGCGTCGACGAGGACAAGATCGCCGACAACCTCGGACCCGACGCCGCCCCCGAAAAAGTCGTGACGGTACTGGCGGAGGCCAAGGCCGCCGAGATCGTTCCCGGTCTTGCCGCCGACAATCTCACCGACGTAGTCGTTGTCGGGTGCGATTCGATGCTCCTGATCGACGGGCAACTTCAAGGCAAGCCGGGCAGCGTCGATATCGCCCGTAAGCGATGGGCCGCAATGGCCGGACGCAGCGCCACTCTCTTGACCGGGCACTGTGTCCTACGCGTCGCCGACGGCCGCATCGTCCGCATGGCCTCGGATCACAGCGCAACAGTGGTTCATTTCGCGCAACCGTCCACCGAGGATCTCGAGGCATACCTGGCAACGGGCGAGCCGCTCCAAGTCGCCGGAGCATTCACGCTCGACAGTCTCGGCGGCTGGTTCGTGGAGAGGATCGAGGGTGATCCCTCGAGTGTCATCGGTATCGGATTACCTTTGGTACGAACACTTCTCGAGCGTGTCGGGGTTTCCGTCTCGGATCTCTGGCGCACGCAGAGCATCTTCTGACGCGTTTTCTCCAAGCACGTTTTCTCCAAGCACCACTGACCAGCCCCGCATCGGGTCCATGCCGATGCGAAGCTGGTCGTTTTTGTTGTCACCGAAAAGGTTTGACCCTTCAGGTTTTGAAGGTGGCGTTCGCCGGCCTCGGTTGCTGCTGCGGGTCGATCGAGGGCGGCGGAATGAACCACGGTTTGTTGTCGACACCGATACGGATATCCCATTTCCCGACGAACCCTGATTTCCGGTGCATCAACCGGTGGTGCGAACGGCACAGCAGGACCAGGTTGTTCATCACCGTCGGGCCGCCGTTCGCCCAGTGCCGGATATGGTGCGCATCGGTCCACGCCGGTACACATGTGCAACCCGGGAACGCACAGCCTCTGTCTCGGGCAATCAACGCCACTCGCTGTTCGGCGGTGACCAACCTCTTCCCTGGTTTCGCATCGAGCGGCGCGCCGTGATCGTCGAGCAGGACGGTGGAGAGGAAACAATCACACCCGAGAAGCCTGGTCTGCGACACCGACAGCGGTCCCAGCCAGGGCATGTGCCCGACATCAAGATCGGACAGCTCCAGTGAGCCGTCATCACCCGAATCCGAAGACTGTGCGGCACAATCCCGATGCTCAGCCAAATCACGAGCATTGATGTGCACGTTCACATGCGGACGCTGACCACCATCGGTACCGGTCTTGGCGCAATCGAGATAACGCCGGATCAGTTCGGTGAACCCATCCGCAGTCCGCTTCGCCGCCGACCGAGCATCGGGAGTCCCGTCCGGTGCCGGGGTCGGCATCGTCAGATTCGACAACGCCGACAGCAACATTTCCCCGGTGAGGGCATCGAAATCCCCACGCACCACCACCCGACCATTGAGCGTCGACGCGATCCGCAACTCATTGAGATCGACATCTTCAGCGGGCGGAATCTCATCCGATTCGAACAACCGCTCCAACGTCGCGATCACGTTCCGCACCTTCGTCGTCGTCGCCTCCACACCCGACGCAGCAGCCAACAACAAATCGATACAGCGAGGGAGCGCCTCCTCCGGCATCCCCTTCGGCGGTGATTCACAGAACGCCACGATCAACACCGCGTGCTCGAACGAGCAATCCCCGCCATCGAACCGAGCCGCCACCGCCGGAAACGGCCGCAAAGCTGCACCGAGAGCGGCGATCTTTTTCCCGTCCCGAACCTGCAGCATCGTGTTGGCCGCCAACCACGCACCCACTCCGCGGCTGGCAATCACCTGATCATCCGGGCGCAACGACAACTCGTCCACCACCGCCACCCGCACAGCTTCCAGGCGCAGAATCTCCGCACTCGCCTCGACAGCAGCAGCACGCAACTCAGAAGCAGACAACCGCCACAACCGTCCGCGCAACCCCACCGCAGAACCAGACACCACATCCGACAACAAGACACTCATTGAATCCCCCGATCCCCTGCACACAGGGTACTCGAACACCCGTTCGAGTCAAGGGCAATTTTCAGACCGGCGAATTGACCCGCGGCAGAGCAGTCGACGCCAATCCGATACCGAGCGCAATTGCTGCGATGATCGCGAGCACACGGCGCTGCGCTTGGAGAAATGCTTCGCCGGCCGCCGCGCGAGTCGATGCGTACGCGGCATCAACTGCCACCTGAACGGATTGACCCCCGGCACCGGCGGAGCCGTCCCGGCGACATTCCGGCGCCACCTCCATCGGTGTTCCGGATGCCAATTGGCTTGTTGCGCAATCGACAAAGGCCTTTTCGGCGATGTCGATCAGGCCGGGACCAACGCCGGCAGCTTCAAGGTTCGCAACGTACTCGGGCCGCTCCCCCTGCACTGCTTGCGGAGCTTGCCCCGCGACGAGCGAGAAGAACACCACTCCGATCAAGGCCAGTCCGATGGAGCTGCCAACCTGCTGAACGGTAGGAAGCAGTCCCGACACCGAACCCGCGTGCGCGGGTTCGACCGTCGCAAGGATCGCGGTTTGCAGTGGTGCCACGAACAGTCCGAGACCTGCGCCACCGAGAAGCAGCGGACCGGCGAGCGCGAGCCAGCGTGGATCGGTTCCTTCGCGTTCGAGGATGATCGACAGCGCGATCAGCGAGCCGGCAAAGACGACCATCCCCAGGATCAGAACACGGTTTCCGAGCATCCGGTACACCGCCGATGAGAGAACCGCCGCCACGCCCATTCCGACGGCCCACGGCAGCGTCATGACGCCCGCTCGCAATGCGGAGAACCCGAAGCCGAACTGAAGGGTGAGACTGATGGTGAAGATCAAGGAAGTCAGGGTTCCGAAGAAAACGAACGCAAGAACCGCGCCGATTGTGAAGGCTCGGTCGCGGAAAAGCTCGAGACGAAGGACCGGATCGCCGCCTCGTTTCGCCAAACGCGATTCGTAGAGCACAAACGCCACTGCCACCGGCGCCGACATCGCGAGCATTACGACAAGACCTGTGGGCCATCCGCGCGCCCTTCCCTCGGCCAGGGGAAGGATCAGCAGGAACAGCGCCAGTGATGACAGTGCGGCGCCGATGAGGTCCAGTGAGCGCACATGCTCAGCGCGAGCATCGACGAGATGGAAATATCCGAGAATCAAGGCGGCGATGCCGATCGGGATGTTGACGAAGAAGATCAGGCGCCAGCCCCAGTCGAACAGATTCCACTCGATCAGCAGCCCACCGATCAGAGGCCCACTGACTGTTGCGAGCCCGATGGTCGCACCGTAGATCCCGAAGACTCGCGGATGCCTGGCCTTCGGAAACAGACCCGAGATGATGGCAAACGTCTGGGCTGACATCGAACCGGCCGCCAATCCTTGCAGACCCCGGAAGACGATCAACATCGTCGCGCTCTGCGCGAGCCCGCACAGCAACGAGGCAACGACGAATACGGACAGGGCGGTCAGAAAAACAACCCTACGGCCGAACAGGTCCCCCAGCCGCGCTGCAGTGATCAACGAACACGCGAAAGCCAGGATGTACACGCTGACCATGAGCAACTGCGCCGATACGCCTGCTTGAAGATCGACGGCGATACTCGGAAGCGCGACGTTGACGATTGTCGCGTCGAGCAATTGCATGAATGCCGCCGCCAGACTCGTCGCCAACCCGAGCCAGGGCGTCAGAGAACCAGCTCGCCGCCCGCCCTTGTGGTCGGCGCCGACAGCGTCACCTAAAGGGTCCGGAAGCACCGAATGATCCTAATCGAATACAACGCTTCTAGAACCTGTTCTTGTTTAGATTGTAGTATTTCGGACAATTCAGTCCCCCAGATGGGATAGTTCGTCGTCTGCCCATTTTCAGAGCAGGCTTCTCGACGACACACGCAGGAGTTCTACTCGATGGATCTGAACTTGATCACCCATTGGCACCCGCTTCCTGGGCGGGTAATCGAATGGGGCGTCACGCATGCTTCCGCTCAACGAGCCGCCGAAGCCGAGATCGACCGAGAACTACCCCCGACCACGATGCAGGATCGCCACCTGCGACGCGCCCGCGTCACCGCAGAGAAGGGCGATCCGCAGTCTCCGTGGATCGGTATCGCCTTCGATTTCGCAGGAACACTGGACCGCGACGCCATGACGCGAGCACTTCAGCGCTACATCCGTCGCCACGACACGCTGCACAGCTGGTTCTCGTTCGACGAAGCAACCACCGACGCTGCGGACACCTCGTTCGAGGTCCGTCGACACGTGGTGCCGGTCGAAAGCATCGAACTCGAGTACCGCGTGGGCGACGACGTCTCCGAATCCGAGGCGATCCGCGCGCTCGTCGCGACCAAGTTCGCCACCGAAACCAGCGCGCTGCAGTGGCCGGCCTTCGTGTTCGGTGCCGTCGAGCACCACCATGCCGACCTCGAAGCCGATCCGAGCTTCACCCTGTTCCATGCAGTCGACCACGCCCATTCGGACATGAACTCGATGGTGTTGATGTACGCGGAATTGCGTCAGCTCTACGCAGCGGAAACGACCGGGTCACATCCCGAACTGGGCCCCGCGGGAAGTTACGCGCAGTTCGGTCGCGTCGAGCGCGCACGGACGACCGAGCTGACGATGCAGTCACCCGAAGTGCACCAGTGGCTCGGTTACCTCATGCGTAGCGGCGGCTCGTTCCCCGGATTTCCGCTCCCTCTCGGGGCCGAAGACGCGCCCAAACCGGCTATCGGTTCACGCTTCGACCTGGCTGACGACATCGAGTGCGAGAAGTTCGGTGCGGTTTGTAAAGCCAACGGCGCCAACTTCATCGGCGGAATGTTCACCGCGCTCGCGATTGCGGAATTCGAACTCGCCGGACGCGACAAGTACATCGCCCTCTCGCCGGTCAGCACACGAACCGAGGCCGACTCGTTTGCGCAGGGCTGGTACATCAACCTGATCCCGGTCGGCATCGACGTCGACGACAAGCGACGCTTCACCGAGTTGGCAAAGCTCGGGCAGCAGGGGTACCACGACGGCAAGGCACTCCTCGATGTCTCTGTGCAGCAGGTCATCGATCTGGTTCTGTCGAGCTTGGCCGAGTCGGATTCCGCACCCGGCGGACTGTCGAAGACGCTCACCCCGCCGCCGATCGTCTCGTACATCGACGGCCGCCGCATGCCGGATCCGTACAGTTATGCCGAGACGAAGGCAACGGGAATCGTCGGCGGCAAAGAGACTCAGATCGCGTCGATGTGGATCAACCGGATGCACACCGGAACCTGGATCGCCGTGTCTCACCCCGACACCCCCATTGCCCACGAATCGGCCACCCGCTTCGCCGAGCACGTCTCCAAGATCATCAAAACTGTTGCAGCTCAAGGCGACTACTCGTTCGCGGCACCAGAGGGAGCGGCCTGATGCATGTCACCTCGATCGATCGATACGGACTCGAGCCCGGAATCGTCACCGAATGGTCGCTCCAGCCCGCGGACGGCGCCGTCACCGAGTCGGAAGTACCACCGTCGTACAACCAGCATTTTCACCTCGAGACTGCGCGAACACACGGCATGGGCCGGAGTGTGTGGATGGCAGCCGCATTCGACCTTCCCGGAGAACTGAATCGGCCTGCACTCGATCTCGCGCTGCGCCTGTTCATCAGTCGCCATGACACTCTGCACACAGGATTCGAGGTGGGCGAGTTCACCACCACCCGAATGGGACTCGATCCCGACGGCACACACATCGAGACTTCGGAACCTCTGAAATTCGATTCGACCGAAGACCTCCGAGCGCATCTCAAGAAGCGATTCACGACGGTATGCGATCCACTGACCTTCCCTGCATACACGTTTGCCACGGTCGAACGCGAAGAGCACTACACGGTCCTGAGCGCGTTCGATCACACACTCGTCGACGGCTACTCGTTGGTCATCGCTCTCGGGGAACTGCGACAGATCTACGAGGGACTGATCGCCCTACCCGATCTGACCGACCACGAGGCCGTCGACGCAGTGATGAGCCGACTGGGTGACCCGGGAAGTTTCGTGCGGTACTGCGAACTGGAGGCAGACGCTCTGCTTCCAGTCGACAACGACCCTCGAATCCGCGAGTGGGCAAGGTTCTACGAGATCTGCGGTGGCACATCACCGAGTTTCCCCTTGGATCTCGGCGTCGAGGGCGGAAAGCCCGCGCCGCAGGGCGCCGATGTGCGCGTGCTGCTCGACGAGGAGTTGACGGCGACGTTCGACGAGATCTGCCTATCCGCCGGCGGTAGCGTGTTCACCGGAATCCTCACTGCGATGGGACTTTCCGTCCACTCGTACACCGGGCAGTCGACGCTTCCGCTGCAATTTCCGCTTCACATTCGCAAAGATCCGCGGTGGGCCGACGCGATCGGCTGGCTCACCACCAGCGCGCCGATCACGGTCCAGATCACTCCCGATGCGGATTTCGGTGCATCCCTTGCACATACGCACGCGTCGTTCCGAGTTGCGTTGACGCTCGAGGGCGTCACCATGGCCCAGGTTCGAGATGCTTTGGGCGACAAGATTCGACGCACGCGCACCGACGTCTTCATGGTGTCGTACATCGATTACCGCAAACTACCCGGCACAGACGATCATGATCTCCTCAACGCCCATCACATCAGCAATGTGACGGTCGCCGACGATGCCCAGTTCTGGATTTCGCGAACGAACCGTGGTCTCTCGCTGCGTTCACGCTTTCCCGATACCGAGACGGCAAACGACACCATGGTGAATTTCCTCACCGAACTCGACCGGATTCTGAGAGAAGTCTGCGCCCGGGGCGTGACGCCGATCGGAAGTGTCACCGAACAATTGAGAGATTCGAGCGTCGGAGCAGGAACACCGAGGATTTAGGGTCGGCAACGGGCACGAGCAGGCAGAACCTGCTTCCGGGCGTCTCACCTTGCGCACAGCGCATAGAATCGATCAAGTCCGTGTTCGAACCGAACGATTCGTCTTCAGGAGTACGCCCGTGCCCGTTGCCCCCGATCCCTCAACCGCGTTTGCCGAGTTCGCGCATCCCGACCGGTTGGTCTCGACGGAATGGCTCTCGGCGAATCTCGGTGCGCCGGGCCTCAAGGTTGTCGAATCCGACGAAGACGTGTTGTTGTACGACGTCGGCCACATCCCCGGAGCCGTGAAGATCGACTGGCATCTCGACCTCAACGATCCGGTCACCCGCGACTACATCGACGGTGCGAAGTTCGCAGAGTTGATGAACCGCAAGGGCATCGGCCGCGACGACACCGTGGTCATCTACGGCGACAAGAGCAACTGGTGGGCGGCCTACGCACTGTGGGTCTTCACTCTTTTCGGCCACGAGGACGTCCGTCTTCTCGACGGTGGCCGCGATGCGTGGATCGCCGAGAACCGCGACACCGCTTTCGACGTTCCCGACATCACGTCAACGGATTACCCGGTCGTCGAGCGCAACGACGCTCCCATCCGCGCATTCAAGGACGACGTTCTCGCGCACTTGGGCGACGGGCCGCTCATCGACGTGCGATCTCCGCAGGAGTACACCGGCGAGCGCACCCACATGCCCGACTACCCCGAAGAGGGTGCGTTGCGTGGTGGACACATTCCCAGCGCGCTCAGCATCCCGTGGGCGAAGGCAGCGGCACCGGACAGCCGCTTCCGCACCCGTACCGAACTCGGCGAGATCTACGGCGACCTGTCGGCCGACGACAACATCGTCGCGTACTGCCGCATCGGTGAGCGTTCCAGTCACACCTGGTTCGTGTTGACTCATCTTCTCGGCTACCCGAACGTTCGTAACTACGACGGTTCATGGACCGAGTGGGGCAATGCCGTGCGCGTCCCGATCGTCCAGGGCGAAGAGCCCGGCGCCGTTCCGTCCTCCGTATCGGCGTCATGAGCGCTCTTCCTTCGGCTCTGGCCGAGATCGTCGACGACTTCGCGGCCGTCGGCGCCTCGGACAAGCTCACCCTTCTTCTCGAGTTCAGCCGAGAGCTGCCGCCGTTGCCGGCGGAGCTCGAGCAGAGCGCGATGGAGCCGGTCCCCGAATGTCAGTCGCCGCTCTTCCTCTCGGTCGACGATTCGGATCGCGACAACGTCCGTCTGTACTTCAGCGCTCCCCCCGAGGCTCCCACGACGCGTGGTTTCGCATCGATCCTCGCGCAGGGGCTCGACGGCCACAGCGCCGACGAGATCCTCGGTGTACCCGACGACTTCTATTCGGCGCTCGGTCTCGCAGAAGCCGTGAGCCCGCTCCGTCTGCGCGGAATGTCGGCCATGCTCGCGCGCATCAAGCGGCACTTGCGGGGCTGAAAACATGGAGTTCACCGAACTGGCCGACTATGCGATTCCGGCCGGCGCACTCGTCGAATGGTTGCCGTGCGCAACCGGGCCCTGGGTTCCGGATCCGCGGCCCGTCTCCTACATTCACGAGGCACATCTCAACCGTTCCGCTGCAGGCGCAGGCGACAAGTCTTGGCTGGGAACAGCTTTCGAGATTTCCGGCCCGCTCGACGTCGATGCGTTCCGAGTCGCTCTCGGCCGGTGGATCGACCGTCACGAAGTTCTGCGCTCGCATACCGTCCTCGAACCCTCGAGCGGCGAGATCACCCGGCACACGGTCCCGCTCGGCGGAATCGACATCGGGGTCGTCAGCCACGGCTACGACGCGTCCAGCCAGGACAACTTCGACCACCTTCACCGCCTGTTCGACGATTACGCGTCCCCGCACAGTTGGCCGTCGTACGTCTTCGCGACGTTGACGCCCCGCGGTGGCGACGGTCCGTTCACCGTGTTCTTCGCGGCGGACCACTCGATCATCGACGGGTTCTCGATCGTGCTGGTCGCTCACGAGATCGCAGCTCTCTACCGCGAGGCCTCGACCGGTAGTGCTGCAAATCTGTTTCCGGTGGGCAGCTACGTCGATTTCGGTGCCGTCGAACGCGAGCAGATGGCCGACATGGAAGCCGAGAAGGCTGCGGTCGAGATCTGGCGAAAGGCTCTCGGCACGGACGGTCTACCCCAGTTCCCGCTACCGATCGGAGACCGTGGAACCGATTCTCAGAACGGCCTGTCGACCTGGCTGCTCGACGCCGACCAGTCCAAGGCCTTCAGTTCGACGTGTGCAGCCACCGGCGTGGGGTACTTCGCCGGACTTCTCGGCGGACTTGCCGCTGTAGGTCGCGAAGTCGCGGGATCCGATCGATTCGAGGTCGTGACGCCGGTTCACACCCGCAGCGCTCAGGAGTGGGCGGGCGCGCTCGGCTGGTTCGTCGGACTGTGCCCGGTCGAGTTCGCCGTTGGATCGGACTGTTCGTTCGGCGACCTCGCGACACGCGCCGCCGAATCCATCGCTTCGGTCAAGCCTGCCGCAGCTGTCCCGTTCGATCGGATCGGTGAGCACCTCGAAACCCCGATCCGACCGCGATTCGTCGTGTCCTACATGGACGTTCGCTTCGTGCCCGAAGCCGCACAATGGCCCGAATGGAACGCCAGAGCACTTCGAAGCAAGGCATATACGCACGACGTCTACATCTGGATCAACCGCACACCCCAGGGACTCAACCTCGCGGTCAGGTACCCAGGCAACGAGACGGCGAACGCCGCGGTTCACGCCTACGTGGCCGCACTGCGCCGGACCATCGAAGAAATCGTCACCGAACCGGACGCCGCCACCTCCGACAGCTACTCATCGGTAGTTTTCGAAACCGTTTCCTAAGCCGGAGTGGGCTTTAGCGATCCGGTTACAACCAGCGCCGAAGCGATGCATACACTCCGAAGTGATGCCAATCCCCCGATGGTGAAATCCCAGAGGAATACACCGCGGAGACAGACTATGCGAACCACAGGAGGCTCAGTGCCCAGTCATGCCAGCGCGCACATTACGAAGGTGCTTGTCGCGAACCGCGGTGAAATCGCGGTACGGGTCATCCGGGCGGCCAAGGATGCCGGCTACGGCAGCGTTGCCGTTTACGCCGAGCCCGATGCAGACGCGCAGTTCGTGAAGCTCGCAGACGAGGCATTTGCCCTCGGTGGACAGACGTCCGCCGAGTCCTACCTCGTGTTCGACAAGATCCTCGACGCAGCCAAGAAGTCCGGCGCCGACGCCATCCACCCCGGCTACGGTTTCCTCTCCGAGAACGCCGACTTCGCCCAGGCCGTCATCGACGCGAACCTCATCTGGATCGGTCCGTCACCGCAGTCCATCCGCGACCTCGGCGACAAGGTCACGGCACGCCATATCGCAGAACGCGCGAAGGCGCCGATGGCAGCAGGCACCAAGGATCCCGTCAAGGGCGCCGACGAGGTCGTCGCATTCGCCAAGGAATACGGCGTCCCGGTTGCGATCAAGGCTGCCTTCGGTGGCGGTGGACGCGGCATGAAGGTCGCCCAGACCATCGAGGAAATCCCCGAGCTGTTCGAGTCGGCCACCCGTGAGGCCATCGCAGCCTTCGGTCGCGGCGAGTGCTTCGTCGAGCAGTACCTGGACAAGGCCCGCCACGTCGAGGCTCAGGTCATCGCCGACCAGCACGGCAACGTCGTCGTCGCCGGTACCCGCGACTGCTCGCTGCAGCGTCGCTTCCAGAAACTCGTCGAAGAGGCTCCCGCTCCCTTCCTGACGGACGACCAGCGCGCACGCATCCACGCATCCGCCAAGGCCATCTGCAAGGAAGCCGGCTACTACGGCGCCGGAACGGTCGAGTACCTGGTTCAGGGCGACACCATCTCCTTCCTCGAGGTCAACACCCGCCTGCAGGTCGAGCACCCCGTCACGGAAGAGACCGCGGGCATCGACCTCGTGCGTCAGCAGTTCCTCATCGCCAACGGCGAAGAACTCTCCATCAAGGAAGATCCCACCCCGCGTGGACACTCCTTCGAGTTCCGCATCAACGGCGAAGACGCCGGCCGCGGCTTCATGCCTGCCCCCGGCCCGGTCTCCGTCTACCGTGAGCCCACGGGCCCCGGCGTTCGCGTCGATTCCGGTGTCGTTGCCGGCGACGTCATCGGCGGACAATTCGACTCCATGCTCGCCAAGCTCATCGTCACCGGCGCCACCCGCGAAGAAGCCCTCCAGCGGGCATCGCGCGCTCTGGCCGAGTTCGAGATCGACGGCCTCGCGACCGTTCTCCCGTTCCACCGCCACATCGTCGAGAACCCGGCGTTCATCGGTGACGGCGAGAAGTTCGACATCTACACCAAGTGGATCGAAACCGACTGGGTCAACCCCATCGAGCCGTACGCAGGCGCCGGTGCTCCCGTAGACGACGAGGACGAGGCTCTGCCGCGTCAGAACGTCGTCGTCGAGGTCGGTGGACGTCGCGTCGAGGTTTCCCTCCCGGGCCAGTTCTCGCTCGGCAACGGCGGCGGCGCTGCCTCCGGTGCGATCCGCAAGAAGCCGAAGGCGCGCAAGCGCGGCGGCGCCGGCGGAGGTGCAGCATCGGGTGACGCTGTCACGGCTCCGATGCAGGGCACCGTCGTCAAGGTTGCAGTGACCGAAGGCCAGGAAGTCGCAGAAGGCGATCTGATCGCCGTTCTCGAAGCCATGAAGATGGAAAACCCCGTCAACGCGCACAAGGCCGGTGTCGTCACCGGACTGTCCGTCGAGCCGGGTGCAGCAATCACGCAGGGAACGGTTCTCGCAGAACTGAAGTAGGGCCTCCGGCCCCGTGCGCCTTTCCGGTAGTCCCCACTACCGGAAAGGCGCACAGTCGTTTGAGTAGGCTGTAACGATGGCTGACGTCCCCGACATTCGCATCGGCACTGCAGAACGCGAGCAGGCACTCGATCTCCTGAGCGAGCACTTCGCCGCAGGCCGCCTCACCGTCACCGAGTTCGACGAGAGAAGCGGAATCGTCAGTGCCGCAACAACTCGCAGTGAACTCGTTCCGGTGTTCGCCGATCTTCCGGGCAACTACCAAGCCCCCGGCACCGCTCCCCTGTCGATGGTGACGCCTCCCGACGCACCGGCGGAGCGAGGCTTCAACCCCGACTGGTCCGGTCGCGTCATGGCCGTCGTCCCGATTCTCGCGGTGATCCTGTTCTTCGTCACCGGCACCTGGTTGTGGTTCCTCGCGATTCCCCTGGCCGGTGCACTGCTGTTCGGTACCGACCGGGAACGCAAAGCCAAGCGCCGCCGCGAGCGGGACTCCGACTGATGGAGCCGATCGAGATCAACGCAGGCGGCTGGTATCTACGCGCACTACGCGCAGACGAGCGTGTGGACGACCGCCCCGCCCTTGCCGATGGTGGTATCACCGACCCCGATTACGTGAGTCAGCGAAGCGCTCAGTGGCACGAAAACAGCGTCTACTCCTGGGCAGTGTGCCAACCCAACACCGGTGAGCTTCTCGCCGAGGTCGTTCTGACGCCTCTCGACTCCACCGCCCTGCTCACCGGCTGGGCCCGCGACGGGCACACCGAGGCGCTCACGACGGCCGCCGACGCCGTCACCAGATTCGCCGAAGGTGCACTCGGACTCGTCGTCGTCGAGGGGCAGACGAATTGAAGAACAACCGATACTGGCCGTTGGCGATCGCCGTGGTCATTGCCCTGATCATGCTCTTCTCCCCGGGTTCCACCGTGCCCTCGAGCCCGGAGAACACCGACAAGATCACTCACACGCTGATGTTCGCGGTATTGGCGATCACCTCGTTGCACGCGCGGATCCCGGTGTGGCTCACGGCTGTGTGGTTGTTGATCTTTGCCGCGACGTCCGAGGTTCTTCAAGCAGCGCTGCCCATTTCGCGTTCCGGTTCGATCTGGGACGGCAGCGCCGACCTGCTCGGCATCGCCATCGGGATCGGTATCGTCAGCCTCGTGACGAGGCGACGAACTTCCCGCCGAGACGAGCCGAGCAGGTCCTGATCAGCTGAGCAGGTTGCTCCGCAATTGGTCCTGGGTCGACGCGTCGATCTTCAAGCCGTCGGTGAAGTACGCCTCGATGGATCCGTGTACCTGCGCGAGCTCTGCCATCGACGCCTCCAGGTACTCGCGCCTGACACCGAGGACACCCTCGAGCAGGGTCGGGTCGATCCCCTTGGCCTCGAATCGCTCGAGGAGCGGCGCGAACATCGGCAACAAAATCTTGTTGGTTTCGAGGTAGTCCGCGAAGACCGCGTCCTCGGAAGCGCCCAGGAACAGAAGTAACGCGGCGGCGGCCCAACCCGTCCGATCCTTGCCCGTGGTGCAGTGAATGAGTGCCGGCGAGCTGGGCGGCTGGGCCAAGTCGACGAACAGTTGCCGGTACGACGCGACCGCACTCGGCAAGGTCACGAAATCGCGGTAACTTCCCTGAAAGTACTCGAGCGCCTGGCCGCTGCCCAATGCTTCGGCAGCAAACGCCGGGTCGGCGATCATCTGCTGCATCTGAGCCGGAATGGCGCGATACTGCTTGTCCGCCAATACGTCCAGGCCGATTTCTCGGATACCGTCCGGCGTCAGATCCGGTGCCGTCTCGCGTTCGGATTCGGTGCGCAGATCGTAGATCGTGACGATGCCCAGATCGGCGAGGGTCTGTGCGCCGTCCGCACTGAGCGATGCCAGATCGGTGGAACGAAACACGCTCCCGGTGCGGACGGTGCCACCGAAGCTCGATTCGGAGCCACCGATGTCTCGGAGGTTCGCCAGGGACGGTACGACGGAAGACAGCTTCGGAGTATCGGTCATACCTGAGAATGTATCGGTCGCCGAGAAACCGTGATCGGGGAAGAGCAGCCGGAGAAATAAGATCGAGACACATCATCTCCCGTAATTGCTGCGCTACAGATCCGTAACATGCTCAAGTAATCCTGTGGACATGCCTACAACGAATTCCAGTGGTCTCGGAGCCTTCGATGCGCTCGGTGACCACCAGGCAGTCGCGGCGCTGCTCGAGTGTTGCCATTCCGCCGTGTGGGCACAGGAAATCGCCTCGTCTCGCCCGTTCGCCGATCTGGAAGCTCTGTTCGACAAAGCAGATGCGGTGCTGGCCGAGCTTCCCGAGTCCGAGATCGACGACGCTCTCTCCGGCCACCCACGAATCGGTGAGCGAAGCGAGAGCGCGGCCTCTACCCGTGAACAGTCGGGAGTCTCGTCGGCGACAGAAGACGTACTCGCGGAACTTCGACGGAAGAACGCCGAGTACGAAGAGACATTCGGCCATGTTTACCTGGTCTGCGCGTCGGGGAAATCTGGAACGGAGCTCCTCGACATCCTTCGAGGTCGTCTCCGAAACGACCCGGCGACCGAGCGTTCCGTGCTTCGAACCGAATTGGCCGCCATCAATCGGATCAGACTCGCCCGTCTGATCGATGCACTCGCCGGAGGCACAGCATGAGCAAGACCCTCAGCACGCACGTTCTCGACGCGACGACGGGCAACCCCGCGGCGGGGATTCGCGTCGAACTTCGTGATCGAGACGGCGCCTCCGTCACCACTGCGGAGACCGACTCCGACGGCCGCATCCCCGAACTTGCTCCCGGTGGCCTGACCGCCGGTCACTACACCCTGACTTTCGACACCGGAACGTATTTCGAGACCAACGGACAAGAAAACTTCTACCCGGAAGTGACAGTGACCTTCCGGGTGGACGACACGGCACGGGGCTATCACGTCCCACTGTTGCTGTCGCCCTTTGCTTATTCCACCTATCGCGGGAGCTGAACACGTGACTACCGAAAACATCACGACCGGCAACATCACAACCGGCAGTACGAACACCGAACGGTTGAGCGGATCGATCGAACTATCGGGTCACCAGTACGGCAAAGCGGAAAATCGAGTAGTCCGAATCTATCGAGACACCCCCCGTCACGAAATTCACGACATCAACGTCTCCACCTGCCTGCGTGGGGATTTCGCCGACGCATACCTCACCGGTGATCAATCGAAGGTTCTGCCGACCGACACGCAGAAACAAACGGCCTACTCCTACGCCAAGGAAAAGGGTCTGATCTCGATCGAGACGTACGGACTCGAACTCGCCCGTCATTTCGTCGACGACATCGAACCGGTCAGTGGCGCGCGGATCGAGATCGAGGAATACGCCTGGGAGCGTGCGATTGTCGACGGCAGCGAGCACGACTACACCTGGATTCGGAAGGGTCAGGAAGTTCGGACGGCGTCGATCACCATCTCCGATACCGGGACATGGGTGATCGGCGGCCTGAAGGACCTGGTGATCCTCAAATCGACTGGTAGTGAGTTCTCGGGTTTTCTCGAAGATCCGTACACCGTTCTCGAGCCGACCGACGACCGCGTCATGGCGACGACGTTGGTCGCCCAGTGGCGATTCGTCACCACCGACATCGACTGGGAATCGGTCTACGCGGGCATCAAGGCACAGATCGTCAAGCAGTTCGCACAGGTACATTCACTTGCCCTGCAGCAGACGCTCTTCCACATCGGCAAGGCAATCCTCGAGGAATTCCCGATCATCGCGGAGGTTCGACTGTCCGCACCCAACAAGCATCATTTCGAATATGCACTCGGCCGCTTCGGAGTGGAGAACGACAACGAGGTGTTCCACGCTGCGGATCGTCCGTACGGCCTGATCCAAGCTGCGGTCAGCCGATCCGACGCACCAGACGCGGGGCCGTCGTGGACCACCTACGCCGGTTGGTTGTCGTGACCGAATCAGCTCTCGGGGCAACACTCGTCGTGGCGGGCGCTCATGTGGTCACGATGGACGGCGACCGCTCCGAGTACTCCGACGGCTATGTGGTGATCTCGGGCAACAAGATCGTCGACGTCGGCGCCGGAACGCCACCCGAATACCCGGGTGCGCAGGTGATCGACGGGAGTGGTTGCCTGATCACGCCGGGTCTGGTCAACACACATCATCATCTCTACCAATGGATCACCCGAGGCCTGGCCGCGGACTCGACGCTTTTCGAGTGGCTGACCACCCTGTACCCCGTCTGGGCAGGTATCGACGCCGACGCCGTCCACGTGGCGGCCACCGGCGGCCTCACGTGGTTGGCGAAAACCGGATGTACGACCACCACCGACCACCACTACGTCGTTCCCCGCGACGCCGGCGACGTTTTCGAGGCCGAGATCACCGCGGCTGCGCAGGTCGGCCTTCGATTCCACCCGTGTCGTGGGTCGATGGATCTCGGCCAGAGTTCCGGCGGCCTGCCACCGGATCACGTCGTGGAAAAACTCGATGACATCCTGACCGGCACGCAGTCGGTAATCGACCGTTGGCACGACCCGAATCCCGGATCGATGCTGCAGATCGCGGTAGCTCCCTGCTCACCCTTCTCGGTGACGGAGGCATTGCTCCGCGAGTCCGCGACGCTGGCCCGCGAAAACGGCGTGCGTATGCACACGCATCTGGCCGAGACACTGGACGAGGAGAGATTCTGCCGCGAGCATTTCGGTTGCACGCCGGTCGAATACATGGAACGAGTCGGCTGGGTGGGCCCGGACGTCTGGTACGCCCACGCAGTCCATCTCGACGACGCCGGTATCGAGACGATGGCGCGAACCGGAACTGCGGCGGCGCACTGCCCGACCTCCAACGCGCGCCTGGGAGCCGGTATCGCCCGTGCCGCCGATTTGGTGAACGGCGGGGTCACCGTGGGGCTCGGCGTGGACGGCGCGGCGAGCAATGAAGCTTGCAGCCTGATCGAGGAGTCTCGTCATGCACTTCTGTTTGCTCGCGCGAAGGGCGGACCGCAGACGATGACGGTGCGAAAAGCCTTGGAATTGGGAACGATCGGCGGCGCACGAGTTCTGGGCCGCGAGGGCGAAATCGGATCGATCGAGGTCGGAAAACTTGCCGACCTGGCGGTGTGGAAACTCGACACCGTCGCGCATGCCGGCATCACCGATCCGGTGGCGGCGCTCGTACTCGGCTCGACTCCCCCGCTGAAGTTACTGCTCGTCAACGGACGAATCGTAGTTGCCGACGGACGAGTCACCACCGTCGACGAGGACGTCGTGGCCTCGGATGTCGCACGCGCACACCGCGATCTACTCGGAAAGGCTTGAGGTCGCGATGGACCTGCACAGCGTCGACGAAGTTCTGGTGCCGCGGACCCGCGCCGAACTCCCCTGTGCGTCACCCGGCATCGGGTTCATCGGTGGCGGCACCTGGCTGTACTCGGAACCGCAGCCGCACCTGACCACCCTTGTCGACCTTGCGGGCTTCGACTGGGAAGCTGTGGCGGTCGGCGATCTCGGTCTCGAGATCGCGGCCACCTGCACCATCGAGGAACTGTGCCGCGCCGAACTTCCCGCATCCTGGCGCGCCGCAGCGCTGTTCCAACACTGCGCTGACGCACTACTCGCATCGTGGAAGGTGTTGCGATACGCGACAGTCGGCGGCAACATCGCGCTCTCCTTCCCGGCCGGAGCGATGACGACTCTGTGTACCGCTCTCGATGCCGAACTGACGATCTGGCGTCCGGACGGTACCGAATACTCGTTCCCCGTAGTCGATTTCGTTATCGACGATTCTCGAAACGTACTCAGGTCCGGCGAGATCATCCGCAGTATCCGGATTCCCGTGCATGCATTGACTGCACGTACCGCGATGCGAAAGCTGGCTCAGACGTCACTTGGGCGATCGGCCGTAGCCGTGGCCGGACGCTGCGGCGCCGACGGTTTCACGCTGGCGATCACCGCCGCGACCCGCCGTCCGTACGCTCTCAAATTCGACGAACTCCCCGACGCCACAGCACTTGCGGATGCGTTGAGCAGCAGGATTCCGGAAGACGCCTACTTCACCGATGTCCATGGAACTGCGCCGTGGCGGAAGGCGATGACCGAGCTTCTTGCCGAAGAAATCCGAGGTGAACTGGAATGAAGTACTCGGTGGACGGAGTTCCGCGCGACGACCAGCCCCGCCCAGGACAGTGCCTGCGAACTTTCCTCCGCGAGCACGGAGCGAACTCCGTCAAGAAGGGGTGCGATGCCGGGGACTGCGGCGCCTGCTCGGTGCTGGTCGACGGACACCCCACCCATTCGTGCATATTTCCCGCCCATCGCATCGACGGCCGCGACGTCGTCACCGCCTCCGGTCTCGGAACACCGGAGAAACTTCACCCCATTCAACAGGCATTCGTGGACGCGGGCGGATTCCAATGTGGTTTCTGTACAGCGGGAATGGTAGTCACCGCATCAGCGTTGTCGGTCGAGCAAAAATCCGATCTCGCGTGCTCGATGAAAGGTAACCTGTGCCGCTGCACCGGTTATCGGTCCATTCGTGACGCTCTCGCCGGTACATCCAATACGGAGACTGCCAAAATAGGCGGGGCTCAGGGGCGTTCGATCGCAGCACCGGCGTCCGCGCGCATCGTCACGGGAACCGAGCAGTACACCATGGACTTCTCCCCGGGTGAGATGCCGGTCGACCTGCTTCACGTCGCAGTACTCGGCAGTCCGCACGCACACGCACACATAACGCGGATAGACACGGCAGCAGCCGAAGCGGCGCCGGGCGTCGCTGCGGTCCTCACTTTTCATGACAGTCCGGACGTGCTGTTCTCGACCGCCCGGCACGAGGACCGCAACGACGATCCGGACGACACGCGCGTGTTCGACAGCACCCTCCGTTTCCGCGGCCAGCGCGTAGCCGCGGTCATCGCCGAATCCCCGACGCAGGCGGAACGTGCACTCTCGCTGATCGAAGTCGACTACGAGGTACGCGACGCGGTATTCGAACCAGATCTGGCGCGTTCCCCCGGCGCTCCACTCCTGCACGGCGACAAGGACGAGAGCTCGCGGATCGCCGAGGCCCCTCGCAACGTGGTTGCCGCGCTTCACGATGGCGTCGGCGATCTGGACCGTGCGCTCGCGGATGCGACTGCAGTCGTCGAAGGTACGTGGAAAACTGCGCGAGTCCAGCACGTGGCCTTGGAAACTCACGGCGCAGTGGGGTGGCTCGACGAGGAGGGCCGTCTCGTCATCAGAAGCAGCACACAGGTGCCGTTTCTGGTTCGGGACGAATTGGCCCACATCTTCGATCTCGATCGCAGCCGAATCCGGGTGTTCGCAAAACGGGTAGGCGGGGGTTTCGGCGGGAAGCAGGAACTACTCACCGAGGATCTGGTCGCACTGGCCGTCTTGAAGACCGGCAAGCCCGTAGCCTACGAGTTCAGCCGCAGCGATCAGTTCACCATCGCACCGTCACGGCATCCGATGCGAGTATCGGTGCGTGCGGGCGCCGACGCCGACGGAACTCTCACTGCGCTCGCTATCGACGTCCTTTCCGACGCGGGGGCGTACGGGAACCATTCGATCGGAGTCATGTTCCATGGTTGCGCCGAATCCATGGCGGTCTATCGCGCTGCGACCAAACGCGTCGACGCCGAAGCGGTCTACACGAACAACGTTCCCTCCGGGGCCTTTCGTGGTTACGGGCTCGGCCAGATCATCTTCGCCGTCGAGTCGGCCATGGATCAGCTCGCGGATCGTCTCGGCATGGACCCCTTCGAGTTTCGGCGGCGCAACGTCGTCGTTCCCGGAGACGATTTTGTCGACTGGCACGTCGAAGACGGTGATCTCGAATTCGGCAGCTACGGACTGGACCAGTGCATCGACCTCGTCGACAGTGCACTGTCGAGCGGACGCGGAGAGGCTGCACCGGCAGGGACGCGTTGGCAGATCGGTCGGGGCATGGCAATTGCCATGATCGCGACGATCCCGCCGCGTGGTCACTTCTCCGACACCACCGTCGCACTCGAGGCCGACGGTCGGTACGTCGTGAACATCGGCACCGCTGAGTTCGGCAACGGAACCACTACGATTCACCAACAGATCGCGGCCACCGAATTGCGGACGACAGTCGATCGCATCACGATTGTTCAATCCGACACCGATGCCGGCGGATACGACACCGGAGCATTCGGGTCGACGGGAACGGTGGTCGCCGGCAAGGCGCTCCTGATCGCCTGCGAGCGCCTTCGCGAGCGAATACTGACCCGTGCGGTGCGATTGAGTGGCCGCGGCGCGCAGATCGACGATCTTTCGCCGGGCGGGGTCGAAACGTCCCACGGTTGCCTCGATTTCGCGACGCTACTCGAAGGTGGCCCGCTCGCCGCTGACGGTCGCCACGACGGAACACCGCGCTCGGTCTCGTTCAACGTTCACGGCTTTCGCGTTGCCGTCGACACGGATACCGGCCGGGTGAAGATCCTGCAGTCGGTTCAGGCCGCCGATGCCGGCACCGTCATGAACCCGGCACAACTGCGAGGGCAGGTGGAAGGCGGTGTGGGACAGGCCCTCGGCGCTGCACTGTCGGAGGAAATCGTCATCGAAGAAGGCCGAGTGATCAATCCTCAGCTACGCAATTACCACGTTCCACAGATCGGAGATTTGCCGATCACCGAAGTACTGTTTGCCGACACGTACGACAAACTCGGGCCTTTCGGCGCGAAATCGATGAGTGAGGCCCCCTTCAATCCGGTAGCACCGGCGTTGGCAAACGCGATAGCCAACGCGTGTGGAGTGCGTATGTACTCCACACCGATGACACCGGATCGAGTGTGGAGCGAACTCCAGGCCAGAGCCTAGACTTCGCGCTCGAGCACTCGCTCGACTGCGTCGACCGCGTCGTCCAACTCACCGGTGGTCACCGTCAGCGCGGGACGGAATCTGATTCCTCTCTTCCCGGTTGGCAGTATCATCACATGCTCGTCTTCTCGCAGTCGCTGGACAACGCGATCACGAAGGTCACTGTCCGCCAACGTAATCGCGCACATCAGACCACGACCGCGCGGCTCGGTTGCCGCCGCGTACCGCCCGCAGACTTCGGTCAACCGGGCAAGGAGATGCGCACCCGTGAATCGCACGCGGTCGATCAGTCGGTCCTGCTCGACGACTTCGAGTATCCGCCGGGCACGAACCATGTCGGTGAGGTTGCCACCCCACGTCGAATTGATCCGAGAACTGACGTGAAACACGTTGTCATGCACTTCATCCACGCGCCCGCCGGCCATGATTCCGCACACCTGCGTTTTCTTGCCGAACGCCACCACATCCGGACTCAGACCCAATTGTTGGTAGGCCCAGGCAGTTCCGGTGATTCCGCAACCGGTCTGTACTTCGTCGAGAATGAAGAGGGCGTCGTTTTCGTGGCACAACTCCTGCATCGCCTGCAGAAATTCCGGCCTGAGGTGATGGTCGCCGCCCTCGCCCTGGATCGGCTCGGCGATGAAACAGGCAATGTCGTCGGGGTTGTCGGCGAAAGCTCGGCGCGCTTGATCGAGAGCTTGCCTCTCCGCAGCTTCGACATCGCGGCCGTCTGCCAGGTACGGCGAGTCGATACGTGGCCAGTCGAACTTGGGGAATCGCGCGACCTTGCCCGGTTCGGTGTTGGTGAGCGACATCGTGTAACCACTGCGGCCGTGAAAAGCCTCGGTCAGGTGCAGGACCTTTGTCCCCAGATCTGCTGACAACCCGCGGCTTTCGTTCCACCGACTCTTCCAGTCGAAGGCAACCTTGAGTGCATTTTCCACCGCCAGGGCTCCGCCGTCGACGAAGAACAAGTGTGGGAGTGCCGAATCCCCCAGTACCCGAGCGAAAGCCGCAACAAAGCGCGCCATGGGTTCGGTGTAGATGTCGGAGTTACTCGGCTTGTTGGAGGCCACGACAGCCAACTCCTGTTGAAACTCCTCGTCGCCTGCGATCGCAGGGTAATTCATACCCAGGGCCGAAGAGCCGAAGAAACCGAACATGTCCAGATACTCGGTTCCGTCTCGCAGGTCACGGAGATAGGAACCCCGCGACCCTTCGACGTCGAGAATCAGATCGAATCCGTCGACGAGGATGCTGGCCTTCAACACGTCGTAGACCGGAAAGAGCGCACTGTCACCGAAGTCTCGCATCGCAGTACTCATACGCGAAGGCTATGTCAATTTTCCGGGAGTGTCGATAGAGGACCGTAAAAGTTATTGAACAAGCGTCATTCGTCGTAAAAAGTTTGTAGGATGATGGTGCTTCGTGTGTTGACGTTGGCTGCCGTACGGATCTCCTGCAGCAATCGCTCCAACGCCCGAGGTGACGCCACCCGGACCAGGAGGACGTAGCTTTCGCTCCCGGCTACCGAGTGACACGAGACGACCGCCGGCAGATGACGCAAGCGGGCAGGCGCATCGTCGGGCTGCGAGGGATCGAGAGGAGTGATGGCGACAAATGCGGACAGATTGTGACCGAGTGCCTCCGGATCGATCTTCGCGGAGTACCCACGGATCACCTTGCGAGATTCCAAACGACGCACTCGCGACTGGACTGCGGAGATCGAGAGTCCAGCCTTCTCAGCAAGACTCGCGAGAGTGGCACGGCCGTCCAAGACCAATTCACGCATCAAGAGTCGATCGGTTTCGTCGACCGGAACACCGGCAACGTCACTGGTTTCTGTTTCTCGCACCTGCGCAGGCTAACGCAATCGGACATCCGTATGGTTGAAACCTGGGAGCTACGTGCACGGTTCGCAGCGGCCCTCGCCAAGATGTATGGCGACGAGGTCCCCGCTTACAACACCTTGGTAGATGTAACGATGCAGGTGAACCGTGATTTTGCCGCCGAACATCCGGATTCTGCGGAGCGCCTGGGCAGCCTGGCGAGAGTCAGCGCCGAGCGTCACGGCGCCATCAGACTGGGGACTCTCGACGAACTACGTGACGTAGCCACCGTCTTCGGCGGATTCGGTATGTTTCCGGTCGGCTATTACGACCTCCGGCTCACCGACTCCCCCATTCCCGTTGTCTCGACGGCATTTCGCCCCACCGATCCCGCCGAACTCGCCCAGAACCCGTTCCGCGTTTTCACCTCGGTGCTGACCAGTTCCGATTCCAGGTTCTTCGACACCGACCTCGAGCGTCGGATCACCAGGTTCCTGCGTCGCCGGACCCTGTTCTCTCCCGAACTTCTGCAGTGGGCACGGCAATCGAGTCGCGAGGGCGGGCTGACGGAGCCCGAGGCGACACAGTTCGTCGATGCAGCGACCTCGGCGTTTCGGCTCGGCACCGATCCCATCGACGCGGGCTGGTACCGCGAACTCGCCGCAATCTCGCCGGTCGCTGCAGACATTGCGGGGCAGGGCTCGACCCACGTCAATCACCTCACCCCGCGAGTGCTCGACATCGACGAGTTGTACCGCCGCATGACCGAGCGCGGTATCACCATGATCGACCGCATCCAAGGCCCGCCGAGATGGAGCGGACCACCACTACTTCTGCGGCAGACGTCGTTTCGTGCATTGGCCGAAGACAGACTCTTCCGTCAGCACGACGGATCGGTCACCACTGAGCCCGTCCGCGTCAGATTCGGCGAGGTGGAGGCACGCGGAATCGCGTTGACCCGCAGCGGGCGAGCGATCTACGACCGACTGATCGCCACGCCCGAGGACGCCGATTGGGACAGCGAATTTCCGCACTCCGAAAGCGAACTCGATGCCGCGGGGTTGGCGTACTTCACGTACCGAAACGAAGGAACTGTTGTCGTCCGCGACCCGATCGTCTACGAGGACTTCCTACCTGCCTCCGCGGCCGGGATCTTCGCATCCAATCTCGATTCCGTGACCGGATTCGTTTCCGATGCGCCCGGCGCCGAATACGGGCAGGATCGATTGGAGGGCGCCATCGACCGCACCATCGAAGATCCGTTCGAGCTGTACCGCGCACAACAAGAGGCGTCACGTGCCGTGCTGCCTCCCGCCCACAACAACAGAGGACTCCCCAGTGAACCTGCCTGATTCTTCGAGCCTCGCCGATCGCGCCGAAAGCGCCCTTGCCGCGTGCGGTGTCGAGTGGCCCGCCGGCGACCTGAGCGCACGAACCCCCATCACCGGTACGCAACTGCGTACCGTTCGGCAGCACTCCGGTAGAGAAGTCGACGACGCCGTCGACGCGGCGCATCGCGCGTTCCTCACCTGGCGCACCGTCCCCGCTCCGGCGCGCGGCGCGGTCGTGCGCCGGCTGGGCAGCCTACTGACCGAGCACAAGGATGACCTCGCGGAAATCGTGACGTTGGAGGCCGGGAAGGTCACCTCGGAGGCTCTCGGCGAGGTACAGGAGATGATCGACATCTGCGAGTTCGCCGTCGGTCTCTCCCGGCAGCTCTACGGACGCACCATGCCGTCCGAGCGTCCCGGACACCGGTTGACGGAAACGTGGCACCCTCTCGGCGTTGTCGGAGTCATCTCCGCGTTCAACTTTCCCGTCGCGGTGTGGTCGTGGAATACCGCCATTGCTCTCGTGTGCGGCGACGCCGTCGTCTGGAAGCCTTCGGAAACCACTCCGTTGACCGCGCTGGCATGTGACGCGCTCCTGCGACGCGCGCTCGCGGATTGTCAAGCACCGATCGACGTTCACCAGTTGGTCGTCGGCGGACGTGACGTCGGTGAGGCTCTCGTGGACAACCCACTCGTGGCCTTGGTCAGCGCCACCGGTTCCGTGAGGATGGGCCGCGCCGTGGCTCCGCGGGTCGCCGAGCGCTTCGGACGAAGTCTCCTGGAACTGGGTGGAAACAACGCCGCAGTCGTCACGCCGTCGGCGGATCTCGAGCTTGCCGTGCGCGGAATTGTCTTCTCCGCCGCTGGAACTGCCGGGCAGCGCTGCACCTCACTGCGCCGGCTCATCGTTCACGAGTCGATCGCCGACAACGTCGTCGACCGCGTTGCGTCCGCGTACGCGCAACTCCAGGTCGGTAGTCCCTTCGATTCCGGTGTTCTGGTCGGGCCGCTGATCAACGAAGCCGCGTTCGAGACGATGCAGAAATCGCTCTCGGCCGCACGCGCGGACGGCGGAACTGTGGTGTGTGGCGGGGACCGCGTCGGCGATTCCGGGTTCTACGTGACACCTGCCCTCGTTCGTATGCCCGCACAGACCGAGGTGGTGCGGGCGGAGACTTTTGCACCCATCCTCTACGTCTTGACCTACACCGACTTCGACGACGCCATTGCGCTGCACAACGGCGTACCTCAAGGACTTTCGTCCTCGATCTTCACACTCGACCAGCGAGAAGCAGAGCGCTTCCTCGCCGCCGACGGCTCCGATTGCGGCATCGCGAACGTGAACATCGGAACGTCCGGTGCGGAGATCGGCGGCGCATTCGGCGGGGAGAAGGAGACTGGCGGCGGACGCGAATCGGGTTCGGATTCGTGGAAGGCATACATGCGCCGAGCCACCAATACCGTCAATTACTCGGACCAGCTTCCGCTGGCTCAAGGGGTCGAGTTCGGCTGAACACCTGCCGGGCGAAATCGGTGATCGCGTCGATCAACTCCGGGAGCGCCGACAACTGCGGTGCATGGTCGGTGCCCAGGCTGACCACCTGGGCACCGGGGACAAGTCTCTGCATGGCGCGTTGAGCCTCGATCGGCACGGTTCGATCCAGCGTGCATTCGACATACAACCTCGGCACGGTTCCGAATCGCTCTTCCGTCCAGACCGGTGCCATCAGGCGGGCTGACTCCAGTTGTGGAACGAGCATGCGCGCGGCGAAGATCGCATCAGCCACCGGCGCTTCGTGGAAGAACACAGCGGCACCGGCTTCGGGCGGTATCACCGTCGCATCCCCGTCGTCGGCGGGGACCAACCAACGTGAGATCCCGACCGGACTTTCCAGACCGAGTTCGATGCAGAGCATCCCGAAGTCCGTCTGCGATGGAAGCATCATCCCTGCGACGTACACAAGACCCGTTACCCGCGAAGGCAGCAACTCAGCCACCTGTGAGGCCACGATGCCACCGCCGGAGTGACCGACGAGGGCGCACTGCCCGTCCAAGGACTCGACAACTGCCACAACATGTTCGGCAACGACAACGAGATCGATCACGTCGTCTGAGTTCCAACTTCCCGAGCCGGGAAGCTCCACCACAACAGGACAGAAGCCGGCCGATTTCAGTGGGCCACACACACGATCCCAGACCCAACCGCCGGCCCATGCTCCGTGGATCAGGACGATGTTCCGTGCACTCACTGCTTGACCTCGAGCTCTGCAGCCGAAAGTACCCGAGCCGCCTCACGACCTGCGGCGGCGTTGGACTTCCCCTGCCTCGACCCGGCCAATTTGGCCTTGATGTGATCGCGAACGGTAATGGGTTCGTACTCCAAGCCGGAGTCGTCCTGAAAACTCGGCAAGGTCGCAATCACCGCGTCGACGTTTCCGTCATGGAAGAAGGCCGCCGATCGCCGGCGCTTGATGGTGCCGTTCACCACCGGAGGCGCAACTCGGTGCAGCGTGGACATCCACCTGTCGTTGGTCAGTCGCGCGGTGAGATCCCCGAGGTTGACCAGTAGCGCGCCGTCGTGCGGCCAGACATCGTGCCAGCGTCGGTCGCTCCCGAGTACTTGCAAACCTTCGACCTGATCCGCCCACAGCACGGTGACCAGCCCGAAATCGGTATGTTCGCCCATCCCCTTCAACTCACCGTCCAACGTCACCGTCCCTTCGGGTAACGCGTAGTTGTTCATCCGCAGTACGTCGATGGAGTGGTCGGTGATCGACTCGAAGAATCCTGGGGTCAGCCCGAGCGCGTCTTCGAAAATGGTGGTCAGTGTGCGTGCCACCCGCTCGCCATGGGCGTAGTAATTCTCCACCCGCGCCGTGAAACCAGACACTGCGGGCCACAGGTTGATTCCGTAATCGTCCTCCGACAGTTCGAGTTCGGTGAATGATCGGGCTTCGGTTCCGACGTTGAAGGCCTCGAAAAAGTCGTTCATTCTGGTCGCGGATTCGACGCCGAGGCTCAGGCTCAGCGACTCACTCTTGGGCGGGCTGTACCCACGATTCGCGCCCTCGATTCGGTAGCCCGACTTCGTCTCCATCGGCAGCCCGAAGAAGTCGTCCATCGCTTCGGCGAGGCCGGAAGAAACAGCGGCCGGAACACCGTGGCCCCGAATCTGCATGAAACCTACAGTCCGACAAGCATGGTCGACTTCGGCAGCCACTCGCGCCTTGTCCTGGTCGGCACCACCGAGCACGTAAGGCGAGATGTCGACGACGGGCACTTCGAAGGGATCAGACTGGGACTGTGACACTGGCGTCTCCTGCAGAGCTGGTGGCGGGTTCAGATTTTGCAGTGGCATGGAGGCTCTCTCGCGATCGCCTCGCGAGTTCACCGAGTCGGGTGTGATTGAACAGCAGATTGAGCGAAAAGGCCGAGGCCGCAGCCAAGGTGATGCCGCTACCGAGGAGGATCTGAGCCGAGGAGGGGAATCGCTCGAACATCCCTTCCGCAAATTCCGGAAGAATACCGATCCCCACCGATACAGCGGCGATCGTGGTGTTGATCGGGTCGCTGAGATCGACCTTGCGCAGCGTGTTGATTCCGACCACGGCGACAGTGGAGAACAAGATGATTCCGACGCCGCCGACCACCGGATCAGGCAGGGCTGCAACCACTTCACCCATTCGCGGGATGAGGCCGAGGACGATCAGAATGGCACCGCTGGTAGCGGTCACGTACCGGCTGTACACCCGGGTCGTGGCAACGGCGCCGACATTCTGCGAGAAAACGGTGTCGACAAAGGCATTGAAGATTCCGCCCAGAACTCCCGACATCCCGTCGGCCACCAGCCCTCGTGCGAGATCTGCTTTCTTCAAAGGCTTTCCGGTGATCTCGCTGACCGCCAGCATGCTCGCCGTCGATTCTGCGAAGACGACTGCCATGACGATACTCATCGCCACCACGGCGGTGACGGGAAACTCCGGAGCGCCGAAGTGGAACGGCATCGGGAAGCCCACCCAGGCCGAGCCGCCGACGCCACTCAGATCGATCAGGCCCATCGGGATGGCGATCACGGTGCCGATCACCAGCGCCATCAGTACACCGAGCTGCGCCCACATCCCGCGGCCGAGGCAGATGAAGGCCACCGCGACCACAACGACTGCGGCAGCCAGCGCCAGATTCTTCGGGTCGGCGAACGACGGGGAGGTGGGGTCGTTTCCGACGATCAGTCCTCCTGCGACACCGATCAACGAGATGCCGATGACTGTGAGGACGACGCCGGTAACCAGGGGTGGGAAGTATCGGACGATCTTGGCGAACGGCACGGCCAAGGCAATGCCGACTACGCCACCGACCAGCATGGACCCGTACACCGCCTGCAGGCCGTACTCCTTGGCGATCAGAATCATCGGCGTCAGCCCGGCGAAGGTCGCCCCGCAGACGATCGGCAGCCGGACACCGGCGACCTTCCCGACGCCCAGGCTCTGAATGATCGTGATGATGCCTGCAACGAGCAGGTCCGCGCTGATCAGCATCGCGACTGTGCTGCGGTCCAGCCCTACGGCGGCACCGAAAACCAGCGGAACCGTGATGCAGCCGGTGTACATGATGAGGACGTGCTGAAGAGCAAAAGCAGACTGGCGGGCAAATGGGAGCCGCTGGTCGACAGGATGGATGGCCATGCGCCGATCTCCGTCCGAAGCTGGAAGTGTTTCGTGTACGGGACTATTCAGCACGTCGATAATTTCTTACCGTGGTCGAATTTGTTTCGTCTGTGTAATCAAAACTTTCACCAGAGCACTGCTATCTTCGGCACATGGACGACGACCAGAAGGCGATAGCGACCGCAATCGGGGCCGCCGTGCGGACGGCGCGAAAAGAAGCCGGACTGACGTTGCGCGAGGTTGCCGTGAAGTCGGGCTTGTCCCAGCCCTTCCTGAGCCAGACCGAAAACGGCCACGCAGTACCCAGTGTCATGAACCTTCATCGCCTCGCGCAATCGCTCGGCACCACGGCGCACGCACTCTTGGCACAGGGTGAGCGAACTCCGTCCAGCCTCGTCCGCGCCGGCGAGGGGCGAACCTTCGAACTGGCACACGATTCGGTGATTCGATTCTGCTCCACCGGCTCACGGACCATGGAACCCAACGAGATCACGGCAGCACCTCATTCCGAGGCAGGTGAGCACACCGAGCACGCCGGCGAAGAGTTCATTCATGTTCTCGAAGGATCTGTCGAGGTCGAGGTGGGACTGGACGAGCATCACGTTCTTCACGTAGGCGACACCCTCCTCTACACCTCGACCATCCCGCACCGGTGGTTCAATCGCACCGATGCGGTCGCGAGGTTCCTCATCGTGAGTTCGCCGCCCTCGTTCTAGATGCGCGGCTGTAGTTCCACACCACAACCCCCGGCTCACGGCTTACCCTGACAGCGTGACCATGTGGCCGGAACTTGCGCGCGAAATCGCCGATACCGTTCTGTTTCCCGTCGCCGACAGCGTCGACGCCGACGGAGAAATCCCCAGCAGCCATTTCGACGCGCTCGCCGCCGACGGCTTCTACGGCATCGCTGCCCTCGGTGAGCGTGGCCCCAGCAGCGAAGAACTGGTCGAGGTCCTCGAAACCTTGTGCGGCGGTTGCCTCGCGACGACGTTCACCTGGATGCAGCATCACGGCGTCGTCGGAGCCCTGGCGGCGAGTCCCAATGCACCTCTGCGCGAACAATACTGGGACGGTCTGGTTTCCGGCACGATTCGCGGTGGGGTTGCCTATGCCGGCGCCATCCCCCGCCCACCGCTCCTGTGGGCGAAGCGGGTGAACGACGGCTACGTCCTCGACGGGATCGCACCCTTCGTCACCGGTTGGGGCATCGTCGATGTTCTCTTGGTGTCGGCGCGCGACGAGTTCGACAATTCCATCGTTCATTCCGTCGTACCGGTGGGCGAGGCCCCGGGTCTGACGATCGAGGAACTTCCACTGATCGCGGCGCGCGGAAGCAACACCGTCCGAATCGTGTTCGACGCTTTCGAAATTCCCGATACCGACGTCTGTGCTGTCGTCAGCGACGAACAATTCCAGAGCACCCAGCTCCCCGGCTTGTGGCTCAACGGCGCGATGGCCATGGGCATCACCCGCCGCGCTGTCACCGAACTTGCGGATCTGGGAGTCGACACCGACGCGTTCGAGGAACAAGCCACCCGGGCGCGCGCCGATCTCGATGCAGCACTGCGCGATGGCGGCGACATGTCGGCCGCCCGCGCCCGAGCGTCGGAACTTGCGATACGCGCGTCGGCCGCACTCGTGACTGCGACCGGAAGCCGCGCTCTGGTCGGCAGCAACACCCCCGAGCGGCTCATGCGTGAAGCCACCTTCACTCTTGTCGCGGCTGGTCGCCCGGAGATCAAAACAGCTCTCGTGGAACGACTCAGCGGATACTGAGTACGCACGGTTATACTCGATTACGCTGGGGCTCATGACCAGTGGAGAACCAGTACTCATCCCGGCCGGAACCGTGTTCACGCCGGAGGACCTGACGTTCTATGCCGATCGCGACTCCCGCAGTCTCGACGACGCCATCGCCGAAGCCGACCTTCTTGTCAGTTGCCCACACTCGGGTTCCGCGATTCCAGCAGAACTCTCACGTTTTCTCGCACCCGAGTTTACACAGCGGCTGCAATTCGACTTCACCGACATGTCCACCAGTCCCATCGTGCGCCGTTGGGCCGAAATCGATTCGCGCATCGTATACGTGGAGAATCCGCACCCTCGCATGATTCGCGATCCCAACCGTGCGAAGCCCGAAAACCTGGAAGCGTCACTGCGCGAAGCATTCGCCCGCGTCCACAAGGCCGGTGCAGGCAACAAAGCAGACCTCACCGGCGTCGACGCAGTTCGCCCTGTCACCTTCTCGTTCTACCCCCTGCTGCTCGAGCCGACCGACGACGCGGGCTGGAAGAACCTCGCCGAGACCTTCACCGAGACAGCCGAACACGGTTTGGGTGTCTACGAAAGAACTCGCGACACACTGATCGAAGCCATGGTGGAGAAGAGCTTCGAACTCGGTCGATCGTTCACGACGTTGTCGTTCCACGACACGATGAACCACACCACCCGGCGGGACGGCGCCGTCAATGTCGAACGGCCGGAAGCAGATCGACTCCCCGACGTCGTCGCACTCTCCAATCGTGGCGATCACGACGGTAATCGACGCGGCGACAATCCCGTGACGATGGATCCGGAGCTCATTCGCACACTTGCGGTCTCACATCGCAAGGGATTTCAGGTCGACGATCCGGATGCGGTCGCTCTCAATCAGCCGTACCTCGGCAGTTTCGAAATCATCCGAGCCGGAGCGAGATTCGCCGAATTGAGCGCCCGCGCCGCCGAAGCCGGGATCACGTTGAGCGCGGTTCAGGCCGAATTCAAACGAGAATTCCTACTGGGAGACGAACTGGCCGCCTACATCATGGAACCCGGCGTCGACTGGCCTACACCCGACGCCGAACGGGTGGACCAGCTCGCTCACGCGTGCAAGGCGAGCTGGGACCACTACCGCAACAGCTGACTCAGCGCTGTCACTCAGGGCTGACTCAGCCGCAATACTCAACCGAGCACCACTCCGAACAACGCGCCGGCCGCAATCGTCGTGACGGCCAAGATGATGGTCGGCAGGAAGAACGAGTGGTCGACGAGCTTGGAACCGAGCTTCGTGCTGCCCGAGAGGTCGAAGTTCGCAGCCGCGATCTGCGAACCGTTTGTCGGCAACAGATAGACGCCGGCAAACGCTCCGGCCCACATTCCGCTCACCAGACCGGGTGCAATCCCGGCAGCGAGACCGATCGGCACGATGGTCCTCGTAGCGGTCGACTGACTGGTCGTCAGTACACAGACCAGGAAGACACCGAGCGCGAAGATCCACGGCGCGGCGTTGACCCAGTCGCCGACGGTGCTCGTGATCAGCTCGGAATGGGCGCTGATGAACGTGTCCGTCAGCCATGCCAGACCGAACAGCGCGATGGCCGAGACCATACCGGCACGGAACACCGTCGACGACGGCACGTCGGCGACATTCGGGCGGCACACCAGCAGGATCAACGTACCCACGACGAACATCAGCATTTCGATGATCGGTGTCATCCCCATCGGAGTACCGTCGGCAGCTTCGGGACGAATCCCCTTGAACAGGCCGAAGATCACGATAGCCAGGACGCCGGCGAGGAAGATCAGTGCCGCGTTTCGTCCGGTCTTCGTCGAGACGAGTTCGGTCTTGGAGGCTGCACCAGGTCCGGCCAATTCGCCCGACTTCATCTTCGCCTGTATCTCCGGGTCGTCGTCGAGATCTTTGCCGAGTCGGTTGACCGCGATGGAGGAAAGGACGATGCCGACAACAGCAGCCGGGAAGGTGATCTTGATGATGTCGATGAGTTCGAAATCGTAAGGCGGCACGTCGGTCAGCGTGACCATTGCCGCCATTGCCGCGGACACCGGACTACACGCCAGCGCCACACCGGTCGAGACAACTGACAGCGACAGCGGTCGTGACGGCCGCACACCGTTCTTGTACGAGACGTCGTAGATGACGGGGAGCAGTGGGTAGAGGATGTTGGACGTGCCGGCACCGACCGAGAACAGGAATGACACCAACGGCGCGATCAGCGTGATCTGTTTCGGGCGAGATTCGATCAACTTGGCCGCGATGGTGACCATCCAGTCGATACCACCGGCCGCCTGCATCATCGACGACGCGAGGACGACGGACAGGACGATGAGGAGAGCGTCGACCGGCGGACTGCCGACGTCCTCTCCGAAGACGAACACGAGGACGGCAACACCTGCGCCGCCCCACAGACCGAGAGCGACACCGCTCGATCTGGTACCCATGACAATCGCCCCGAGCACTACCGCCAGCTCGAGGACAATCTTGACTGCTTCCATCAGGCACTCGCCTTCTCGATAACAAGAGAATCGCTATAACAGGGCAAATAGTATGCTCTGCGCTTCGGCTGCAGGCACGAACACGCTGTCGGTGGGAAGGGGCAATATGGTGGTCGTGACCAACGTCCTCGGTAGGTTCTCGCCCACCACACGCGAGTGGTTCGGCGGCGCTTTCAGCGCTCCGACTGCTGCGCAGCTCGGCGCCTGGGAATCCATCGCGAGTGGCTCTCACACACTTGTCGTCGCGCCCACCGGCTCCGGCAAGACATTGTCGGCGTTCCTGTGGGCCCTCGATCAACTCGCCGCCAAGGACGAAGGCGAACGCGCCACCAAAGTCCTCTACATTTCGCCGCTCAAAGCGCTGGGTGTGGACGTCGAGCGGAACCTTCGCGCGCCGCTGGTCGGCATCACGCAGACGGCGAAGCGTCTAGGCCTCACTCCGCCCGAGATCACCGTCGGTGTCCGTTCCGGTGATACGTCCCAGGCCGATCGGCGCTCGTTGATCAAACGACCCCCGGACATCCTGATCACCACGCCTGAGTCGTTGTTCCTGATGCTCACCTCCGCTGCCCGGGAAACACTGGTCGGTGTCGACACCGTGATCGTCGACGAGGTTCACGCGGTGGCGGGCACCAAGCGCGGCTCTCACCTCGCGCTCTCACTGGAACGCCTGGACGGCTTGCTCGAGCGTCCGGCGCAACGCATCGGATTGTCGGCCACTGTCCGTCCGCACGAGGAGATCGGGCGGTTCCTCGCCGGTTCGGCACCGATCCGAATCGTGGCTCCGCCTGCCGCCAAGACCTTCGACCTCACGGTCCGTGTTCCCGTCGAGGACATGACCGAATTGGGGATCGCGACGCCGGACGACGGTTCCGAATCTCCCACCCCGCAAGCCGGTTCGATCTGGCCCCACGTCGAGGAACAGATCGTCGACCTCGTTCTCGACCACCGATCGTCCATCGTGTTCGCCAACTCTCGCCGCCTCGCCGAACGATTGACAGCCAGGCTCAACGAGATTCATGCAGAACGCATCGGTCTGGCCGTCGAGAAAACATCTCGCCCGCCCGCGCAGATCGGGGCTCCCACCGAGGTCAACTACGGCGCAGAACCCCTCCTTGCTCGCGCCCACCACGGATCGGTCAGCAAAGACCAGCGAGCCCTCATCGAAGACGACCTCAAATCGGGTCGATTGCGATGCGTCGTCGCCACCAGCAGCCTCGAACTCGGAATCGACATGGGCGCCGTCGACTTGGTCATCCAGGTGGAGGCACCGCCTTCGGTTGCCAGCGGCCTGCAACGTGTCGGCCGCGCCGGCCACCAGGTCGGTGAGATATCGCGAGGCGTCGTCTTCCCCAAGCATCGCACCGACCTGATTCATTGCGCGGTGACGGTCGAGCGCATGGTCGAAGGCAAGATCGAAGCGATGGCCGTTCCGGCCAATCCCCTCGACATCCTCGCTCAGCAAACTGTTGCGGCCACCGCTCTCGAACCGATCGACGTCGACGACTGGTTCGAGACCGTGCGCCGAAGCGGTTCCTTTGCAACGCTTCCCCGTTCGGCGTACGAATCGACTCTGGACTTGCTGGCGGGGCGGTACCCCTCGGACGAGTTCGCCGAATTACGTCCTCGCCTTGTCTGGGATCGTGAGTCCAACACGCTCACGGGCCGCCCGGGTTCGCAGCGTTTGGCCGTCACTTCCGGCGGCGCAATCCCCGACCGCGGCCTCTTCACCGTCTACATGGTTGGCGAGAAAGCGTCCCGCGTCGGCGAACTCGACGAGGAAATGGTCTACGAATCCCGGGTCGGCGACGTCTTTGCGCTCGGCGCCACCAGTTGGCGGATCGAGGAGATCACCTTCGATCGGGTTCTGGTCAGCCCCGCCTACGGCATGCCGGGTCGTTTGCCCTTCTGGCACGGCGACGGACTCGGTCGCCCCGCCGAACTCGGACAGGCGTTGGGACAATTCGTTCGAGAGACCGCGCTGGGTAACGAAGCCGACGTCGTCGAGCGTTGTCGCGTGGGCGGGCTCGATCACAACGCCACAACCAATCTGATCCAACTCGTCGGTGAGCAGAAAAATGCCACCGGGCAGGTGCCGTCGGATCGAACCCTGGTGGTCGAACGCTTCCGCGACGAACTCGGTGACTGGCGTCTGGTGCTGCATTCCCCGTACGGCCAACGGGTTCACGCACCGTGGGCCCTCGCCATCGGGGCGCGCCTGCAGGAACGATACGGCGTCGATTCCAGTCCGACGGCCTCCGACGACGGCATCATCATCCGTCTCCCCGACACCGAGAACGAACCTCCCGGCGCCGAACTGTTCACCTTCGACGTCGAGGACATCGAAGATCTGGTCACCCAAGAGGTGGGCGGCTCCGCGCTCTTCGCTTCCCGATTCCGCGAATGTGCCGCCCGCGCACTGCTTCTCCCCCGCCGCAATCCCGGAAAACGTGCACCGCTGTGGCAGCAGCGTCAGCGGTCGGCGCAACTGCTGGACGTCGCCCGCAAGTTCCCGACCTTCCCGATCCTGCTCGAGACCGTACGCGAGTGCTTGCAGGACGTTTACGACCTGCCTGCACTGAAGGAATTGTTCGGCAAGATCGAGAAAAGGCAGATTCGAATCGTCGAGGTGGAGACGGCCTCTCCGTCTCCGTTCGCCAGTGCGCTCCTGTTCAACTACGTGGGTGCGTTCATGTACGAGGGCGACAGCCCCCTCGCCGAGCGACGCGCCGCCGCTTTGTCCTTGGACTCCACGCTGTTGGCCGAACTCCTCGGCCGCGTCGAACTGCGCGAGCTCCTCGACGCCGGAGTGATCGAGCAGGCCGAACGTGAACTGCAACGGCTCGTCCCTGACCGAAAGGCCAAGGACCTCGAGGGTGTTGCCGATCTCCTCCGCATGCTCGGCCCGCTGACCACCGAAGAAGTCACCGAACGCTGTCTCGAGGACCCGGTCTCATGGCTCGAGAAGTTGGTTACGGACAAACGCGCCCTCCACGTCTCGTATGCGGGCGAGAGCTGGTGGACCGTCGTCGAAGATGCAGCGCGGCTTCGCGATGGACTCGGCGTTCCCCTACCCATCGGCGTTCCGGCCGCGTTCATCGAGCCGGTCGATCAACCACTCGACGACCTCCTGAGCCGGTACGCCCGCACCCACGGTCCCTTCACTCTCGCCGACGCGGCTGCACGCTTCGGTCTCGGAGTATCAGTCGCGCGTGACGTTCTCGGTCGGCTCGCGCTCGAAAAGCGGGTCCTGGAAGGTGAATTCCGCCCGTCTGCAACCGGGAGCGAATGGTGCGACGCCGAGGTCCTGCGTCGCTTGCGGCGACGCTCGCTCGCCGCGGCACGGCAGGAGGTCGAGCCGGTCAGCACCGCGACCCTCGGGCGATTCCTTCCCAGTTGGCAGCACGTGGGCGGCACGCTGCGAGGAATCGACGGTGTTGCAACGGTGGTCGATCAACTTGCCGGCGTCCCGATTCCGGCGTCCGCTCTCGAATCGTTGATCCTGCCGAGCCGAGTTGCCGACTACTCTCCCGCGATGTTGGACGAACTCACGTCGACGGGTGAAGTCCTGTGGTCCGGATCGGGAGCTATCTCGGGCAAGGACGGGTGGGTAGTGCTGCACCCCGCCGACCTGGCACCGATCACGCTCAATTCACCCGCCGACACCGACGTCTCGGAATTGCAGAAGCGCATCCTCGACCTGCTGTCCGGCGGCGGTGCCTACTTCTTCCGCCAGTTGGTCGACGCGTTGCGAACTACGGAGTCGGCTGCGGACACGGTCGACAGTGCGGTGACGACGGCACTGTGGGAGTTGGTGTGGCTCGGACACATCGGTAACGACACCGTTGCACCGCTGCGCGCACTTCTCTCCGACACCACCAGAACAACAACCAGTCACCGATCGCCTCGCCGTGTTCCGCGGGCCCGTCCGTACCGCGGAATGGCCCGCGCTTCCACGCCCGCGCGCACGGGACCGGCAACCGCCTCCGGTCGGTGGTTCCAGCTGCCAGGTATCGAACCTGACCCCACTATCCGGGCGCACGCCACGGCTGATCTGCTGCTCGAACGATACGGCGTCGTCACCCGCGGTTCGGTGATGAGCGAGAACGTGCCGGGCGGTTTCGCGTTGATCTACAAGGTACTGAGCACGTTCGAGGACAACGGGCGCGCTCGACGCGGATACTTCGTGGACACCCTGGGCGGCGCTCAATTCTCGACGCCTCCCGTGGTGGACCGCTTGCGGACGTTCGGTGATTCCATCGAGGGGCGCCACACCTCCTCGGCTGCAGTCACTCTCGCGGCGTGCGACCCGGCAAACCCGTACGGCGCGGCGCTGCCGTGGCCGGCGTCGGGGGGCGAAGAGTCACCAGGACACCGACCCGGACGAAAAGCCGGCGCACTGGTAGTTCTGGTGGAGGGTGAGTTGGTTCTGTTCGTCGAGCGCGGCGGTCGCACGATCCTGACATTCACCGACGACGGCGGAACGTTGCGCCTGGCAGCACTGTCACTTGCTCAGAAGGTGACTTCTCGCGCCATCGACAAGTTGGTAGTGGAGAAGGTCGACGGAGAGACCATCCACGGCAACGATTTTGCTCCGGTCCTGGTCGAAGCCGGCTTCGCGGCCACCCCTCGCGGATTCCGGTTGCGGTCATGAGGATTGGGGTCATGATGATTGAGATCGTGGAAGTTGAGATCCTGAAGTGTGGGTGCGGCGACCATGCCTGAGGGCGATACCGTGTGGCGGGCCGCCAATGAACTGCGCGCTGCCCTGGCCGAGAAGGTACTCACCACCTGCGACGTCCGCGTTCCTCGTTACGCCACGGTTGATCTCTCGGGCCACCGCGTGGATTCCGTCGCCAGCCGCGGAAAACATCTCCTGATCCGAGTGGGCGAAGCGTCCATTCACACGCATCTGAAGATGGAAGGTCAGTGGCAGATTTATCGCCCCGGCGAGCGCTGGCGCCGACCCGCCCATCAAGCGCGCATCATCTTGGCCACCGAAGACTCTGTAGCAGTTGGCTTTTCACTGGGAATCACCGAGATCCTCGAACTCGGGCAGGAACAGGAGGCCGTCGGACATCTCGGACCGGATCTGCTCGGGACCGATTGGGACAGTTCCGTGGCCGCCCGAAATCTACGGGCCGCCGACTCCGTACCGATCGGAATCGCGCTCCTGGATCAGCGGGTGATGGCCGGACTGGGCAACGTGTACCGAAACGAGATCTGCTTCCTACGAGGTATTCACCCGAAAACGCCGACACATCTCGCGGGGAATCTCGACGCGATAGTGGATCTGTCTTTTCGCACCATCAACGTCAACAAGTCACGTCGCATCCGGGTCACCACCGGCGACACCCGCCCCGGTAGGCAGACATGGGTGTACGGCAGACGCGGAAAACCATGCCGCCGTTGCGGGACTCGCATCAGAGAAGACACCCTCGGACCGGATCAGCTCACCGAGCGAAATATCTTCTTCTGCCCGGCCTGCCAGCCCTTCACGCCTGGTTAGCGTTGATCAGCAGCCTGACGCAGTGGCGGACAAATCGATCACGGTCCACGACGATCGTGCCGTCCAGATAACCGATGAACAGTGTGAACAACGCCCCGACCAGTCCGACTGCCACCAGTTGCTTGTCCACGGGATCAGCGATCTCGGACAACTGGTCGTACACCAGGTCGACGAACGCCGGCATCGATTCGATACCGCGGCCGCTCAGGACGGGTTCCGACAGCGGGGCGATCAGGAGCACTCTCCCCATCGCCGGATCGTCGACCATGAGCTTGACGAAAGCGTCGACCGCAGCGGTGGCGACGGCCTCGGATGTCGTCTCCGACTCCACTGCCGACGCAAGCGCCGACTGCGCGCGCTCGGCGACAAACGTGTGGACCGCGACAACGTACTGATCGCGATCGGTGAAGCTTTCGTAGAAGTACCGCTCGGTCAGACCGGCAGCCTTGCAGACCGCACGCACGTTGACGGCCGGACCGTCGACCGCACCGAGCAGTGTCACTCCGACGTCGAACAACGTCGCCTTTCGAGTGGCCCTGCGTTCTTCGATGCTCACAACTTCCCCACTTCGCCGACACTTGATCTTCAATGCACCCGGCATTCGATCCTTGACTACCACTGTTGTCGATCCTAATCTGACAACATGCGTAGTCAACTTGACGACAGCAGCACCCCGGTTCCCCTCGGTCCGGATTCCCTGACGTGGAAGTATTTCGGCGACTGGCGCGGGATGCTGCAAGGCGTCTGGGCCGGTTCGATGCAGAACATGCACCCCGGCCTCGGCGCCGGAGTCGAGGAGCATTCGCAATTCTTCGACGAGCGGTGGGAACGGCTGTACCGCTCGCTGTATCCCATTGCAGGCGTGGTCTTCGACGGCGATCGCGCGCAGCAGACAGCCGAAGAAGTCCGCGGCTATCACACACGAATCAAGGGCGTCGACAAGTTGGGGCGTCGGTATCACGCACTTGATCCCGACACTTTCTACTGGGCGCACGCAACGTTCTTCATGGGCACCATCGTCACTGCCGAGAACTTCTCCGGTGGCTTGACCGAGGCCCAGAAACGTCAGCTCTTCACCGAGCACATTCAGTGGTACCGCCTGTACGGGATGAGCATGCGCCCTGTTCCCGAGACCTGGGAAGCATTTCAGGAGTACTGGGACCACATGTGCCGCAACGTACTCGAAGACAACAAGGCGACCCGCGACGTCCTCGACCTGTCGGGACTCGGCAAGCCCCCGTACATGACGTGGCTACCCGATCCGTTGTGGCGGCTCGCCCGAATCCCCCTCGCCCGCGGATTCGTGTGGCTGACGGTCGGAATGTACGACCAACCGGTTCGAGACCTACTCGGCTACTCGTGGACCAGTCGCGATCAGAAAATTCACAACGCTGTCGGCCGCACCGTCAACGCCGTCTTCCGTCTGGTGCCGTGGCGATACCGGTATCAGCCACGTGCTCGCGCGGGATGGGATCGAGCTGACGGCCGAATCCCCGCCGATGCACCACTGGTCCACACACCGGCGCGCAACCTGCCCCCGCTCGAGCAGCGAGATAACCCGATGCACTACAGCCCCAGGGTCTGATCTGCCATGCTCTGAACATGGAGTGGGACCTGCGAACCCTGCTGAACCGTCCGATCACGTCTCACGGTGCGCCGCTGGGACAAGAACGTGTGGCGGCGAGGACCACCGCGTACATCTACGGCAACATTCTTGTCCTCGCCGCACTCATACCGGTGACGAAATCTCAGGAATCGCTCGGCGCCGCGATTGTGGTCGGCACGGCATTGTCGACATACATCGCCCACACATTTGCCGAGGGAGTCGGCGAGAGCATTCGCAACGATCGCCGACTGACGACCGCGGAGAGAATCGACTCGCTTCGCGATTCCGTCCCGATCCTCACCTCTGCGGTTGTTCCTGTCGTCATTCTCGCGACGGCGTGGTTCAACTTCCTGGAGCCACGGACGGCGCAGTTGATCGCGGAAATCGTCTTGATCCTGCGGATCGGTTCCACCAGTTACGTGATCAGCCGACTGCACGGCGAGAAAGTCAGTACGAACACACATCTGGCAGCCTTCGGCCTCGCTGCCGTCGCCACCCTCATAGTCGGCTTGAAGATAGTGCTCACTCATTGACGAGCCACAAGTGCAAAAGAAGTCAGACCGGTCGTATATAACTAAGACGGGCAATTCGCAGAAACCTAACAATCGGTAATTTCGATGTGCGGTGATCGACGACTAACTCGGCCCACTTCTATCAAGTAGGCAGAGGAGCAGCCCGCAATGACAACACCACAGTCGCCGTATCCCTGGAACAACGACCCCAACCACACGACACCTCTCCCTCCGCCCCCTCCTCCGCCGCCGGGCATCACACCCGGTCAGGCTCCGTACTCGGGACATCAGCCTGCTTACACCCCGCCCCGGCCCCCATACGCTCAAGGCACTGGATATTCGCCGATGCCTCCCCGCCCGCCGAAATCGTATGCATGGCTGTGGGTCCTACTGGGAGTTGTCACAGTCGCACTCGTCGCCGTCGTGGTCTACGTATGGGTTCTCCCTCTCGTCTTGAACGACAATTCCGACGAGAACACCGCACGCACGGAAACCGTGGTGATCACCTCACCTGCGGCCGCGCCGCAGAACGGCGTCGTCACACCCGCGCCCAACGAGTCGGTCCCTGCCAGCGCAGCGCGTTGTGGATCGGTGTTCTCGAACAACGAATTCACGACGTCCGCCGTCGGCACCAGCGTGACGTCCTGTGAGTTCGCCGAAGAAGTGCGCTACCAGTACGTGAGCCAGGGTCGACGCGGCGGCCCGGTCTCCATCAGCGCGGTCAGTCCGGTCACGGGAACTCGGTACTCGATGAACTGCGCCGGCAACAAAGTCGTCACGTGTACCGGCGGAAACAACGCGGTGGTCTATGTCTATTCAGCAGTGCGTCGAGGCTCGTAGCGGGACGCGCCGACGGCTCCTGGCGGTTGCACTCGCCACTGCTTCTGCAGCAGCCCTCGCGGGCTGCACGATTCCGACGCGAGACGAGTCGTCGGAGAAGGTCGAGACGATCACCGAGATCGTCGTCGTTCCACCGGAGCCGACAGAGACTCCTGCCGCCCCGGGCAACGGTGTCGGCCCGCTCGCCGGATTCGAGGCCCTGGGCAACACCCTCGGCGGCGCCGTGGGTATCGCACTCGTGCCCGTCGGCGGAGGTCAGTCACTCGTTGCCGGCGAGTGGCAGAACGGAGTCGCCTGGTCCACCATCAAAGTCCCACTGTCCATCGCAGCCCTCCACGAACCCGACAACACAGAACTCACAACGGTCAAGCAGGCGATCACCACCTCCGACAACGAATCAGCCGAAGAACTGTGGCGAGGCCTCGGCGATCCGACCACTGCCGCAGCGAAGGTCGAGTCAGTCCTCGTGGCCTCCGGCGATATGTCCACCACCGTGGAATCACGCACGCTACGACCAGAATTCAGCTCGTTCGGTCAAACACAATGGCCACTTGCCGTCCAAGCGCAATTCGCCGCCACCCTGCCATGCCGGAGCGACGCCACCGAAGTCTTCGGGCTCATGGGCAGCATCAGCCCCGACCAACAGTGGGGCCTGGGAGTGATCCCAGCCGCTCGATTCAAAGGTGGGTGGGGGCCGGACGACGACGGCGGCTATCTGGTCCGCCAATTCGGGATCATCAGCAGCGGCACCGGACAACTCGCTGTCGCCATCGCAGCCAAGCCGGACTCGGGCACTTTCGCCGACGGTACTGCGATGCTCAGCGACATCGGCCGCTGGGTAGGCGAACGAGCGCAGGCTTTACCCATCGGCGGCACCTGCCAACCGAGCTGAAGTACTGCCGGTCGAGGGAGGTACTGCCGTTACCCGGCTGAGCAGTCACTCCCGCCGAACCCCCGGCCGCCGCTACCGTGGACGACATGAGCATCCCGAGTCTGAAACTGAACAACGGCGTCGACATCCCCGCGCTTGGCTTCGGCGTGTACCAGACGCCGCCGGACGAAACACTCGCCGCCGTCGAGTCCGCGCTGTCGACGGGTTATCGCCATATCGACACTGCCGCGGCCTACGGCAACGAGAAGGGCGTCGGTGAGGCGATCCGGCGATCCGGACTCGATCGCGCGGACATCTTCGTCGAGTCGAAGGTCTGGATCACCGACTACGGATACGACGAGACTCTGCATGCCTTCGACAAGAGCGCAGGCAAACTCGGCGTCGAACAACTCGACCTCCTGATCCTCCATCAGGCGTTGCCGAGCGAGTTCGAGCGCACGATCGACGCGTACAGGGCATTGGAAACGCTTCTGGCCGACGGCAAGGTCCGCGCTATCGGAGTCAGTAACTTCATGCCGGATCACCTCACCCGACTCCTGGACGCAACGTCCGTGGTGCCGGCGGTCAACCAGATCGAGGTTCATCCGTACTTCAGGCAGTCGACTTTGCTCGAGGCCGACGCCGATCACGGGATTCTGTCTCAGGCATGGTCACCGATCGGCGGAATCACGTTCTACCGCGACGGCTCCCACGGCTCGACCCTCGAGGACGCCACCATCGGCGCCATTGCGACCGCTCACGGCAAGTCGCCTGCACAGGTGATGCTGCGCTGGCACCTCCAGCAGGGCCGCCAGGTGATCCCCAAGTCGGTGACTCCCTCTCGGATCGCGGAGAACTTCGACGTGTTCGACTTCGAACTCACCGCCGAAGAACTCTCCGCAATCGACGCACTCGACACCGGAGTTCGCGGCGGTCCCGAACCCGAGGTCATCACCCGCGAGAAGTTCGGAATCGAGATTCCCGAAGCCTGAACCCGGCAGCTTGAACAACACAGCAGCCCCAGTGATCTAGCTGGCGCTCCACCCGCCGTCGATGGTGTACGAAGCCCCCGTCACCATCGACGCCTCGGGCGATGCCAGCCACCCCACCAGCGATGCCACTTCTGCGGGCTCGACCATCCGTTTGATCGCGCTCTCGGTGAGCATCACCTTCTCGACAACCTCGGATTCACTGATTCCGTGAACCTTTGCCTGGTCGGAGATCTGGGATCGCACGAGTGGTGTCAGGACGTAGCCCGGATTGACACAGTTACTGGTGACACCGTGTGGGGCACCTTCGAGCGCAACAACTTTCGACAGCCCTTCGAGTCCGTGCTTTGCCGTGACGTACGCACTCTTGAATGCCGAAGCGCGGAGCCCGTGGACCGAGGAAATGTTGACGATGCGCCCGAATCCTTTGCGGTACATGTACGGCAGGGCCGCTCTGACCAGGAGGAACGGCGCTTCGACCATGAGGCGTTGAATCTTCCGGAAGTCCTCGACGTCGAAATCCTCGATGGGACTGACCCGTTGAATGCCGGCGTTGTTGACAAGTACGTCCGTCTCGAGTGCCAGATCCACGAGTTGGTCGGTGTCGAGGAGATCGACGGCCCACGCAGTGCCGTCGATCTCGTCGGCCAGCGCCTTCGCAGCGACGTCGTCGAGATCAGCGACGGTGACGTGGGCGCCGCGGGCGGCAAGGAGTCGAGCACACGCCTCGCCGATACCGCTGGCACCACCGGTGACCAGTGCCGTTTTGCCGGAGAGCGTCATGCGGAAACACCGGCCCGCTCGTCGGCGAGCACTCGTGCGTCGGCGGCATCGACGGACTCGAGCGAGATTCCCTTGGTCTCCCGCGCGAAAACGACTGCGACGATGGTGACCAGGGATGCCAGCAGGAGATAGATCGCGATGGGGACCGAGGAGTCGAACTTGCTCAGCAGTCCGGTCGCGATGATCGGAGCCAGTGAACCTGCCACGATCGACGTGACCTGATATCCCAGGGAGACACCGGAATAGCGCATCCGGGTCGGGAACATCTCGGCCATGATCGCGGGTTGGCCGGCGTACATGAACGCGTGGAACACAAGCCCGATGATGATTGCCGACAAGATGACTGCATTGTGCCCGCTGTTCATCATCGGAAAGGCGAAGAATCCCCATGTTCCGGCGGTGACGGCGCCGATCATGTACACCGGGCGTCGACCGATCGTGTCGGACAGTTTGCCCACCAACGGAATCACTGCGAAGTGCACGGCATGTGCCATCAGCATCCACCAGAGGATGTGCGCCGTGTCCGCATGAACGACGACCTTGAGGTAGGTGATCGAGAAGGTCACCACGAGGTAGTACATGACGTTTTCGGCGAAACGCAGGCCCATCGCGGTCAACACTCCGCGCGGGTAACGCTTGACCACCTCGAAAACGCTGTACGAGGTTGCCTTGACCAGTTCTGCTTCCTTCTGCGCCGCAATGAAAATGGGAGCGTCGGTGACCTTGGTCCGAACGTAGTACCCGACCAGAACGATCACCGCGGAGAGCCAGAAGGCAACGCGCCAGCCCCAACTCATGAAGGATTCGTCCGAGAGCGTCGACGTCAGGATCAACAGCACGACAGTGGCCACCAGGTTGCCCATCGGCACGCCGGCCTGAGGCCAGGACGACCAGAACCCGCGAGATCGATTCGGGCTGTGCTCGGCGACAAGGAGTACCGCCCCACCCCATTCGCCGCCGACAGCAAATCCTTGGATGAAGCGCAGCGTGACCAGCAGTGCCGGCGCCCAGTAGCCGATCTGACCGTAGGTCGGTAGGCAGCCCATCAGGAAGGTCGCGGCACCGACCAGCAGCAAACTGAACTGCAACAACTGCTTCCGGCCGAACTTGTCTCCGAAATATCCGAAGACGATTCCGCCGAGTGGCCGGGCGGCGAATCCGACGGCGTAGGTGATGAAAGCCGCGATGATCGCATCCAGCTCGTTGCCGCCGCCAGGAAAGAAGACTTTGCTGAAGACCAGCGTGGCCGCCGTGCCGTACAGAAAGAACTCGTACCACTCGACCACGGTGCCCGCCATCGAGGCGCCGACCACCTTCTTCAGCCCCGATGGTGGGGCTTGGCTCTCGGGTTTCGGCATGTTGTCGACGCTCATCGTGGACTCCCTCGTCTTCAGTTCGCGATTCGCCTGCTCTTCACGATCAGGAATGTGACCGCTCGCACATTTTTTGTGACTCGATGAGTATCGGTGCAGATTCTTGGCACGACAATGACAAATCTCGCACCATACAGGTGCAAAAATGCAGATATGACACTCGGACTGAGCCCGGACGACCTACTGGTGCTTCTCGCGGTCGGTCGCACCGGCCGCTTCAACACCGCCGCCGACGACCTGGGCCTCAACCACACCACCATTTCGCGCCGCATCGCCTCGCTCGAGAAGAGCCTCGGCGGCCGTGTACTGGTCCGCTCGTCCGGCGGCTGGGAGTTGACCGACCTGGGCAGACAAGCCCTCAGCGCGGCCGAGCGCATCGAGGCCGCGGTGAACGAACTGGCACTCGACTCCACCGGTCAGCAGCAACTCGACGGCGTCGTGCGGGTCTCGGCCACCGACGGCTTCAGCGCATACATCGCGGCCCCCGCCGGCGCAGCGGTTCGCAGACGCCATCCTCGCGTGAGCGTGGAGATAGTCGTCGCGACCAGAAAGGCGTCGCAGATACGCTCGGGGCTCGACATCGAGGTTGTTGTCGGCAAACCTCAAGTTCACCGCGCCGAGGCCGTCCATCTGGCCGACTACGCGCTGGGTTTGTACGCCTCCCGAGAGTATCTACGTCAGAATGCAGTTCCCGAAAGTGCCGAAGATCTGGCCGAACACTCGCTCGTGTATTTCATCGACTCGATGCTGCAGGTCGACGAACTCGATCTGGCCCGCAAGCTCACGGTTTCCATGCGCGAGGCCGTCACGTCCACCAACGTGTTCGTCCACATCGAGGCAACGCGCGCGGGTGCCGGCATCGGCCTGCTCCCCTGCTTCATGGCTGAGCAACACGACGATCTGATTCGCGTGCTGCCCGCTCACATCGAAGTCAGACTTTCGTACTGGTTGGTGGCTCGTTCTGAATCCTTGCGCCGCCCGGAAGTCGCAGCGGTGGTGACGGCACTTCGAGAGACGGTGGATCGCAAGCGATCTCAACTCCTCGGCTCTCCCGGGGCGAACGAAGCCCTCAGTCCAGAGTCGAACGATGCTGGACGATGACCTTGCGCGCCAACTCGGCGATCTTGACGTTCATGTTCTGCGAGGTTCGCACCAGAATGTCGAAGGCCTCGTCGTCGGACACCCGATGCAATGCCATCAGCAGACCGACGGCCTGACCGATTTCGCGACTGCTCGCCAGACCTCGCCGCAGCGAGTCGGCATCCTCTCCTCGGTTCAGCGCGGTGACGGCCACGGATGCAAACGATGCCAACATGATCGCGTGGTCGGCAACAGTTTCCGTGAATGCTCCCGGAGTGTCGGAGAAGAGGTTGAGGGCACCGAACTTCTGACGATCGACCATCAGTCGGAACCCCATCGAGCCACGAATGGGTGTCTCTGCCACTACTTTCCGAGCGAACTCGGGCCACTGATTCGGAGTGCGAAGATCTGACTCGAGCTGCGGCGCCTCCGTGTCGAGGGCGTCGATGCACGGCCCCTCGCCAGTCGCACGTTCGAGATCGTCTGCATACTCGGCGATCTCGTCGCTTGCCGCTACCGTGACGTTGGTGTTTCCCCGTCGCAGCATCAGGCTTGCGTGATCGCAACCGGGAATCAACTCGACAGCCGCCGAACAGATCGCGGAGTACACCTCGGCGCTGTCTGCGGCGGAGTAGAGGATCTCCGCCAACGCCGCGAACACTGCCGTGGGTTCTGTCAGTGCTTGGTCGCGCTCAGCCATCTCCATACACCTCGGGGTCTACCGTTCATCGAATTCTTCACCGAACGGTACAAACCTTACTTACTCGAGCGGATGGGGTCGCCGCCGCTCGCCGATTCCCGCCCGTCCGTCCCCTGAAAAGCTTCCGTGGCCGCGCGGTGATGCAGAGCCGTCACGGTGGTGATCTGCTTGGACACCAGGTCGTTGAGCTCGCGGTACTGCTCCTCCGTCTCCCCGGCCGGAATGTCTCTCAGGACCTCCCACATCGCACTCTTGCCGCACAGAGCGGTCCGCATGATCTCGAGAGTTGCCAGCTTCACGAGACGGTTGCGCCAGATGGCGTCGACATGGACGAGGCGCCTGATCCGATTGACCGTCGCGTCGATCTTGGAGTACCGCGGCAGAGATATGCCCTGGGTGTCCTCGATCAGTTGCAGCAGCTGCTCGATCTCGTACTCGAGCTCACCCGGCAACGAGTCCAGCTCACCGTCAGCCCACGCGCCGTACGAGTCCGAGAGTGACCGCGAGAGTTGCAGCCCTACCATCGCTCCGCACAGGTGAGTGACCAGGTAAGCAGTGGCTATGTGTTCCTCAGCAGATCTCGACCGACTACCGAACATTGGGATCCTCCTGGGCGACGCTCGACCGGTCTGTGCTGACACGGGTGGTGATTCGACATCCGCCTACCCGCGACAGACCGAGAACAAACGACGGGCGACTCAGACCCGATCCGGCACCACGACGACGGGTTCGAGGATCTCGGCCCGAGACTCCGGCGCTGCGGCGCGCAAGGCGTCGGCCGACTCGTCGTCCGGCTGGGTCTGCGACTCGATCTCCGCTTCGACGCGCGCTCGGTACGTGTCGACCTCGCGCTCGACGGTGGCGGCATCCCAACCGAGAATCGGGGCAACCAATCCGGCAACCTGTTGCGCACAGTTGACACCACGATGCGGGTACTCGATTGCGATGCGCATGCGGCGAGCCAGGATGTCGTCGAGGTGCAATGCACCCTCGGCCGCGGCGGCGTACACAGCCTCGACCTGAAGGTAATCGGGGGCATCTGTGATGGGCTGCAACAACTCCGGCGTCTGTCGGCCGAGTTCGAGGACCTCCGTGATGAGTGAACCATAGCGGTCGAGCAAGTGCTTGACGCGATACGGATGCAAGCCGTACTGCTCGCCCAGTTGCACAGTCTGATTGATCAACGCGAAGTATCCGTCGGCGCCGACGAGCGGCACCTTCTCCGTGATCGACGACGCCACTCGCGCCGGAATGTCTTCTGCTGCGACATCGACGGCGTCTTCCGCCATGACCCGATACGTCGTGTACTTTCCACCGGCGATGGCGACCAGGCCTGGAGCCACACGGGCAACGGCGTGCTCGCGCGAGAGCTTCGACGTCTCGTCGCTCTCACCGGCAAGCAGCGGACGCAGGCCTGCGTAGACACCGTCGATGTCGGCGTGCGTCAGCGGCGTGACCAGGACGGAGTTCACGTGGCCGAGGATGTAGTCGATATCTGCTTTGGTTGCCGCTGGGTGAGCGAGATCCAAGTTCCAGTCGGTGTCCGTGGTGCCGATGATCCAGTGACTGCCCCACGGAATGACGAACAGCACCGATTTCTCGGTACGCAGGATGATGGCGGCTTCACTGACGATGCGATCGCGCGGGACGACGATGTGTACGCCCTTCGACGCTCGCACCCGGAACCGTCCGCGCTGACGTGAGAGGGCCTGGATTTCGTCCGTCCAGACACCGGTTGCATTGATGACGACGTGACCCTTGACCTCCGCGGTACGGCCGTCTTCGCAGTCGCGAACACGAACTCCCGAGACCCGGTCCGCTTCACGCAGAAATCCCACGACCTGCGTCGACGTTCGGACAACCGCGCCGTAGTGGGCGGCGGTCCGTGCAACGGTCATGGTGTGCCGAGCGTCGTCGACGACGGTGTCGTAGTACTGGATGCCACCGGTCAGTGAACTGCGCTTGAGGCTCGGCGACATGCGCAGTGCGCCCGCCCGGGTCAAGTGCTTCTGGGAGGGGACCGATTTGGCGCCGCCCATCCGGTCGTAGAGGAAGATTCCCGCGGCCATGTACGGGCGTTCCCACACTCGGTGAGCCAAGGGGAACAGAAACTTCAGCGGCTTGACCAGGTGCGGAGCGAGCGTGGTCAGCGAGAGTTCGCGCTCACGCAACGCCTCACGAACGAGGCCGAATTCTAGTTGCTCGAGATAGCGGAGACCGCCGTGGAACATCTTCGACGAGCGACTGGACGTACCGGATGCGTAGTCACGGGCCTCGACCAACGCAACCTTCAGCCCGCGGGTGGCCGCATCGAGGGCCGCTCCGACACCGACGACACCACCGCCCACCACGACGACGTCGAATTGCTCGGTCTGAAGTTGTTCCCAAGCAGCTTCGCGCTGCTGCGGGCCGAGAAACTGCGCACCTTGCTGCTTACTCAACCCGGTCTCCTGTAAGTCGACGACGAATCCGTTTACAGGCTAGTAGCTTGATCCACATACTGCGACAGCGCACGGATTACTGCGAACACGCCCGAACCTAGGAGCACAGTGAATCAATACATCGCCGCCATCGACCAAGGCACGACGTCGAGCCGCTGCATGATCTTCGATCACGACGGCGCCGTGGTGAGCGTTGCGCAGAAAGAACACGAGCAGATTTTCCCGCGAGCAGGTTGGGTCGAGCACGATCCGGTGGCGCTGTGGATCAACACTCGGGAGGTGGTGGCCGGCGCTCTCGCGAAGGTCGATCTCACGCGGGCCGACATCGCTGCCGTCGGAATCACGAATCAGCGTGAGACAACCGTCGTTTGGGAACGTTCGACGGGTAAGCCGATCTACAACGCGATCGTGTGGCAGGACACGCGCACGGATCAACTGTGTGTCGAACTGGGCGGCGACGAGGGTCCGGACAAGTATCGAGACAAGACCGGACTACCACTCTCGACCTACTTCGCCGGGCCGAAGATCCGCTGGATTCTCGACAACGTCGACGGTGCGAAAGCAAAAGCGGAGGCCGGCGAATTGTGCTTCGGCACTGTCGACACGTGGATCGTGTGGAACCTGACCGAGGGCGTCCACGTGACAGATGTCACCAATGCGTCACGCACGATGCTGATGGATCTCGAGACCCTCCAGTGGGACGAATCGATCTGTGCAGACTTCGGAATCCCGATGTCGATGCTCCCGGAAATCCGTAGTTCCTCAGAGGTCTACGGCACAGGACGTCCACGCGGCAATCTCGCCGGTGTGCCGGTCGCCGGAATCCTCGGTGACCAGCAGGCAGCCACATTCGGCCAGGCCTGCCTCTCCGAGGGTGAAGCCAAGAACACCTACGGCACCGGCAATTTCATGCTTCTCAATACTGGCACGAAGCCGGTGCACAGCAAGCACGGACTACTGACGACCGTCTGCTACAAACTCGGCGAAGCCCCTGCCGTGTACGCACTCGAAGGTTCCGTCGCCGTGACGGGTTCCTTGGTCCAGTGGCTTCGGGACAATCTCGGAATCATTCAGAACGCCAAGGACATCGAGCCGCTCGCCGCAAGTGTCGATGACAACGGCGGCGCCTACTTCGTGCCCGCGTTCTCCGGGCTGTTCGCACCTCGGTGGCGACCGGATGCCCGGGGTGTCATCGTCGGTCTGACGCGCTTCGTCAACAAGGGACACCTGGCCCGCGCAGCGCTCGAGGCGACGGCATACCAGACCCGCGAGGTCATCGACGCCATGCGAGCGGATTCGGGAGTCGAACTGTCCGCACTGAAGGTCGACGGCGGCATGGTGGTCAACGAAACCCTGATGCAGTTCCAGTCGGACATCCTCGGAGTTCCCGTCATCCGCCCGGTGGTCAACGAAACGACAGCTCTCGGTGCTGCATACGCAGCGGGCCTCGCCATCGGTTATTGGGCCGACACCGAAGACATCCGCAACAACTGGGCCGTCGGCCAAACCTGGGAACCGGCGATGGACGAGTCCGAAAGGTCACGGCTGTACGCGGAGTGGAACAAGGCCGTCGAGCGGACGTACAACTGGTCCGAGTAATCACCCGATCCTTCCATACCGGAAGAGCTGATCATGGTCGTCTATTGATACTCCTGAGGTATCAATAGGCGACCAAGTTGGTATTGGACGTGACCTACACCACTCTGCGAATCTCATTCAGGCACGCCACGTTTCGGCGCCGCGAATGTTGCAGAGAAAGGTCGCCACGCATGAGTTCACCCACTCGCAGTTCCGAGGAGATCAACGCCAAGGCGCGAAGAGCCGGTATCGCTTCGTTCATCGGAACCACTATCGAGTGGTACGACTTCTACATCTACGGCACTGCCGCTGCCCTGGTATTCGGCGACATCTTCTTCTCCGACACTCTCCCGAACGGAGTCGGCACTCTCCTCGCCTTCATCACACTCTGGGCAGGCTTCCTCGCCAGGCCGATCGGCGGGATCATCTTCGGTCACCTCGGCGACCGGATCGGACGCAAGAACACTCTCGTCATCACCTTGATGATGATGGGTGTCGCCACGGTAGGCATCGGACTCCTCCCCACCTACGCACAGGTCGGGATCTGGGCGCCGATCGGTCTGGTCACCCTTCGCGTCATCCAAGGAGTCGCGGTCGGTGGCGAGTGGGGCGGCGCAGTGCTCATTGCCAGCGAGAATGCCCCGAAGGGCAAGAGCATCCTCTACTCCGCGTTCGCCCAACAGGGCTCACCCGCCGGAAATCTGTTGGCCACCATCGCGTTCTTCCTTCTGTCCTCGATGCCGACGCCGTCGTTCCTCCTGTACGGATGGCGCATCCCGTTCATCATCTCGGCGGTGCTGGTCATTCTCGGGATGATCATTCGCCTCAAACTCGAAGAGTCGGACGAGATGAAGGCCGTTCTCGCACGCAAGAAGGTCGTCAAGCTCCCGCTCGCCGAAGTCTTGCGCAAGCACTGGGTACTGGTTCTCCTCGGCGCCGGCGCACTCCCCCTCGCCCAGGTCACCTATTTCAAGAACACCTTCGCATTGTCCTGGGCTACAAAAGAACTCGGATACGATCGAGGAACCTTCCTGGCCGCCATCGCGATCGCGCTCGTCGTGCAGTTCATCGTCCAACCTTTCGGTGCCGTCCTGGTCTCCAAGATCGACATGCGAAAAGCCATGTGCCTGATGGTGATACCGGAGTTCGTCCTCATGCCCGCCATGTTCTTCGCGATCCGAACCGGGAACTTCACCATCGCAGTCGTCGCGATGTGTCTGGCCACGATCCCGCACTCGATGTTCTACGGCGCCATCGCCGGCGTTCTCGCTCGGGCCTTCCCCGCCAACATCCGTTACACCGGTCTGTCGACGGCGTACCAATTGTGTTCCCTTGTCGTCGGCGGCGGAACTCCCGTACTGGCGCAGTGGATGCTCAACACGTCAGGCAATATCGTCGGGGTCGCGATCGTATCCGGGCTGTACGCCCTTGTCTCGCTGATCTGCACCCTGCTCCTGCTCCGACGTACCGGCTACAACGCGGGCGAACTCTCGACGGCCGAACAAGCGGACTACGACGAACTCGAACTCGAAAACACTCTTGTCGATATTGCGAACTCGCCGAAGTCCGAAGCGGGTGAGATTCCTACCGGTCGGGCAACCGTCTAGGCCAGGGACGGCAGCGCCTGCTCGGACAATTTCAACACTTCGAGAAGAGCAGGTCTGTCGTCTCCCTCTCGCCAGGCGATACGCAGTTGAAGAGGAGGAGGTGGGTCCATGACCGGAACAAAGACAACATCAGGATTCACGATGCTCTGGGCCACCGAGGAAATGGTCAACGAGCATCCGATTTCCGCGGACACCAGCGCGATCAACGACATCGAATCCGGTGCCGTCTGCACGATGCGAGCCAGGAACCCTGCGTTCTTCGAGGCAGTGAGCAGAGACTCCCGCAGAATCGAACCTGGCTCCGCCGGAAGCGTCACCCAATTCTCGGACTCCAATTCGATCAACCGAACCGAGTCCCTCGACGCCAACGGGTGGTCTTTGGACATGGCCACCAGAAAGTTCTCCTCGGCGATCAATCTCGACGTGATCCCGAGCGGCGGTACGGTCCACCGCACCATCCCGATGTCGAGTCGTCGATCGAGCAGCATCAACAACGCCTCGTTCGCGAAAGCAGAACTGTCGAGCACGAATTCGATACCGGGATTGGTCTTTCTCACCAATTTCGCCCACCGCCCGACGAGCAGATGCGAAGAAGTCCCCGCGAAACCCAGGCGAACGCGACCTGTCGTTCCCTTGCCTGCCGCAGACACCGCGATCTCGGCCATCCGGCACGCGTCCAGAATCTCGCGCGCCGGAAGCAGCAGCGCTTCACCGGCAGCAGTGAGCCGCACAGTTCGAGTGCTCCGATCGAACAACGGCGAACCGAGCTGTTTCTCGAATTGCCTGATCGTTCGACTCAGCGGCGGTTGCGCAATCCGAAGCCGCTGCGCCGCACGGCCGAAATGTAGCTCCTCAGCCACCGCGAGAAATGCGTTGATCTGATGAATTTCCACCCGACATTGTTGCGCCACACCGGCCGAACATGTCAAGTTCCGAAACCGACCGAGTGCGCGAAAGAACAAGAAGAGGTACAGACGTGGACAAGACCCTCTCGATGAAAGAGGCCGTCGGCCGATACGTCGAAGACGGGATGACCGTTGCGCTGGAGGGATTTTCGCATCTCATTCCTTTTGCCGCGGCACACGAGATCATCCGGCAGGGCAGAAAGGACCTCACCCTCTGCCGGATGACGCCGGACATCGTTTCCGATCAACTCGTCGCCGCCGGCTGCGTCCGAAAGCTGGTTGCCTCGTTCTTCGCCAGTGGCTCCGCAGGTTCTCTGTACGAGTTACGCAGACGCATCGAGAACCAGGACCCGCTCCCCCTCGAAGTCGAGGAATACAGCCATTACGGCATGGTGTGCCGGTATCAGGCGGGAGCGGCCAGACTTCCCTTCTTCCCGCTGCGGTCGTACGCCGGTAGTGATCTACCCGCACTCAACCCACAACTGAGACTCGTCGAGGATCCGTACGGAGGCGGGAGCGTCTACGTTGTGCCGCCGTTGAATCCGGATGTGACGATCATCGGCGCACAGCGAGCGGACACGTCCGGGAACGCACAGATCTGGGGCATCGCCGGGGTGCAGCAAGAAGCCGTTTACGCCGCGAAGAAGGCGATCGTCGTTGTGGAAGAGCTTGTCGACGACGAGGTCATCAGGTCAGATCCGAGCCGAACTCTGATTCCCTCGCACGCCGTCGACGCGGTTGTCGTCTGCCCGCGCGGCGCGCACCCGTCGTACGCACAGGGATACTACGACCGCGATTGCGGCTTCTACCGACGCTGGACCGAGATTTCCAAAGACCCTTCGTTGCTGAGAAATTGGCTCGACGAATGGGTGTACACACTCGGCGATCACGACGAATATCTCGCCAAGCTCGGAGCCGACTACTGGTCGGATCTCGAGGTCGAATCAAAACTCTCCACACCTGTCGACTACGGGAGCAGACTGTGACCACCACGATTGTCAGCGGTAACACCACCTCCACCGAAACGATCGTCGCCGTCGCGGCACGCGAGTTGGCGGGTAAGCGCCGGGTCTTCGCCGGAGTCGGGCTCCCCACGCTCGCAGTCGATCTCGCGCGCCACACGTCGAATCCGGACGTAGAACTGATCTACGAATCCGGAGTGTGCGGCGCGCATCCGTCGGCGATGGCCGAAGGTATTGCCGACTCCGTCGTGGTCTCCGGCGCCGAATCCGTGCTCAGTATGGCCGCACTCTTCGGTTATGTCCTGCAAGGTGGCAACGTCGACGTCGGTTTTCTCGGGGCCGCTCAAATCGATCGAACGGGAAGCCTGAACACAAGTTTCATCGGTGACTGGAAGAACCCGACGGTCAGACTGCCCGGAGCAGGCGGGGCCGTCGAGATCATCGCGAACGCGGCCGAGATCTTCGTAGTGATGCGTCGCCACGACCTCAGTTCCTTTCCGGCCGCGCTCGACTTCTGCACCTCACCCAGCCCCGCCCGCGCCCACGCCAGCGGAAAGGGCATCATGCCGGCAGGTGCAGGAGTGACAAAGGTGTTCACCAACCTCGGTGTCCTGACACACCAGGGCCCCGGCGGCGAGTTGGAGCTGACCAGTGTCCACGAAGGCATCTCGGTCGATCAGGTGCGAGAGGCGACGGGATGGGATCTGGCCGTCGCCGACCACGTCACCGTCACCACCCCACCGTCCGGTACGGAGATCGATCTGCTCCGCAACACTATCGACAAAGTCAGGCTGTACCTGCGGTGACACTGTCCCGGAGCCTGCCGACGGCGTCGACCAGCACCGCTTCGGGATACGTCGCGAAACACAGTCGAGCGCTTCGACCAAGGTCCGCTTCGACCGCGAAGGCCGAACCTGGGACAAATGCCACGCCATGCGCGAGCGCGGCACCCAGGAGTTCGGTGGTGTCGACGTCGTCGAGGAAATCCATCCAACAGAACATCCCGCCGCGGACCTCGGAAAAGCGTGCACGCCCACTCAATTCCGTCTCGGCGGCCGTGACCAACGTCTTCGCCCTCGCGCCGTACCCCGCTCGAAGCACGTCGAGATGCGCGTCGAACCATTCGACGTCGGAGAAGAGGTCTGCGGCGATCTGCTGGGTGAGCGAAGACCCGCACAGGTCAGCGCCTTGCTTGATCAGTTCGACCGCCTCGCAGACCTTTCGGTCGCCGTGCAGCCAGCCGACGCGCAGCGCCGGTGCCAACACTTTGGAAGCACTGGACAGCCGAATCACCCTGTCCGACAACGCCGCCAGCGGTGCGGGCGGTTTCTCGCCGAAGTACAGTTCGCCGTACGGGTCGTCCTCGAGCACCCAGAACCCGTATCGGTCCGCCAGTGCCGCCAAGTGCGCTCGCCGCTGCGCCGAAAGCACCGCGCCGCGCGGGTTGTGGAAATTGCTCACGGTGTGAACAACTTTGGGCCGAAGACCGGCGTCGAGTTTCGTCTCGAGCGCGTCGGTGTCCATTCCGTCCTCGTCGAGTTGGACGGGAACGAGACGGGCCTGCGCCGTTCGAAAGACCTGCAGCGCACCGGTATATGCCGGTTCCTCCACGACCACGACGTCACCGGCGTCGAGGAGGACCTGCGCGAGCAAGCTCAAACCTTGCTGAGAACCGTGGGTGATCACGACTTCGGACACGTCGAGTGTCCGCCCGATCTTGGATGATTCGCGCTCGGCGATCACCTCACGGAGGCGCCGCAGGCCTGACGTCTCGCCGTACTGAACGGACGAGGGGTCACCGAGTGCGTCGTGGGCTGCCTTCGAGATTCGCTCCCGCGGAATGAAATCGGGATCGGGCAGTCCGCCGGCCAAGCTGATGACGTCGGGCCGGGCAGTCAGGGTGAGCAGATCGCGAATTGCAGAACTACGGAGTCCGTCCATGCGAGCGGACAGCGCGGCGTGTGTCATATGAAGCTCCCAGGCACGCAGAATGAAGGTCAGAGGAAAAACACCCTGAGCCGTCCTGGGTCAACGGGGCGGGAGAGCGCCGAGATACCGACCCTTGATTCGGTCGGTATCTCGACTATCCCACCAATACTTCAGTATATGAAACAGAGTTCCCACATTGTAAGAAGACTCTGGTCGGTTGTCAGTCCAGGTCGTCGTGACGCATGAGCTGACGAGCAGCCTCGGTGATCGATCCGGTCAGCGACGGGTACACCGAGAACGTCTGCGCCAGGTCGTTGACCGTCAGGTTGTTCTGTACGGCGATCGCGATCGGCAGGATCAGTTCCGAAGCAGTGGGTGCGACCACAACACCGCCGATGACCACGCCGGTAGCCGGGCGGCAGAAAATCTTCACGAATCCGCGACGCAAACCGGACATCTTGGCGCGCGGGTTGGTGTTGAGCGGCAACATGACGGTGCGCGCAGGCACCTCTCCGTTGTCGATCGCTGCCTGCGAAACACCCACCGTTGCAATTTCGGGGCGTGTGAAGACGGCCGACGCGACGGTCTTCAACTTGATCGGGCTGACGCCTTCACCCAGTGCGTGGTACATCGCGATACGTCCCTGCATCGCAGCCACCGACGCGAGCGGGAGCAGTCCGGTGCAGTCACCGGCAGCGTAGATACCGGAAACCGTGGTGCGCGAGACCCGGTCGACACGCAGGTATCCACCCTTGTCCAACTCGATGCCGACCCGCTCCAGGCCGAGACCGTTGGTGTTGGGGACGGAACCGACGGTCATCAGAGCGTGGCTTCCTTCGACCGTGCGGCCGTCGGAGAGCTTGACGACGATGCCCTTCTCGGTGCGCTCGACGGCGTCCGCGCGGGCGTGCTTGACGAGGGTGACACCGCGCTCGGCGAGGGCGTCCTCGAGCACGAGCGCCGCATCGGCATCCTCGCCGGGCAGAACACGGTCGCGACTGGACACGAGCGTGACCTTGACGCCCATCTCGGTGTACGCGGAGACGAACTCGGCACCGGTGACACCGGAACCGACCACGACCAGGTGCTCGGGAAGCTCGTCCAAGTCGTAGAGCTGGCGCCACGTCATGATTCGCTCACCGTCGGGCTCGGCTCCCGGGATGATGCGGGGGCTGGCGCCGGTGGCGATCAACACGACGTCTGCGTCGATGGTCTTCTGCTCGCCGCTTCCGAGCGTCGCGCGAACCTGGTGTGCTGCCATGCCGAGGAGTGGATCGGTCAGTTCGGCGGTGCCGGAGAGAACCTCGACGCCTACCGTCTGCAACCGTGCGCGAATGTCCGAGGACTGGGACAATGCGAGACTCTTGACTCGGGAGTGGATCTTCGGCAGTGACACCGAAGCCTGCTCCGGATCCAGAGTGATGCCGAGGTCGGATGCACGACGCATGTCGGTGCGGATTCCGGTGGACGCGATGAACGTCTTCGACGGGACACAGTCGAACAGCACACACGCACCGCCGACGCCGTCCGAATCGACCAGGGTGACCGTGGCCCCGTGCTGCGCGGCTACCAGTGCCGCCTCGTAGCCGGCGGGTCCGCCACCGATGATCACGATCCGGGTCATGTGTCCTCCAAGTCCTCGCGTGGCCGGCAGGGGTCTCCCGTCGACCAGTGTCACGCTATTCGAGCACCACGTGTCGCGCAGTGCTTGTACCAGATTACTTGCGTCCGGTGGTCCGCTTCGCCACACCCTCGGACCACGGTTTAGGCTTGCGCCCGTGTCGATTTATGCCGCCTACGGTTCCAACATGCATCCCGAGCAGATGTTGTTGCGCTGCCCACACTCCCCCATGTCCGGGACAGGGTGGCTGCGAGGCTGGCGCCTGACCTTCAGCGGCGAGGACCTCGGCTGGGAGGGTGCTCTCGCCACCGTGGTCGAAGATCCCGATTCCAGTGTTTTCGTGGTGCTCTACGACGTCCCGGAAGAGGACGAAGTGAGTCTGGACCGCTGGGAAGGTGCCGAACTGGGTCTGCACCGCAAGATCCGCGTGCGGGTCGACACCGCCGGCGACGCGGTACTTGCGTGGCTCTACGTCATGGATGCGTACGAAGGCGGGCTGCCGTCGGCCCGCTACATCGGTGTGATGGCCGACGCTGCCGAGATTGCCGGAGCGCCGGCCGAGTACGTACGAGAGTTGCGGACGAGAAACAGCCGCAATGTCGGTCCGGGTAACGGTGTTACCGATTAGATAGCTGTCCTGCTCAAAGCAGCAGGAAATACGCGAGCACTGCCAGTGCTGCGAGCACCACCACAACCGTCACGCCGATGAGCACACGCTTGGAACCGCGCGACTCCGATTCGCCTGCGACAACTGCAGTTTCCGGCTCGGCGGTCGCCACCCCGGCAGCGGTTTCTGCCGCCACCTTCTCGCGTCCCAGGGTGTCGAATACCTCGGTCACGTCGTGTGAAGGCGGCAATCCGATCGGCACGATAGTGTGCGACGTCGAGGTGAATCCGGCAGCCAGAATTGCGGCTCCCAGCGCAGCCGACTGCTCAGGTCCGGGACCGAGTTCACATCTGACACCGAGCTTTTCGGCAATCCCGGCCGCTATGGACATCATGGCCGCTTTGTCTGTCGCCGGTTCGCCGTCACCGGTGACGACTACGGCGTCCAGGTTCTCCGGCATCCAACCGAACGCACCCAGAGCCGTCGCGAGGCGTGAACTCGGCGAACTCCCGTCGCCGGCAAAGCCGAATGCACGGCCGGCCGCGACACCAGAACGCACGAGGGTGACCGCTGCCCCGGTGTCGTCCACGTGATAGATGCCGATGAGCGTGCCGGCGAGTGCCGCGATTTCCGACTCGAACCACGCCGACACGGCCTCGGCATCCGAGACGAGTGTGACCCGTTCGAGGCCCGCGTAGACCAGCGAATCCTGCATGAGGGCCGCTGTCGACGAGTCCCAGCGTGACGGGTAGGTCGCGACGATGTCGGGCGCTCCCCCGCTTCGACCACCACGATCGGGCAGCGGCTCGCATTCCTGCAACAGACAGCGAATCGAGGTCGCCACCAAATCCTCGGCGCGGTAACGAGTATCGGCAGTTCCCGCGACGCCACTCGGGTCCCCGACGCGACCGACAAAGCCCGACCAGCTCTCGGCGAACTCACGGCCGGCACCCAGTTGCTCGGTGCCACCGAGCACCGTCGTTCCGTCCTTGCGTTGATTGAGGATCGTGTCCCGAACCAATACCACCGGATCGGCCGAACCCGGATCGTTCGACGCAACGACAGCCGTCGACACCAATGTGCCGATTCGCACTCCCACACCTATGGACATGCCCGTACCTTCACTCGAACGACACGAAAAACGGTACCCCCGACGGGAACCGGAACTATCCCAGAACCAGGCTCGTCAGAACCTTCACACCGACGCCGAGTGCTCGCTCGTCGAGATCGAAAGTGGGTTGGTGGATGTCGAGCTGATCGCCCTCACCCGACCACACGCCGAGCCGCGCCATGGCACCCGGCACGGTTTCGAGGTACCACGAAAAGTCTTCGCCACCACCGGATTGCGGGGTGTCCGCCAAAGCATCTTGTCCGACGGTCGCGATGGCGTCCTCGAACATCCGAGTGGACACCTCGTCGTTGACGACCGGAGGCACTCCGCGACGATAGTTGAGTTGGTAGCGAACTCCGGTGGGTGCGAGCAGTCCGTGGACGATTTCTTCCACGAGCGGTTCGAGCAACTCCCAGGTGTCGTGATCGCCGGTACGTACCGTGCCCGTCATCATGCCGGTCTGCGGAATCGCGTTGGGCGCCTGACCTGCGCTGACCGCGCCCCACACCATGACGGTTCCGGTACGCGGATCGATACGACGGCTGAGCATTCCCGGCAGCCCGGTCACGACGGTGCCGAGCGCGTAGATCAGATCCGTGGTCAAATGCGGCCGCGACGTGTGCCCACCCGGAGAGTCGAGGACGACCTCGATCGTGTCGGCAGCAGAGGTGATCGCACCCAGGCGCATTCCCACCTGGCCTGCCTCGAGTCGCGGATCGCAGTGCAGAGCAAAGATTCTGGACACACCGTCGAGCGCGCCCGCGGCGATGACGTCGAGTGCTCCGCCAGGCATGACTTCCTCGGCGGGCTGGAATATCAGCCGAACCCCGACGGGAAGTTCGGGCAGCGCGGCCAGAGCCAGTCCGGCGCCGAGCAAGATGGTGGTGTGGGCGTCGTGGCCGCACGCATGGGACACACCGGGGACCGTGGACGAGTACGTCGCTCCGGTCGCCTCCTGCATCGGCAAAGCGTCCATGTCGGCGCGCAGTGCGATTCGTGGACCCTCCGGTCCGATATCGCACGTGAGACCGGTGCCACCGGGAAGGATCTTCGGCGACAATCCAGCGGCAGTGAGGCGGGTGGCGACGAATTCGGTGGTCGCGTATTCGCGGCGAGCCAACTCCGGGTTGGCATGGATGTGTCGACGCCACGCGACGAGGTCGTCGGTGTGCGCGTGAATCCACGTGTCGATTGCCGCGTTCACCGGCGATCTACCCCTTCCAACAGACGGGCGCGTTGTTCTGGATCGGACGCTACCCGGACAGCAGTGCGGGCCAACGCAATTGCACCGTCGACTACCGCTCGATCTGCGGAGGTGGTGATACACGCAGCCGCGAACTCCGGCTGATGTGTCACTGCCCCCGATGAATCCAAGCCTATGACCGGGTGAATTCCCGGAATCACATTGGTCACATTACCCATATCCGTACTACCCAGTGGACGGGAGCGCTCCCATTCCGCTGCCAGTGGCACCCGCCCGAGATCGACGATCTGTTCACGGTACGCCGCCGCCAGCCACGGATCGGGGGTCAACTCGGTGTAAGTAGGCGATACCGTGCGGATTTCGTGGGTGCACCCGGTGCCGAGTGCACCCGAGGCGAAGCACGCGTCGGCACGCTCGGACAGATTGGCCAACGACGCGGCCGTTTCGGCACGCAGGTAGTAGAGCAATTCGGACCGAGCCGGAACGATGTTGGGAGCCGTGCCGCCGTCACTGACGATTCCGTGAATCTGCTGACCTGGCTGCAGGTGCTGACGCAACAGTCCGACCGCCACCTGAGCGAGAGTCGCTGCGTCGGCGGCGTTACGACCGAACTCCGGCGCAGCAGACGCATGCGCCTCGCGACCGTGATAACTCACGGCGATGTCCGCCAAGGCCAGCGAGGTCGCACCGATGATGTCGATCGGCCCTGGATGAACCATCATGGCCGCGCCGACGCCGTCGAAGGCACCACGCTCGAGCATCAGGACCTTGCCGCCACCGGTTTCCTCCGCCGGAGTACCGATCACTCGGACGGTGATCCCCAGTTCGTCGGCCACGGTAGCCAACGCGATGCCGGCCCCGACCGCTGCGGCGGCAATGATGTTGTGCCCACAGGCATGACCGATCTCGGGCAGCGCGTCGTACTCGGCGCAGATCGCGATGACCAACTCTCCGCTGCCGTAGGTGGCATCGAAAGCCGTCGGCAGATCGACGATCCCGTGAGTGACCGCGAAACCGTGCTGCGCCAGCAGGTCCGACACTTTGGCAGCGCTGCGGAACTCCTCGAAGGCGAGTTCCGGGTCGCTGTGAATCGAATGCGACAGCGCAATCAGATCGGCCTCTACGGACCTGACTGCGCTGTCGACATTCTGGTTCACGCGATCATTGTCTCACCCGAAGGAGAAGTTGCTCTTGTCAGTCACCTGAGCGAGGTCTGCAAGAGCATCGCGGTGGATGCCTGCCTTGATTCCCGCCAAGTTCTTGCCGTGAGTCGACGTCAGTGCCGACGCCTTGGCCACAGCAGCGGCGAGCACTCCGTCGCCGTCGACCGTTTCCTGCACGATGCCGGCAGCGAGTGCGTCGGCGCCGCCGAAGCGACGCCCCGTCGTCATGGCATCGACTGCCGTCTGCTTGGGCAGACGACTGTTCAGCAGTGCAGACATCCCGACAGTGAACGGCATGTTCAGTCCCACCTCGGGCAGGCAGTAGAAGCCGCGGTCCGCGCGCATGATCTGGAAATCGTGCGAGGACGCGAGCATGGCGCCGGCGCCGAACGCGTGCCCCTGCACGGCCGCGACCGTGGCCATCGGGAAGGTCAGCAAACGGCTGTAGATGGTGTGGACCTTGTCCAGGTAGCCGGGGAGACCGTCGAGATTGCCGAAGATCCACGTCGTGTCCAGGCCGTTCGTGTAGAACTTGCCCGTCGCCGTCGTCACCAGGGCTGCGGGCCCCTCGTGCGCTTCGACCTCGTCCAACTTGCTGTGAACAGCGTCGATCCACTCAGGGCCGAAGCGGTTCTCGTTGTCCGTTTCGCCCTCGTTGCCGAGGTACAGGATGAATACGTCGCCGTCGCGTTCGAGATAAGGCATGGATGGGAGAGTAACGCCCGCCAACTCACCCGGCGAACCGACCCGACTCCTCAGTAGGGTTGCTCACATGGGAACGATCGCCGAGGCCGCCGCCGCTGCTCTGTCCGCCATGACTGGCTCTTCGTCACCGTCAGTCGCCATCGTGCTCGGGTCGGGGTGGACCGATGCCGCAGACGTGTTCGGCGACGCCGGTGCGGACGTGACAGCCGAAGTCTCGATGGCGGATCTTCCTGGCTTCGCCCCACCGTCCGCTCTCGGCCATGCGGGCACCATTCGTTCGGTGCGCGTCGGAAACACCGAAGTCCTGCTGCTGCTCGGGCGCGCGCACGCATACGAGGGCCACGATCTCGGTACCGTCGTCCACCCGGTCCGGACAGCCATTGCTGCCGGTGCCCAAACGGTCATCCTCACCAATGCGGCCGGCGGTATTGCTGAAAACTACACAGTCGGTCAACCGGTGCTGATCAGTGACCACCTGAACCTGACGGCCCGCTCTCCCCTCGTCGGCGCAGAGTTCGTCGACCTGGTCGACGCCTACTCGCCGGAACTGCGTGCGCTGGCTCGCTCGATCGACCCGGACCTTGCCGAGGGTGTTTACGCCGGGCTTCCCGGTCCGCACTACGAGACTCCAGCCGAGATTCGAATGCTTCGTACACTCGGCGCCGATCTGGTCGGCATGTCGACAGTTCACGAGACCATCGCGGCTCGCGCGCTCGGCGCCCGCGTTCTCGGCATCTCCATGGTCACCAATCTGGCCGCCGGAATCACGGGCGCCCCGCTCGACCATCAGGAAGTGCTGGCGGCAGGCAAAGCCTCGGCGGCCCGGATGGGAGTGCTGCTGCGTCAACTGGTCGAGCAGCTGTGACACCACTGAACGTCACCGAGTGGATCGACGCCGATCCGGACCCGGTTACCCGCGCAGAATTAGCCGCCCTTTCCGAACATGAACTGACCGAACGCTTTTCCGCACCACTGACGTTCGGCACTGCTGGGCTTCGCGGGCCGGTGCGCGGTGGACCCAACGGCATGAACCTCGCGGTCGTCATCCGGACCACCGCCGGTCTGGCGGCCTGGCTGACAGCTCGCTGCCAGGGCGGGTCCCGCGTTGTGGTCGGCCGCGACGCCCGGCTCGGTTCAGAGGCATTTGCTCTCGCCGCCGCCGAGGTCATGGCAGCGGCCGGGTTCGAGGTGACCCTGCTCCCCCGCCCACTGCCGACACCGCTGGTGGCGTTCGCGGTGCGCAGGCTCGGGGCAGCGGCAGGTATCCAGATCACCGCCTCCCACAATCCTGCCGCCGACAACGGTTACAAGGTGTATCTCTCGGGCGGAGCGCAACTCGTCTCCCCCGCCGATCGTGAAATCGAGAGCGAGATCGCTCGCATCGGTAGTGCCGCCGACGTCGCGCGAGCATCGGTGATTCCGGCCGACGATTCTCTGGTCGAGGAGTACATCGCCCGCATCGCGACCCTCCCGCACGGCGACGCCCGCTCGATCCGGATTGCGCTCACGGCAATGCACGGCGTCGGGGGTGAGACTGCGACCGCGGCTCTGCGAGCAGCAGGATTCGAGGACCTGCACGTCGTGGCGGAGCAGTTCGATCCCGACCCCACGTTTCCGACCGTCGAGTTCCCCAATCCCGAAGAGCCCGGCGCCGCAGACCGCCTGCTCGCCCTTGCCCGAAGTGTCGACGCGGATCTGGCGATCGCACTCGACCCGGATGCCGACCGCTGCGCCGTCGGAGTTCGCGACGGTGATCAGTGGCGCATGTTGCGCGGCGACGAAACCGGGGTGCTCCTGGCCGACCACGTACTGAGCACGGCGCCCGAAGATTCGTTGGTGGCGACGACGATCGTCTCCTCGACCCTGCTCTCGAAGTTGGCGAGAGCCCGCGGAGCCAGGTTTGCGCAGACACTCACCGGTTTCAAGTGGCTCACGCGTGCCGGCGACGGACTCGTCTACGCCTACGAGGAAGCGATCGGGCACTGCGTCGATCCGGATGTGGTGCGGGACAAGGACGGAATTTCAGCTGCCGTTCTGGTGGCCGACTTGGCTGCCACCCTCGCGGTCAGCAACAGAACCCTGCTGGACGTTCTGGGCGACTATGCCGTCGAATTCGGACTGCATCGTGGGGACCAAGTATCCCGCCGCGTCGAGGACTCGAGTGACATCGCGGAAATGATGAAACGGCTACGCGCCGATCCGCCTGGCCAACTCGCGGGTGAGCCGGTCACGACCGAGGACTTGTCCCTGGTTCGCGGTGGTATGCGCACCGACGCAGTGATATTCGACGGGCCGTCGATCCGCGTGGTTGTTCGACCGTCCGGAACCGAGCCCAAGCTCAAGTGCTATCTCGAAGTTGTCGTCCCGGTGGCGAACCGCGCCGACCTCGCGAACGCAGTAGAGCAGGCGAAGGCCCGGCTGGCCGAACTCCGAACCTTCGCCTTTTCGCTCTAGCGGGGTCCGAACTGCCGATCGCCGGCGTCACCGAGACCGGGGACGATGAAAGCGTTCTCGTCGAGTCCGTCGTCGATGCTCGCGATGACCAGACGAACCGGGTGGCCGGACGCTGCCAGCGCGTCGACGCCGGCCGGAGCGGCCACGACGCACACTGCCGTGACATCCGTCGCGCCACGCGCAACCAGCAAGTCGATGGTGTGCACCATCGAACCACCGGTGGCGAGCATCGGATCGAGCACGAACACCGGGATCCCGGACAGATCCGCCGGCAGGGATTCGAGGTACGGAACCGGCTGATGAGTCTCTTCGTCACGTGCCATTCCGACAAAGCCGACGCCGGCCGACGGAATCAGCGCACTCGCCTGTTCGACCATGCCCAGACCGGCCCGCAGCACGGGTACCAACAACGGCGGCTTCGCGAGCCGGATGCCCGTCGTCGCTGCCACCGGGGTGTCGACCGGGAACTCCTCGACCTCCGCGTCACGCATGGCCTCGTAGACCAGCATGTGCGTGAGCCTGCGAAGTGCGGAACGAAAAGTCGCGTTCTCACTGCGTGCGTCACGCATTGTCGTCAAGAGGGCCGCCGCGAGCGGATGGTCGACTACGTGCGTTTGCATGACCATCAGAATAGTTCCTCGGGAACCGGAGCACCCCGCGCGGCGTCCAAGAAGGAGTAAGCGCAACGGGGGGAAGACAAGTTGACAAATCTGGATCTGGACACTGAAAGCATCGCGGAGTTCGCCACGCGGTTGGGCACTGTTGCCGACAACGTCGCGCAAGCTCGACAGGACGCGGCGGGTGGCGATCACATGGCTCTGTCCGCTGTGCTCGGGCTGATCGGCGGCGACTTCGTCGGCGTCGCGGGCCGGGCACAACAAGCGCACATCGACGACATCGATCGACTGTCCACTGTAATTTCCAGTGTCCGGTCGGCCGCCCTCGACGCTCATGCCGTCTATCTCGACTCCGAGGAATCGGTACGAAGGGCTCTCACCGAAGCCGCACGCTCATGATCGACGTCGACGCACTCGCACGACCGATCATCGACCTGGTCGACACTGTCGGGACTGGTGTCCCCAGCGCAAGTGGACCCGACGTCGGCATCCGAATCGCCACGGACGCCCTCGAGATCGCCTACCAACTGGGAAGCGCGGCACTGAGCGAACTGGCGTCCTCTCAGAGTTCGTCCACGGCGCTCACTGCTGCGGTGACCAAAACCGAGCAGACGCAGACGTCGACGCGAAACCTCGCCGATCGTGGGACCGACATCGCCGGCGTCGTGGACGAAGCGACAACGTCCGTGTACGCGGGAATGACCGAACTCGGTGAGATTCTCCAGTCGTTTCTGACACTCGCGATCAAGGCCGGGCCGACGCTGATGACACCGACGGGCCAATTGATGTTGTTGTCGGCCGCGTTGGAGCACCTCGGACGCGCGGTATCGGTTATCGAGCGGGTACGCGGTGAGCTGGCCGGGTCGACCGACAAGATGTCCGCACTCGTCCCGTCCGTCCCGATACCCGATCCCGCACCTGGAGTCTCCGGTTCGGCGGGTGGTTCCGGCGATTCTGTCGATTCACTCCTCGCGACACCGCGCTCCGGAGCAACCGGCGCCAGCAGTTCAGGTGGCGTTGAGGTCGAACTTCCCGACGGCTCGATTGCCACCGCACCGAACGCCGAGGCCGCTGCTGCCGTACGCAACGCGCTCACTCAACAGGGTGTCCCGTACGCCTGGGGAGGCACGACACCCGGAGTCGGTCTGGACTGCAGTGGTCTGACGCAATGGGCGTACGGCCAGGCCGGAGTCGATATTCCGAGGTTGGCTCAGGAACAGGGAATCGGGAACCAGGTCGATCAGAACAATCTGATGCCGGGCGACCTCGCGGTCTGGGACGGACACGTCGCCATGGTGATCGGCAACGGTCAGATGGTCGAAGCCGGCGATCCTGTCGAGATCAGCGCCATCCGAACCACGAACAGCGGCATGGGCTTTCACGGCTTCTACCGTCCGACGGAATGACAGGGAATCATGCCCGAGAACAAGCGCGAATCACCGCCGATCATCACAGCCGTAGCCGTCAACCGCGCCGGAACCATCGCGGTCCGCGCCACGGAGCACGCCGTGCCCGTGGACCTGCGGATCAGCCAGGACGAACTGCGGTACGGCGGGCAGCGGTTGGCGCAGCAGATACTCACGCTGTGCTCACATGCAGCAATCGAAGCCGGCGCCCGCCATCGTGTGGAGCTCGAGGAGACCGGAGTCCCGGCAGCGATCCTCGATCGGCTCGGTCTACCGACCCGAGACGAACTGGCCGATGTCGACGCCGCCGAGGGCCAGAACCTTCCGTCGAGCTGGATGCGTTCGATATGAGCGAGATTGATCGAATCATGGAGCTGGCGAAACACCGGACGGGACTCTTGCAGGACGCCGTCGACGGGGTCGGCGCTCTTCGGGTAGTCGTCTCGAGCGAGGGTGGGATAGTCACGGCGACTGTCGACGGGCTGGGCGCTCTGGTCGACCTACGGATCACCGACGCAATCACCGCGATGAATTCTCAGACGGTGGCCGCATTGACGGTGGCCACGATTCACCAGGCAGTTCAACAGTCCAACGACGAACGCGAGCGACTGGTCAGTGAGCTCCGAGTAGCCCTGAAACAAACGTGACGAACCCCCGCTATGCCTTTCGCGCTGCGGTGGATAGGCTTCCGCCCATGGCTGGAGACATCGTCCCTATCGAAATCGGACTCACCGACGGAGACCTCGTCACTTTGTGGGCACCTCGCTGGCGCGAGGGCGACGACGAGTGGGAAGCGTTTCTCGGCCATGAGGAAGACCTCTACGGGTTCTCCTCCGTCGCGGAACTCGCGGCCTTCATCCGAACGGACTCCGACAACGACCTGGTCGAGCATCCGGCGTGGGCCGTCGTCTCCGGACTGTCGGCAGCCGAGTTGGAACCGGAAGAGAACTTCACGTTCGACTTCGTCGGCGTGCCGGAACTGGCCGCAGGTGACCCTGAGGCACTGGTGGTCTCGGAACTCGAAGACACACTGAACATGGCTCGCAACATCGGTGAGGTGTGCGAACTCGACGCGGTCATCCGCTTCTTCAGCGGCCATCCGGTACTCGGCGCGCTTGCCACCGGCGCCGGCACCTTCGAAGGCCGCGAAGGCCTGGAGCTGTGGGACCAGGTCGGCGCTGCGATCGTCAAGGACTGGGACGCCGTTCTCGACGCCATCGACAAGGTGGTCACCTCCCCGAAGGTCGATGCAGCTGCTGTGGCGGTCGCCGAAGCTGAACTGCTCGCTGCCGCCGAGAACACCGTCGACGCCGACGATGTCGCCGAGGAGGGCGAGGACGAGGAATTCGACGAAGACGACCTCGAAGAGGACGAAGACGAAGTCGAGACCTTCTGGGGTGAGGTCGGTGTCGACCCGATCCGCATCATCACCTCGGCCGAGACGTTCTACACTCTGCGCTGCTACATGGGAGATCAGGCGATCTTCCTCGGCAAGGACGGACTGATCACCGTCTTCCGTAGCGAGCGCGCACTCGCTCGCTACCTCGCCGACAACCACGAACACGATCTCTCGCAGGTCAGTACGTACGGCGAAATTCAGAATGCGGCCGTCGACGGTTCACTCGAAATCGAGGTCACGGACGAGAACGTCTACGTTCTGCCCGGTATCGCCGATGACCTCGCCCAGGGCCCGGACGTCGTAGATGCCGAGCAGCTGGAACTCGCAGTCGAATTGTTCACCGATGCAGCGGATTTCGCCGACGACGACTCCACCGAGGAGGCTCTGTCCGCGTCGAACGAGCTGGGTTGGTACGTCTCGTACCTCCTCAACCCCGATCCGTCGCGGATGGCTCCGAGTGCGCCGTTCACCAAGGAATCCGAGGCCTGGCGCGAACTCGAGCGCGAGTTCGAGGCCCGGCTTCGATCTGAGTAGTCGGGCGCACGTCATCTAGCCGATGAGCACGGCGTAGCCCGGCTTGATGACGTCGTCGATCAACGCGAGGCGCTCGTCGAACGGGATGAAGGCCGACTTCATCGCGTTGATGGTGAAGCGTTCGAGATCGGTCCATCCGTAACCGAAGGTCTCGACCAACGCGGCCATTTCCCGGCTCATGGTGGTGTCGCTCATCAGCCTGTTGTCGGTGTTGACGGTCACTCGGAAGCGCAAGTCCGCCAACAGTCCGAACGGATGGTCCGCCAGGGCGGCTACGGCTCCGGTCTGCACGTTCGAACTCGGGCACAGTTCCAGGGGAATGCGCATGTCACGGACGTAGTTCGCGAGCCGACCCAGTTCTGCCCCACCTGGCACGCCTACGTCGATGTCGTCCACGATCCGCACGCCGTGGCCCAACCGATCCGCTCCGCAGAAGGCGATGGCTTCGTGGATCGACGGCAACCCGAAAGCCTCACCCGCGTGAATCGTGAAGTGGGCGTTCGCGTCACGCATGTACTCGAACGCGTCGAGGTGCCGGCTCGGTGGGTTTCCGGCCTCGGCGCCGGCGATGTCGAAACCGACAACCCCGCGGTCCCGGAATCGCACAGCGAGTTCGGCGATCTCCCGCGACCGCGCGGCATGCCTCATCGCCGTGAGAAGACAGCCGATGCGGATCTCCCGTCCCGCGACCCTGGCAGCGGATTCGCCGGCCCGGAAACCTTCGAGAACGTGCTCGACGACCTCGTCCAAACTCAGGCCTTGTTCCAGGTGCTGCTCGGGCGCAAAACGGATCTCGGCATAGACGACGTTGTCGTCGGCCAGATCCTCGGCACACTCACGTGCCACCCGTGCGAGCCCTTCGGGGGTCTGCATCACGGCGACTGTGTGCGCGAACGTTTCGAGGTAGAGCTCGAGCGATCCACTGTCAGCGGCAGTTCGGAACCATTGCGCCAGTTCGGATGCCGTATTCGCCGGCAGCTCGTCGTAGCCACATTGCTCGGCCAGTTCGAGAACGGTCTCGGGTCGGAGTCCTCCGTCGAGATGATCGTGGAGAAGAACTTTGGGTGCGCTGCGGATCGTGGTCAACTCCGGTGCGTTCATTCGCCAACGCTAACGCGAATCACCCACAATTCGCTCGATGAGCAACGGTCGCGAAACGGTGTCGGAATCGGTCCCGATCGACCATCCACCGCCGAGGCTTCGTCGCGCTGCATCAAATCTCTCGGGAGTGTCGGTGTGCAATGTCATCAGCTTCTGCCCGGCACGGACCACGTCGCCAGGCTTTGCATGCATCTCGATGCCGGCACCGGCCTGAACGGCTTCGCCCTGCCGTTCGCGTCCGGCTCCCAGTTTCCAGGCCGCGATGCCCACCGCCATGGCGTCGAGTCGGGTCAGTACGCCGTCTCGGTCCGCGGTGACGACGTCGCTGTGCCGGGCCACCGGCAGCGTCGCGTGTGGGTCCCCACCTTGTGCGGCGATCATCGCGCGCCACCGGTCCATTGCCGTGCCGTCGGCCAGTTTGTCGGCGGGGTCGATACCGTCGATCCCGGCCGCTGACAGCATCTCCCGAGCCAGGACCAGGGTCAGCTCGACGACGTCCGACGGCCCGCCGCCTGCCAGCACCTCGACGGATTCACGTACCTCGAGGGCGTTGCCCGCCGTCAATCCGAGCGGGGTGTCCATCCCGGTGATGAGAGCGCTTGTACGCACGCCGGCGTCGTTGCCAAGCTCGACCATCGTGCGTGCCAACTCTCGCGCGTCGCCGAGGTCCTTCATGAACGCTCCGGAACCGACCTTGACGTCGAGCACCAGGGCGCCGGTTCCCTCGGCAATCTTCTTGCTCATGATCGAACTTGCGATCAGCGGAATGGATTCCACCGTTCCGGTCACGTCGCGCAGCGCGTAGAGCTTCTTGTCCGCGGGGGCCAGATTCGCTCCGGCAGCGCAGATCACCGCGCCGATTTTCGGATCCGAGAGAATGTCGACCATCTCCGTCGCCGTGAGCTCGGCTCGCCAACCTGGAATGGCCTCGAGCTTGTCGAGAGTTCCACCGGTGTGGCCGAGTCCGCGGCCCGACAACTGCGGGACTGCAAGACCACAGGCAGCGACGAGGGGTGCAAGCGGAAGGGTGATCTTGTCCCCCACTCCACCGGTCGAATGCTTGTCGACGGTGGGCAGCGGCAAGTCCGAAAAGTCCATCCTCCCGCCGGATTCGATCATCGCCTCGGTCCATCGACCGGTCTCTGCTCGCGACATTCCGCGGAAGTAGATCGCCATCGCGAGCGCCGACATCTGCTCGTCGCCGACGACCCCCTCAGTGAACGCCTGAACTATCCAGTCGATCTCGGTTCCCGACAGCTCGCGGCCGTCACGCTTGGCGCCGATGATGGAAACTGCGTCAAACATGGCGGAGCCCCTCTGCTTGTTCCGGCCCGAAAGCATCAGGCAACAGCTCGCTCAGCGGCTTGAACCCACTGCTCGTGTCGACAAGCATCTCACCCCCGCCGTGCTCGAGAAGAAGCTGTCTGCACCTGCCGCATGGCATCAGAATCGAGCCCTTCGCGTCGCAGCACGTGAAGGCAATCAGCCGCCCGCCCCCGGTGGCGGCCAAGTTACCGACGAGTCCACATTCGGCACACAGGCTCAAACCGTATGAGACATTTTCCACATTGCATCCTGAGACGATCCGACCATCGTCTACCAGGGCAGCTGCACCCACTGCATAGCCCGAGTACGGTGCATAAGCCTGCCGCATGACCACTTGCGCGTTGTGCCGCAACAACTTCCAGTCGATGTCACCCATGGTTCGTTATCCAATCACGCCGACTGAATGGATGCAGAAACCACGCCGAAACCGTCTCGGCGAGATTGGAAAGGCAAACCTTACAAAGAGTTTGGTACGCGTACGAATCCCGCATCTGATTAGTTCCCGGTTTCACATAGGTTTAGAGTCTGAGTCAAGTCGGTTCAGGATCCCGTCGAGCCCGGGCTGAGGTACATCGAAGCTCTCTGCAGGCTCGACGCGTCCACCAATGACGTTGGAGGCACAGCACTCGATGAGTACTACGACTGAAGCCGCTCCTCAGAAGGAGCGCACGAGGTCGCTTTACCGGGGCGACCCCGGAATGTGGTCCTGGGTTCTACACCGGATCACAGGCGTCGCTACTTTCTTCTTCCTATTCGTACACGTTCTCGATACGGCACTCGTTCGGGTCAATCCCGATACGTACGACGCCGTCATCGACACGTACAAGAACCCCCTCGTCGGCCTCATGGAGATCGGCCTCGTCGGCGTAGTCCTCTACCACGCCCTCAACGGCGTGCGCGTGATGTTGGTGGACTTCTGGTCGAAGGGCCCGAAGTACCAGCGCGTCATGCTCTGGACCATTCTGACGATCTGGTTCCTGGTGATGATCCCAGGCGCCGGACGCATCCTCATCAACATGTTTGCGGAGCACTGACATGGCGACTACTCACGGACCCGAAGCCAAGAGCCTGGGCACCTCATACGACCGTCCCGCAAGCCTGGACAACCCGCGGTCCCCGCGCGCGAAGGCTCGGAACAACTTCGAGTTGTACGCATGGCTCTTCATGCGCTTCTCCGGCGTCGCCCTGATCGTTCTGGTCCTGGGCCACATGTTCATCATGCTGATGCTCGACGGTGGCGTTCACCGTTTGAACTTCGCGTTCGTCGCAGGTCGCTGGTCCAGCCCGTTCTGGCAGTTCTGGGATCTGACGATGTTGTGGCTGGCACAGCTGCACGGCGGTAACGGTCTGCGCACGGTCATCGCGGACTACTCCCGCAAGGACTCCACGCGCTTCTGGCTGACCACGATCCTCGTTCTCTCGATGATCCTGATCATGGGCCTGGGCACGTACGTCATCTTCACCTTCGACCCCAATATCTCGGCGAGCTAGGGGAGCACAGACTTCATGCAGGAACATCGTTATGACGTGGTCATCGTCGGCGCCGGTGGCGCAGGCATGCGTGCGGCAATCGAAGCTGGCCCCCGTGCCCGCACGGCCGTACTGACCAAGCTCTACCCCACCCGCAGCCACACCGGCGCGGCCCAGGGCGGCATGTGTGCCGCACTGGCGAACGTGGAGGAAGACAACTGGGAGTGGCACACCTTCGACACCGTCAAGGGCGGCGACTACCTCGCCGACCAGGACGCCGTCGAGATCATGGCCAAGGAGGCCATCGACGCGGTGCTCGACCTCGAGAAGATGGGTCTGCCGTTCAACCGCACGCCCGAAGGCAAGATCGACCAGCGTCGATTCGGTGGCCACACACGCGACCACGGCAAGGCACCCGTCCGCCGTGCGTGTTACGCCGCCGACCGCACCGGTCACATGATCCTGCAGACGCTCTACCAGAACTGCGTCAAGCACGACGTCGAGTTCTTCAACGAGTTCTACGCGCTCGACATCGCCATCACCGAGACCGAGGACGGCCCGGTTGCCACCGGTGTCATCTGCTACGAGCTCTCGACCGGCGAGCTGCACATCTTCCACGCCAAGTCGATCGTCTTCGCGACCGGCGGCTCGGGACGCATGTACAAGACGACGTCCAACGCGCACACCCTCACCGGTGACGGCATGGGCATCATCTTCCGCAAGGGCCTGCCCCTCGAGGACATGGAGTTCCACCAGTTCCACCCGACAGGACTCGCCGGTCTCGGCATCCTGATCTCGGAAGCCGTCCGCGGTGAAGGTGGCATTCTCCGTAATGCCGACGGTGAACGCTTCATGGAGCGTTACGCACCCACCATCAAGGACCTCGCTCCGCGTGACATCGTGGCGCGTTCGATGGTCCTCGAGGTTCTCGAAGGCCGCGGCGCCGGCCCGAACAAGGACTACGTCTACATCGACGTGACGCACATCCCCGAGGAAGTTCTCGACGAGAAGCTCCCCGACATCATGGAGTTCTCGCGCACCTACCTCGGCGTGGACCCCGTCAAGGAGCCCGTGCCCGTCTACCCGACGTGCCACTACGTCATGGGCGGTATCCCCACCAAGATCAACGGTGAGGTGCTGCGCAACAACGACGAGATCGTCAAGGGTCTGTACGCGGCCGGCGAATGCGCCTGTGTCTCCGTACACGGTGCAAACCGTCTCGGTACCAACTCGCTCCTCGACATCAACGTGTTCGGCCGTCGCGCCGGCATCGCTGCCGCCGAGTACGCGAACTCCACCGAGTTCGTCGACATGCCGGAAACCCCGGCCGCGATGGTCGAAGACTGGGTCGGCGTCATCCTGTCCGATCACGGCCACGAGCGCGTTGCGGACATCCGCACCGAGCTGCAGCAGTCGATGGACAACAACGCCTCCGTCTTCCGCACCGAAGAGCGCCTCACCCAGGCTCTCAAGGATGTGCGTGCTCTCAAGGAGCGCTACAACCACATCACGGTCCAGGACAAGGGCAAGCGCTACAACAGCGACCTGCTCGAGGCCATCGAGCTGGGCTTCCTCCTCGAAATGGCAGAGGTCACCGTCGTCGGCGCCCTCAACCGCAAGGAATCGCGCGGCGGCCACGCTCGCGAGGACTTCCCGGATCGCAACGACGCCGAGTACATGAAGCACACGATGGCGTACAAGGAGGGTGACGGCCTGCTCTCCGACATCCGTCTGGACTACAAGCCGGTGATCCAGACCCGCTACGAGCCGATGGAGCGTAAGTACTGATGTCTGCGCCTGCTGTAGATGCACCCAAACTCCCCGCTGTTCCCGAGGGGGCCGTCATGGTCACTCTCAAGATCGCGCGGATGAATCCCGAATCGGGCGAGGGCCAGCACTGGGACAGTTTCCAGGTCCCGGCACTGCCCACCGACCGTCTGCTCAACCTGCTGCTGTACGTAAAGGGTTACCTCGACGGCACCCTCACGTTCCGTCGCAGCTGCGCACACGGTGTCTGTGGATCGGACGCCATGCGGATCAACGGTGTGAACCGTCTGGCCTGCAAGCTGCTGATGAAGGACATGCTGCCCAAGGACGGCAAGCCGGTCACCATCACGGTCGAGCCCATCAAGGGCCTGCCCGTCGAGAAGGACCTGGTTGTCGACATGGAGCCCTTCTTCGACGCATTCCGCGCCGTGAAGCCGTTCCTCATCACCAGTGGCAACGAGCCCACTCGTGAGCGCATCCAGAGCCAGCACGACCGTGCTCGTTTCGACGACACCACCAAGTGCATCCTCTGCGCATGCTGCACCACGTCGTGCCCCGTGTACTGGAGCGACGGCAGCTACTTCGGTCCCGCTGCCATCGTGAACGCACACCGGTTCATCTTCGACAGCCGTGACGAGGCCGCTTCCGAGCGTCTCGACATCCTGAACGACAAGGACGGCGTGTGGCGTTGCCGCACCACGTTCAACTGCACCGACGCGTGCCCCCGCGGCATCCAGGTGACAAAGGCTATTCAGGAAGTCAAGCGAGCACTGCTCTTCGCTCGATAGTCAGGCCTTCGGCCCTGTGCGCGGTTAGGGAGTCTCCGGACTCCTTGACCGCGCACAGCTATGTCGGGGGCATGTTGAGCGGTGTCACGACTTGAACCGGTGACGTCGTAAAGCCGAAGTGAGCGCCCATGGCGCCGTGTTCCTTCATGACCACCTGACAGGCAGTGCGAACATCCGCACGCAGATCGTGGTGGAGCACCGCCGATATTCGCTTCTCCCCCAGCAACTTTCGATTGTCACCGTCGAGATCGTGGGCGATGAAGACACTGCACTCCCGGTTCAGTTCGTCGAACGCGTCGACCGTGGCCAGGTTGCCACCACCGATCGAATACACGGCACGGATCTGCGGATCGGATTCGAGTGCCGCTCGCACCAGTTTCCTACTCGTCTGATCCAGACCGTCACTGTTCGGAATGTCGATCAACCGTCGATGCGGAGCTGAGACTCGCATGGCGGAGCGAAATCCCATCTCCCGTTCTTCCTCCCCGCGGAAGAACCCGCTGCTCATGCTGACCAGCACGTTGCCTTCCCGATCCCCCAGCCACTGATCTATCAAGTACGCGGCGGTGGCCCCGGCGGCTCGGTTGTCGATGCCGATGTAGGCGGCTCGCCTGCTGCCGGCAACGTCGGTCACCAACGTGACGACCGGAATCCTTGCCGCCACCAACCGGTCGATCGCCGACACGACTTCCGGAGTGTCGGGAGCCTTGACGATGACTCCGTGGGAGCCGCGCCGGCGAATCTTGTCGAGCGTCGACGTCATCGCTTCTACCGAACCGGTTTCACGAAAGTGAAACCTGGAACGAACAACAGCGGGTGCAAGGGTGGGCAGTTCGGCCTCGAGCGCGTCACGGACGGCGTCGGAAAACCTTGCAGGAGTTTGCAACACGACGTCGACGATGAACGTGCGACCGACCAGTTTCAGTTGCGAGCGTTGACGTTCCAGGTCCGTGATCGCCTGGCGAACCTCCGATCGTGTGCCGTCGCGAACTCCAGGACGGTCGTTGAGCACCCGGTCGACGGTGGCCTCACTCAGGCCCGACTGCTGAGCGATCTCCCGTACTTTGAATCGATGCGCCACAACTACCTCACGATGATGGATATTTGATGGTTTTTTGCTGTTGCTCGAGGTCTTCGTCACAGCCAGACTAAACCCATGACTTCTACGCCGGGCGTAACCAGGCCCGCACTCCTGGCCGACACCGTCTTACTGGTCAGTGGCGGCTCGCAAGGCGTCGGCGCCGGAATCGTACGCGCCGCAGTCCGTGAGGGCGCTCAGGTGGCTTTCACCGGCCGACGCCCGGACGTCGGAAAGGCTCTCGAGACAGAACTTCCGGGAACTCACTTCATCGAAGCCGATGTGGCACAAACGGATTCCGCGCTCGACAGCGTGGCCGAGACGATCTCTCACTTCGGCCGCGTGGATGCTCTGGTCAATTCCGCCGGGCTCACTTCACGCGGAACGCTGCTCGACACCACCGAAGAACTCTTCGACCAGCACATCGCGGTGAACCTTCGCGGTCCGTTCTTCACGATGCAGGCAGCAGTCAAAGACATGCGCGAGCGTGCGGTCCCCGGGTCCATCGTCAACATCATCTCCACGTCCGAACTCGGCGGGCAGCCGTATCTCGCGCCGTACGTGGCAGCGAAGGCCGGGCTGGCGGGGCTGACCCGCAACGCCGCCCATGCGCATCGCTGGGATCGTATCCGGATCAACGGTCTCGACATCGGGTGGACACAGACCGAGGGTGAAGACCTCACGCAGAGAGCTTTTCACGACGCTGGTGACGACTGGCAGGAACGTTCGGGCAGCACCCTCCCCATGGGCAAGCTCGGACAGGTCGACGAAATCGCCGACTTCGTCGTCTTCCTGCTCTCCGATCGCAGCGGAGTCGTGACGGGTTCGATCATCGACTGGGACCAGAACGTCTTCGGAGGGCTGGACTGATGGGCGCTCGCATCGGAGTCGTCGGCCTCGGACGAATCGGCAGCTACCACGCCCGAAATCTACTGACGCTAAACGGCGTCGACGCACTGGTTGTCACCGATGTCGACGCACGTCGAACCTCGGACGTGGCAAGCGAACTCGACGTGGAGTCCGCTGCCGATCCCGACGCGCTTCTAGCGTCAGGCATCGACGGCGTTCTGATCGCCGCGCCGTCGAGTTCACATGCCGAATTGATCGAAGCCGCTGTCCGCCTAGACATCCCGACGTTCTGCGAAAAGCCGGTAGCCGACTCCATCGAATCCTCCGTTCGTGTACTCGCGACTGCCGAGCAGACGTCGGTACCAGTCCAGATCGGATTTCAGCGCCGATTCGACCCGTCATTTGTGGCGGCGTACGACGCGGTTCGATCTGGAGAACTCGGTTGGATCCACACTCTCCGATCGACCACCCTCGACCCCGCTCCCCCGCCGATCTCGTACATCGAACACTCAGGCGGCATCTTCCGCGACTGCTCGATCCACGACTTCGACATCGTACGGTGGATCAGCGGCCGCGAAGTCACCACTGTTTTTGCCACCGGCTCGAATCAGGGTGATCGCGGGATCGCCGATGCCGGTGACGTCGACACCGCCGCAACGGTTCTCACTTTCGAAGGCGGAACCATCGCGGTCGTGTCGAATACCCGCTACAACGGCCGCGGCTACGACTGCCGACTCGAGGTACTCGGCTCGGCGGACTCCGTCGTTGCCGGGCTGGACGACCGCTTGCCACTCCGCTCCCTCGACCCCGAAACATCGTTCCCCTCGAAGGAGCCGTACACGTTCTTCATGGACCGCTTCACGTCCGCCTACCGTGCGGAACTCGAAGCATTCCTCGGCGTTGTCGCCGGGCGTCGGGAATCACCGTGCACGCCCGCAGATGCGGTCGAGTCGGCCTGGATCTCCGAAGCTGCAACGCACTCTCTGCGCGAGGGTCGGCCCGTCACGATCACCGAAGTCAAAGATCTGTTCCTTCACGACAAGAATGAGGCACACACATGAGCACTCCTCGCATCGCCGGCGCACCGATCTCCTGGGGCGTGTGCGAAGTCCCGGGCTGGGGCTACCAGCTCGACCCTGCGCAAGTCCTCCGGGAAATGCGCGAAGTCGGTCTGGCGGCAACGGAAATCGGACCGGAGGGCTTTCTGCCGACTGCACCCGCCGAAATGGCCAAGGTGCTCGCGGATCACGATCTGAGCGCAGTCGGCGGGTTCGCACCGGTACTGCTGCATGATCGCGATCATGATCCGGTTCCCGGCATCTCCCCCATCCTCGATGGTTTCGTCGCCTCGGGTGCCGAGGTTTTGGTCCTGGCCGCCGCGACGGGTTCCGACGGCTACGATTCACGCCCGGAACTGGACGAGCAGAGTTGGAAAACCCTGCTGCACAATCTCGATCGCCTCACCGACGCCGCGGCCGAGCGCGGAATCAGGGCAGTTGTCCACCCTCACGTCGGAACGATGATCGAGCAGCGCGACGAGGTCCTGCGAGTGCTCGACGGCTCGGCCATCCCCCTGTGCCTGGACACCGGCCACCTGTTGATCGGCGGCACCGATCCGGTCGACCTGGCGCGTCAAGCTCCCGAGCGCATCACCCACGTGCATCTCAAGGACGTCGACGATGCCCTCGCATCACGCGTTCGCAGAGGTGAGCTCACCTACACCGACGGCGTGAAGGCGGGAATGTACCGTCCACTCGGTGGCGGCGACGTCGACATCGCCGGTGTCACAGCCATATTGCAGCGCCACGGTTTCGGCGGGTGGTACGTGCTCGAGCAGGACACCATTCTGGCCGAAGCGCCGTCGGACGAGGGACCGGTGCGCGATGTGCGAGCGAGCGTCGAGTATCTGCGGTCGGTTCTGTGACACCTCCTACCCCGCTGCGGATAGGCATTCTGGGAGCCTCACGCATCGCCGAGAACGCGATGATCAAACCTGCAACGGCCACCGGGCACCGCCTGGTGGCCGTTGCCGCACGCGACCCCGAGCGGGCCAGAGCCTATGCGGCCCAGCATGAGATCGAACGGGTGGTCGGTTCGTACGCCGAGCTGATCTCGGATCCGGAGGTGGATGTCGTCTACAACGCGCTGCCCAACAGCCTGCACGGACCGTGGAATCTCGCCGCCGTTCAGGCCGGCAAGCACGTGCTGACGGAGAAACCGTTTTCGAGCAACGCGGTGGAAGCGCGTGCTGTAGCCGAGGCAGCACGCGTGAGCGGCGTGACGCTGCTCGAGGGGTTCCACTACCTCTTTCATCCGGTGAACCGGCGCCTGCTGGATCTGGTTCGAAGCGGCGCCGTCGGCGCGGTCACTCGGGTGGAAACCGTACTGCGGATGCCCAAACCATCCGAGAATGACCCGCGGTGGGAGCTCGCCTTGGCAGGCGGGTCACTGATGGACCTGGGCTGCTACGGGTTACATGCTTCCCGGACGCTGAGTGACGTCTGTGGTGGTGCGCCAGTGGTGACCGAGACCCGCCACGAGGAATATGCTCCGAGGGTTGATTCGTGGTTCGACATCGAACTCGAATACCCCAGCGGCGCCACGGCATCCGTGGTGACCACGATGTTGGACGAGCGGTATCACTTCACCTTCCGAGTATTCGGCACTGAAGGAGACGTCCTGGTACACAACTTCCTGCAGCCGGACATCGACGACCGTGTCTCCGTCACGGCCGGTGGGCGCACGAGCGTCGAGCATCTGGGCACGAAGTCGTCGTACACCTATCAACTCGAAGCGTTCGCCGATCATCTGTCCGGGGTCTCGGCGCTGCCGATCGGGCCGGGCGACGCGGTAGCCAACATGACGATGATCGACGAGGCGTACATGCATTCCGGCCTCGGGGTTCGGCCGACGACCATCCTCTGACGAAAACGACTACAGCCTCGGTTCGATTCGAACCGAGGCTGTAGTCGCGAGGTTTTGATCTAGCGGCGAAGCTCGTGGGTCAGCGTCTCGAGCTCGTCACCGCCCGCCATCTCCTTGGTCAGTTCTTCGAGTGAGATGTCGTCGTACTTGGCGTCGAGCTTCTGCCTGCCTCGGTTGAGGAGCACGAAGTGATCGCCGACCATGTACGCGTGGTGCGGATTGTGCGTGATGAAGATGACGCCGAATCCCTGTTCCTTGGCAGCGGTGATGTAGCGCAACACCATTCCCGACTGCTTGACGCCGAGCGCTGCTGTCGGCTCGTCGAGAATCAGCACGCGCGCGCCGAAGAAGATGGCGCGGGCGATGGCAACACACTGACGCTGACCGCCCGAGAGACTACCGATCGGTGCGTCGACGTCAGGTAGTTCGATGCCCATCTTCGACAGTTCCGAAAGAGTCGTCGCGCGCATGGCGTTGGCGTCGAGCGACTTGATCAGACCGCCCTTGCGCAGTTCCTGCCCGAGGAAGAAGTTGCGCCACACCGGCATCAACGCAACGACGGCGAGGTCCTGATAGACCGTCGCGATGCCTTTGCCGAGCGCTTCTTTCGGCGAGTGGAACGTTGTCGGTTCGCCGTCGACGAGTAGTTCACCTTCGCTCTGTTGGTGCAGACCGGCGATGATCTTGATCAGCGTGGACTTGCCTGCGCCGTTGTCACCGAGCACGCCTGTTACTTCACCCGCACCGACGCGCAGGTTGATTCCCTTGAGCGCGATGATGTTTCCGTATTGCTTACCGACGTCCTTGAGCTCGATCAGTGGCACGTTGCCGCCCGAGTTCGAGAGAGCGGGAACTTCAGCTGTGGTACTCATGTGTCACCTTTTCGCAGCGTAGTTGCGGAATGCGTTGTTGGCGATGACCGCGAAGAGCAGCATGGCGCCGAGGAAGAACTTGAACCAGTCCGGGTTCCAGCCTGCGTAGACGATGCCCTGGTTGGTCATACCGAAGATGAATGCACCGATCGCAGCGCCGATCGCGGTTCCGTAACCACCGGTGAGCAGGCAACCGCCGATGACTGCGGCGATGATGTACAGGAACTCGTTACCGACACCCTGACCGGACTGAACGGTGTTGAACGAGAACAGCAGATGCATGCCCACGAACCAGGCAGCAAAGCCGACGGTCATGAACAAGCCGATCTTGACTGCGGTCACGGGCACACCGATCGCGCGGGCACTGTCCTGATTGCCGCCGACCGCGAAGATCCAGTTGCCGATCTTGGTCTTGAACAAAACAAATGTTGCAATCGCGGTGAACAGCAGCCACCACACGACCGTGATCTTGACGGACACCCCGAAGACCGAGAACGACGACGCGAATACCTTTTTGGCGGAATCGAATCCAGCCATGTCGGAGACGCTGGGTGTGGCCACCTGACCACTCACGAGCTTGGTGACGGCCAGGTTGATACCGGTCAACATCAGGAAAGAACTCAAGGTGATGAGAAAGCTGGGAATCTTCGTCTTCATGACGAGGTAGCCGTTGAAGAATCCGACGGCGAGCGAGACGACCAGCGCCAGAATCGCGCCCACCCACAGGTTGAGGTGCAGGTTGTAGGCGATCATCGACGCGGCGAGCGAGGACGTGGTGACTGCGACGCCGGCGGAGAGGTCGAACTCGCCGCCGATCATGAGCAGGGCGACCGCGCAAGCCATGATGCCGATCGTGGAGCTGGAGTAGAGCACTGTCGCAAGCGCTTCCGGCGTACGGAACGGTGCCGCGACGATACAGAAGAAGATGAAGATGGCGATGGCGCCGACAAGTGAACCCATCTCCGGGCGGAGCAGCAGACGCTGAATGCGCTTTTGCTCCTTCACCCGTTCATCGGTCACGACTTTATGGGCGGCAAGGTCGAGATCTGCCTGAGTGGACATGATTTCCCTTCCGTGCTGGACAGGCGCACGGAGGGCGGACTCTCAGCCCTCCGTGCGCCCGGATCAGCGAGTTCCGTTCTTGGCGTACTCGGCGACCGAGTCGATGTTGGTGTTGTCGATGAACGCGGGTCCGGTCAGGGTGGGCAAGCCACCACCGATCACGTTGCCGTTGTTGAGGTAAAGCCACAGCGAATCGATGGCGAGGTAGCCCTGCAGGAAGGGTTGCTGGTCCACTGCCCACTGCACGTCACCGGATTTGATGGCGTCGACGAGCGCCGCGTTGGTGTCGAAGGTGACGACCTTCGCCTTGCTGCCCGCATTGCCGACCGACGTCACGGACGTCAATGCGAACGGCGCACCGAGCGCGAGAACTCGATCGATTGCCGGGTCCTGTTGAAGTTTCGCGGTGATGGTCGACTCCACCGACGGCATGTCCTTGCCGTTGACGTTGAGAATCTCCGTCGTTCCCTTGAACGACTTCTTCACACCGGCACAACGTGATTCGAGGCTCACGTTGCCCTGCTCTTGAATGACGCACAGCACCTTGGTGGCTCCTTCGGTGTTGAGTCGCTCGCCCGCAGCTTCACCGGCAATCGACTCGTCCTGACCGAAGTACTCCTTGACGCCCATGTCCTTCCAGGTTTCGAGGCCCGAGTTGAGGGCGACCACCGGAATGCCCGCGGCGGTGGCACTTTGGACCGCGGCAACCATGGCGTCGGGCTTCGCGAGGGTAACGGCAATCCCGTCGACCTTGCTGTCGATCGCGCTCTGAACCAAGTTGGCCTGATTCGGTGCCTCGGGATCGGCGGAGTACCGAAGTTCGATGTTGTCCTTCGCCGCTGCGGTTTCGGCTCCCTTGCGCACCAGATCCCAGAACGTGTCACCGGGAACTTCGTGGGTGATCATCGCAATGGTGGCGCGGGGCGTGTCCGCCGTACCCGCGCCCATTCCGGATCCGGATGAATCCGGCTTACCGCCGGTGCTGGAACAGCCGGCCAGACCCAAGACCACGACTGAGGCTCCGGCCAGTACGGCAACGCTCTTGCGCCCCGTGAGAAACGACATGTGAACTCCCTCTCGACATCAACCAACGGCCCGCGAACGGATGGTGCTCGGTTGTATGTGAAAGATGTAATACCCGTCACAGTCGAATGTCAATAGTTTGTTCTGACATTAGGACTGCTTATCAAAGAACAGACAAACTGAAGGGAGTGGAAAGGCCAGGTCAACGCGCTGCAGGTCCAGTTGAACCTCGAACCACTAGTTGTGGTTGCGCGACTATGTCCTTGCCCAAGAGTCCACTTCCGGCGTCGAGACGTTCGGAGATTCGCTCCACCGCGGCGCCACCCAGAAACGCCGTGTCCTGCCCGACACTGGTCAGATCGATGTGCGCCAAACCTGCCAATGCACTGTTGTCGAATCCGATCACGGAGACGTCGCCGGGCACCGAGACTCCCGCACGCAAGAAGACGTCCAGGACTCCTAGCGCGCAACGATCATTGAAAGCGAAGACCGCACCGGGAATCCCTTGTTCGACCATCGACCGCGCGGCGTCCGCGCCGAACTCCTCCGTGAGGCCGCCGGGAAGTATCCGCGATTCCAGTCCGGCCGCCCGCATGGCCTTCCGGTAGCCCTGACGCCTCTCCTGGGCGCCCGGACCGCGTCCGCCGTCGACATGGACAATCGAGCGGTGCCCGAGTCCGACGAGATGATTCACGGCCATCACGGCGCCCGCCTCGTCGTCCGTGCGGACAACGTCCACCTGTGCTGAGGGCATCTTCCGGGCGAGCACGACGACGGGAACCTTGGCCGCCAGGTCGACGATCTCCGATTCCGGCGCCTGCGAACCCAACAGCAAGATCGCCTCGCATCGGTCGTCGAGCAGGGTGCGCACGGCGCGCGAGCCAGGCCTGCGGTCCGAGACGGCGCTGAGAACGACGTCGTAGCGCAAGCGTTCGGCTGCGTCGTAGATCTCGTCGAGCAGCTCCGCGTGAAAGGTTTGCGCGGCAACATAACTGACACCGATCAGGCGGCTGCGATGCTGGCGCAGCAGTCGCGCCGCGTTGTCGGGTCGATAGCCGAGTTCGTCCGCGGCCGCCTTGACCCGTACCCGCGTCGCATCGCTGGCACCCGGGACATCACGAATGACGATGGACACCAGTGCGCGTGACACACCGGCCAGGTCTGCTACGTCTTGCAAGGTGGGGCGTCGACTGTTCACCTCCACAGACTAGATCGTTCCAGCGAATACACGCCGAAACGTTGACGCACGAGGCAACCAGCGCTTTACTGACACGACTAGAACGATCTAGTTCCTCATCCTCACTCCGAACGGAGCCCCCATGTCTGCCTCTGTTGCAGTCGGTCTGATCGGCGCTGGATGGATCGGCCGTTTCCACGGCGAGTCCGTCGCGCTGCGTATCCCCGGCACCCGTCTCGTCGCCGTCGCCGATCCTGCGCCCGGCGCTGCGGCGTCGTTGATCGAACGTGTCAGTCCCGACGCCCGCGCGTACACCGACGCCCTTGAGCTGATTACCGATCCGACCGTCGAAGCGGTGCTCATCAGTACGCCCGCATCAACTCACACCGATCTCGTGGTAGCAGCAGCGGAGGCCGGCAAGCATGTCTTCTGCGAAAAGCCGATGGCTTTGACACTCGAGGACGCCGATCGCGCAATCGGCGCATGCGCCGCGAACAATGTTGCGCTGCAGGTCGGTTTCAACCGGCGCTTCGCCGCCGACTTCGCCGCGGCACACGACGTGATCACCTCCGGTGGGATCGGGACACCGCAGCTACTTCGCTCTCTGACTCGCGATCCGGGAATCACCGCCGACGTCGCCTCTCGAGTCAAGCCGTGGACGATCTTCAACGAGACACTGATTCACGACTTCGACGCCCTGCTCTGGCTCAACCCGGGGGCACGCGTCGTCGAGGTGTTCGCGCAGGCCGATGCTCTCGTCCATCCGCAGTACAAGGAGCAGGGGTACCTCGATACGTCGATGGTTCAGTTGCGGTTCGACAACGGCGCCTTCGCGTCGGCCGAGGCCAACTTCCAGGCCACCTACGGTTACGACGTTCGCGGCGAGGTTTTCGGTTCCGGTGGAATGGTGAGTGCAGGCGAGGTCACGCGGACCGCGATGCGTCATTACAGCTCACCGGGCGTTCGGGCCGACACACCTCGGGTGAACATCGAACTGTTTCACGACGCCTATGTTGCCCAGCTAGCGCACTTCGCAGACTGCATCCGCTCCGGCAGCGCGCCGTCGGTCGACGGTCTCGATGCTCGCAACGCCCTGGAAATCGCACTGGCTGCAAAAGAATCCGTGGAAACCGGACTGCCCGTATCGCTGCTGTCGGTGCCGCAGTGAGCCCCTTCGATTTGGCAGTCTCTGCCGAGATGACGTTCACCGAACTCCCTGTCGTCGAACGCATTCGGCGGATCTCGGAGGCGGGGTTCGCAGCCGAGATCTGGAGTTGGCAAGACAAGGACCTCGATGCTCTGGTCGCCACCGGGGCTCGGTTCTCCTCGATGACCGGCTATCTTCACGGCGATTTGTTCGACGAAGCGGGCAGCGCCGAACTCGTACGTACAGCGGCGCTATGCCTCACGCCGGCAGCGAAACTCGGCGTTCCTCGGCTGAACTTCCATACCGGCGAGCTGATCGACGGACAGGCCGCGCGCCCGCAGTATCGAACTACGGGAGCGATGTGGCTGACGGCCCAACGCGCTCTCGAGAAGATCGCGCGACTGGGTGAAGACGCCGGAGTCGTCTTCTGCCTCGAGAATCTCAATACGATCGTCGATCACCCTGGCGTACCGATGGCCAGAGCCAAAGACACTCTGGCACTGGTGGAATCCGTCTCACACCCCAACCTCAAGATGATGCTCGACCTCTACCACGCACAGATCGGCGAAGGAAACCTCATCGAACTCGTGCGGCGTTGTGGTGACAACATCGGCGAGATTCAGGTGGCCGACGTACCCGGCCGATGCGAACCCGGAACCGGCGAGATCAACTACCCAGCCATCGCACGCGTTCTCGCCGAGCAGGGTTACACCGGCACGATCGGATTGGAGGGCTGGGCATCCGGAGACAGTGACACCGCACTCACTGCTTTCCGGAACGCCTTCACTCTCTAACTCTCACCCAGGAACGTGATCCCGTCGTAGCGCGCAGATCTTCCGTCACCGGTCGAGTCCACGGGGAGCGCTTCCTGAGGTCTTTTTGATGGATTTCAGGGGTAGTTTCGATGGCTTTTCCTTGGCAGTCTTTGAGTCACAGCACATCGTGAACTCCGCAGGAAGGCCCCCGAATGACTCCAGCACTGACCGACCACACCGTGCCGTTCGCGGGTAGATTGCACCGAGAAGATTGCAACATCGAAGACTTCGCCGCTCTGGTCGCACACGAGACAGACCCCGTCGATTACCCGTACGCCCATTCGGTGGCCGACGGCGTTCTTCTCTACCGCTCGGATGCTCTGGTCGACAAATTGTCGAATCCTGAAATCCGGGCCGAGATTCAGGACGAGATCGCCCGCGCGTTACTCACCGGTCCAGGCATCACGGTCTTCCAAGGCGCGTTCGACGCGGAGGTATTGGATCGCGCCAGTGCGGTCTTCCGCGAACTCATTGCGCGCCAACACGAATCCGGCGCGACGTCCGGGGATCACTTCGCCAAACCCGGAGCCAATGACCGGATCTGGGGAGCACAACTGAAGTTGGCGCTCGAAGATCCCAAGGCTTACGTCGACTACTACGCAAACAGCATTGTCGCTTTGGCTTCGGAAGCCTGGCTCGGCCCCATGTATCAGGTGACGTCGGACGTCAACGTCGTCAATCCCGGTGGCGCCGCACAGAATCCACATCGCGACTACCACCTCGGCTTCATGTCGAGCGACGTAGCTGCGAAGTTCCGGGCGCACGTTCATCGCTTGACCCCCGCCCTCACCTTGCAAGGTGCAGTCGCCCATGTGGACATGCCGGTCGAGACGGGCCCGACGAAATATCTGCCGTACTCCCAACAATTCGAATCCGGATACCTCGCGTTCGAGCGTCCCGAGTTCAAGGAGTTCTTCGAGGCCAATTACGTCCAATTACCTTTGGAGAAGGGAGATGCCGTCTTCTTCAACCCTGCACTGTTCCACGCCGCCGGCCACAACAAATCCGCCGACGTCCTGCGCATGGCAAATCTTCTTCAGGTGTCGTCAGCCTTCGGTCGCGCCCTCGGAACCATTGACCGGGACGCGCTCGTCAACGCGATCTATCCGGCACTGCTCGCCCTCAGCGAAGCAGGTTCCGACGAGTCCGTTCGCTGTGCCGTCGCCGCTTCCGCTGAGGGCTACGCCTTCCCGACCAATCTGGACCGAGACCAACCGATCGACGGCCTCGCGCCTCAGACGCAGGCCGAACTAGTGATGGAGGCGGTTCGCGAGCGGATCTCGCCTGACCATCTGGCCGAGTTGCTGAAGGCACAGTCCGAGAGACGAATGGCCTGAGGGACGACAGCGCTGACGAGACTTGGACCGCCCAATGCCGGTCAGTCGGTATGCTCGTGGCATGGGGTGGGACTTGTTAGTGCTGTTCGCCATGATCGGCCCGTTGGCCGTGTTCGGGTGGGCCGCCGTTCGGGCGAAGCGCCGCGGACTCGGCGGATCGTTCGTCGGGCCGTTTCAGGAGATGTTCGATCCCGGTGCGGCGCGAGCACAGACTGTCATCGAACAGATCGCGGAACTTCCGGATCCTGCGGACTCCGGCGACCCGGACAACGACGACGATGTGCCGTACACAGTCGCCTACGAGGGTGTTCGGCTCCACATCAACCCCGGTAAGGCTCGACAGCGCGGAGGCGACGGGACCACCAAGCGAGCTCAGTGAAAGTCGGACCGGATACAACACGAGGAAGAACTGGTTCAGTCAGGGCCGGCGAAGTTGATAGGTGACACCGTTCTCCAACTCATCTGAGCTGAAGGACTCCGGAGAGAAGTGGCCCAAGCTCACCTCAGAGTTTCTCTGGTTTGCGGGGACGGCATCAAAATGTGCGGTGTAGGAGCAGGTGCTCATTCCGTCGGGAAGTTGATCGATTGCCTCGACCTCGAGTGCCGACCTTGTGGATGCAGCGCCGCTGCCCCCGAAAATCTGAATCTGGTCGTTCGGAGCAACACGAATCATGTCGATCACGCACTCTCCAGAGACCGTCTCGGCCTGCTCTGCCTGACCGGTCACCGTTATCGTGGCGGCAAAGGTTTTCGGCACATCGACATTGGTCGTGCAGCTTGTCAGCATCAGCGCTCCCACAGAGCCCGCTGCCGCAGCCGCAACCTGTGCTGACCTTCGCCTCATAGTCGTCAACGGTAGTGCGTCCGAGTCGCCACGGTGCTCGGTTGCCGAATCCGAAGAGTCACACGGGGCCCGTCGCCGGCCGGCCGAACCACGTGGACAGCTGAGTATCCAACTCCGCCTGCGAATCCCCCACCCATGCCACGTGACCGTCCGGTCGAAGCAGGACAGCCGGTGAGTCCAATTCGGTGCTGGTGTCGACTACGTGGTCGACTCGATCGCTCCAACCATCTACCGCCAGTTGGCTACCCTGGTCGAGAAGAAGTCCGCGGCCGGATCGCATCAGGTCGTACAGGTTGCCGCGGGTCAACGCGATGTTCCGCAGCCGCCGACCGAGTAGGTCGTCGCCTTCGCCGAAATCGTAGCGAATCGAGATCGCAGTGATCTTCTCGGTCAGATAGCGCTTGACGTCTTCGAATTCCATCAGCTCGGAGATCAAGCGCCGCACGGCTTGTGGACCGGCAGCGGTGGAGATCAGCTCCGCCTGCGCGCGCGTGTTGTCGAGAACGTCGGCAGCCACCGGACGCCGTTCCGATTCGTACGTGTCGAGCAGGACGTCCGGTGCCCAGCCGTTGATCTCGGCGGCGAGCTTCCAGCCGAGGTTGAAGGCATCTTGCACACCGAGATTGAGACCTTGACCGCCCATCGGTGGGTGGATGTGTGCGGCATCGCCGGCGAGGAACACCCGGTCGCGCCGGTAGTGCTCCGCTAGACGGGTGGCGTCGCCGAAGCGCGAGAGCCACCGCGGCGAGTGCACACCGAAGTCGGTACCCGCAATGGCCAGTAGCTGTTGTTTGATGTCGTCGAGGGTGGTCGGTGTTGCGCGACCGTCGGCAACTTCGGCCGCAGGGACCACGACACGAAAAGCGCCGTTACCGGCGGGACCGACTCCGAATCGTTTGTGCGTTTCCCGGATTTCGGCGACAACGGCGGCCAGTTCATCAGCCGGCATGGTCACGTCCATTTCGCCGATCAACGTGTCGGCGCTCGACGGCTCGCCGGGAAACCCGACGTCGATCAGCTTCCGAACAGTGCTGCGGCCGCCGTCGCAGCCCACGAGATAACGCGCGTGAAGTGTTGTGCCGTCGGATAATTCCGCTGTGACGCTATCGGTATCTTGACGGATCGCGACGACGCGCTTCCCTCGCTGAATGTCCGCACCGACTTCGGTGGCATGTTCGGCAAGAATCCTGTCGATCTCGGGCTGAGGAATGCCCAGTACGTACCCGTGCGCAGTATCGAGGTGCGCCGGTGCCGGTTTGCTGATCCCCGCGAAGAATCCACCGAGCGAATACTTGCGGCCGTGCGCGAGGAACTTGTCCAGCAACCCGCGCTGCTCCATGATTTCGATGCTGCGCACATGGATGCCGAGGGCACGGACGAACTGAGTCGGCTCCTCGTCCTTGTCCACGACGACGACATCGACGCCCTGCAGCCGGAGCTCACCTGCCAGCATCAATCCAGTTGGTCCAGCACCGACAATGATGACGTCACTCATGCGATCCCCTCCTTCGGGCAAGGCTTTTGCTTGCTCGCAGCAGACGAGTGTGCACCATCACCGGGGCCTTGCCGCAAGCCCCGGGTCCCGCGTTATGATGAAGGTGGCGGAAGACGCTTCATCAGCGCACCAACACCACAGCACCCGTATCGCGTGGGAGCCGCCAACTCTCGATCACCGTCGGCACCAGCATGGCCCCGAGAACACCCAGCGTCAGAGAAAACGGCACTCCGCCGCTCAGATCCTCCGACTCCGCCAACGGTGTACAGAGCGTGATCACCAAAGCGGACAGTGCAATACCCAGACCGGACGCCAACTCTTGCAGCGTTGCATGCAGAGTATTGGCATCGGTCAGCTCACCCGAGTCGACGTCGGCGAACGCCAAGCTGTTGTACGCGGTGAACCCGATGGATCGCAACGCGCCACTGACAAACAGTGCGACAGCGATTACGACGTCCGGTGTCGTCGACGAGATCAGTACCAGCGCACCGAAGCACACCACCGACAGAACTCCGTTTCCCACCAGAACTAGTCTGATCCCGAACCTGCGCATGAGCGGAGTGGTGAGCGGTTTGATCGCGATATTCCCCGCGAACAGAGCCATCACCAGCAGACCGGCCTTGAACGCCGACATTTCGAATCCCACTTGGAACAACAACGGCAGCACAAACGGCACGCCCATGATCACGAGCCGGTACAGCGAGCCGCTCGACGCGACGAGCCGAAACGATCGAAGTCGGAGGACGCCGAGCGCGATGAGCGGATGATCCGACCGGACGAGGTGAATGACGGCCAAGCTCAACAAGATCAGAGCCGCAACGATCCCGAGGCCCACTCGTAGCCAGTCGGTTCCGGCACTGTGCACGCTGTCGAGCGCCACGACAAGCACTGCGACGCTTGCTCCGATCACCACCAATCCCAGCCAGTCGAGGCTCCGTTTCTGCGCCTCCCGAATGTCGGGCACCATGCGCAATGCCAGCAGAAACCCGACGATCCCGATCGGAACGTTGATCAGAAAGATCCAGCGCCACGAAGCGATCGACACGATGGCTCCACCCACAGCGGGCGCAAGAACCGGCGCTGTGAGCGCCGGCCACGTCAAGTAGGCGATAGCCCGTACGAGTTCCGCCTTCGACGTCACCCGCAATACTGCGAGCCGCCCTACCGGCACCATCATGGCGCCGCCTACCCCTTGTAAAGCACGCATTCCCACCAGCATCGGGAGGGAGGTGCTCAGTGCACATCCCACCGATGCCACCGCGAAAACAGCTATGGCAGAGATGAAGACACGTCGCGTTCCGAACCTGTCGGCCATCCATCCGCTCGCCGGGATCAGGACGGCCAACACCAGGAGGTACGAAGAAACGGCGACATTGACGTCGACGGCATCAACTCCGAAAGATTGGGCGATCGACGGCAGTGCCGTTGCGAGAATCGTCGCGTCCAGCATCTCCATGAACAGCGCTGCTGCCACGAGCAGCGCCAGTCCGCGGGGAAATGTCACTGCACCAGAGCCTTTCGGAGGAGCTGTGGATCAGCCGAGAGAAATCCAGCTGCCGGAGGTCACCGAGGCGACCATCGCGTCCAGGGCCTGTGCGGACGCGACTGCATCAGCGATGGTCGCGCCCTGCGGCGCTCCGTCCACGATCGAGGCGATGAAATTGCGAGCCTCGATCACTTTCAGGTCGTCGTAGCCCATCGCGTTGGCCGCGCCAGGCTGGAAGCGGCCGAACTCACCGGACTCGGGGCCGACCAGAACCGTCGTGACGGATTGGTCCTGATACTTCGAGCCGAGGCTGGTGCCCAGTTCACCCATCCGGCGGTAGTCCCAGAACACGGCACCCTTCGTGCCGTGAATCTCGAATCCGTAATTGTTCTGCTCTCCCACGGCGACGCGGCATGCTTCGAGGGTGCACCGGCCACCCGAGCCGAGGCGCAGCAGTGCGCTGACGAAGTCTTCGTTCTCAACAGCCCCCATCTCCCCACCGCTGGCCCGCGCATGTCCACTGGTAGCGGCGGACGGACGCGCACGCTCCGGGATGAAGATCGCAGTATCCGCAACGAGAGCGTCGACGTCACCGAGAAGATGACGAATCAGATCGATGCCGTGCGAAGCCAAGTCGCCCAGGACGCCCGCGCCGCCGCGCTCACGCTCGTATCGCCAACTCAAAGCACCTTCAGGGTGGGCCGCATAGTCGCTGAGGAAACGAAAACGCGAGTGCGTGATCGTGCCCAACTCCCCTGAGTCGATCAGGCTCTTTGCCAGGGCCACAGCCGGCGCGTTTCGGTAGTTGAAGCCGACGGTCGACTGCACACCGGCCTTCGAGACTGCTACGGCAACAGCTTTGGCGTCTTCCGTGGACAAGCCGACGGGCTTCTCGATCCAGATGTGTTTGCCGGCCTCTGCCATTGCGACGCCGATTTCACGGTGCAAGAAGTTCGGGGCCGTGATGCTCACCGCGTCGATGGCCGGATCGGCTGCGATATCGCGCCAATCCTGGGTGAAAGCTTCGAAACCGAACTGGTCCGCTGCTTCCTCCCCTCTGCCAGGCACCTCGTCGGCGACGGCGGCCAGGCGGATCACGGGAAGCTGCGGATAGTGCTGCCGCAGACGCAGATACGCCTGCGTGTGGACGCGGCCCATCCATCCGAATCCGGCAACTGCTACTGAAATGCCTGTCATGAGGCTCCGTTCGGGTCAAATGATCGAAGGATCGCAGAAATGCTGGGATCACAAATCACCCCCACTGACTCGGTCAGGCGGGTACTCGTGTCACCGGGATCGAGATCTAGCGGTCGACCACGGTGGTGTCGAAGTAGTAACGCGACGCTCGGTAGCAGTGGCTGCCGTACTCGACGGCGCTACCTGAATCGTCAAATGCAGTGCGGCTCATGGTCAAGAGGGCAGCACCCACTTTCTCGTCGAGCAATCCTGCTTCTTCGCGAGTCGCCGCCCGAGCGCCGATTCGCTGCCGCGCCACACGGATGTGAACGCCGCGAGTTCGCAAGGTTTGGTACAGCCCCTGCGTCTCCAACTCCTCGGGATCGGGTGCGATGTCCACCGGAATGTAGTTGGTCATCACGGCAAGCGGTTCGCCGTTGGTGCTTCGCAGACGCCTGATGGTGGCCACTTCGGCGTCAGGTTCGAGGTTGAGTTCCGCGGCAACGTCCTCGGCGGGAACTCCCACCGTGAACTCGAGCAGCTTGGTCGTCGGCGCCTGGCCGGCCCTCGCAAGGTCGTCGAACAGGCTGGTGAGCTCGACCGGGCGGTGCACCGGACTTTGCACCACCTGAGTTCCGACTCCCCGCTTACGAACAAGTAGTCCCTTGTCCACCAGCTCCTGGATCGCGCGTCGAGTGGTCGGACGTGAGAGATTGAGCCGTTTGGCCAACGCCAGTTCATTCTCGAAGCGATCACCTGGGGCAAGTTCGCCACCGAGAATAGCGCCCTCGATTGCCTGTGCCAGCTGAAAATACAGCGGCACCGGGCTCGAGCGGTCCAACTCGACGGCGAGTGCTGCGACCACGGCCAACTCCGATCTGTCTTGGGAAGGCGCCGTATCGACGCTACTTCTCTCGGCAGTGTATGCGAACACTAACATTCACTTGACCGCAAGTCATAATGTCCAGACAAACTATTGACAATCGCTGTGTCGCGGCGCACAGTTTCAGTCATACATCGGTGCCCTGCGTGGGCAACCCACCACGAACTCTCGGGAGTCAGTTTTGACAAGCATCAACACTCACCAGAGCGGGTCACACATCCCTGACGCACCCTTCGACGTGCTTGCCATCGGCCGATCGGGGGTGGACATCTACCCACTTCAGACCGGTGTCGGACTCGAGGACGTCGAGACGTTCGGCAAGTTCCTCGGCGGCAGCGCAGCCAATGTCTCGGTGGCGGCTGCACGCCTCGGCCGGCGAGCAGCACTGATCTCCGGCGTAGGCAGCGATCCTTTCGGGAAGTTCGTCACACGCGAGTTGGCACGTCTGGGCGTCGACAACAGGTTTGTCGTCACCAATTCCGAGTACCCGACACCGGTGACGTTCTGCGAGATCTTCCCTCCTGACGACTTTCCGCTGTACTTCTACCGCAAGCCGCACGCGCCCGATCTTCGGATCACCCCGGAAGACATCGACCTCGACGCCGTTCGAACAGCGTCCCTCTACTGGTCGACTGTGACGGGGCTGTCCGAAGAACCGAGTCGCAGTGCACACTTCGCGGCCTGGGAAGCCCGCGAACGACGCCCGCTGACGGTCCTCGATCTGGACTACCGCCCGATGTTCTGGTCGACGCCCCAAGAAGCAACCAATCAGGTGCAGCGCGCTCTGGCGCACGTGACAGTAGCCGTCGGAAACCGCGAAGAGTGCGAGATCGCGGTCGGTGAGACCAATCCGAACAAGGCCGCCGACGCGCTTCTCGACCTCGGCGTCGAACTGGCCATCGTGAAGCAGGGCCCGAAGGGCGTACTCGGCAAAACGCGAAAGCAGTCGATCACCGTGCCGCCCAACGCCGTCGACGTGGTCAACGGGCTGGGAGCAGGCGACAGCTTCGGCGGATCACTGTGCCACGGACTGTTGGCCGGGTGGCCGCTGGAGAAGGTACTGCGGTACGCCAACGCGGCCGGCGCGATAGTCGCATCTCGGCTCGAATGCTCCACTGCGATGCCGACCGCCGAAGAAGTCCACGATCTCGCCGAAGCCACAGCCACGGAGGCAGTCAATGTCTGACAAGCTCGCCGCCCGCCCCCTCGCCACCACCTACGCCGAAGTGACGGAACTGCGTGCGAGCGATCCGCAGATCATCGAAAAGGCCTGGGCAGCGCGAACTCCTCGCGCCACTGTTCGAGGCAATGGTCGACTGATGATCGTCGCTGCCGATCACCCGGCCCGTGGGGCACTGTCTGTCGGTGGCAAGCCGACAGCGATGAACAGTCGTACAGATCTGCTCGACAGATTACGAACTGCGCTCGACAATCCCGGAGTCGACGGCGTTCTCGGCACCGCGGACATTCTCGACGATCTGCTCCTCCTCGGCGCCCTCGACGACAAGGTCGTCTTCTCGTCGATGAACCGCGGCGGCCTGGCAGGCGCGAGCTTCGAACTCGACGACCGCATGACCGGATATACCGCGGCGGGCACCGCGAAGTTTGGAATGAACGGCGGAAAGATGCTGCTACGCATCGCACTCGACGACGCGGGCACACTGCCCACCATGACGGCATGTGCCGAAGCCGTGGACGAACTGGCCGCGGCCGGACTGATCGCGATGCTCGAGCCGTTCCTCTCCAGCCGCGTGAACGGCAAGGTCGTCAACGATCTCAGCCCCGACGCCGTCATCAAATCCATCCACATCTCCCAAGGTCTCGGCTCCACCTCGGCGTACACGTGGATGAAACTGCCGGTCGTCGACGAGATGGAACGCGTCATGGATGCGACCACCCTCCCGACGCTCCTCCTGGGGGGAGATCCGCAGATCGCGCCGGAAGAAACGTACGCAAAGTGGGACGCTGCACTTCAGCTGCCGTCCGTGCGCGGACTGATCGTCGGACGCGCGCTGCTCTACCCACCCGACGGCGACGTCACCGCGGCCGTCGACACCGCAGTCAAGCTCGTCCACTAGAACCGACCTGGCAGGAGCAAGATGTTCAGCAAGTACTACGTCCCCGCCGGATCGTCCGCCGACGGTGATTTCACGACAGTGGTCACGCCGGAGTCCGCCGGGTGGACCGAATCCAGCTTGTGGACACTCGAACTCGCCCCTGGCGCTGACGTCCACCTGCAGTCCGGCGAGAACGAGATCATCGTCGTTCCACTGGCGGGTTCGGCCGTGGTTGTTGCCGAGGGGACGGAGATTCCCCTGACCGGCCGCGCATCGGTTTTCGACGGTCCGAGCGATTTCGCGTACGTCGGTCGCGACGCCGACTACTCGGTCAGCAGCACGGGCGGAGGCCGCTTCGCCCTGTGCGGAGCGCGCGCCGGCGCCAAGCTCCCCCATCGCTACGGTCCGGCTTCAGGAGTTGCGGTCGAGCTCCGCGGCGCCGGGAACTGCAGCCGACAGGTTCACAACTTCGCCACTGCAGACACCTTCGAGGCCGACTCCATCATCGCGTGTGAGGTCATCACCCCCGGCGGGAACTGGTCGTCGTATCCCAGCCACAAACACGACGAGAACAGCGACGTCGAATCGGCCCTGGAAGAGATCTACTACTTCGAGATCGACAGAAGCCCCACCGGGACCGAAGGTTTCGGCTACCACCGCGTGTACGGAACCGCCGAGAGACCTATCGAGGTGCTCGAGGAAGTCCGCTCGGGCGACGTCGTCCTCGTGCCGCACGGCTATCACGGCCCGTCCATCGCAGCGCCGGGCCACCACATGTACTACCTCAATGTCATGGCAGGTTCGGGCGAGATCCGGGCGTGGAACATCTGTGACGATCCGCAACACACCTGGCTACGTGGAAGCTGGGATCACCAGGACATCGACCCTCGACTGCCGTTGCAGTCCCACAACTGACGGAAGTGAAAGCTGTGGCACCCACCAACAACGCAACCGGCAATCGTCCACCTCGCGACGAGCCGACCGTATACCTGACCGTTTCTCAAGCTGTCGTCCGCTTCCTCGCCAACCAGTACACCGAACGCGACGGCCAGCGCACCAAGCTGTTCGCCGGCTGCTTCGGAATCTTCGGGCACGGCAACGTCGCCGGACTGGGGCAGGCACTCTTGCAGGCCGAGATCCAGGATCTCGACGCCGGCCGTGAGCCGACACTCCCCTACGTGCTCGGCCGCAATGAACAGGCGATGGTGCACTCGGCTGTCGCGCACGCCCGCATGAAGGACCGCCTGCAGACGTGGGCGGTCTCGTCCAGCGTCGGCCCCGGTGCCACCAATATGGTCACCGGCGCGGCACTGGCCACCATCAATCGTCTACCTGTATTACTCCTTCCCGCAGACACTTTCGCGACCCGCGCCAGTGCCCCCGTCTTACAGGAACTCGAACTCCCGTCGAGCGGCGACGTCACAGTCAACGACGCTTTCAAACCCGTCTCACGATACTTCGATCGGGTATGGCGCCCGGAGCAGTTGCCGAGCGCTCTGCTCGCCGGGATGCGCGTTCTCACTGATCCCGTCGAGACCGGCGCGGTCACCATCGCCATCCCGCAGGACGTGCAGGCCGAGGCTTTCGACTGGCCCGAGTCCTTCTTCGCCGAACGGGTGTGGCACGTGGCCCGCCCGCTCCCCGAACGATCGGTGATCGAACGCGCCGCCGCGATCATCCGCTCGGCTCGCAAGCCACTGATCGTCGCCGGCGGCGGCGTGATCTACAGCCAGGCCACCGACTCTCTGGCAGCGTTCTGCGCGCAGACCGGAATCCCCGTGGGGCAGAGCCAGGCCGGCAAGGGTTCATTGGTCTACGACCATCCACAATCCGTCGGGGCGGTGGGGTCCACCGGCACTACGGCTGCAAACGCACTGGCCACCGAGGCTGACGTCGTCATCGGAATCGGTACGCGGTACAGCGATTTCACGAGCGCGTCCCGCACCGCGTTCACCAATCCCGACGTTCGCTTCGTCAACATCAACGTCGCATCACTGGACTCCGTGAAGCAGGGCGGAGTCAGCGTTGTCGCCGACGCACGTGAGGCACTCGACGCGCTGGCACTTGCACTGAACGACTACCGGGTGGACGACGAATATGCGTCCAGGATCGGTGACCTCGCTCGCGATTGGGATGCGATCGTCGAATCCGTCTACAACCCAGCCGAACCCGCTGCCGACGGGTCACTGAATCAGAATCAGGTGATCGGCCTGGTCAACACACTGTCCGATCCACGTGACGTCGTGGTGTGCGCTGCCGGGTCCATGCCGGGTGACCTCCACAAGCTGTGGCGAACCCGTGATTCCAAGGGGTATCACGTCGAATACGGGTACTCGTGCATGGGATACGAAGTTGCCGGCGGTCTAGGCGTCCGCATGGCGTGCCCCGATCGCGACGTGTTCGTGATGGTCGGAGACGGTTCCTATCTGATGATGGCCACCGAATTGGTCACCGCCGTACAGGAACGCCTCAAGGTCATCGTCGTCCTGGTGCAGAATCACGGATTTGCCTCCATCGGTTCACTGTCCGAGTCGCTGGGTTCCCAGCGCTTCGGCACGCAGTACCGCTACCGCTCGAATGACGGACGTCTCGACGGAGGGGTTCTCCCGGTCGATCTGGCCGCGAACGCTGCCAGCCTCGGTGTCGACGTCATCCGCGCCAACACCGCTGCCGAGTTCGCCGACGCGATCAAGGTTGCCAAAGCAAGCGACACCAGCACCGTCATCCACGTCGAAACCGATCCGCTGATCGGCGCCCCGGACAGCGAATCCTGGTGGGATGTACCGGTATCGGCCACCTCCGAACTGGAGTCCACCAAGAAGGCACGGACAACTTACGAGTCCTGGAAGAAGATCCAGCGACCGTACCTCCGTCCATCCGAATGAAAATTCCGCACAACCACACCCCATAAAGCTTGCCCGCGAAAGGAATCTAGACATGAGCGCGATTCGCGTCGGATCAGCCCCCGACTCCTGGGGCGTGTGGTTTCCGGACGATCCACAGCAGACCCCTTACACACGATTCCTCGACGAGGTATCCGCGTCGGGATACGAATGGATCGAACTCGGCCCGTTCGGATACCTTCCGACCGATCCAGCCAAGTTGACGGACGAACTCGGCGCCCGCGGCCTGAAGCTTTCGGCCGGTACCGTTTTCGAACACCTGCACCAGGACGATTCCTGGGATGCCGTCTGGAATCAGATCAAGGACGTCGCCAAGTTGACCGCAGCCGTCGGCGGCAAGCACGTGGTGGTCATCCCTGAGATGTGGCGCGACCCTTCCACCGGAGCGGTACTCGAAGACCGCAATCTGACGCCCGAGCAGTGGCGTAAGAAAACCGACGGCATGAACGCTCTCGGGAAGGCAATGCTCGAGGAGTACGGCGTCATGGCGCAGTACCATCCTCATGCCGACAGTCACGTCGACATCGAAGACAACGTCTACAAGTTCCTCGAAGGGACCGACGAGCGTTTCGTGAATCTGTGTCTCGACACCGGCCACATCAGCTACTGCGGCGGCGACAATCTCGCAATTATCAACAAACATCCGGAGCGCATCGGGTACCTACACCTCAAACAGGTGGATCCGGCGATAGTCGCCAAGGTTGAGGCGGAGGACCTGCCGTTCGGTGAGGCCGTCAAACTCGGTGCCATGATCGAACCGCCGCGCGGAATCCCCGACATGCCGCCGCTTCTGGAGGCCATCGAGAAGCTCGGCATCGACGTGTTCGCGATCGTCGAGCAGGACATGTATCCCTGCCATCCCGACACACCGCTGCCCATCGCAGCGCGCACTCAGAAATACCTGTCCACCTGTGGCGTCCCCGCCGTCCGTTTCAACTGAGCAACACAATCGAGGAGTACCACCGCATGTCTGACAACCAGGATCTCCGGATCGCAGTGCTCGGCGTCGGCATCATGGGGGCCGATCACGTCGACCGCATCACCAACAAAATCGGCGGTGCCCGCGTCACCGTCGTCAACGACTACTCTCTCGCCCGCGCCGAGGAAATCGCAGCACTGACGCCAGGGGCGCGCGTCGTCGTCGATCCGTTCGATGCCATCGCAGCCGAGGACGTCGACGCCGTTGTTCTCGCAACCCCGGGCCCGACCCATGAGAAGCAGGTTCTTGCCTGCCTCGAAGCGGGCAAGCCTGTTCTCTGCGAAAAGCCGCTGACCACCGACGCGGACAGTTCGCTCACGATCGTCAAAGCCGAAGCAGCGCTGGGAAAAAGACTGATCCAGGTTGGTTTCATGCGCCGGTTCGACCACGAATACACCCAGCTCAAGGATTTGATCGACAGCGGCGATCTCGGTCGCCCTCTCGTTGTGCACTGCGCTCACCGCAATCCTGCGGTTCCGAACGGCTTCGACAGCGCGATGATCGTCAAGGACTCACTCGTCCACGAGGTCGACGTGACACGATTCCTGCTCGACGAAGAGATCACCTCAGTGCAGATCATCCGACCGGCCGCGAATTCGCTTGCTCCCGAGGGCATTCAAGACCCACAGATCGCGATATTCGAGACCGAGTCCGGCAGACACGTCGACGCCGAGGTGTTTGTCACCACCGGAGTTGCCTACGAGGTGCGCACCGAAGTTGTCGGCGAACTCGGAAGCGCGATGATCGGACTCGACGTGGGACTGATCCGAAAGACCAAGCCCGGCAACTGGGGTGGGCAGATCACCCCAGGATTCCGCGAACGCTTCGGGCAGGCCTACGACACCGAGTTCGCCCGGTGGATCAAGGCAGTGAAGACGGGCGCCGGCACCGGCAACTACATCGACGGACCAGGTGCTTGGGACGGGTACGCCGCGGCCGCTGTCTGCGCCGCCGGTGTGAAGTCTCTGGAGACGGGTCAGCGCGTCGTCGTGGACATGGTTGCGCGCGACTCTGTGGCCGGAGCTTAGCGATGAAGGTCGCACTCGACCCCACACCTTTCCATCACGATTACTCACTACTCGAGCTACCTCAGGTTGTTGCCGATCTCGGGTACGAGTACCTGCAGCTCACACCGCACGTCGACATGATCCCGTTCTTCAATCACCCGAAAGCCGACGACGCGCTCGTCACCGAGTTCCGGAAGGCCTGCGCGAGTGCGGGAGTCGGCATCGCGTCGGTGCTCCCGGTCCTTCGGTGGTCCGGCCCGGACGAGGACGCTCGCGAAGCAGCCGTGCGTTACTGGAAGCGGGCCATCCAGATCACGGTCGATCTCGGTGTCAACGTCATGAATACCGAATTCTCCGGCCGCCCCGAAAAGGCCGAAGAGTCCGAGCGTGCGTTCTATCGTTCGATGGAGGAACTGGTTCCGATCATCGAACGCGAGGGAATCGACGTCCTGATCGACCCCCACCCGGACGATTTTGTCGAAGACGGACTAGCCGCGATCCGCACGATCCGTGGTGTGAACTCCAAGAACCTCGGCATGGTGATCGTGGCGTGCCACCAATTCCACATGGGTGGGGACCTTCCCGCCATCATGGAGGCCGCCGGCGACATGGTCCGACTCGTTCACGTGGCGGACACCATGGATCATCACCGTTCCCACGGACTGCGCTACATCACCAACCCGCCAGGCAATGCCGTTCGAGTGCATCAGCATCTCAAAATCGGTGACGGAGACGTCAACTGGGACGAATTCTTCGGCGGTCTCGATAAACTCGGCTTCTACGATCGCGACAACACCGTGATGGTGTCGAGCGTCTTCGCCGAGAACGAAAACGCGCACGAGGTTTCCCGGTACCAGCGCGAGACGATGAACGACTACGTCGCCAAGTACACCTCCCCGAACTCCTGAGTCACCAGACCACTAGGAAATACCATGACCAGCACTGATACTCGTGTCATCGCGCACTGGTTGGACGGCAAGCCGTTCGCCGGAACGTCCGAGGACACCGCCACCGTCACCAACCCCGCCACCGGACAGATCACCGGCCGACTGGCCCTGGCGAACCTCGAGGACGCCCGCGCTGTCATCGACGCGGCTGCGGCGGCCTTCCCCGCCTGGCGTGACACCTCACTGGCCCGGCGCACACAGGTACTGTTCAGCTTCCGCGAACTCCTCAATGCTCGCAAAGGTGAACTCGCCGAGATCATCACAGCCGAGCACGGCAAGGTTCTCTCCGACGCCCTCGGCGAAATCAGCCGCGGGCAGGAAGTTGTCGAATTCGCTTGCGGAATACCGCATCTCCTCAAGGGCGGATACACCGAGAATGCATCGACCAAGGTCGACGTCTACTCCATCCGCCAACCCCTCGGCCCCGTCGGCATCATCTCCCCCTTCAACTTTCCCGCGATGGTCCCGATGTGGTTCTTCCCGGTCGCCATTGCCGCCGGGAACACCGTGATTCTCAAGCCCTCGGAGAAGGACCCCACCGCCGCGATCTGGCTCGCCGAACTCTGGGCCGAAGCCGGTCTGCCTCCTGGTGTCTTCAACGTCCTCCAAGGTGACAAGCTCGCCGTCGACGAACTTCTGGAAAACAAAGCAGTCAAAGCGATTTCGTTTGTCGGATCCACCCCCATCGCCCAGTACGTCTATGCCACCGGCACCGCCAACGGCAAACGCGTGCAAGCACTCGGCGGCGCCAAGAACCACGCCATCGTTCTGCCGGACGCCGACCTCGACCTCGCCGCCGACGCAATGGTCAACGCGGGATTCGGCTCCGCGGGCGAACGATGCATGGCGATCTCCGCCCTGGTCGCAGTCGGCGACATCGCCGACGAACTGGTTGCCAAGATCGTCGAACGCACCACTCCCCTCGTCACCGGTGACGGCACCAAGAACTCCGACATGGGTCCGCTCGTCACCAAGGCCCATCGCGACAAAGTCGCGTCCTATGTCGATGCCGGCGAGAAGGACGGTGCCACGATCGTGGTCGACGGACGCACAGTTCAGGCCGATGGTGGACCGGACGGCTTCTGGCTCGGGCCCACCCTCATCGACCACGTCACCACCGACATGTCGATCTACACCGACGAAATCTTCGGACCTGTCCTGTCCGTCGTGCGTGTCGATACCTACGACCAAGCCCTCGAACTGATCAACAACAACCCGTACGGAAACGGCACCGCCATCTTCACCAACGACGGCGGCGCTGCCCGACGCTTCCAGAACGAGGTGGAGGTCGGAATGATCGGCATCAACGTCCCCATCCCGGTTCCCATGGCCTACTACAGCTTCGGCGGCTGGAAGAACAGCCTCTTCGGTGACACCCACGCTCACGGGACAGAAGGTGTTCATTTCTTCACGCGAGGTAAAGCCGTCACCAGTCGCTGGCTCGACCCCAGCCACGGCGGAATCAACCTCGGATTCCCCGAGAACAGTTAGCCGGCAAGACATCTGTGGCCGAGACTCTCGAAGAGTCTCGGCCACAGATGTTTTCGAGAGGTCTACGTGACCGTGGGGTGGTACGTCAGTACTTGAACTCCGGATTCGTACCGACGATCGTCCTTCAACTCGAGGACGATCTTGTCGGCCGATTCGGGGAACACTCTCCCGCCGGACCCGAGAATGACCGGGAAGACCATCAGACGAAGCTCGTCGACCAGACCGGCCAGCAACAACGCGTGGACGAGCGTCCGACTTCCCGCGACCAGGATCTCGCCGTCGATCTGCTCCTTGAGCTTCGGGACAGATTCCTCGATGGGACCGTCGAGCGCCGTCGAGTTGTTCCATTCGAGCGGTTCGGTCGAACTCGTGACGACGTACTTGGGCATCTCGTTCATCTTGTCCGCAAAGCCTTGGTCGTCCTCGCGCTCGGGCCAGGCACCGGCGAAGCTCTCGTAGGTCCGCCGCCCGAGCAGAAGGACGTCCGCGGCGAGGGTTTCGTCGAGTTTGAACTTCATCTGATCGCCCTCCTGGTACGGAAAGACCCATCCAGTGTGCGCATAACCCGGTTCGCCACCGGGAGCTTCCATCACCATGTCCAAGGACACGAATTCTGTCACCACGATCTTGCCCATACCGATCCCCTGTCGTCAGTGCGTGTGCGCCATTCGAGTAGCCGACTACCCCACTGTTACAGACTCTGCGTGGTGGTGGAACTCATCGGCGGCGATCTCCGATTGTCACCACATAAAGACGTCAGCACACAACCCAGGCACCGTTCTCCTTGATCAACGTGATGTCTTCGCGCATCATCTCGGACGGATCCTCGGTGCTGTAATGGCGAGTGTTGGCTGTCGCCGAATCCCCGTTCACGACGATGTTCTCCACTCCGTCCAGCCTCAGACTGGCAAGTGCGTCGTCGAACGGCGACTCTTCGACTCGCGGACTCTCGCTGCGCATCGAACTGCATTGAGTGCTGTCCACTGCCTCCCAGTCCCTTTCGGCCATGAATTCGAAACTCTGACCGACGACCGCAGAGATTTGGCTCTCGGCCGACGGTTCCGAATCGCCGGAACATCCGACGACAGCGGTCAATGCTCCAACGAGCGTCATTGCCGCGAGCGTCTGGCGTCCACGCGTGCCTGCGAAGTTCATCCGTCCACTATGACCGATGTACAAACCGAATCGCCTGTTTTCGATCCCTCTGCTTGCGTGGCGATTCGGACGTTCCCTCAGGTTCGCATACCCTCGTATATCGATGATGTGGCGTCGAAAGTGTGCAGTGGCAGTAGCCGGAACAGTGCTCTCAGGGAGCATTGCGTTTACCGGTGTCGTAGGGACCTCGGGAGTGGCCGGCGCCCAACCGGCCCCGCCGCCGCCCACCACCACCACCACCGAAGCGCCGTTCACAACACCCAACACCGACAGCTGCCCGTTCACGAGTAGCCCGGCACCGGCGATCGATCTCTCCGAAGCACCCGCGCCCGGATCCACGGCCCCGACTGCTGTCCCGATTCCGGAAAGCCCCGTCGGTGGAGACAAGCTCGGCGAGTGCGGTGTTGTGCTCCCTGACGGCGCTCCCCCGCTCCCGGCCGACATCGCGGCATCAGGATGGGTACTCGCGGACGCCGAAACCGGCGAGGTCCTCGCCGCCAAAGATCCGCACGGTCGCTACCGCCCGGCCAGCACCATCAAGATGCTCTTGGCTCTTGTCGCGCTCGACGAACTCGATCTCGACACCGAAATCACCGCAACGGCCGAAGACGCGGACGCTGAAGGTAGCGCTGTCGGCATCGGCAAGGGCGGCAAGTACACCAACCGGCAACTGATGCAGGGTCTGGTCATGGCGTCGGGAAACGATGCCGCGCATGCTCTTGCCCGCCAACTCGGCGGTGACGCTGCAGCCGTGTCGAAAATGAACGCGCTCGCGGCCGAACTCGGCGCCCCCGACACTCGCACGGCAACTCCATCCGGACTCGACGGCCCGGGGATGAGCAGCTCGCCGTACGACCTGGCCGTGATTTTCCATACCGCCCTGCAGAATCCGACGTTTGCCGGTCTGATCCATACCGAGACCGTCGAATTTCCCGGCTTCCCCAAGGATCCGACGATTCCCGACGATCAGGACCGCCCCGGATTCACTCTCGCCAACGACAATCAGCTGCTCTACAACTACGACGGCGCATTGGGCGGCAAGACCGGCTTCACCGACGACGCCCGCCACACGTATGTGGGTGGCGCGGAGCGTAACGGCCGGAAACTACTGGTGACATTGATGGGCGGCGAAGCCAAGCCGATCCGTCCCTGGGAACAAGCTGCCCGTCTACTCGACTACGGATATGCACTCCCCGCGAGCACAACCGTCGGCTCGTTGACGGACCGATCCACCGACGATGCCTCGCCCGAGGTCACTCGCACACCGTCTGCCGCTGCACCAGGCTCGATCTCGGCTGCACCCACCGCTACCGACGCCGAATCCGACACCACTGACCGCATACTCATCGGTGCGGTCGGCGGAGTAGTGGTGATCGCGCTGGTGGCGGGAGCCGTTGCCCTCAACCGTCGGAGGCGCTAGCGCGGCCGACGACGCATGAAGCCCGAAAGACCCAGGCCGGCAACCGCACCCGTGGCGATCAGCGCAGCCACGCGAGACGGTGAAGCACCGTCACTGACAACGATTCGCGGCGAGATCACGGCGGGATCCGGCGGCGGAACGAACGCCAGGGCCATACTTTCCTTGGTCGTCGCCGCCCACGCCGTGCAGAACAGCAGCATCCGTGACGCCGTGAACACGAACACGAGCAAACCGATGATCGGACCGAATGCCACGCCCGCTGGTCCGTTGGTGACGGCAGCGAGGTAGATCGCACCCACCTGCTTGAAGATCTCGAACACAACTGCGGCGATAAGCGCTGCCTGCGCAGCGCTACGCAGCGTGACAGGCTCGCGCGGCAGCCGGGCGATCACCCACAGGAACACCGCCCACGTCGCCAGGAGTGAGAGCAACAGTGAAATGACTCTGAGCCCCACGCCGACACCGGTGATGTTCTCGAGGTTGAGCCATTTCACGATCTGAGTCGCAACCGGCCCACTGCTCAGCGCCGACATTCCCAGTGAGACGACCATGGCGAGAGCCAGACCGACGAGGGCCCCCGCGTCACCAAGTTTGGTACGTACGAAACCCTTCGGCTCGCGCTTGCTCTCCCACATCGCCGTCAGCGCGTCGCGAACGTTTGCCATCCAACCGAGACCCGCGTACGCGGCACCCAGGAGACCGAAGATTCCGACGCTCGCGCGCGAGTCGATGGCCGAATCGATCAGCGTGTTGATGGTGTCACCCAAGCTGCCCGGAATGCTCTTGGTGATCTGCTCCTGAATCGACTCCAGGTACTCGGGATGCCCGGCCAATACGAAACCGGCCACTGCAAACGCGACCATCATGATCGGAATCAACGCGAGAACGCTGAAGTACGTGATACCAGCAGCGTAATAGTCGCCTTTTTGCTCTTGAAACCGTCCGGCCGCGCGAACCAGATGATCGAGCCAGGGTCGCGCTGCCCGTTGCTTCTCGAGAAAGCTCGGTGCGTCGTCGTCCGTGTCAGCCATTGCCGTCCCCCTCATGTTCGGTCAGGCGTCGTGAGTCCGAATTCGCGTAAGTCAGCCCTTCGGTGCCAGGAATCCGACCTTGTCATAGACAGCGGCGAGAGTGCGTGAAGACACCTCACGGGCGCGGTGCGCTCCAGCCGCGATGATGCGATCCAGCTCTGCCTCGTCGGCAAGGTAACCGTCGACCTTCGCCTTGAGTGGGGTGACGAACTCGGTCAGCACGTCAGCGGTATCGGTCTTGAGGTCGCCGTACCCCTTGCCCTCGTAACCGGCCACCAGAGTCTCGATCGGTACTCCCGAGAGAGCCGACTGAATGGTGAGCAGGTTGCTGACGCCCGGCTTGGCCTGCGGGTCGAAACGAATCTCGCGCTCGTTGTCGGTGACGGCCGACTTGATCTTCTTCGCCGACACCTTCGGATCGTCGAGCAGATTGATCAGTCCGGCCGCACTGGCAGCGGACTTGCTCATCTTCGCGGTCGGATCCTGCAGGTCGTAGATCTTTGCCGTGCCCTTGATGATCTGCGGCTCGGGAACGACGAACGCCTTGCCGTAGCGGGTGTTGAACCGTCCGGCCAGATCGCGTGCGAGTTCGAGGTGCTGACGCTGATCCTCACCCACCGGAACTCGCTGCGGGCGGTACAGAAGGATGTCCGCGGCCATCAGAACCGGATACGTGAACAAGCCGACACTGGCGTTGTCGCTGCCTTGCTTGGCGGACTTGTCCTTGAACTGCGTCATACGGCTGGCTTCACCGAAACCGGTGATGCAGTTCAGGACCCACGCCAACTGTGCGTGCTCGGGAACCTGACTCTGTACGAACAGCGTCGCCCGATCCGGATCGATCCCCACCGCAAGGAGCTGAGCCACCGCAACCTTGGTGCGACGACGCAATTCCTTCGGGTCCTGCGTCACCGTGATGGCGTGAAGATCCGGAATGAAGTAGAAAGCGTCGAAATCGTCCTGCAACGGAACCCACTGCTGCAGCGCACCCAGGTAGTTGCCGAGGTGGAAAGAATCCGACGTCGGCTGGATTCCGGAAAGCACGCGAGGCTTTGCGGTGGGCTTCTGTTCTGCAGGGGTCGACATGGTTCCGATCTTTTCACGAGTGGAAATCAGTGCAGTGGCGTGGTGCCCGGGTAGTCGAGTTCGACGAGGTCTTCACCGTGGGCGGTGAGGTCCTCCGCACCGAACTGGTAGACGGTCCGGAAAACGACGGGTTCCCATTCTTCGGCGTAGAAGTCCATCGTTTCGCAGAACCACTCCAACTGATCCTGTTGCTCGGACAGTAGAGAACCCGCGCCTCGGACCACAACTACATATCCGGCGCCGAGTCCGAGGACGTCGTCGAGATCGCGCATGACGTCGTCGAAAGCGTCTTTATTTCGCCCGAAGTGGGACGGAAACTGGAAGGCTGCCGCAAACTCGTCGAAGACCTGCGCCGTTGTCCGCATGTTCTCTCCGCGAACCACCCGAACGACAAAATTCTCGGCACGGAGTTGACGTGCAAGATCATCTGCAACGGCCGGGTCGCTCTGCAGCGCCACCGAAGCCACATCCGAAGACGGATCCAGCCACTGCGCCACGCTGACCGTAGACGAATCGGACATCAGCGAATCCTCACAAACGTGTCGTAGTGATCGAGGGTGTACCACGCCGAACCGTCGTTGCCGGTGACGATTCGCTCGGCGTCGCGTCCTTGGCCGTTCTTCTTCGGGTTCACGTCCCATTCCTGATAGACGACACGTCCGCCACCGGCACCGACAGCGGGTAGACGTCCTTCGCTGTTGCGGAAGGTGATGCCGCCCTTGGTGCCCGGCGCATTGGCGGAATCCGGCCACCTCCCGGCGTCGATCTCCACCAGCGTGGCGAGCACTCGCGCCGGCGCATCGCTGTTCGTCTGCTGCGTTGGCTTGGCAGCGGAATTCGAGGGCGCGGAACTCGACGGCGAGGCCTTGGTGGTGGCGCCAGGCTTGGCTTGAACAGTCGAGGACTGGGCACTCGAGGACTTCGTCACCGACGACGCCGAACTGTCGGAGTCACGTGAAGAAAGGGTGACCGCCAGTACGAGCGCAACCACCGCCACCACGACGGTGATGATGGCGTTGCGCGTCTTTGCGCTCGGCATTTTCAGACCTTCAGACATACGCGTCTCTATCGGTACGAGACGGTGACAGGCGCATGATCCGACCAACGGAGGTCGTAGGACTCAGCGCGTTCCACGAGCGCGACCTTGGCCCGCTCGGCGTATCCGCGAGTGGCAATCTGGTAATCGATACGCCAACCCGAATCGTTGTCGAATGCCTTTCCGCGGTACGACCACCACGAGTACGGGCCGTCAACACCCGGATGGAGGGTGCGGAAGACGTCCACCCACGCGGAATCTTCGGCGAACAGCAGATCCATCCAGGCGCGCTCCTCGGGGAGGAATCCCGAGGACTTCTTGTTGGTCTTCCAGTTCTTGAGGTCGAGTTCGGTGTGCGCGATGTTCCAATCGCCGCTGACCACCACGTGACGATCGGCAGCCTCGGCCGCTGCAGCGGTGGAGGCGAGGTGAACTGCGAAGGATGCCATGAACCGCTCCTTCTCCTCCTGCTTCGGCGTGAGCGCCTCACCGGAGGGCAGGTACAGGCTCGCGACGGTCAGATCGGCGAAGTCGGCTTCGATGTATCGACCGGCGTCGAGAAACTCGTCGTCCCCGTGACCGATCCGCACCGCGTCAGGTTCCGTGCGTGAGAGCACCGCGACTCCGTTGCGTCCCTTCGCGGACGGCTCGGCGGAGACCAGGAACCATCCGTTGCCGAGTGCCGGCTCGAGGGTCTCGCGAAGCTGGTCGTCCGACGCACGCGTTTCCTGAAGGCAGATGAAATCCGCCGACGTCTTCTCCAGCCAGTCGAGCATGCCCTTGCGGGCAGCTGCTCGAACGCCGTTGACGTTCACGGACGTGATGGTGTGGGGCGCAAGAATGTGGGAGTCAGCAGTTTGTGGCACGGCAAGCACCGTAGCCGATTCCACCGACGCGGATGGGCGCCCAGGTCAGCGCGCGGCCCTACGCTGCAGAATCACCGCCACCGCCAGCACGACGAGACCCGCGACGGCCAGCAACGACCCCACCGCTGCCGGCGCGGTGTACCCGTAACCGGCTGCGATGACGACGCCGCCGATCCACGCTCCGAAGGCGTTGGCGATGTTGAGTGCGGCGTGATTGAGAGACGCGGCCAAGGTCTGAGCATCCTCGGCGACATCCATCAACCGTGTCTGGAGGCCAGGCACCATCGACGACCCGGCGAGCCCGATGAGGAAGACGAAGATCAGTGCCGTGTACGGATTGCGCACGGCGATCACGAAGACCGCGAGGATCACAACGAGGGATCCCATCGACAGGAACAAGCCCTTCATCAGTGCGCGATCCGCGAGGTATCCACCGACGAAGTTGCCGGCCACCATGCCCAGTCCGTACAGCATGAGTGCGAGGGGAATGAACGAAGCGCCAAGCCCGGACACGTCGGTGAGAGTCGTACTGATGTAGGTGTAGACGGCAAACATCCCGCCGAATCCGACCATGCCCACGATCAAGGTCATCCACACCTGAACGCGGCCCAGTGCCCCGAGTTCGGTGATCGGATTCGTCACCGGCATACCGTCCAACCGCGGAATCCAGACGAACAGCGAAGCAACCGTTGCCACCCCGATCACGGCGACCAAGGCGAAGGCACTGCGCCAGCCGAGTGCCTGGCCGATCCAGGCCGCGACCGGCACACCGATCACGTTGGCCACGGAAAGACCCATCATCACCATCGCGACGGCCTTCGCGCGTTTTCCCGGTTCGGCCAGGTGAGCTGCGACCAGTGCGGCGACTCCGAAATACGCGCCGTGCGGCAATCCGGCGACGAAGCGGGCCATCATCAGCGTCGTGTACGAGGGCGCGAAAACCGAGGCGGCATTGCCGACGGTGAACGCGACCATGAGTGCGATCAACAGGGTGCGGCGCGGTACTCGTGCGGTGAGTGCAGCGATCAGCGGAGCGCCGACGACAACCCCGAGCGCGTACGCCGAGATCACGTGACCCGCGACGGGTTCCGAGACGCCGAGTCCGGATGCCATCTCCGGGAGCAATCCCATTGCGACGAACTCGGTTGTGCCGATACCGAAACCGCCGAGAGCGAGAGCGAGCATCGCCGGACCTCTGGCGGAACGAACCCCGGGTGTCGAGGTGTCAGAACGGGAGAGGGTAGACGAAGTCACTGATCAATTGTGGTCTCACATCTGGTTGAACTTCCAAGTGAGAGCGGGTGAGTTCACTCACGTGAGACCGCGAACACAAATGGGACGCCCGGTTTCCCAGACGTCCCATTTGACAGGTGAAGCGGTGAATCTACTTCGCGGCCATGGCCTTCTGCAGGTTCACGTCGAGCGCGCCGAGGAACTCCTCGGTGGTCAGGTAGCCCTGATCGCCGCCGACCAGCATCGAGAGGTCCTTGGTCATCTGGCCGCTTTCGACGGTCTTGATGACAACGTCTTCGAGCGCCTGCGCGAAGCCGATGACCTCAGGGGTGCTGTCGAGCTTGCCACGATGCTCGAGCCCGCGGGTCCACGCGAAGATGGACGCGATCGGGTTGGTCGAGGTGGGCTTGCCCTGCTGGTGCTGACGGTAGTGACGCGTCACGGTGCCGTGAGCAGCCTCTGCCTCACAGGTCTTTCCGTCCGGTGTCAGCAGAACCGACGTCATGAGGCCGAGCGAGCCGAAGCCCTGGGCCACGGTGTCGGACTGGACGTCGCCGTCGTAGTTCTTGCATGCCCAGACGTATCCGCCCTCCCACTTGAGTGCGGAAGCGACCATGTCGTCGATGAGGCGGTGCTCGTAGGTCAGACCTGCAGCATCGAACTCAGCCTTGAACTCGGTCTCGTAGACGTGCTGGAAGATGTCCTTGAAGGCACCGTCGTACGCCTTGAGAATGGTGTTCTTGGTGGACAGGTACACCGGGTAGTTCTGCTGCAGTCCGTAGGTGAGCGACGCGCGAGCGAAGTCACGGATGGACGTGGTGAAGTTGTACTGCCCCTGGACGACGCCGCCCTCTTCGGGGAAGTTGACCAGTTCGTGCTCGATCGGTGCGCTGCCGTCCTCAGGCGTGTAGGTGATCATCACCTTGCCGGGGCCGGGGACCTTGAAGTCTGTGGCGCGGTACTGGTCGCCGAATGCGTGACGGCCGATGATGATCGGCTTGGTCCAGCCCGGAACGAGTCGCGGAACGTTGGAGATGATGATCGGTGCGCGGAAGATCGTGCCGCCGAGAATGTTGCGGATCGTTCCGTTCGGGGAACGCCACATCTTCTTGAGACCGAATTCCTCGACACGTGCCTCGTCCGGCGTGATCGTGGCGCATTTGACGCCGACGCCGTGCTTCTGGATCGCGTGCGCTGCGTCGATGGTGACCTGGTCGTCGGTCTCGTCGCGGTACTCGATACCGAGGTCGTAGTACTCGAGGTTCACATCGAGATACGGATGGATCAACTTGTCTTTGATGAACTGCCAGATAATGCGCGTCATCTCATCGCCGTCGAGTTCGACGACGGTGCCCTCAACCTTGATTTTGGACATGGGTGCTTCGCGTCCTCCTAGGAAGTTTCCCTGGTTACACGGTTGCGGTCACACTTTGTGAGTGGGTCCGCGAACGGTTCGATTATCAAACCTAGACGGTGTGGACTGATCTCGGGAGATGAGTCCCAAACAAGACAAGCGTACTGCTAACCCGTGAGGCCGCAACCGGCAGGTCCACTCATCGGTCTCTACTCGCGAGTAACTTTTGCCTGCTAGTGGGCTGCGTCGCTCTGCCTCGCGTGCGGTTGCGGCTCACATTTCGCCCCGTGTCAGGACTGCGCTCACTTCCCGGTAGAATCCGACTTGGTCATGAGTGCCAGCGTCAAGCCCCGGCTCGCTGGACGGCAACCCTCCAACCGCGGTGGGGTGCCCCGGGTGATGACCAGGTTTCCCGACGTGGATCTGCTCGCGCAGTTCCACCGAAATTCGGGTGACAAGCGCGGGTCCGACAGGGACGGACCCCAGACCGGGCCGAGCCCCACGGAGGTATTTCAGTATGTGTCGCACTTGTAGATAGACCCCAGCACGGGGCGGCGATCATTCGCCCCCGTCCGACATCTATCCGTCAGACCACTGGAGTGAACAGATCATGACCGACAACACAGCCGACGCCGCAGCAACTTCGGATCCGACCGCGAACTGGTCGTTCGAGACCAAGCAGGTGCACGCCGGACAAACAGCGGACACCGCCACAAATGCGCGCGCTCTGCCGATCTACCAGACCACCAGCTACGTCTTCGACAGCACCGATCACGCTGCTGCACTGTTCGGCCTCGCCGAGCCGGGCAACATCTACACGCGGATCATGAATCCCACACAGGACGCCGTCGAGCAGCGCATCGCTGCCCTCGAAGGCGGAGTCGCCGCACTCCTCCTCTCCTCGGGTCAGGCCGCCGAGACCATCGCGATCCTCAACATCGCCGAGGCCGGCGACCACATCGTCTCCAGCCCGTACCTGTACGGCGGCACGTATAACCTCCTGCACTACACCCTTCGCAAGCTGGGTATCGAAGTCACGTTCGTCGAGGATCCCGACAATCTCGAGCAGTGGCGCGAAGCCATTCGCCCGAATACGAAGGCGTTCTACGGCGAAACGATCGCCAATCCGAAGAACCACATCCTCGACCTACCCGGTATCTCGTCACTGGCCCACGAGAACGGTCTTCCGTTGATCGTGGACAACACAGTCGCGACGCCGTACCTGCTTCGCCCACTCGAACACGGCGCCGACATCGTCGTTCACTCCGCCACCAAATACCTTGGTGGACACGGCACCGCGATCGCCGGCGTCATCGTCGACGGTGGCACTTTCGACTGGACGCAAGGTCGCCACACGAACTTCACGACGCCTGATCCCAGCTACCACGGCGTCACCTTCGCGGACCTCGGCGCGCCGGCGTTCGCACTCAAGGCCCGCGTCCAACTGCTGCGCGATCTCGGTTCCGCCGTGGCGCCATTCAACGCGTTCCTCATCGCGCAGGGTATCGAAACCTTGAGCCTGCGCATCGAGCGCCACGTATCCAATGCACAGAAGGTCGCCGAATTCCTCGACGGCCACGTCGAGGTGGCCTCCGTTTCCTACGCGGGACTTCCCTCCTCGCCATGGTTCGAACGTGGAAAGCAGCTGACGCCCAAGGGAACCGGCGCCATCGTCACCTTCGAGCTGCCCGGCGGTATCGATGCGGGCAAGACGTTCGTCAACGCCCTGACGCTGCACAGCCACGTCGCAAACATCGGTGACGTTCGCTCACTCGTGATCCACCCCGCGTCGACGACGCACTCGCAGCTCACCCCCGAAGAGCAGCTCGCTTCGGGTGTCACGCCCGGACTGGTCCGCCTCGCGGTCGGCATCGAAGGAATCGACGACATCCTCGCCGATCTCACCGTCGGCCTGGCTGCGGTGGCAAACTCGTGACCGTGAACGAATTGGAGCCCAGGATCGACCTCCTGCCCCCGGCCGACGGTCAGGTGGGGTTCGTCGACATCGGCGCCCTGGAACTCGAAAGCGGCGCGGTACTCCCATCCGTTTCGCTCGCCGTTCAGCGCTGGGGTGAGCTGTCCCCGAACCGCGACAACGTCGTACTCGTCGAGCACGCACTGACCGGAGACTCACACGTCACCGGACCGATCTCCGCGAATCAGCCCTCCCCCGGCTGGTGGAACGGGATGGTAGGCCCCGGCGAACCGATCGACACCGGCGAATGGTGCGTCATCGCAACAAATGTCCTCGGTGGTTGTCGCGGCACGACCGGTCCCAGTTCACTGGCCGACGACGGCAAGCCGTGGGGCAGCCGGTTCCCGGAAATTTCCATCCGGGATCAGATCGCGGCGGAGAAGAAGCTCGTCGATCTCCTCGGGATCGACCAGTTGGCCTCGGTGGTCGGCGGATCCATGGGCGGCATGCGCACCCTCGAATGGGCAGTTACGTACCCGGACAGCATTCGCTCCGCGTTGGTTCTCGCAACCGGTTCACGGGCCACTGCAGATCAGATCGGCACCCAGACGACGCAGATCGCTGCCATCGTCTCCGATCCGGATTGGCAGGGCGGTGACTACCACGGAACGGGGCGGGCACCTCGCACCGGACTCGGCATCGCCCGTCGCATCGCGCACCTCACGTACCGCACCGAGTCCGAACTGGATGCGCGCTTCGAGAACTCCGCTCAGAACGATGAAAACCCGTGGAACGGTGGACGATACGCTGTGCAGAGTTACCTGGAACATCAGGCAGACAAGCTGGTCGACCGCTTCGACCCGAGCACGTACGTCCTCCTGACCGAGGCCATGAACCGGCACGACATCGGCCGTGGACGCGGCGGCGTTGCAGCGGCGTTGGCATCGATCACGGCACCGGTCGTCGTGGGCGGCGTGGATTCGGATCGGCTGTATCCCCTCCGTTTGCAGGAGGAGATCGCCGACGGAATTTCCACGTGCAGCGGCCTCGAGATTCTCAAGTCCAAGGACGGCCACGACGGCTTCCTGACGGAGGCGGACGCCGTCGCCGGACTGCTTCGCCGAACGATGGAGTTCGCACGTACGGCTCGCTGATTCGGCACAGAGCCACGTTTTCAGGATTCGTCAATGTCGGGAAAACCACAGCTGATCTGCGGGTTTTCCCGACATTCTCATTGGCGAACGTGAGCCGGCGCGGCTAGCATCGGCGAACGTGAATCAGCCATGCTCGACGCGCCTGCAGGCTACGTACATTCCCGAGCACATGTCCTTCGCGTTCTGGGGTGACGCAGACCCGGCAGCGCGGCTGTCGGCACTGGGGATGCCGACCGGGTCGCCGGGCGTGTGCAGGCTTGCGATCCCGGTCGACGAGTCGATCACAGCAACCGACGTCGGAGCGCAACTGCTCGACCTCACCACCGCGATCGACGCGTTCCACAACCTCGATGCTGGTCGCGGCGACCTCGGATCGTCGCTGCTCGCATGGAAGCGCGTCATCGACACCGGGGCACATGACATTCCGACTGCAGCGCATGCCGCGATCGAGCGCGACGACACGAAAATCAGAAGCGCCCGGTCCACGGTGCAGTTGTTCACGGATGCGCGCGCAGCCATCGAGAGTCTTCGCCGAGCAAAGATTCAGGCGACATTGCGCCCGTATCAAGTGCATGGAGTCGCCTGGCTGACGGCACTGTCGGGTTCGGGCGGTGGAATTCTCGCCGACGAGATGGGTTTGGGCAAGACACTGCAAGCGATTTCGATGATCGCGATCCGCGCCGACGACGGTCCACACCTGGTTGTGTGTCCCACCTCGGTCATCGGAAACTGGCGCCGCGAGATCGAGCGATTCGCTCCGCATCTGCCACTGCACGTTCATCACGGGACCGCTCGCGCACTTCCCACTCGTGTTCCTGCCGGCACCACGGTGCTGACCAGCTACAGCGTCTTGCGTTCCGACGCAGACCAATTGGCCCCGATCCATTGGAGTTCAGTGGTCTTCGACGAGGCACAGCAGATCAAGAACCCCTCTTCGCTGGCAGCGAAAGCAGCAATGCAGTTGTCGGCCGACGTCAAGGTAGCGATGACCGGCACGCCGGTGGAGAACCGCCTCGAAGAATTGTGGTCACTCTTTCGCGTCGCAAATCCCGACGTCCTCGGAACTCGCGCACGGTTTCGTCAACGCTTTGCCGTCCCGATCGAATCCGGTCGATCGGCCACCGCGGCGACCAGACTTGCCGCGGTGATCGATCCTTTCATTTTGCGCAGAACCAAAGACACAGTGGCCAAGGATCTTCCGCCCAAACAGTTCTCCACGGTCTCGTGCACTCTGACGTCGGAACAGGCGCGCATCTACCGGTCGGCAGTTGCCGATGCGTTCGACTCCGGATTGGGCACGGGAATTGCCCGGCGTGGCAACATCCTTGCGCTTCTGACCACTCTCAAGCAGGTATGCAATCACCCGGCGCAGGTCACCGGCGATACGGACGACCTCTACGGAAGATCCGGAAAGCTCGACCGCGCAACGGAAATGATCTCCGAGATCGTCGACGACGGCGATCGCGCGCTGATATTCACGCAGTACCGGACGATGGGCGAGATGCTCTCGCGACACCTGGGAGCCGAACTGGGTATCGGTGCCGTGCCTTTCCTCCACGGCGGCCTGAACACCGACAAACGAGACGCGATGGTCGACGCGTTCCAGAACGACACGGATTCACCACCGGTTCTGATTCTGAGCTTGCGCGCCGCCGGCTTCGGCCTCAACCTCACGCGCGCAAGTCATGTCGTGCACTACGACCGGTGGTGGAACCCAGCCGTCGAGGATCAAGCAACCGACCGGGCACACCGCATCGGCCAGAAACGCACCGTCAACGTCCACACCTTGGTGACGGGCGGTACCGTCGAGGATCACATAGCAGCGATGCACGAGTCCAAACGAGCTGTGGCCGATGCTGTCTCCGGGAACGTCGAGGCCGCGCTGGCCGATCTCCCCGACACCGAACTGCGTGAACTTCTCGAACTCGACGGCGCGGTGATCATCTGATGGCCAACGAATTCGGCGTCACCGCTTGGGGTCGAGCGTGGCTGCGCACGGTGGAGCGGACCGCGGCGTCCGGTCCGAACCCGTCCCTGCCGACAGCTCGCACCCTCGCACGCAACGGTTCCGTGGAGTTCACCGTCGTCTCGTCGGGGACCGTCGTAGCCGAAGTGAGCACCAAGGCAAAAACTTCGTCAGTGACGATTGGTGTCCCGCTCTGGACCAAATCCGAAATCGCTGCAGTGAAGAGCCTTCTCCGTTCGGCTGGAAAGGCGAACAGATCCGTCTCCACCGGCGAACTGCCGGACAGCATCGTCACCGAACTGCAGGCTCGAAATATCGCAGTAGCCGTTGATCTTTCGGAGTGCACTGCCAGCTGCGACTGCTCAGGTCGACGCTCGCCGTGCGTTCACCATCTCGCCGCGATCTACGCCCTCGCCGGGCGAATCGACGAGGAACCTGCAGTTGCGGTGACGTTACGGAGTGCACCGGTCAAGGCTGGAAAGAAGTCGACATCCACACATTCGGCGGAGTGGATCCCTTTGAGTGATATCGACATTCGCTCGTTCTACGGGGACTGATCTTCTCAGTCGGTACCGAGCGGATCGATGGTCAGGGCGAGCGTCGCGATCAGCACACCCATAACGCCCATCGCCGCAGTGTCGAAGACCCTTCCACGCACCGCGAGCAATCCCACACGGTTCTCGGGAACGAACCACCGAGCGGCAGCTCCGATGATGACGGCAACACCGAAGACGAGGGCGCCGCGGCGCCACCGGTCGGCCAGCACGAGAACAACCGCTGCCGCGATCACGGCAAGGACCGCGAGCATGGGCAGATTCTTCTTCGCGAGGCCGACCAGTGAGGACATCGGACTCAGGCCTCGGCCAGAACCCGCTCGGCGCGCTCGACCACGTTGGTGATCAGGAACGCGCGGGTCAGCGGTCCGACACCACCGGGGTTGGGTGAGACGAAGCCGGCGACCTCGTTGACGTCGGCTGCGACGTCGCCGCGCAGGCCGTCGTCGGTGCGACTGACGCCGACGTCGAGGACCGCCGCTCCGGGCTTGACCATGTCTGCGGTGATGAGGCCGGGAACGCCGGCGGCAGCGACGATGATGTCGGCGCGGCGAACCTCGGCCGCGAGATCGCGGGTACCGGTGTGGCAGAGCGTGACCGTCGCGTTCTCGCTACGACGCGTCAGCAGCAATCCGATCGGGCGACCGACTGTGACGCCTCGTCCGACTACCACCACGTGCGCGCCTGCAATAGGGACCTCGTAGCGGCGCAGGAGATGCAGGATTCCGCGCGGGGTGCACGGCAGCGGGGCTTCCTTGCCCAACACCAGTCGACCGAGGTTGACCGGGTGCAAGCCGTCGGCGTCCTTGTCGGGGTCGATGCGCTCGAGGGCTGCGTTCTCGTCAAGGTGCTTGGGAAGCGGCAACTGCACGATGTAGCCGGTGCACTCGGGATTGGCATTGAGCTCGTCGATCGTCGCGTTGAGCTGCTCCTGCGTGATGTCGGCAGGCAGGTCGCGTCGCAAAGAATTGATGCCGACCTTGGCGCAGTCGTTGTGCTTGCCGCGCACGTAAGCCGCGGATCCGGGGTCGTCGCCCACCAGGATGGTGCCCAAGCCGGGTGTGATGCCCTCTGCCTTCAGAGCGCTCACCCGCACCTTCAGGTCTTCGAAGATTTCGTCGCGGGTAGCTTTGCCGTCGAGGATCGTTGCAGTCACGGCGACCATTGTTCCAGGTTAGGGTCGATGAGTGACAACGGCTCCGGAACTACGCGGCCCGAGGGTGCTCCTCTCCCCCGTCGCGCCCGATCATCACGCCCGTCTGCGGGCAATTCACCTGCACCCGGACGTCGTGCAGTGGTGGCAAAATCCCGACGACGACTGGCCTGCGGCGCCAGAAGCCGGCACCACGCACTACAGCATCTTCCACGGCGACCAACTGATCGGCTTCATCCAGTGGTACGTAGCGGAAGACAACCCCGACTTCCGCCACGCCGGGCTCGACTTGTTCCTCGATCCCGACTTCCACGGCCGAGGGTTCGGTCGCGAATCGATACGGGTGCTGTGTGCCCACCTGATCGACGACCTCGCATTCCACCGTCTGGTCATCGACCCGGAAGTCGACAACTCCGTCGCCATCGCGTGCTACCGATCGGTGGGCTTCAAGGACGTCGGGGTGATGCGCGAGTATTCGCGAGATCGCCACGGTGCGTGGAAGGACGGACTGTTGATGGATCTGCTCGCACGGGAATTCATCCGCTGATCGACTGGGACGAGTTCGAAAGGACCGACATCATGTTGCTGGACAAGGAATTCACGGCCACCCTGCAGAAGAGCGACGCCAAGGGCGGGTGGACTTATGTGATCTGGCCGGAGTCCGCCGAGTTCTTCGGCACCCGCGGCCTGGTCAAGGTGCGCGGGACGATCGACGGACATCCGTTCCAGAGTTCGTTCATGGCGTTGGGAGACGGTAACCACAAGCTGCCGGTCAAAGCCGATCTGCGCAAAGCCATCGGCAAGGAGACCGGCGAGCTGGTGACGGTGCGCCTCGAGGAGCGCTTGGAGAGCTAGGCGCTGCTACTTCATGTCGACGACAAGACCGTGCGCCGACGCGTACGCCACCGCCTGCATCAACTCGATCTGCGCGTTTCCGACCGACGCGGACGTCCACAGGCTCGGATCGATCCGCGCACCGCGCAGGTCTGCACCTTCGAGTTTGAGTCCACCCGTACGAGCACCGGACAGATCCGCCGACGCCAGCACCGCGCCCCGCATGTCGGCCCGAACCAGGTTCGCTTCACGGAAGCGGCATGAGGTGAAGTCGATCTTTCTCATGTCCGCCCCGCCGAGTGAGGTCAACGAGAAGTCGACTTCGTCGAGCGTCAACGGCCGGATGCGGCAACCGTCGAACGTCGACCCGAGCAGACTGCAGTTTCGGAACGTGCTGTGCCACAGGCTGGTCCGGGCAAAATTGCACGAGCGGAACGCAGTTCCCGTGTGCACGGACTCCCCCAGATCGGTGCCGGTGAAGTCACAATCCGTGAACACCACCGACTCCGTCGTGAGTCCGGTGAGATCGGCATCTCGGAAATTGCAGTTGGTGAAAGTGCGCTGACGCCACTTCTGCCCGGCCAGCCGCGCGTCTGAATAGTCTTCGCCGACGACATCGTCGGATTCTTCGGGGAGCATGCCGTCCATACTGCCCCGCCGCACCGACACCGGTTCGATCGCCTAGGTCTCGCAGGCCACGCCGTCACCGTCACGATCAAGCTTGGACGAATAGCCGGGATCGCCGCGGTAGATCGGGGCAGCACCGGCCGCTCGCACGGCTGCACAGTTGGCGTAATACACCCCCGCGTCGGGCACCTTGGCCGGCGGCGGAACGTACGCCGGTTCTGTTGTCTTCGGCGGTGTGTACGCAGGAGCGGGCGGAACATACGGCGTAGTCGTGGTCTCCGGGACCTGCGGAACCAGCGGCACGATTGCCACGGTGGTTGTCGTCGGTGGCGGCACGATCGTTGTCGTCGTCGGCAAGAGGGACGAAGTCGTGGTCTTCGTCGTCGACGGGACCGTGCTTTTGGTTGTCGTCGCTGCAGCTGTCGTCGAAGAGGTCGCAGCAGGCGTCGTCGATTCTTCCGACTTGCCCGCTCCCGTCGCCGCGGCGATGGCAACCAGCCCCACGACTGCCGCGCCGGCGATCCACGGCCACTTACGCCGCGTCTTGCCTTCCTCGGCGTTAGTGTCCGGCACCGCCGATCCGGGTGCGCCGAAGACCTGCGTGGGAGTGCCGAAAGCCTGAGTGGGTGCGTCGACGCCCTTGGGCCGTGTCTGCGCGGTCCACTGCTGACCGTCCCAGTAACGGTCGATCGTGGGGTCGAAGGGGTCGGGGTTCCAACCGGCGGGAGGGTTCATCAAAATGTCCGTTCTGCGTAGAGTGCCGGAAATAGATTCGCACGGACTGGCCGGTTTGTTACCAATTCGCCCACACTTCCCGACCGGGTCTTCTCACGGACGTGGTCACCGATACGTCGCCCGGTACAGTTCCTCGAGTGTTCCGAGTGATGTTCCACGAGCCCCGCATCCCACCCAACACCGGAAACGCGATCCGCATGGTCGCAGGCACCGGTTGCGAACTCCACCTGGTCGGCCCTCTCGGGTTCGACTTGTCGGAGCCGAAGCTCAAGCGCGCAGGCTTGGACTACCACGACCTGGCGACTGTCACGGTCCACGAAAACCTGACCGCTGCCTGGGAAGCCGTCACCCCCGCTCGCGTGTTCGCCTTCACCGCGCACGCGACCACGTCGTATGCCGATATCGCCTACCAACCCGGCGACGTCCTGCTGTTCGGGCCCGAACCCACCGGACTGTCCGAAGAAGTATTGGCGGACGAACACGTCACCGAGCGCCTGCGTATCCCGATGCTGCCCGGACGCCGGTCCCTCAACCTGTCCAACGCTGCCGCCCTCGTGACGTACGAGGCCTGGCGTCAGCACGGGTTCAAGGGCGCTGTCTGATCGACGTCAGTAGACGTCCCGGACATAGCGCTTCTCCGCCGAAAGAGCCTTCACGTATGCCTCGGCACTGCGAGGAGCCAGTTTTCCGTGTTGAGCGACCACCCCGTTGAGGGCACTGTCGACGTCCTTGGCCATCCGGTTGGCATCGCCGCAGACGTAGAAGTGCGCTCCCTTCTGCAACCACTCCCACAGCAGCGCACCCCGCTCACGCATCCGGTCCTGCACGTAGACCTTGTCGGCTTGATCCCGGGAAAACGCGAGGTCGAGTTCGGTGAGGAATCCGTCTTTCCGCAATTCTTCGATTTCTTCGCGGTAGTAGAAGTCGGTCGCGGCGTGCTGTTCTCCGAAGAACAGCCAGTTCGGGCCCGTGTGCCCCAATGCCCGCCGCTCATGCAGGAAGGCACGGAACGGTGCAATGCCGGTCCCCGGACCGACCATGATCATCGGGGTCTCGGGATCGGAAGGTGGCCGGAAGTGGGTCGACTTCTGCACGTAGATACCGATGTCGTCATCGTGAGCGTGGTCGGCGAGGTAAGTCGAGCACACTCCACGCCGTGGGACACCCGCAACGTTGTATCGCACCGCGGACACCGTCAACTGCACTTCGCGTGGGTTCTCCTTCGGACTGGAAGATATCGAATACAGCCGCGGCTGAATCGGTTTGAGCAGCGAGAGCCATTCGTCTGTCGAGGCACGAACGGGCGACTGCGCGAGAATGTCGACGGACTGTCGTCCCCACGACCAGTCTTTGAACGTGGAGACATTCTCCGGCTTCAACAACTCGGCCAGGTCCGAATTGCGGGTTCGTTGATGCACGAATCGAATCATGTCGGTCGAGATTCGAGTGATCTCCAGGCGCTCGGTGAGCGCGGTACGCAGCGTCATTTCCCCGTACTGCCCCAGTTCGACGGTCTCGTCACCGTCGAGGCCAGTAAGGGTGAGCCACTCGTCGACAAACGGAGAGCTGTTTCGGGGCCAGACTCCGAGAGCGTCGCCGGCTTCGTAACTGACCGTGTCACCTGGAAGGTGAAAGCCCAACTGCCGCACGTCTTTGGAAGAACCCGGACGGTTGAGCACGACATTGCGCGTCAAGGCTGTGGTCAGTGGCGCCTTCTTGTTGTATCGCAGCGGCGGCGACATCGCCGGTGAAATGGGCGCGGCTGCAACGGTTGTCCCAGAATTCTTCTTTGCAACGAGGACGTCGGTCGTCTCGCCGGCCACCGAGCTCCGAAGCTCAGCCGTGACCGCCTCCAGCCATCCAGCAGCGGTGTCCTCGAAATCGGGCTCGCAGTCGGCGCGATCGACGATACGACTGGCTCCCAGTTCGGCAAGGCGGGCGTCGAGCTTTCGTCCGTGTCCACAGAAGTCGTCGTAGTTCGAGTCGCCGAAAGCGATTACTGCATAACGTGTTTCGCCCATCCGAGGCGCTGTGTCAGCAGCCAGGGCATCCCAGAAACCGCTGCCATTGTCGGGGGATTCGCCGTCACCGGAGGTACTGGTGATCAGCAGGACCTCTCTGGTGGCCGCCAGGTCGGCGGCCCGGAACTCGTCCATTGCGTGCATCACCACGGGTAAGCCGACTTCGCTGAGACGAGTAGCGCACTCAGCAGCGAATTCTTCCGCGTTTCCGGTCTGCGATGCCCAGAGCACCACGATCGGCGCGCGCTCGGATCCAATACTCGGACTCGATGACAACGCAGGCCCGTCGGTGTCAGGAAGTGAGATCCGCGAGTACAGGCCGGCCAGAACACCGTCGACCCACATCCGCTTTTCGGCATCGAAGGGTGCCGTCGACGGCAAGGTAGGTACCCCGGCAGTGCGATCGGCGTCCGCACGCAACGCAGCGAGAAGGCCGGCCAGGTAGCTCTGCTGGAGCGCATCGAATACCACTGCAGGTGTTCCTGTTTGACCGAGGACATCTGCGAGGACATCGGTTCGCGACAAAGCCCGATCAGCTGGCGCGGGAGCCAGCAGCGCCGCCTCGGCGAGCACTGTTTCAGGTGTGTTCACGGCGACCTTCGTCATAGTGACAGCGCAGGCTTTGAACTCCGGTTGCTGCGAGGCAGGGTCGATGGCGTCGTTGGTGACGGCGTTGATGGACAGATATTCACCGAAGGCGTCGTTCCAGTGAAATGGGGCAAAGCAGTTCCCCGGACGCACTCGGTCGGTGACAACAGCCGGAAGCACAGCGCGACCGCGGCGTGAGGCAACCTCGATCGCATCCTGGTCGACGATGCCGAGTCTGGCGGCGTCGTCGGGATGGATCTCGACGAAGGGACCTGGGTTGAGCTTGTTCAACTTGGCCACCTTGCCGGTCTTGGTCATGGTGTGCCACTGGTGCGCGAGACGACCGGTGTTGAGCAGGAAGGGGTAGTCGTCGTCGGGCATTTCGGCGGGAAGCATGTGCGGCCGTGCGAAGAACATCGCACGGCCAGTGGCGGTGGGAAATGCGAGCCGCGGAGTGCTGCCGTCCTCGCGGATCAGGAGCCTTTGACTGACACCGTCATTGACGTATCGGATGGGATGACGGTCCTGATCACTGTCTGGCGGGCATGGCCACTGAATCGATGTCTTGCGGAGGCGCTCGTAGGTGACGCCGCGTAAGTCGTAGCCGGTCTTCGGATTCCAGAACTGCTTGATCTCTTCGAACACCTCTTCGGCACAGGTGTAGGTGAACGCTTCGGCGTACCCCATCTCGCAGGCGATCCGGGCGATGATCTGCCAATCAGGCAGCGCCTGCCCAACCGGATCCAGTGCCTGCTGAAAGAGCGTCAGGTTGCGTTCGGAATTGATCATCACTCCGTCGGACTCTGTCCACAGCGAAGCAGGCAGCAGAACATCGGCGTATTCGTTGGTCTCGGTGCCCAGGAAAGCATCCTGGGTGATGACGAGGTCGGCCTTCTCCAAGCCGTCGATGACGGTCTTGCGGTTGGCTACCGTCGCAACGGGATTGGTGCAGATGATCCAGCACGCTTTGATGTCGCCCGCCGCCATTCGGGAGAACATGTCGATGGTGCCACCGCCGATGTCGGTGCGCAGCGAGCCCTGCGGGATCCCCCATCGGTCCTCGACGAAGTCGCGATCGGCGTCGACCATCACGGCGCGCTGACCTGGCAAACCTGGCCCCATGTAGCCCATTTCACGCCCACCCATGGCGTTCGGCTGACCGGTCAACGAGAACGGACCGCTGCCGGGCTTGCAGATCGCACCGGTCGCAAGGTGAAGGTTGCAGATGGCGTTGGTGTTCCACGTGCCGTGGGTGCTCTGGTTCAAACCCATTGTCCAACAGCTCATCCAGTTGACGGCCTCACCGATCCACTGCGCTGCCGTGTGGATGTCGGCTTCGGAGATACCGGTGATCTCGCTGACCTTCGCAGGCGTGTACTCCGCGAGGAAACTGGGCATGACCTCCCAGCCTTCGGTGAAGTCGGCGATGAAGTCCGGATCTGTGTGGCCGTTTACGACGAGCAGGTGGAGTAGTCCGTTGAGTAGCGCGAGATCGGTGCCGGGAGCGATCTGCAGGAACAAGTTCGCCTTGTCGGCGGTGGCGGTGCGTCGAGGATCGACGACGATCAGCTTCGCGCCTGCCTTGACCCGCTCCTGCATTCGGAGGAAGAGGATCGGATGGCAGTCCGCCATGTTCGCGCCGGTCACGAAGAACACGTCGGCATGTTCGAAGTCCTGATAGGAACCGGGCGGTCCGTCGGCCCCGAGCGATTGCTTGTATCCGGTGCCGGCACTTGCCATGCACAAACGGGAATTCGATTCGATCTGATTGGTCCCGATGAAGCCCTTGGCCAGTTTGTTCGACAGGTACTGAGCTTCGAGTGACATCTGCCCGGACACGTACAACGCAAACGCGTCGGGACCGTGCTCGTCGATGATTGCCCGCAGGCGCTGGGCGGTGTCAGTGATGACTGCGGCCATGTCCGCCGCTTCGATCGCATCACCTCGGCGCGGACGGCGATATGCAGATTCCATGCGCCCCGGGCCTGCGAGCATGTCTGCGGTCGTGGTGCCTTTGGTGCACAGACGCCCGAAGTTGGTGGGATGTGTCTTCAGACCGGAAGACTTCGCAGCCTTCCGACGTCCCGACTCCGGATCGGTGATGATGTCGAGGACAAGACCACAGCCCACCCCGCAGTACGCGCAGAGTGTGTCGACACTGGTGGTGGTGAGTTGAGCGCCCATCGATTCATGCATCCCTTCGACCGAGGATCAAGGTCGACTTCTATCTTCGGATGCAGTTGTTTCGGTAGTTCATGCCCGATGTTGCGTATCAATCACTCTTTCCTCACCGCGACCTTCGGACCGATGTGCGGTCCCGGGACCAGCGGTCGTCGACGTGCAGCTGTACGCGAATGCCCAGTTCTACGCTCTGCCGCCGAATCGAGCGATGTAGTGCCAAACCTTCTTGACGTCCTGCGGATCGAAGGATGCACCCCGTGCGAGCCCCAGGACGGCAGGCGTCAGCCGCCTGCCGTGCGCAAATTTCTCGGGCAAGGTCGATCACGGCCGCACCCCGGTATTCGGGATGTTCGGCTATCTCGTCGACATCGACCGCGTATCCGTCGTGCCACAGCACCGGGCACGTGAGCGAGTGGGCGATCTCTTCGATCCGTGTGCCCCGGTAACTCGGATCCAGAACGAGCGCCTCGACGTCCGTCCCGATGTCGACGACGCCGTGAACGTGCGCCTCGATGTAGTGGTCGAGCGGATCGTCGAGCTCGGCAGCCCGTGCGGCGCCGACCAAGCTCATCGCTTCGGCCGTTCCGAAATGATCAGGCTCGAAGACGCTGTCGGGAAAGCAGAAAGTGGTGCGGTCGAGCGTGTGCTCGGCAAGCCGGAAGTAGGACGAGCCGAACCGAGGGGATGCCCCGTAGGGATCGGCGGAGAAGTTCAACGATCCGTACTTCGGCCGTTCCGAGGGCTCTCGCTCGTCGTAAGCTCCGCCGAATATCCGACTCTCCCAACGCCAACGATCGCCGCCGTGATGCGCCGTCAGTCCGCCGTTGCTCGTTCGAGACTCGAACTGGGTCACATAGGTGCCTTGACGTGCGATCGAGGCCAATGTCAGACCACGTTCAGACGGGAGGTCCGGATGAAAGTGCAACGTCACCCGGTGATTTCGATCCAACGGGCCGCCCTTCGAGAGACCGCTCACGTGCGCAATCGCGGCAGACCAAGGAGTGGAATCAACAGACATTCGCCCATTATCCGGATACGGAAGCAGCGCCGGTGAAGAAATCGACCAGTGAATACGGTGCGCCTTCACCGAGGCAGAGATCAAGGATCACGTGCGAGTCCGCGGCCTCGGATGCACTGCGGACGAACATCGCTTCTTCGTACTCGGCGAGTGCCCCTTCGATGTCCTCGGGGTGCGTGGCGATCGCCTTTCCCAGTTCGGCGCCGTCGAACATGGCCAAGTTCGCACCCTCACCGGACGGGGCCATCAGGTGCGCCGCGTCACCGAGGAGCGTCACCCCAGGCACGCGATCCCATGGGTGCTCGTCGGGAAGTGCATGGATCGCGCGCGGAATCGGAGCGGTTTCGCCATCGGTGATCAGCGCCGTGAGTTCCGGTGCCCAACCGTCGAACTCGGCGGCGACCCGCGCTGTCGCAGCGGCGGCGTCGGTGAAATCGATACCGGCAAACCACTCCGCCGGACGGTTCAGCTGAACGTAGGTGTGCACGATGTCTCCCGCCTCTCGATGCGCGGCGATCGCTTTTCCTGGTGCGGGCGCGTACATCGCCCCGTCCCCGACGGCTTCGGCTGCAGCCGAATGCTTCTCGTCGACGTCGTAGAGGTAGGTCTCGACGAACGTGGTGCCGACGTATTCCGGCTTCGCATCGGAGAGCAGCGGCCGGATCTTCGACCAGGCACCGTCTGCACCGACGAGAAGGTCGGTGGTCACTGTCGAACCGTCGACGAAGGTCAACTCGTGGCGATCATCTCCGAGCGAGCGCACAGTGTCGACTTTGCGTCCCCATTCGATCGTGTAGTCCGGAAGGGAATCAATCAGGATTCGACGGAGGTCGCCGCGCAGCACCTCGGGACGTGCTCCCGTGCCGTCGTCGGGTTCGTCGAGGAGCATGGCGGCGTGTTGATCGAGTACGCGCGACGCGGCGCCGCCCGCGTGGATGATCGCGCGGAACTCGTCGGTGAGGCCGGCAGCGTCGAGCGCGGCCTGACCGTTGTGTTCGTGGATGTCGAGTTGGCCGCCCTGCGTGCGAGCTTCTGCCGACAGTTCCGCCTCATAGATCTTCGACGGAATTCCATGAACGTGGAGGACACGCGCGAGGGTCAGACCGCCGAGGCCCGCCCCGATGATCGTTATCGAGTTGCTCATGCTGTTTCCTTTCAGGCTTCGATTGGAACGTCGTTCCAATGACATCTTGGAACGGCGTTCCAGATATGTCAAGATGGTTCGCATGGCGACCAGGAATCAGCGGACCGAACGACGTACGGATGCGCTCTCGAAGGAGCGAATCGTCGAGGCTGCGATCGAGATCCTCGACGACGAGGGCGAAGCCGCGCTGACATTTCGCGCGCTCTCCGCACGCCTGGCAACAGGTAGCGGGGCGATTTACTGGCACGTTGCCAACAAGAGCGAACTGCTCGCCGCGGCGACCGACGACGTCATCGCCCGCGTGACAACCGGTGCAACCGAAGGCGCAGCCCCACGGGAGGCGATCCGGACCATCGCCCTCGGCGTGTTCGACGCGATCGACGCCCACCCCTGGGTCGGCACCCAACTCTCACGTGAACCGTGGCAATCAGCGGTGATGCAGATCTTCGAAAGTCTCGGCGAGCAACTCCAGGCGCTCGGCGTTCCCGAATCGGCACAGTTCGACTGCGCGTCCGCGCTCCTGAACTACGTGCTCGGTCTCGCCGGACAGTACGCCGCGGGCGCCCGTCTGCTCCCCCGTGAGACAGATCGGTCCGCTTTCCTCGCGGGCGTCGCCACGCGATGGGAAGAACTCGACTCTGCGAAGTACCCGTTCCTCAATCAGGTGACGGCGCAGTTGCGCGACCACGACGACCGAGAACAGTTTCTGGCAGGCATCGAGCTCATCCTCGCGGGGATCGACACCGTCCGATAGCGGCCGTAGCCGTCAGCGTGAATGAACAGCGGTGTTGGATCCGAGCGCTATATCGAGGAAATCTCTTGCCGCACCGCGCAATCCGCGATCGGGATCCCAGACGGCTTGGAGTCGACGCGGCATCCGCAAGCCGTCGACGTTGACCGCGACCAGTCGGCCGTCCGTCAGGTCGGCGGCAACTGCCAGCGACGACAGAACAGCCGGGGCGTTGCCTGCCACCACCGCAGCCTTGACAGCGGTACACGAGGTGAGCTCGAGCAGCGGCGGCACACAATCGGGAACAGCATTCTCGAGCGTCAGGCGCGTACCGGACCCTGACTCGCGCTGAATCAGCGGTGTGCGTGCGAGTTCCTCGACCGGAACGGGCACACCATTCGCCCAGTCGTGTCCCGGCGGCACAACCACGACGAGGTGATCACGCGCTACTTCGCACGACGCGAGCGCCGACGGCACATCCGGCCCTTCGACAAATCCGATATCGGCCTGGCCGGCCTGAACTTGAGCAGAGACGTCCGAGGAATTGTGCAAGCTCACCGACGCCACGACGTTGGGGAACTTGTGCCGCATCGCGACCGTCCATCCGGGAACCAGATACTCGGCGATGGTCATGCTGGCGGCAACCGTGACGGCAGCATCACGTTCACCGCGAAGTGCGGCAACTCCCGATGCCATTTCCTCGGCACTGACGAGGATGTGACTTGCCCACTCGAGAATCAGACCGCCCTCGGCGGTGGGACGAACACCGGTCGCCGCTCGATCGAACACCTTGATTCCGAGTTGGCGTTCGACCGAACGCACCCGGGCGCTGACCGCCTGCTGACTGAGTCCGTGCTCCCGGCCGGCAGCACCCATGCTGCCCAGACGCCCTACGGAAAGGAGGACGTCGAGGGCACTGAGTTCCGGCACCCGAGGAGACAACGACATAGTCCCAAGATTAGACCCACAAGGCGAGTTTGTGGGCATTCAAGAACAACCGGTCTACCGGTACGGACCGGATGAGACGACAGTGAAATACATGACCACCACAACGAGTTCCACCTTCGCCCACATCACTCCGAACTGGTTCGCGGCAGCGATGGGAACGGGAATCGTGTCGGTGGCCGCCGCTTCGCTCGAACCGGAGATCGAGGGCTTGAAACTGGTCTCCGAGATCTTCTGGGTTCTGGCGGTTCTCGTACTGTGCGCCTTGATCGGAGCATTTGCCACCCATTGGTCACAACATCGATGTCAGGCCCTCGCCTACCTGCACAGCCCCGCGATGTTCCCCTTCTACGGCGCCGTCGCAATGGCACTGCTGACCGTGGGATCCGCAACCGGCATCACCGGCCCGGACTTCCTCGGCCACGACGTGGCGATCACCGTGTCGCTGACACTGTGGACACTCGGCACGGCACTCGGCCTGGTCACCTACGTCGTGATGATGATTCGACTCGTTCGAGATGCCGGGATGGCGACGGCAATGCCGTTCTGGCTCATGCCCGTCGTACCTCCGATGGTCTCGGCCACCACCGGCGCAGCGGTCAGCACCCACATGCCCGAAGGCGCTCCACGCATCGCGGTACTGGTTTTCTGCTACATCCTGTTCGCTCTGGCGCTGACCGCCGCCATCGGCATTCTGGTAGCCGTCGCCAGGCAGTTCGCACGCAACCGTTCGGCCGGCGTCGACGTGATCCCGTTCAATGCCATTCCCTCACTGTGGATTCCGTTGGGCGTGATCGGACAGTCGATCGCGGCATCCAACCTGTTGGCCGCCGCCTCACGGCATGCACTCAGCCCCGAGCATGCCGACACCCTGCACGAATTCGGGATCGCCTACGGAACCGTCGTCGGAATCATCGGCGTGATCGCGTTTGTCACCGTCACCGTCGTCACCATCCACGCACTGCGCCGCGGCTTGGACTTCTCGCTCGGCTGGTGGAGCTTCACCTTCCCCATCGGAGCATGTGCCGTCGGAGCGAATGCCTTCGGAGTCGCCACCGGTTCCACCCTGATCCTGGGAATCGCACTTGCCCTGCTGACCGTACTGATCCCCATCTGGGCAACCGTCGCGGTCAGGACCGTCCGGTCGATCCGCAGTGGAGTTCTACCGGCGGCTGCATGAATTCGCACCGATGAGTTTTGGCTCGCCGTACGGTCTGTACTCACGTAGACCATTGTCGAGAGCAGGAGTACACGGTGAGTCAGTTATTGCGAGTGCAGAATTTCGGCGTTTCGAGTGACGGAATAGCCTGCGGTCCGGACCAGAGCTTCGAGAGCCCGTTCGGCCTGGACCACGGTGAAATGTTTGCGTGGGCAGGAGCTACGGCCAGCTGGCCCAATCGCACCGATCCCGGCGGCAGCCGAGGCCTCGACGACTATTTCACGCGGGACTTCTCCAACAACATCGGCGCCGAAATCATGGGCCGCAACAAATTCTCACCCTACCGCGGCCCTTGGGAGAATCTCGAGTGGCAGGGCTGGTGGGGCGACGAGCCACCGTTCCACACCCCGGTTTTTGTCTTGACCCACCACGTGCGGCCGTCGTTCACGCTATCGGACACGACATTCCACTTCGTCGACGCCGACCCCGCGACGGCCCTCGCGCAGGCACGTGAGGCAGCGCAGGGCAAGGACGTTCGACTCGGCGGCGGAGTCAGCACTATCCGTGAATTCCTCGACGCCGATCTGGTCGACACGATGCACATCGCTGTCTCCCCGATCGAATTCGGATCCGGTCTACGACTGTGGGAGACACCTGACGAGTTACTCGACCGCTTCAACCTCGACGTTGTGCCGAGCCCGAGCGGCGTGACGCACCACCTGTTCTGGCGGAAGTGACGTGTTGGGGCAGCTCCGTAAACGGGAGCCGCCCCAACAGTTACGCACTATTCGCCGGTCTCGACCTGGCGCCCCGACTGGTACCACGCCATCGTTCCACCGGCCACCGAAACGGCATTGATGCCGCGAGCCTGCAGATACTCAGCGGCTTGCAAGCTCCGACCACCGACGGCGCAGATGATGTACACCGTTTCCGCGTCCGGAATTTCACCCACGCGAGAGACGAATTCGCTGAGCGGAATGAGCGTCGCACCGGGAACTCGGACCTGAGCGAACTCGTCGGCCTCACGGACGTCGATCAACGGCTCACCCGCTGCCAAAGCCGTGTCCAGTGCATTCAAATCGACTTCCAACATTTCTTCTGCGCCTGCCTTCGTGTTCGCTGCTGTCCGAATAGACGGTACCCGGGCGTTTTCGTGCAGCTCCCTTTACGATCTGACAATGACCAATACGGTTCCCGAAAAGTCCGGTTTTTGGAGTCGCCCCACCGTGTGGAAAGTGCTCCTGCTGATCGTCGTCTACCTGGCGTTCTATCTTGCTGTCGGGCAGGTTACCTCCAGGGTTTTTGCAGACCAGATCGACACGGACAATGTCGTGGCAAGCGCCTCCAGCATCCTCCTCGGCGACGCATTGCCCATCGCGATCGGCGGGATCGCCCTGCTGGTTTTCACGACAAAGGTCGGCTGGCTGCGCGGCGTCTTCGGCCCACAACCCATTCGTGGGCGGGGTTGGATGTGGATCGGTCCGATCATCGTGGTCGCCGCCATTGTTGCGCATCTGGCGGGAACCGATTGGAGCGCCTGGACCACCGGCGAGGTAATCGCCCTGCTGGTGCTCGGTGCGTGCGTCGGCCTGACCGAGGAATTGGCCACCCGTGGCCTGGCAGTGAAGATGTTGCGCGACGCCGGCCACCGGGAACGCTTTGTCGCCGTCGTGTCTTCACTGGTGTTTGCACTCATGCACACCGTCAACCTCATCGCCGGGATGAAGGCGTCAACCGTTCTGGTCACCGTGGTCTACACCTTCGGTTTCGGTATGTGCATGTACCTGACAATGCGTGTGACGGGCACGATCTGGGCCGCAATCGTGTTACACGGCCTCACCGACCCCACCACAATTCTCTCGACCGGCGGGCTGGACACTTCGGTGACCACGGAAGTGAGCGGCGCCGCCGCCATCACCTCTCTACTGACGGTCCTCTTGGTCGTCTTCGGGGTGATCGCCGTCTTCCTCATTCGAGATCGAATCGGCGAAGATCGGCACACACCCGTCTCGGCCTGACCGACCGCGACCGTACAAGACATACTTGTGCCCATGCCTTCTCGAACCAAGTACTCGTTCGCCGTCGTGACTGCATCGTGTCTGCTGGCACTCTCCGGTGCCGTCACTCATGCCACCGCGGGGGTTCCGACAACTCCCGAAGTCGCGACCACCGAATCCATCGCGTCGGAATCGATCAGCGATCTGTATGCAGCCAAGGGTGCGCATGAAGTGGCTGCCGATTCAGTTCCCGGGTACCAACTGTTCTACCCAGCCGGCTTGTCGTCTGATGGCAATCGGCATCCCGTCGTCACCTTCGGCAACGGCAGCTATGCGACTTACGAAGAGTACGAAGCGCTCCTGCAGCATCTCGCTTCTTGGGGTTTTGTCGTTGTGGTGGCCGACAGCAGCGTCACCGGCGACGGGACGGAGATCTTGGGGGCTGCCCAGTACGTCGTCGATCAGAACACCAACGCTGAGAGCATTTTTCACCAGCGGATCGACACCGACAACATTGCCTCGGTCGGACACTCCCAGGGCGCCGGTGGCGCGATCAACGCGGCAACCCAGTCCGCGAATCTGATCACCGCCACGGCGGTACTCGATTTGCCTGACCCGTGGTGGGCCTCGCGACCTGTCGACGTGATCGACGTGGCCCAGTTGACCGGACCGACGTTCTTCATGACCGGCGCCGACGACCCGGTCTCCACCGCCGATCCGCAAGCTGAGTACTTCGACAAAACCGCCGGACCGGCGGTCCGCGGCAGACTGCTTGGCGTCGGCCACAATTGGGCCGCAGATGGCGAAGGATTCCGGGGCTACCTCACCGCATGGCTGAGATTCACCCTCAGCGGCGACCAGACTGCCGCAAGTGCATTTGTCGGCGACTCGGCGGAAATCCTCACCGATCCCCGTTGGGACCGGCAAGCGATCAAGGGTTTGTGATGACGATCTTGCCGTAGGCCTGCCCGGATTTCTGCTGCTCGAAAGCGTCAGCGAGGCGGTCGAGGCTGTAGGAAGAATCTATGACGGGACGAAGCGCCAGGCTCTCCAGCCCGGCGACCATCTCCTCCTGATGTGCACGACTGCCCACCAGAACACCTTCGATGGTGACCTGTTTGGTCAGTAGCGAAGTCAGGTCGATCGACGACGAGGGGCCGTTCATGATGCCAAGCGCGCAGATTCGCCCGCCTGGTCGGACTGCCGCCAGAGATTGGCCGAGGGTGGACGGCCCGCCGACGTCGAGGACGAGGTCGATCCCGCCGCTGAGCCGCATCGCTTCCGAACCCCAGTCCGGGCGCTCACGGTAGTTGACCACGTGATCGGCACCGAGCTCGACCAATCGTGCCATCTTGTCGGGGGCCGACGACGTTGCGATCACCTGAGCTCCAACAGCTTTGGCCAGCTGGACGGCAAACAGCGCCACCGTGCTGGTCCCAGGGATCAACACCGACGACCCCGGGATGATCGGGACTCCGGCAAATAGTGCGCGCCACGCTGACAATCCCGCGGTGGGCAAGGTAGCGGCTTCCTCGTAGGTGTAGTTTCGCGGCATCACTGTCACAGCAGATACCGGCACGGTGACGGTGTCGCGGGCGAACCCGTCGACACCGTCACCCGGCGAATTTCCGAATCCGTCGAAATCCGGTGTGCCGCTCCGCCAATGCGGCAAATAGGTGCTCATCACGCGATCTCCGACGCTGAACTGCGTTACGCCGTCTCCGACCGCAACGACCTCCCCGGCAGCATCGGACAACAGGATCCGCGGACCGTCGGTTGCTATCTCTCCGGTCGCCACGAGGTAGTCATGGTGGTTGAGCGAATTCGCGTGGATCGCGATCGTCACCTCACCCGCACCCGGGCCCGGGGTCTCGATCGTCCTCGATTCGAGGTTGTTCAATCCTCCAGGCGGGAGTACGTACACGGCGCGGTTGGTCATGGTGTGGATCCTCGCACGAATGGTGATCGGGTGACGTTCGGAAAGGGTTCTGCTGCTCAGAGGAGAGAAGCGGTGAACCCTCCGTCGAGAACCAGGCTGCTGCCGTTGCACCACGACGACTGGTCGCTCGCAAAGAACACTGCGGCGGCGGCAACTTCCTCGGTCCGGCCATAGCGCGTCTGCTTCGTGACCATCAAGTCGTCGAATCCCCCGGACTCGAGGCCGAGGGCATTCTCGAAATCCTGCTGGTGACTCTTGACCAGGTCGGTATCGATGAATCCGGGCAGCAATGCATTCGCGCGGATTCCGTGGAAGCGAAGTTCGGCTGACAGGGTTTCGGTGAGATTGCGAACTGCTGCTTTGGCTGCGGCATAGCTGCCGATCAAAGGCGAGCCGGTGGTCGACGAGATCGACGAGATGTTCACGATCGAACCGCCACCGGATGCGACGAGAGCGGGCAGCGAATGACGCACTGTCAAGAACACTCCATCGAGGTTGACCGACATCACTTTCCGCCAGTCCTCGAACGAGGTCTCGATCAGCGGGGTCGTGGTGGCGATACCGGCGTTGGGTACTACGACGTTCAGTCCGCCGAACTCTTCGACCGCTCTGGCGACGAGATCCTTGACCTGCTGTTCGTCGGTGACATCAGTTGTGACAGCGATAGCTCCGTCGATCGAGTCCGCCACTGCCTGTGCTGCGCCACCGTTGATGTCGGAGACCACGACCCTCGCGCCCTCCGCCCCGAACGCCCGGGCAATGGCGGCGCCGATTCCGGCACCTGCGCCGGTGACAATTGCAACTTTGTTCGCGAGAAGATCGGACATGTCAGCGTTCCCCTTCAATTCTCGGTCGGGACGTAGAAAAGCAATTCGGGTCCGGTGTCGCCGGTGGTCGCGATGGCCTCGGACATGTCGAGAGTTCCGTCGCCCAAAGCACTTCCCAACGCCTGCGCGGTGCCCGCGAGATCTTCCGTGTCGAGTTGATAGATGCTCAGGTAGCGGCGCGCGGGCAATGCATCCTCGGGCAGCAACTGCACATCCGCCAGGAAGAATCTGGAGGCGGAGACAACTCCGGGCACTCGTTCGACGACCTGCGGAATATGCACGTCGTCGTACCAGCGGTTGAACACATCCTCCGAAGACGGATCGGCGGGGTGTACGTGTGCGACGAGAATCGCTGTGCTCATGAAGTTCCTCTTCGACTCGAAGCGCTTTTGGTTCAGCGCGTTTGGAAGGCGACGATATTCACGCGCAAGGCAACTGACCGCGGCTGCGTGTGGTGAATCGATCGCGCTCAAGCGACAACCCTAGGGAGCAAATGTGACCCGCACCATATGCTCGGAGGTCAGAGTTGAGCTCCACATTTGTCCTCTCGGCACAAAACTGTCTCTCGGCACTAACACGGTGGCCAGAATCAGGCGTTAACGGAAGTCTCGCGATTTGGCCGTGACTCGCAGATCCATCAGCTGCATCCGGTCTGCCACGACGGTGACAGCGCCTTCTGCATTCTGCACCTTCCCTCGAATAAGCAACGCCGGCGCCGTATTTGCCAATTTTCGGTACTTTGCCCACAACCCCACCGAACACACGACGTTGACCATGCCGGTTTCGTCCTCGAGGTTGATGAACGTGACGCCCGCAGCTGTGGCCGGACGCTGCCGGTGTGTGACTGCTCCCCCCACCAGCACACGGTCACCGTCCGGGATGTCGAGAAGTCTCGACGCCGGCACCACGCCGAGCGCGTCGAGCTGTGGGCGGAGGAATTGTGTCGGGTACGTGTCGGGAGATACTCCTGTCGCCCAGACATCCGCCGCCGCCAATTCGACGTCGCTCATGCCGGGCAAGGTGGGAGCTGTGACCGACGCACCGATACCGGGCAAGCGGTCGGGGCGCTCCCCCGCCGCAGCGCCCGCTGCCCACAGCGCTTCTCTACGCGAGATACCGAAGCTGGCTAGCGCACCGGCGGTCGCCAGCGATTCAGCTTGTGCGGTAGTCAGTTCCACCCGCCCCGTCAGATCGAGAAACGACGTGAACGGTCCACCGAGGTCGCGCTGTTCGACAATTTTCTCGGCGAGTGCATCGCCGATGTTGCGCACTTCCCCCAGCCCCAGCCGAACCTCGAATCCACCTGCCTCGACGGTGGCATGCGCGAGGCTGACATTGATGTCTGCACCGTGTACCTGCACTCCGTGCCGGCGCGCATCGGCAACCAAGGACTGCGGCGAGTAGAAACCCATGGGCTGCGCGCGCAGAAGTCCGGCGCAGAACGCAGCGGGATGATGAAGTTTGAACCACGAGGAGTAGAAGACCAGCGCGGCAAAACTCTGTGAATGGCTTTCCGGGAAACCGAAATTAGCGAATGCATACAGCTTTTCGTAGATCCGGTCGGCAACCTCGTCACCGATGCCGTGTAGGTCTCGCATGCCCTGATAGAACCTCGCGCGCAGTTGTTCCATCTTCTCGGTGGAGCGTTTCGATCCCATTGCCCGACGCAATTGATCGGCCTCGGACGGCGTGAAGCCCGCAACGTCGACGGCCATCTGCATCAACTGTTCCTGGAACAGCGGAACCCCCAACGTGCGTTCGAGTGCCTTCTCGAGCGACGGATGGTCGTAGGACACAGGTTCGAGTTTGTTGCGCCGACGAATGTACGGATGCACTGATCCGCCTTGAATCGGCCCCGGACGGATGAGCGCGACCTCGACTACCAGGTCGTAGAAGTTTCGAGGCTTCAGACGCGGCAGTGTCGCCATCTGCGCACGTGATTCCACTTGGAACACCCCCACCGAATCTGCCCGCTGCAGCATCTCGTACACCGCCGTTTCCGACAGATCGAGTTGCGCCAGATCGACTGTGATGCCTTTGTGTTCGGCCACCAGATCCATCATGTAGTGCAAAGCAGAAAGCATGCCGAGGCCGAGCAGGTCGAATTTGACCAGCCCAGCGGCAGCACAGTCGTCCTTGTCCCACTGCAGGACACTACGATTGGCCATTCGCGCCCACTCCACCGGACAGACGTCGGCGATGGGACGATCGCAGATGACCATGCCGCCCGAGTGGATACCGAGGTGCCGCGGATAGCCTTCGATCTGCGCCGCCAGTTCGAGTACCGGACGCGGAATATCGGTATCCGCATTCTTGTCGATACCGCCCCACCGGCCGACCTGCTTACTCCACGCATCTTGCTGGCCCTGCGAAAAGCCCAGCGCCCGAGCCATGTCCCGCACCGACGACTTTCCTCGATAGGTGATGACATTGGCTACCTGCGCGGCATACGTACGCCCGTACTTCGCGTACACGTGCTGGATCGCCTCTTCCCGGCGGTCGGACTCGATGTCCACGTCGATGTCCGGCGGGCCGTCACGTTCAGGCGCAAGAAACCTCTCGAACAGCAGTTTGTTGCGAACCGGATCGACATTGGTGATGCCGATCGCGTAACACACCGCCGAGTTCGCAGCGGAACCTCTTCCCTGACAGAGGATGTCGTTGTTCTTGCAGAACGACACGATGTCATGCACCACCAGGAAATATCCGGGAAAGTTCAATCCCTCGATGATGGCAAGTTCATGTTCGAGCTGTTTGTATGCCTTCGGTGCACCTTCCGGCGGTCCGTAGCGTTCCAGCGCCCCCACCATGGTGAGCTCACGCAACCACGACGCCTCGGTATGCCCGGCGGGAACGTCGAACGGTGGCAATTTGGGCGCGATGAGCTTGAGATCGAAAGCGCACTCACGACCAAGATCGGCGGCACCACTGACAGCCTCGGGATAGAGCGAGAACAGTGCCGCCATCTCCGCGCCGGACCGCAGGTGCGCTCCGCCGGTAGGGGCCAGCCATCCTGCTGCCTCGTCCAAGCTTTGACGCGACCGCACAGCCGCCATTGCCATGGCGAGGCGTCGACGCGGAGGAGCGGCGAAGTGCGCGGCGGTGGTCGCCACCGTACGTAGTCCATGCTCTCTCGCCAATTCGGCCAGAACGGCATTGCGCTCGTCGTCCTCCGCCAACCCATGATGAGTGAGTTCCACCGACACTCGCTCCGCCCCGAAACGCTCGACCAGATCCCCCAAGGCATCCGCCGCTGCTTCGCGACCACCCGACGTCAAGGCTTGCCGCACATGACCTTTCCGGCACCCGGTCAGGATCTGCCAGTGCCCACCGGCCGCTTCGGTCAGCACGTCGTAGTCGTACTGCAGTTTGCCCTTCTCGCCGCCCGCCAGATGCGCGGCAGCGATCTCCCGCGAAAGCCGGCGATACCCTTCCTGCCCACGGGCAAGCACCAGGAGGTGTGTTCCACCGGGATCTGCCGTGCCGGTTCTGGGTACCGAATCCAGAGACAACTCGGCCCCGAACACGGTGCGCATTCCCCATTCACGTGCGGCTTCCGCAAACCTCACCACACCGTAGAACCCGTCGTGATCGGTGACGGCGATAGCTTCGAGCCCGAGACGCACTGCTTCCTCGACCAGCTCTTCCGGCGGTGATGCACCGTCGAGGAAACTGAAGGCCGAGTGAGCGTGCAGTTCTGCGTAAGGAACTACACCGGCACCACGGGTGAGCTCGCCCGCGTGGTACTCGCCGCGCTTTCTTGACCAGGCGGGGCTGTCGCTTCCATCGCCCGGAAACAAATCCTCATGTTCCACACGGCCGGGTCGTCCGGAAAGCACCCGTTCCATCTCGGACCACGTCGGCGGCCCATTTCCCCAACCCACACTGACCTCGCACCTGATCGAGTCGGCCGTCAGGGACGACCGACTGCTCGAGGATGCCGAAAGGGAAGACGCACCACATGCATCGAACTGATGTTCGATGCAGATTCAGTCTGACAGGTCACTCACCCACAGTCAACAGAGCGAATCTCAACCCTCACCGTTTCGTCACATTCAGATGTACGCATGTCTGCACTCCGTTCACTTTCGCCCCAGATCATTAGCGGCGTTCATAATCTCCATCCATACTGTTTCCAGGAGTACTACTCGTATGTCGTTCTCGCGCAACACACGTAGGTTGACGGCCGTCGCCGGCGCCGTCGCCGTTCTGGCCGCTGCCGGCTGCAGCAGCAGCGCCGACGAGGCCACCGGCTCGAACGGCGCGACCGTCGATCGCGCCGCGACCGGCGAACTGTCCTCGAACGGTGGCGCTCGTCGCATCGACGGTGATCAGTCGGCCGCAGTGCGCGACGCCGTCAATGCCTCCGGCGCGAAGAACGTCATCCTCCTGATCGGGGACGGCATGGGCGACTCGGAGATCACCGCCGCACGCAACTACGCCGAAGGCGCTGCGGGCAGCTTCCCCGGCCTCGACGCCCTGCCGATCACCGGCCAGTACACGCACTACGCACTGACCAAGGACGGCAAGCCCGACTACGTCACCGACTCCGCAGCCAGCGGATCGGCATGGTCCACCGGCACCAAGACCTACAACGGCGCGATTTCCGTCGACATCAAGGGTCAGGCCCAGTCGACCGTCCTCGAGATCGCCAAGGCGAACGGCAAGGCCACCGGCAACGTCTCCACCGCCGAGGTGCAGGACGCCACCCCCGCAGTGCAGGTCGCGCACGTCAGTGGCCGCAAGTGCTACGGACCGGAGGCAACGTCCAAGTCCTGCCCGGAGAACGCCCTCGAGAACGGCGGCAAAGGGTCGATCAGCGAACAACTCCTCGACACCCGCGCCGACGTCACCTTCGCCGGCGGCGCCAAGTCCTTCGCTGAGACCGCGAAAGCCGGTGACTGGCAGGGCAAGACACTCAATGAGCAGGCCGCCGCCCGTGGCTACCAGCTGGTGAAGAACGCCGCCGAGATGAACGAGGTCGGCAAGGCCGATCAGGATGCACCCGTGCTCGGCTTGTTCGCCGACGGCAACATGCCCGTCCGCTGGGAAGGATCCGTCGCCACCCGCGACGGTTACCTGCAGCCCGCCGAAACCTGCGTCGACAACCCCAAGCGAACCTCCGACGTGCCCAAGCTCGCGGACATGACTCAGAAGGCCATCGACCTACTGAAGGTCAACGACAACGGATTCTTCCTCCAGGTCGAAGGTGCCTCGATCGACAAGCAGGATCACGCAGCCAACGCATGCGGTCAGATCGGTGAAACCGTCGACCTCGACGAAGCTGTGCAGAAGGCACTCGAATTTGCGAAGACCGACGGAGAAACCCTGGTCATCGTCACAGCCGACCACGCTCACACCAGCCAGATCGTCACCAATGTCAGCGCCGACGACATCGCCACCATCGCCAAGGACCAGAACATCCCGGTCGAGCGCGCCCAGGAAATCGTCTACCCCGGACTGACCCGCAAGCTGACCACGAAGGACGGCTCGGAGATGACGATCAGCTACGGAACGTCCGAGGATCCGGCCGTCGAGTCCGAAGGACACACCGGAACTCAGTTGCGCGTAGCAGCTTTCGGCCCGCATGCGGCCAACGTCAGCGGTCTCACGGACCAGACGGACCTGTTCTTCACGATGACCGACGCGCTGGGACTCGACCGTTCCAAGGTCGCAGCTCACTGATCCGATAACACCTGAATCCGTCCACCCACAGTCACACCAGAGCGGCCAAGGCGCGCACCCGATCTTCGGGTGCGCGCTTCGGGCAACTGGTGCATTTGCCTTCACCGGGTACCTCGTAGATCAGGCAGCACGACGCCCGCTGCGTGAATCTGCGTCGCCCGAATGCCACCGGCGTCAATGGATTACTTACGCGCACAGCAGATTCTCTGCGATCCACGTCCACGAAACGCGGGACCGGAATGCCCGGGTTCTCACCGCGGAGAACTTCGATCAGGCCAGCCGCAAATGCACTTCCGCGCTCCCGCGCATTACCGGCGGCATCGAGGCTGCGATTGGCGATGGAGTCCGTCGTGATCGCCCACAGCGCCTGCTGCCGAACGCCGGACACCTCGGCGAGTACCTCGATCACGGGATTGAGCGAGCGGAACATCGCGTGGCCCAACTCCGCCACACTCCGCGAGATCGGAATGACCGATCCGGCAGCAAAACCGCCCAGATAGCCGTTGTCACGCAAGAAGATCCGCCCACCGTCCAACGATGGATCAGCCGCGAATCCGGTGACCATCCCGGTTCCGATCGGAATGCCGGTCAGCGTCGAGCTGGCCGAGTACCACCACAACGTGCCGTTCACTCGACTGTCCGCACTCCCCCATCGCTCTGCCGTATCGGCGACACGTGCTGCCAACCACTGGGGGTCGGTCATCAACACCGCGGGCACCGTATCCGGATACGCGCTCAGGTTGTCGAAGAACGGCACAGCTACTGCCATACGGGCGTAGATCCCGGCCACCGATTCCGTCATGCCAGCCCCAATATCTCCATCCGCGGACGTACTCCGCGTTCGACTCGCGCCCTGATGCCGAAAACCTCGGCCAACAACGGCTCGTCCAACACCTCGACCGTAGACCCACACGCGCGGAGTTCACCTTCGGTGAGCACGGCAAGGTTGTCGCAGTACTCGACTGCCAACCGTAGATCGTGCATCGTGACCACAACTGCGAGCCCCGCCGACGCAAGTTCGGTAAGCAGTTCCATCACGATCAACTGGTGACGAAGATCGAGATGATTGGTCGGCTCGTCCAACAACAGAACCTTGGGCTCCTGAGCCAATGCGCGAGCTATCGAGACACGTTGCCGCTCACCACCCGACAGGGTCGATACGTCTCGTCCGGCAAGCTCGACCAAACCGACCTGCTCGATGCACCGGTCCACGATGGTGGTATCGCGCTCCGTGCTTCGGTCCAACCAGCTGCGGTGCGGAGTTCGTCCGAGCGCGATCGATTCACGAACCGAAAGTCCTGCCGAGACAGTGGGTTCTTGAACACTTGCCGAGACAGTTCGGGCGATGTCCTTACGCGAGAGCGTCGTCGAGTCGACTTGATCGATCAGAACTGCGCCACCTGTCGGCGTCAAAGCGTTGTAGCAGCAGCGCAGCGCCGTCGTCTTGCCACTGCCGTTCGGCCCGACCAAGCCCAATATTTCACCGGACTTGACTGCGAAAGTGATGCCGCGCAACACTTCGCGATTTCCGAGCCGCGCCCGGGTCTCGACGAGTTCGAGCAGGGGCGCAGTTTCGGAGTCTTTCGGGAGTGTCACTGTTCTGGCCTGTGTCACTGTTCTGGCCTGTGTCACTGTTCGAGCCTCCGATACTGCCGGTAGAGCATCCAGACGAAGATCGGTGCACCCACGAGGGCCGTGATCACTCCGACCGGAACTTCAGTGGATTGTGCCACCGAGCGCGCAGCGGTATCCGCGGCAACCATCGCGACGGCGCCCAGCAGGGCTGCAGCAGGGAGCAGTCGAATTGCTCTGGTGCCGACGATGAAGCCGGCCAGATGCGGGATCAGCAGACCGATGAAACCGATTCCACCGGCAACGCTGACTGCTGCGCCCGCCAGTACGGAGACCGCGAGCAAGGACAACACACGGAACCGTCGGACGTTCATACCGAGTGCAGCAGCCCCGTCGTCACCGGTCTGCAAAACGTCCATCCATCGCGAACTGAACAGAAGGGCTGTGCCGACGACGGCCAGTGTGATCGTCGGGAAGATCAGCGTCGACCATCGTGCATCACCGAATCCGCCGGCAATCCAGTGCATCACCGACGTCACGTGCCGATCATCGGCCAATACCAGGATGCAAAAGGTGATGAGCGCCGAGAATATCTGGGCGAGCGCGACACCCACCAAAATGATCGCGGTCGGCTGCGGATACCGGCCGCCGATCAGCAGTGCGAGAAACAACGGGATCATCGCCCCGACGAATGCTGCGACCGGAATCGTGAAAACCCCGAGGAGGCCGGCGCCGAAACCCAGCACCGACACGAGCACCACCATGAATCCCGCGCCCGACGAGACTCCGAGCAGATACGGGTCGGCAAGAGGATTCCGTGTGACAGCCTGAGCAACAGCACCCGACATCGCCAACGAAGCACCCACCACCGCGGCAGTGAGTGCACGTGGCAGGCGGGAGTCGATCACGATCGACTCCCGCGCCGCGGTCCACCACGTCTCGAAAGTCCCTGGCGCCAAACGGGCTCCGACTATCGCCCAGACGTCACCGACGGGAATGCGAACCGATCCCAAGGAGACGGCCAACCCCAGGACGATCGCCAAGGCGGCCGCCAAGCCGACAAGCAGGGCGCCGTACCCGTAACGCGTGCGGGTCACTTCGCCGCGTCAGCGCCTGAATGGAAGGCTGTTGCGATGGTCTGTGCCGAACGCACCAACCGTGAACTCTCGAACAGGTCAGCGAGAGGAACCACGACGAACCGGTTCTGCTGCACAGCAGGGGTGGTCGCCATCAACGGCTGGGCACGGAGGAAGTCGATCTTCTGCTCGGCTGTCTTGTCGCCGTAGTCGATGACCACGATCGCCTGGGGTGCACGCTCGGCAACAGCTTCCCACGATGCGTCGATGTAGGGCTTTGTCCCTTCGGCGAAGATGTTCGAGACGCCGGAGTATTCCGCGACCAATTGACCGACGCCGACTCCGCCGATGGTCGTCGGAACCTGGTCACCGCTGTCGTAGAAGAAGGTCGGTACCGGCGCCGCGTCTCCGACCGAAGCGCGGACGGAATCGAGACCATCGCTGATCTCCTCTGCGACCTCGCGGGCGGAATCTTCGACGCCCAGGACTCGACCGAGTTGCGTGTAGTCGTTCTCGAGCAATCCGATGTCGGGGAAACCGGTGCCACAGTATTCGGAGAACAAGAAGGTGTTGATTCCGCGCTCGCCGAAAGCGTCTCGGGAACGGCCCTGCTTCTCGTTGAAGGCACTGGTCATTCCTCCGACCACGAAGTCCGGATCGACGTCGAGGACCTGCTCCATGCTGGGGAACGTATCGGAAAGGCTGGGAATCTTGTTGAATACATCGGCGGTCTCGGCAGTTGGCGGGTTGTCGCTGTACGCCCGCCCGACAATCCGATCACCCGCGCCGATCTCGATGAGGGCTTCGGTGACGTGTCCGTTCAAAGACACGATGCGCTGCGGCGGCGAATCGAAGGTCATCTCGCGATCGCAGTTGGTCACGGACACCGGCTGTGCGAAGGATTCCGCAGCAGACGCCGACTCTGATTCCTGACCTTTGGAACAACCTGCCGAAACCAAGGCGACCGCGATGAGAACAGCGGCGGCGCGGGACGGGGAGAACTGAAGTGACACGGGGAACTCGTAAGGGCTCTGAGCCACGAATGAGAATCCGACAGACAACTCCGCCCGCACGCTGATCCTCGGCCAGAGCTCCTGCTGGACTTCCTTTTCGTAGACCACGACGAATGGATGTCGCACACCGCGCGGCGGGTAATCGGGCTTGCCGACACTCGGTGACTACCGAGAATCGACCTACCGTTGCGGGTCAGCGCCGGATTCGGACCGGCTTCCCCCACACGCGTGGCTTGCAAGTGCTTCGAGCAGTATGCATGACGTTTCCGATTCAAGACCAAACGCCCACTACAGTCGATCTGGCCAGACGCCCCCACACACCGGAGTTGATACATGACACGCTGGGCCCAAACCGTCGTCGCCCGGAAATGGTGGGTACTGAGCCTCGCGGTTCTGATAGTTCTCATCAGTGGGGTGTGGGGACTCGGAGTGTTCGGCAAGCTCAGCCAGGGCGGCTTCATAGATCCGGGCAGCGACTCCGCGAAGGTCGCCGACATCATCGAAGACAATCTCGGACCGCAGACCCCGGACATCATCGCGATCTACTCACCCACCGACGGTAAGACCCTCGACGACATCGGGCCGGCAGTAACGGCCGCCGTCGACCAGTTCAAAACGGAAGTGCCGACCGCGTCGGTGAAGTCGTATTGGGGAACAGACGCCGCGGCCAAGGCCAGCCTGCTCTCGAACGACGGATCCATGGCGGCCGTTGCGATCACGTTGGCACCGGACTCGGGCGTCACGCCCGCCACTTTCGCCGATCTCCTGCCGAAGCTCGAAGTCGAAGGTGCCGAGGCACAATTCGCGGGTAACACCGTCGTCGGCGTCGCATTCAACACCAAGCTCGAGAAGGACCTGGTGGTCGCCGAAGCCATCGCCATTCCGATCACTCTGGTGCTGTTGGTCTTTATCTTCGGCGGCATCGTCGCCGCTGCCGTGCCCGTGTTCGTGGGTGTACTCAGTGTCCTGAGCGCTTTGGCCGTTCTGCGAATCCTCACGCTGATCACCGATGTGTCCTCGTTCTCGATCAACGTCGCTTCTCTTCTCGGGTTGGGACTTGCCATCGACTACGGACTGTTCGTGGTCGGTCGGTTCCGTGAAGAACTGAATTCGGGCTCGGACCCGGGAGCGGCTGCTCAGCGGACAGTTCTGACGGCGGGTCGCACCGTCATGTTCTCGGGTCTACTGCTGATCTGTGCGTTCAGCGGCATGCTCGTATTCCCCCAGGCCGTCATCCGGTCTCTGGGCTTCGGCGCGATCGCCGCAGTATTGAGCGCGGCCGTCCTGTCGCTGACCGCTGTGCCTGCGCTGCTTGCCATTCTGGGGCATCGCATCAACGCCCTGACGTGGCGCAAGGATGCGGCGCAACGCGGCGAGGAACGCTCGCGCAAGTTCTGGGGCCGCGTCGTCACGTGGGTGATGAAGCGTCCGGTCGCAGTCTCGGTGACGATCGTGGCTGTGCTGCTCGTGATGGCCTCGCCGCTGCTCGGCGCCCGGCTGGGAGAACTCTCGTACACCGCACTACCGGACAACGACCCCGCTCGCGTCGCAATGGACACGTTGGTCAACGACTTCCCGCAAACCGGAAACGGCGCAACGATGATCCTTCAGGCCGAGGACGGGAACACTCTCACCCCGGCCGAAGGTGCAGCGATCGCCGAGTCCGCCGGTCGAGTCGAGGGCATCGGTCAGGCGACCGTCGTCGCGAGCACCAATCAACTCGTCGCGGTTCAGGCTCTCTACAGCGAGGGCTCTACACCCCAATCACAGAGCGCCGCAGTGACAGATCTGCGTGCGATCTCCGCTCCCGACGGAACGGTGCTGCTTGTCGGCGGCGGTCAAGCCATGGTCGACGACGGCAACAACGCCGTCCTGCACTGGCTACCGGTGATGATCCTCATCATGGTCGGATCCACCCTGATCCTGTTGTTCCTCGCGTTCGGTTCGGTGGTGCTGCCGATCAAGGCGGTTCTGATGGCAGCCCTGAGTCTCGCGACCACCTTCGGTGTCCTCACCTTCGTCTTCCAGGACGGACACGGCGTCGAACTCCTCGGGGTCAGTCAAACTCCGCTGGAGGCTACGTTTGTCGTGCTCATCCTGGCGGTGGTCTTCGGATTGTCCACGGACTACGAGGTTTTCCTGATGTCACGGATGGTCGAGGCCAAGAACGCGGGAGCGACGACAGAGGAAGCGGTCAAGTTCGGAACCGAGCGCACCGGCCGCATCGTGACGGCTGCCGCCTTACTCCTGATAGTGGTGACGGGGGCCTTCGCAATGTCAGGGCTGTCAGTGATGAAGTTCCTGGGCGTCGGCATGATCGTCGCGCTGATCGTCGACGCGACCATCATCCGCATGTTGCTCGTGCCCTCGCTCGTGAAGTTGATGGGCGAAGCGAACTGGTGGGCTCCTGTCTGGATGAAAAAGGTTCACGCGAAGGTCGGCATCGGCCACTGATCGCGACTGGATCATGTCGCTGAAGAGTGCCTGGGATCCTGCGGAGAGCCGTGTTTGACTAGGGGTCGTGGATGACTTACCTGAGAGTGTTGTGGTCGGCTCAGCAGTGTTTTCGCGTGTCGACTCGGACGATTCGTTGGCGTGCTGGACATCGATCATCGATGTCCAGGGGGTCGGTGACTCCAGGCCGGTGAGTCTGGTTATCGAGCCGGCCACCGTGCCGGAGTCTGCGGTGTGTGAGCTCGCTGCGACCGTGATGGCCCGGTTCGGTGAGTTTGCCGAAGTCGCCGCCGATTACCTGCGTCAACAGCTGCGTGGGCCACAGTTCGGCCTCCGCCACTCCGAACTCGTGGAGTTGGACGCCACGGAGTCACTGTTCGGCGAACCTGAGGCGGTGATCTGGGCTGACGGAACCTGGCTGCTGCGGTTCGCTGAGTCAAGGCTCGAGATGGCCGATCCTTTCGGGATCGGTGTTCTGTTCGAAGGAACGACCCCGTATGCGGTCGAGGACTTGTCGGGCGCTGAACCGGCCTAGGGTTTGCCGGCCTGGCCACTCCATCGCCTCGACGATGGTGCGCCGGTCTACTGGCGGACGGCGCATGGCCTTCACACCCTCGGAACAACGGCCGCCCACATCTCATCCGAAATCACGTCACGCGATGCAAGGACGAGCGCGCACCCCACTGCGCCCGAAACTCTTCAGCAACAGACCTAGTGGATTTCCCTGATCGGGCAGTCGTCCTCGAGGATGACTGCCCGATCGTCTAAATCGCTCCGCAGGGCGATGTTCTCCGAAGCTGATTTCGTCAGACTTGGAGCATGACAATTTTCGAATGGATCCTTGCAATCCCCGCTCTTGCGCTTGCCGTCGCGTTCTTGTTCTCCGGAATCATCTCCGCGGGCATCGACTTCGACGCCGAGGACGGGGTCATGACGCATTGATGTTCGTTTCCCTCTAGCCGCTGATCTTACTTTGGAGTAAGTTACCGACTATGGCCACATACATCGTCACTGGCGGTACCGGATTTCTCGGACGAGCTGCACTGCCACTCCTGCTCGAGCGTGATCAAACTGCTCAGATCCATGTGCTGGTCAGAGCCGGTTCTGTCGCCAAACTCGAAGAACAGGTGTCGGCAATTCCCGGCGGCGATCGCGTGCATCCGCTCATTGGAGATCTGACCGAGCCTGGGCTGGGCATCGATTCTCCCCCACCTGCCGACCACGTCCTTCACCTCGGCGCGATCTACGACATCACCGCCGGAGACGAGCAGGCTTCGACGAATGTCGAGGGCACACGCTCCGTGGTCGAACTTGCTGCGAAACTGGGAGCCACCCTTCATCACGTGTCATCGGTCGCAGTCGCAGGCGACTATCCGGGCACGTTCAGCGAGACCGATTTCGATTGCGGCCAAGGCTTTCCGACGCCCTACCACCGAACCAAGTTCGAGGCCGAGAAGCTCGTTCGAGAACGAGAAGGCCTCACCTGGCGTGTTTATCGGCCGTCTGCCGTGGTCGGCAACTCCGTCACCGGGGAGATGGACAAGATCGACGGTCCGTACTACTTGTTTCCAGGACTGGCGCTACTCGCGAAACTACCTGCAGCACTCCCCGTCCCGATCCCCAACCTCGGCGCAACCAATGTGGTGCCCGTCGATTACGTAGCCGCCGCCCTCGTCGAATTGATGCACGCGCCCGGCCACGACGGCGAAGCATTCCATCTCGTGAATCCGAAACCTCAACCGGTACGCGAAATCTATGCCGGACTCGCCAAGGCCGCCGGAGCACCCCGGCCCGCACTCAGCCTTCCGGGCGTGATCGCCAAACCCTTTGTCTCGCCCTTGCCGATGGACTCGGCAGAATCGGCACGGAAGGTCTTCCTCGATCGCATCGGCATGCCTGCAGCATTGCTCGACAACATGACGATGGCGCCGACCTTCACCTCGGAGAGAACCGTTGCCGCCCTGGCCGGATCGGGACTGGCGGTCCCCGAGTTCGGGTCGTACTCCACTGTGTTGTGGAAGTACTGGCGCGCAAACCTCGATCCCAATCGCGCACGACGTAACAGTCCCGAAGGACCGCTCGTGGGTCGGATCGTTCTGATCACCGGAGGCTCTTCCGGAATCGGCAAGGCATCGGCCATTGCCGCCGCTCAGAAGGGCGCCACCGTTCTCCTGATCGCACGCCGCACCGACGAACTCGATGCCGCAGTACAGGAGATTCGATCAGCCGGAGGCAAGGCGTTCGGTTACCCCTGCGACATCACCGACGACGAGTCGGTCCAGCACACGATCAAAAGCATTCTGACAGAACACGATCACGTAGACATGTTGGTAAACAACGCCGGCCGATCCATCCGGCGCGGCATTTACCACTCCACTGATCGTTTCCACGACTACGAACGAACGATGGCCGTGAACTACTTCGGCGCTGTGCGATTGGTGCTCGCCTTGTTACCGACCATGCGTTCTCGCCGCTTCGGCCACATCGTAAACATCAGCAGCGCGGGAGTCCAGGCGGCAACGCCTAGATTCTCGGCCTACGTGGCGAGCAAGGCCGCCCTCGACGGTTTCTCGGACGTAGCCGCCTCTGAAACCCTGGCGGACGGAATCACTTTCACGACCATCCACATGCCCCTGGTCGAAACACCGATGATCGCTCCGACCGGCGAATACAACAACGGCCCGATCACCAGCCCGGAAAAGGCTGCGGCAATGGTGATCCGCGCGCTGATCGACCGCCCCAAACGCATCGACGTACCACTCGGAACCCTGGGTGATCTGGGAACCCTGTTCGCACCGCACACCAAGGACCGAATTCTCAACCAGATGTACCAGGCCTTCCCCGATTCTCCGGCGGCAAAGGGTCAGGTAGACAAGGAAACTCCGGCAGACGCTCCGGCAACACCGACGCGACAGCACCACTCGCGCTCGCGCATCCGCAAACTCGGCCGTCGTGCCGCCCGACTCGTGCCCGGTACGCACTGGTGACCGGTGGTGTGACTTCGCCTCGGAGCGTTTCGGCAAGAGGAACGGATCTGTAGGTTCAGTCGGCGAATCCTCACCGGGTCACGCTGACAAAAGCAATCAACCGCCAGTTGCACAGGGTTCCATATCGGTGCCTGACCCCGGGACCACCAGACCAGACTCGTAGGCGATGACGACAGCGTGCGTCCGATTCTGAGCACCGAGCTTTGCCAGCACGTTCCCGACATGCGTTTTCACTGTCTCCAGGCTCACAACCAGAACCTGAGCAATATCCGAGTTGCACAGCCCGGTGGCCATCAACCGCAATACCTCTTCCTCCTTTGCTGTCAGCGCTGCATTCGGGAACGCCTCAGCGGAGACCAACGGGCGGGGCGTAACCATCCGGCGTAGCGCGGCAGGGAACAGGATCACTTCGCCCGCCGCCACCACACGTACTGCCGCTGCGATCTGCGGGACTGGGAGCCGCTTCAGCACGAAGCCACTCGCGCCCGCACTGAGTGCGGCCGTGACGTAGCCATCGTTTTCGAAAGTGGTGATTACCAAGACTTTCGGCGGTTCGGTGCACTCGGCCTGGAGGTGCCGAGTTGCCTCTATTCCGTTGCGCAGCGGCATCCGCACGTCCATCAGCACCACATCCGGACGAAGTTGCCGCGAAAGCTCCACTGCTTCGATACCGTCGGAAGCCTCGCCGACGACCACAATCCCGGGCTGAGCTGCGAGCAGCATACGCAGGCCGCTGCGGGTAACGTCGTCGTCATCCGCAATCAGCAGGGTGACTGGCATGCTTGCAGGTTCGGCGGCGTCCTCACTCCAATTGGCTTCGGTCATCGTGCCACCCGTACCGGCAACTGAACACTCAATCGCCAGCCCTGGGCTCCGTCCGGTCCAGCCTTGAACTCACCGTTCAAGAGTCGCACGCGCTCGGCCAAACCTGCCAGGCCGCGCCCTGATCTTCGAACTACGTCTGCCTTTCCCCCGGTCACTGCCCCGATGCTGTTGACCACTCTGAGCTCGACGCTCTCCGAGCCGACTGCCACCGTGATTTCGATCGGCCCGCTGTCCCCGTGCCGCAGAGCATTGGTCGTCCCCTCTTGCAGGATCCGGTACGCCGCGCGAGAGAGTGTCCCCTGGATCTGTGAAAGGTCACCCGACAGGTTCACCTCCACAACCGCCCCCGCATGCCGCAACCGATCAATTAACGCGGGCAAGTCCGACAGCGTCCGAGAAGGTACAGCCCCAGGCCTCTCCTCGCGAAGTACACCCAGTACGTAGTCCAGGTCCTCGAGCGCTGCCCGTGTCGACTCCTCGATGCTACGCATGGCGGCCCTCGCTGCGGCAGGATCGGAGGCAAGCACCTCGCCGGCCACCGCCGCCTGGATCGTGGCGGCGGTGAGCGTGTGTCCGATCGAGTCGTGCAACTCGTGAGCGACCCGATTACGTTCGGCCAGTTGCAGTTCACGTTCTTCCGCCAGCGCGAGCCGTTCAGCCGTGGACGGCCCCAACAGTCGTGGCGCCAGCCATCTCAGCAGTGTTGCCACCAGGACACAAATTCCTACCGCAAGCAGGAGGCAGCCGGCCGCCACGATCCAGGTCCATCCACCCGTCACGTCAACCGACGTATCGAACAGACTGATTCGCGCCGTGCCGCCGAGCCAGTTCCCCGGGAGCGAAATCCCCATGATGAAAAGGACGCTGGTCGCGAGCGCCGCCAGCCAACCCACCATGACATGCAGGACAATCCAGAGCGGGGCCCGCCAGCGATCAATCTCCGAGAGGTTAGGAGTACGGTGTCCGAGCGCTGGACTCGGCAGCGACACCTGCAGCAGTCGGCGGGCAGTAACGATGAGCGCGCGTCGCACAGGATGCACCAGGCCGAGTGCTCCTACCAAAGTCACCCATATGAGCAGGACCGAAAGCACCCGGACGAACTCGGGTGCGGATTGCCACGCGAGAGCAGGCAACATCGCAACCACCAGAAGTGGCAGGCTTGCCAACACACCACAAAAGGCGAAAAGTACAGCTGAGTATGTAGAGCCCCGCATCAGCGGTCGTAGTCCGGTGATCATGATTCGACAAGTATGACTGGGCCGCTCGGCGATGGCCTCCCCCGATCGAGGGAGATGGTTTTCCCGCGTCGGAGCGATGCGCGACCAATCCTCCAGCAGACAGGATCGTGTCCAGACCGATCAATCTCTCCAAGGAGTTCTACTGATGCGCCGCCACAGTCGACAGGGCCAACCTCCCTCACCCCAAAGACAAAGCCGGAAACGGCACCGCGCCCTCTGTTCCGTCGCAATGACTCTCAGCGTGGTCACCCTCGGTGCGTGCTCGTCGTCCGCCGATACCGTCGCTGCGCGGCACGATGCGGTTCAACACTCACTCGACGCACTGGTGAGCGAGGACGGACTACCCGCCGCCCTCGCAAGCATCCAAGACCGAAACGGCAACTCCCACAACTACACCGCAGGAGTCGGTGACCTGACCACCGGATCAGAGGTACCCCCCAACGGCCAGATACGAATCGGCAGCAACACCAAAACCTTCACCGCAGTAGTGGTCCTGCAACTGGTCGCCGAAGGAAAGATCGAACTCGACACCCCCATCGAGACCTACCTACCCGGACTCGTCCGCGGAGACGGGATCGACGGCCACAACATCACCATCCGCCAACTCCTCCAACACACCAGCGGACTCCCCAACTACAGCAACTACCTGGAAGACGAAGTCCGATACTACGACCCACGCGAACTTCTCGACATCGCGCTCGAACATCCTGCCGACTTCGCCCCCGGAACGAGTTGGAAGTACAGCAACACCAACTACGTCCTCGCTGGCCTACTCGTACAGAAGATCACTGAAAAACCCCTCGCCGAGGAGATGAACCGGCGAATCTTCGCGCCGATCGATCTGCAGCACACATACTTTCCTGAACCATACGACGAGAAGATCTCGGAACTTCACCCCCGCGGCTACTACCGGGAGTCATCGGACGCGCCTCCCGTCGACATCACAGAGATAGACCCCTCGTGGGGATGGGCCGCAGGGCAATTGATCTCCACCACCTCGGACCTCAACCAGTTTCTCCACGCACTCCTCGACGGACGACTGCTCCCCGCAGCCCAACTCGACCAGATGCGCACTACCGTCCCCGCGGAGGAAACCTTCGGACCCGATGCCCGCTACGGACTTGGATTGGTCAGCCGCCCGCTACCGTGTGGCGGCCTGTCCTGGAGCCACGGCGGCAGTTTCCCTGGATACGAGACACGCGGGGGCGCTACCGACGACGGACGCGAAGCGAACATCGCGGTCAGCATGCAAGTAGTCGACGACGCCACCCGGAGAAAACTCGAACACGCGGTGGATATCGCCCTTTGTCGCTGAGGCCTCCTGTCAATCACCAAAGGCCGCCTACTCCGAAATAGCTCGTGAAACCGACAGTATCGGCCGCGAGACGCCGGACTCCGAGGTGCAGCCGGCTACACCCCGTACGCTCCGGCACGCACCACCGAGAGACTGCACTTCGCACCATGGAGGACGCGTACGCACGTCAATACTGTTCTCTGCATGTGGAACTCACCACGAGATTCGACGAACAGGAGACCACAACCAATGACCACCCTTCGACGTCGCCCCCTGCTCACCGTGCTTCCGGCAGTCACCGCTGCAGCCCTCATATTGGGCGTGAGCGGATGTGGTGACACCACTGACTCCACTGATTCCACTCGGCAAAGCGACGCTGCCGTGCGACAGGCGCTCGACGGCGTCATCGAGCAGGGGATCCCCGGCGCACAACTCGTGATCTCCGACCCGTCGCGGGGCACTCGCATCATTCGTGCAGGAATGGGAAACACCGCCACCGGCGAGCCTATCCCCGATGATGCGCGGGTCCGAATCGGCAGCAACACAAAGGCCTTCGTCTCGACCGTCGTCATGCAACTCGTCGACGACGGACTGCTCGACCTCGATATGAGCATCGAGCACTACCTGCCCGGAACGGTCGTAGGCAACGGGAACGACGGCAACCGAGTCACCATTCGAGATCTCTTGCAGCACACCAGTGGACTGACGGACTACCTCGCCGCCGGCGGAGCACGGCCGGAAGACATCAAGCCCGGCCAGCTGCTGGTGGGGACAAGCGCACAACCACCGGAGCACTCTCCCCCACTGAACTGGTCGATATCGCGATGTCTCTTCCACCCGGCCCGGCAGCCAAAGACAAGGCTGTCTATTCGAACACGAACTACATTCTGCTCGGGATGCTCATCGAGAAGGTCACAGGACGCCCTGCCGCGCAGGAGATCACCACCCGCATAATCGATCCGCTCGGACTGATGGACACCTATTTTCCCGCCTCCCGCGAGACACAGATCCGCGGTTCTCATGCACAGGGCTATCACCCGATTGACGGCATTCAGGTCGATGTCACCGATGGCGACGTGTCGTGGGCCGACACCGCAGGTGCGATGGTCGCAACGGGCGCCGACCTCAACACTTTCTTCACGGCTTTGCTACGCGGCGATCTCGTCTCGAATGACAGGCTCGCCGAGATGAAACACACCGTGCCGTTCGACAGGAGCCCGCAGGACAGCTACGGACTCGGACTAGTCCGCGTGAACAGCTCCTGCGGGAAGGAGATCTGGGGTCACGGCGGCGGAATTCCCGGCTTCGGCACCTCGGGCGGAGTCGATACCACAGGACGCGCTGTGACTCTCACCCTCAATCACATCCCGATGAGCGAGGACGCCTTCGTAGCAGCACAGCGAGTTGTCGACGCAGCGATGTGCGAGAAGTGAAGGAAACATGTTCGTGCACGACTTCGCACGCAACATCGAACAACAATTCTTCCCGAGCGAACGATGTCCCGAACCTACCAATCCTCAGGAGTTCTACTGATGCGTAACAATATTCGAAAGGGCTTCCCTTCCTCAGATCGCCGGCAGGACCGCAAACGGCACCGGACCTTTTCGGTCGTTGCCGCGGCGGCCCTCGGTGCCATGACGCTGGCGTCCTGCTCGCCGTCATCCGCCCTCAGTCCCGATACCGTCGGTTCTTCCTCCACCGAGTCCGACGCGGTTCAACGCTCCCTCGACGCACTGGTGAGCGAGGACGGACTACCCGCCGCCCTCGCAAGCATCCAAGACCGAAACGGCAACTCCCACAACTACACCGCAGGAGTCGGTGACCTGACCACCGGATCAGAGGTACCCCCCAACGGCCAGATACGAATCGGCAGCAACACCAAAACCTTCACCGCAGTAGTGGTCCTGCAACTGGTCGCCGAAGGAAAGATCGAACTCGACACCCCCATCGAGACCTACCTACCCGGACTCGTCCGCGGAGACGGGATCGACGGCCACAACATCACCATCCGCCAACTCCTCCAACACACCAGCGGACTCCCCGATTACGGAATACACGTCAATGACGAAGAGATCAGATACCGCTACGCCGACCCCCACGATTTGCTCGACGTCGCGTTCCAACACCCCGCCGACGCACCGCCCGGAACGAGTTGGGGGTACAGCAACACCAACTACATTCTGGCCGGCCTACTCGTACAGAAGGTTACCGGCCGCCCCCTCGCCGAGGAGATGAATCGACGTATCTTCGCGCCGATCGGCCTGCGCGACACCTACTTCCCATCCCCGGGAGACATGACCATCCGGGGTCCCCATCCCAAGGGATACCACCGCACCGCACCAGACAGCCCACTGAGTGACGTCACAGAGATGGACCCATCGTGGGGATGGGCCGCAGGGCAGCTGATCTCCACCACCTCGGACCTCAACCAGTTCCTCTACGCGCTACTCGACGGACGACTGCTCCCCGCAGCCGAACTCGACCAGATGCGTACCACCGTCCACGTCGGCGGGCCCACCGGACTCGAGTACGGCCTCGGCCTCACCAGCAGGACTCTCTCGTGCGGCGGGGTCTACTGGGGCCATGGCGGCGACATAGTCGGTTACGAGACCCGCGGCGGCATCACCGACAACGGGCGCGCCGTAAACCTTGCGGTGACTGCTCTTCCCACGACTGCGTCCGCCACGCAACACGTCGTAGACACCGTGGACAGAGCTTTGTGCAGTTAAAGCTCTGGTGACATCGTCACCCGGAATCTCACCCGAGTGACGCTGCACCGCCCGACGAAACATTCGGTCGGTTATTGGCCGAACGGACCAATGCGGCCTACGTGTCCGCTGCCACACTTCATCAGTCCATGCGGCACAACGCAATTCAGGAGGCATGATGAAGTCGGAACGCGCCACAGTTGAGGAACCCTCGCATAGCGGCGGCAAGTCGATACAAAACATATTGGACAACAAGTCAATTCGTCGAACAACGACTATGACTGTTGGGCTGCTCAGTACGATCTGGATGATCGACATGATAGATCGCGTGATGATCGGGCTTGCACTGCCGATGATCGGAGACGAATTCTCCCTCAGTAATACGCAATTGGGCGGAGTCGTGTCGATCTTCGCCATCTTTTACATGCTCGGGCAGGTCCCCGGCGGCATGCTGGCCGACCGATTCGGACCCCGGCCACTGTTGATCGTTGCGTTGATCCTGTGGTCGGTGTTCACCGCACTGACAGGATTCGCCTGGGGACTCGTCTCGCTGATGGTCATGCGTGCGATGTTCGGGCTCAGCCAGGGTCTCTTCCCAGCAGCGTCGTTCAAAGCTCTGGCTGAGCGAACCCGTCCGAAAACTCGCGCCACGGCCATGGGCTTCATGATCGGTGCAAACAACCTGGGCCCCGGCATCGCACCATTGATCATCGCCCCAGTTCTCATGGCCGTCGGTTGGCGGGACGCATTTTGTCTGGTGGCCATAGTCGGCGCCGTGATCGGCACAGTCGTCTGGTTGGTGCTCCCGGCGCCGTTGGACACAGAGATCACGGAAGATCCGGAGGCCGCACTGCAACCGCTCGCCAGTGAACACTCACGCGCCGCGGTATTCAAGTCCGTTTCGGTCTGGAAGTTCGCACTTCTGTTCTGCCTGGCTAACATGGCCGGATATGGGCTGTTGACCTGGGTGCCGAGCTACCTCCTCAACGAAAAGGGGCTCTCGCTGATCGATACGGGAATCTTCGCGGCGATCCCGTTCATCGTCACGGCATTGGCCATCGTCGTCGGTGGACGTCTGGTGGACAAGTACTTTCACGACAGCGCGCGCATTCTGCTCGTTCCGTGCATGGCCACCTCCGCCATTCTGCTGTTCTTGATGACTACCACCGATACCGTCGCGATGTTCACGTTCTATCAAACCCTCGCGATGGGCGTCAGCGGACTGTGCTCGATGTCGATCTTCGCCCTCCCGTTGCGGGCATTGCCTGCCGAATTCCTCGGTTCCGGAATGGGTTTGATCAACGGTTGTGGACAGCTCGCCGGTTTCATCACCCCCCTCGTGATGGGATGGATGGTGGACCAGTTCTCGTACATGGCCGCGTTCGGAGTCCTGGTCGGCGCGACGGCTGCGGCGGCTCTGGTGGCCATGATCGTTCCGCAAACCCCGGCGAAATTCTGAGGGCTCTCACGTGGTCCGGCGAAGTGGCCGCTGAAGGGTCGTTCCCGGCAGTGGCCGCTTCGCCGATCCGGAGCTGACCCCGGTGCCAGCTCGTCACCTCACTGCATCGAACCCGTTGCGCGAGCGCCGAAGTGCGCGCCCTGCAAGCATCCCCGTCGGCACCCCGTCCGACAGTGCCGGTTGCCCATTGACCACAACGTGCCGCATTCCGGTCGCATACACTCTTGGGTTGTCGTATGTCGCGAGATCCTCTACCTGCGAGGGGTCAAAGATCGCCAGATCGGCGTATCCCCCTGGCGCAATGTAGCCCCGCTTCGCCAAACCGAAGTTTTCAGCAGGAAGGCTGGTCATTCGGCGAACGCATTCCTCGACTGATTGCCCGCCAATGCCGCGGGTGTAGCGGCTCAGAATACGGGCGAAAGTTCCGAATGAACGGGGGTGGACGGGTTGCCCCGCGAAAAGGGTCTCCGTGCTTTGAGCATCGGCATCGGAACCAACCGAAACCCAGGGACGCTCGAAGGCAGTTCGCGTGTTGTCCTCCGACGCAATGAAATAGGCAGCCTCGGCTGTGGGGAGAGCGTCGAGAACAGCCAGTATGGTGTCTACCGGGTCGTGATGCCCCATCCTCCGAGCAATAGATCCCAGAGCTTCCCCCGCTCGGATCCCGAGTGCCGGTACCTCGGACAAGATCGTCACCCCATCGGCGCCTCCGGACGCAGCGTAGAGATTCTCCCAGTCCTCGTCCTCACGATGGATCCTCTCGCGGATCTGCTCTCGGACACCGGTCGAGTTCAGGTGCGTGCGCCCGGCCGTCGTGTCACGACACCGAAACTCCGGTGGCAACGCGGCACTGAGCAGCGTGTTCCCCGCCTCGTACGGATATACGTCCGCGGTGATTCGCACACCGTCCTCGCGAGCCGACTCAACCAATTGCAAGGCCTCGGACATTTTGTGCCAGTGCGACTTACCAGCAACCTTGAGGTGGTAGATCTCCCCGCGCGCTCCTGTCGTTCGAGCGATATCGACCAGTTCCTCGATGCTTTCGAGAAACCTCTGCCCTTCGCTTCGGAGATGGCAGATATGGACGGCATCGTGTCTGGCGAGCACCTGCGAAAATGCTCGCAACTCGCCGGAATCCGCATAGCTTCCGGGTGGATAGATCAGAGCCGAACCCACTCCGAGAGCTCCATTTTCAAGCTCCTCGTCGAGCAGGGCACACGCTTCGGCCAGCTCTTGTTCACTCAACAGGCGATTGTCCACACCCGCAACCACCATGCGCAGATTCGCCGCGCCGACGAAGCTCGCCACGTTGAAACCGACGCCGTTCGTCTCCAAGGATTCGAGAAAATCATGCAACCTCGGCCAATGTGATTGCACCCCAGTTGGAATCGCGCCCAATCCGAGCATCGCCGGAGTCATCGAACCCGTGACCGGTCCGAGAGACACGCCTTCACCGAAGACCTGGGTTGTGACCCCCTGATACAAGTCCGACAATCCTCGTGGGTCTTGCTGCAGCGTGAGGTAACTATGGCTGAGCACATTCACAAAACCGGGAGCCACCATGCAACCGCGAGCATCGATGTCGATCGCCCCCGGCACAGCACCGATCGTTCCGACTTCCACGATCGTGTCACCGGAGATCGCAACATCCGCTTTCCTGGGCGGGCTCCCTCTACCATCGAGCACAGTCCCGTCCCGAACGACGATTGTCGGCAGCATCACGTCTCCTCCACGGTGGCCTTGCTGTCGCGAGATGCGACCCTGTTCACTTTGCTGAATCGTGGAAGCGAAATCTTGTTCCAGACACACATACGCGATGCAAAATTGGTGCCGCCCTACCAAACTGGCCCATGGTTCCGATCATGCCATCGGTCAGCCGACGACCCTGCGGATCTCATTCTCGGAGGCATTGGCGCCCGTGCAGACAACAGCAACGCGCTTGCCAGCGAAGGTGTTCGGATGCGCATAGACCGCAGCAAGTGCGGCCGCACCGGCGCCTTCGCTCAAAGTGTGAGCGTCGTAGAGCAACGCCCGCTGCGCGAGGGTGATGTCATCGTCCGTGACGAGCAGGAATCCCCCGAGGCGTTCACGCAAGACACGTTGAGTGAGTGCGAACCCCGCACCGGTCGCAAGCCCTTCGACACGGGTGGTGTTCGGGCGCTCGACGCACGTGCCGGAACTCCACGAGTCATGTGCGGCTCGTGCGGCCTCAGACTGCACTGCGAACACCTCGAGGTGCGGTGCAAGCGCACTGGCGACGAGACACGCCGCCGCCGCACCGCTGCCGCCACCGACTGGGACCACCACCGCGTCCAGATCAGGTTGTTGTTCGAGGAGTTCGACGTAGGCCGTTGCAACACCGGCGAGGATTGCCGGCTCATTGGCGGCGCTCACGAGACGCAGGCCGTCACGTTCGCTGATGAAATCGGCATGAGCACGTGCCTCGTCGAAGTTCACACCGTGCTCGATGAGCTCGGCTCCGAGCATGCGGACAGCGTGAGCCTTGACTGGATTCGCCCCAACCGGCATGACGATCACACACCGCACGCCCGCACCCGCCGCGGCATACGCCAAGGATTGAGCATGGTTTCCGGTCGAGTAGCCGACAATCCCCCGCGCCCGCGTCGCCTCATCCAGTCCTGCCACCAGGTTCAGTCCGCCGCGAACCTTGAACGCACCCGTGGGGTGCACGTTCTCGTGTTTGACGAACAATTGGCTGCACGAGCCCGCACCCAAGGTCGGGTGCGATATCAGGGGCGTGACCGGTAGATGCCGACGGACGACCTGACTGGCACGCTCGATGTCTGCCCATACGGGTGGATGTAGCTGGTTTGATGCCGTGAGATCAGATGCCGGTGCCATGTGATTCACCCTGCCAAACACCGATTCATAGATCCAATACGTGTTTTCGTCCAAAGCATCGAAATCTTCTATGATTTTGGCATGCTCGATCCAATTCGACTGAGGGTCCTGGTCGCTGTTGCACAGGAAGGGTCGGTGACAGCCGCCGCCGATTCTCTCGGTTACGCGCAGCCCTCCATCAGTCACCACCTTCGACAGCTCGAATCGGAAGTCGGGGTTCCACTGTTCCAGCGAGCGGGTCGTGGACTGCGCCTGACGGACGCCGGCGCAGTGCTGGTTCGGCGAGCCACCGAGATCCTCGGCCACGTCGACGCAGCGGTAGCCGAAGTCCAGACGTACGCAGGACTGAGGGCCGGGCGGGTACGACTGGCCGCATTCCCGTCAGCCCTGGCGAGTTTGATTCCGCAGGCGATGGCAGCGTTCACGTCCCAGTACCCCGATGTGTCCATCAGCCTCGTTGATGCAGAACCACCCAAAGCACTTGCACTGCTCCGTAACAACGATGTCGACGTAGCTGTTGTCTTCGCGCACGAGGACACCCCTGAAGTCGGGCTCAAGCATGTCGCGCAGACGGCTTTACTGGAAGATCCGTTGTACCTGATCACCTCTGCGCGGAATGCAGATGCCGCCAACGAGATCACGGACTACGCCGGTGAGACCTGGATTGCCGGTTGCCCGAGCTGCCGAGCCCACCTCCTCACCGCTTGCAATCGAGCTGGATTCATTCCGCGGATCGAGTTCGAGACCGACGACTACGTCGCCGTCCAAGCCCTGGTCGCCTCCGGAAGCGGGGTAAGCACCCTTCCGGCCCTCGCCCTCCAGACACATCAGAACCCGAGTATCCGCGCACACCGCATTCCCGGCGAGCGACGCACTGTCTCCGTCGCAACCTACGGCAAACCTCCATTTGCTCCCGCGATCGACGCGTTCGTCAGAACTCTGACAGCGATATCCGAATCCATGCGTGAGCGCGTCGAATTGGATGGGCACCAAGATAACCGGTGACCTCAGGTCCGGCCGACCACCGCGACTATCAGTGCGGCAAGTTCGCTTCGAGCATCGTCGGGCGAGAGCGCTCCCGCTACCGCCGCATGCGAGAGTGCCTCTGCAGCACCGAATATTGCGGTCATCGAAGGTTGCGCAAGTCCTCCGCCCGCACCAAAGGGAGTCAGCACCTCCCGACATCGTTCGGAATAGGCGTGTTCCGATTCACGCTTGACCCGCTCCAGCTCGGGCGAACCCTCAAGCGCTGCAAGCACACCCGTCAGTTCACGCCCCTGCGCCAGCGAACATCCGACGTAGGAGTCGGCGATGGCATTCGCGCGTCCGTTCAGAGACTCATCCGCGGCATCGAGATACTCCTCGAGCATCACCGTCTGACGATCGTCGAATTCCTTGAAGAGCGCTGCCAACAACGCGGCGCGAGAGGCGAAATGGCTGTATACAACTGGCTTTGCAACGCCGGCACGTTCAGCCAACCGACCAAGGGTCAGCGCGTCCGCACCCTCCTCTCGCACCAATGCCCACGACACCTCCACGAGTTGTTCGTACCTGCCGGCTCGCGACAGTCTCGTACGTGCCATCGGACACCTCCTTGCGCTATATACCAATAGTAACCTACTCTTAGTACATAAGCGCACCATCTACCGAAGGACGCTCATGACCACACTCGTCGTAGTCTCCCACCCCGATCCCCAGTCACTTACCCAGCATGTCGCCCGTTCTACCGCCGACGCGATCCGCGACCTGGGCGGCGACGTCGACTTCGCGGACCTACATGCCGAGAATTTCGATCCCCGATTTGCCGAAGCCGATGTGAACCTGTTCCGCGGCAAAGGGACTCCCCCGGCCGACGTTGTAGCCGAGCAGGACCGAATCGATCGTGCAGACGATCTGATTCTCGTGTTTCCGATGTACTGGTGGTCGATGCCCGCACTACTCAAAGGTTGGATCGATCGAGTCTTCGTCAGCGGATGGGCGTACGAATTCACCCCGGGAAGCGAATTCGTGAAGAAACTGGACCGACTCACCGTCCACCTGATTCCAGTCGCAGGTGACGACGCCGAGAGTTTCGACCGACACGGCGTGTACGAGGCCTTCCGGACACAGATCGAACGCGGAATCATCGAATATTGCGGTGCCACACTGGGATCGACAACCTTCGTTCACGAGTCGGACACGAAGAGCCGAGACGTCCTCGCCGCAGAAATCCACGACCTCAGCGAAAGCATCGCGTCCCGTGTCGCCTACCCTGCGACCGCGACTTCCCGTTGACGGTCAAAAACGGTCAACTGGCGCTTGACCGGCCCGTGGCCGCCCAGTAGCGAAGCGTGTCTCCCGAATGGCCGAGGTTGCGCGACAACTGATCAGCTGGGCGCACGCTATCGAGAAGTCCCCCGCACGCTTCGATTGCCCTACGCGAACCCGCGTTGGTCTCGTCGCACGTAATCAGGACGCCACTGAGCCCCACCGGGTCGCCGGCATACGTGAGCACTTCCCGCAGAGCAGCCGACGCTATCCCTTTCCGCCGTTCCGACGGCCGAATCCCGTAGCCGATATGACCACCAAGATCAGCCAAGAACTCATTCAAGCTGTGCCGCAACTGGATAGCACCGAGATACCTGCCGTCTCGAATGATCCACCAGTTGGTTGCCGGGACAATGTCGGGACCCGGTAACGCCTCGGGCTGCGCCAACAACTCCTGAACCCACTGCCCGAATCCATCGCGGGAGGCAAGGTCGAGATCCAGACGTTGCGCAACTCCCAACGCCGAACCGGGCTGATCCGCCTGCGGTCCACCCCACTCGTCACGCGACTCCAACCAGGACACCCACAAGGCCTCGTCAGGCGCAACCAAATCGACTGTCATAGCAGCGATGCTACGTCGCACCCGCAATGGTCGAGACTTCGCCTCAATCCATCGCAAAAGCACATAGTGTCGATGTATGAGTGGACGATTCACAGCTGGGGTCTTTATCATCGTCGTCAGTGTCGTCGCCGTTGCGTTGGTTTGGACCGGCGTTCGAGACTATGAATCTTTCACTCCACCGGTCGCGACGGCGGTCGATCGGGCAGACTGCCTCGCCCCTGATATCACCGCCGCGCTCGTAGCCCCCGAGGCACGCGACAGCAGCATCGCACTTCGCCCCGAGGGAAGTGGTTACCCGCCTCCTGATTTCAGCCCCGTTGCCGTTGTTCGATGCGAACGCGGAGAAACGTCCGACGGTGGGTTGACCATCGACTCCATACGCCTCGAGGGGGACATCCACGCGGTGGACGATGCATTCCGCGAACAGTCTCGTCGATTTCCTGCCAACGTCCGGGCCGACTGCGCGTACCGTCTCGTCCCGCCAGCCGGTTTGTGGCTGGTAGACGAAGCAGGAGCAGCCATACGCCCTACCTGGCCGACCGCGCCCTGCGGACTGCAAGAGAAACCACACGCAGCCCTGAGCCAACTACATGAGATCAGCCGCGCGCAGCATCCGGTCGACGGCATCTCCTCCGATGACGCCGGAACCTGCGCGGAGTCGATCGGACAACCGTTCGCGACGACCACTGAAGCTGACATGAGTCGCATGGCAGAACACGAAGACACTCACGCGCGCCCACTGACGGAAACAGCTTTGGCTACACCGATTTCCGACGTCGGCAGACTACTGGTGTGCCGCTATTCCACCGAACCGCCGCTGCCCGAGTCCCGAATCCGCTTGTCACGCCAGCAGAGTACTGATCTGATGGAGGTTGCATCCACCGCGCCACCTGCAGGCCCATGCGATCTCGTCGCCCATCACATCGCTTCGATCGACGTACTTCGTCCCGACGGATCGGGCGGCACGCGGATGGCAGTCGAACTCGACGGATGCCAACGCGTAAACCTCCTCGGACAACGTCAATTACCGCCCGCAGTCATTGCGCTCCTGTTGCAGTAGCGATGACCCACACCCGAGTTCATCGAGACTGATCGTAGAAAACCGACGATGAAATCACAGGTCTCGAATCGACGTGACGACAACCGGCCTGACCGGCTTGGACGCCGCGCCGCAACTCGGTGGACGCGGCGCGAGTTCGGAGAGTGCCGTCTCCACCGCCCATCGCCGGCCGTCCACATGTGCGACGACGCATGTCCCGTCACTCGCCTGCTCGATGACAGCCAAGTCGTCGATTCCGCAGGTTATTTGCTGTCGCACAGCAATTTCCGAAGCCTGCCCCGCAGGAGACCAACAACTCCGTCCACGCAGGCCCGGCAAATGGACCTGATCTCGGGAAGCCACCTCCACGGCCGTGACACTCTCACTTGCGGACAGACGGTCCGTACGTATTGCCGCTCGGCAACAGGATCATCGACGGCGCGAATCGGTGCCCGCCGGTATGCGAACACTCCCACACCTGGGGTCCGAAGGACGACATCAGCGCTGCGGCGATCGGCCTGCCGAATACAGCGCAGCACTGGTCGCGCTTGCCGTGTGCGCAAACCAATACGACTGGCTCGGTCACTTGCTCGCCCAGTCCTGGTGGCGGCCCATCCAACAAGAAGAAATCGACGTCGAGTAATTCCATCGGCGAATCGATGTGCAACCTTTCACACCATGAGTCGCTCGGATCGGAGCGCGCAAGCAGGACGGTGTGTCCATCAGTCATCGGATCGGTACGCCCGGGTCGCCGAACGAACATGATTCGCACGTTCGCTGCATCGGCTCGGCGGCTCAGCTCGGCGGCAAGGTCCTCCCCCAAGGCCGTACCGTCCAACACGTCACGACCCCACGCGGCATTGAATTCGAGGCATACCCAGCCCCGCACGACGGCAGCGCTGCCTGCCAGCGGCTCATCGACAGCAGACAGTGCGGAACAGGTTTCGGCTTCGATCACGAGGCCCATTGTGTCAGCCTCGCTGGGTGTCGATTAGCAAGTCCCTGTGGCCCAGTGACGCGGCAGCTCAGTAGAACTTCTTGCCCTCCGCAAGCTGGTTCACGAACTTCTCGATCCGCCTGGCTCGCGTCTCCGGACGCTTTGCCTCCTGCAGTCGGTACGCGATGGTGAATCGGTTGGTGGAATTGAGCGTCGCGTAGAACTCACGAGCCTTCGGGTTTTCCGCGAGCGCATCGAGAAAGTCTTTCGGGACCTCGGCCTTGGCTGATCCCTCGTACGCGCGATCCCATCGACCGTCGGCCTTGGCCTTCTCGATCTCGGCGATGCCGGAGGGCTCGAGAAGTCCCGCAGCGTCGAGGCGGGCGACTATCTCGACGTTGCGTTTGGACCACGGACTCCGCGCGGTGCGTCGTGAAAACTTCTGTACGAAGAAATCGTCGTCGATTCGCCGTGCGAGGCTGTCGATCCAGCCGAAGCACAGGGCAACGTCCAACGCTTGGTCGTAGTCGATTGAACTGTGCGACGAGGTCTTCTTGGCCATTTTCAGCCAAAGGCCGGGGACCACCTCGTGGTTCTCGGACAGCCATCGACGGAACTCTGCTCCGTCAGCGAAGTATTCGGTGCCGAGTTCGACTGCCATCAGTGCTCCTCATTTTCGCGATACCCATACTCTGACAAAACCCTGCGACAAATATCCGAGAGTTCCGAGTGCGAGCACCCATTTGGCAATACTGACGGTCGAAGCGGCGCGAACCCTCGAGTCGGTGATCCTGTCGCGATGATCGAGGAAATGGAGTCCGACCACGTTCTCGACGTAGTCGCCGGCCGCCGACAGTACGGGCACTACGGCAAGGGCGCGCCGAGTTGCCGGGGAAAGGGGAACCCGCTCCCCGAGCCTCGTGCCCGCTGACCGCAAAGCCATCGCGTAGATCGCGGGATGTACGAAGTCGGGGTAGTAGTGACTACGAAATCGTGCCGTGGCCTCTGCGTCCATGGAGTCCAATATTTCGACGTACCGGCGAGCAGAGAAGGCCGTCTGCACTTCCAATACTTTGGGAGCCACCGGCCCGAGTAGGCGAGCAATATTCGCTTGTGAGACAACAAAAGCGGTGGTCCACAGTGCCATCGCCTTCGCAGATCCAGTTGGTGCCATGCCACGATCGTGCCATCTTCGCACAACAGAACGGAACGGCCCGACGGAAGAGCTCGCCTCAAATGTGAATGAGGTTGTAAAAAGCGGGCATTCCGTATCGATCATCGGTCCGATAGCGGGGAGCGCGCATGTCGCCCAAGTCCAACCCGACTGTTCTGTTCATCCACGGACTTTGGATGCACCCGACCACCTGGGACCCCTGGGCGCAGGTTTTCAACGCGCAGGGATACCCCACGATGGCGCCGGGGTGGCCAGGGGACGCGTCGACCGTGGGTGAGACGCGTGAACACCCGGAAGACATCGCGGGACACGGCATCGAGGACGTGACGGATCACTACGCCAAGGTGATAGCCGATCTCGACGAACCACCGATCGTGGTGGGGCATTCGTTCGGAGGTTTGATCGCGCAGAAACTTCTCGGCCAGAAGCTGGCGACCGCGGCAATTGCCATCGACCCGGCTCAGCCCAAAGGGGTGTTGAAACTTCCCCTCGTTCAACTGGGCAGTGTTTTCCCGGTCCTGTCCAACCCCGGGAACTACCGGAAGGCGTACTCACACAACAGAGAGTCGTTCCACAAATCCTTTGCCAGCGCCGTGTCCAAGGACGAGTCCGACGCCTTGTTCGAGCAGTATGCGATTCCCGCCCCTGGTCGGCCCTTGTTCGAGGCAGCACTCGCCAACTTCGCGCCCCACAGCCCCGCTGCAGTAGATTTCAACGCCCGCCGCGGGCCACTCCTGATGATCGGCGGCGGCAAGGATCGCACAGTCCCGAAAGCCAGTTCGGACAGCTCGTTCAAGAAGTACGCCAAGGCCCCGACGATCAACGAATACAAGGTCTTCGGCGATCGAGGTCACTCGCTGACCATCGACCACGGCTGGCGTGAGATCGCGGACTACAGCCTTGCCTGGCTCGACAAGCAGGGCATGAGCCCGCCGCAAGGCAAGCACGAAAGTCAGTCTCAGCCGAAAGCTTGAAAACGACGGCGGTACACCTGCGGCGAGATTCCGAGATGCGTCGAAAATGCTCGTCGTAGGGATTCCGAACTGCCGAATCCCGCCAATTGCGCGGCTTCGGTCACCGAGTGGCCGGCATCGAGGAGCGCTTTCGCGGAGTCGAAACGGATCAACTCGACGTATTTGGCCGGCGTCGTACCGAGTTCTTCCCGAAAGAGCCTCGTCAGATGCCGTGGGCTCAGGTGCGCCAGGGCAGCCAGTTCGTCGACCGAGTACTCCCCCGCCGGATCGGCGGCCACCGCCTCGACCACTGCGCGAAGCGCGGGCACCCGGGGCCGCGGCCCGCTCAACGACGGCGAGAACTGTGACTGCCCACCTGGACGTTGGAGAAATACCACCAGAAGCTGTGCGACACGTCGGGCCATTTCTGCACCATGATCTCGCTCGAGCAATGCGAGCGCGAGGTCGATCCCGGCGGTCACACCCGCAGACGAGAACACCGTGCCGTCCTGGATGAAAATGGCGTCGGGAACTACCGTGATCTGCGGATAGGCGCGCGCCAGCGTTGCCGTGTGTTGCCAATGCGTCGTTGCGCGGCGTCCATCGAGCAGTCCACTCGCCGCCAGGATGAATGTCCCGGTACAGATCGAGGCAACCCGACCCGAACGTCCCGCAAGATCGCTCGCTGCCTCACGCAATTCCGGACTCACCGGCATCGACGGGAACACGTCGCCACCCATGACCAGCAACGTGTCGAAGGAACCGGAATCTGCGACGTCACAGTCGACCGGAATGCGCATGCCGGTCGACGAGTCGACATCGTGTCCACCCACCGAGCAGATCACCAACTCGTAGTTCGCTCCGCCGCGATTGGCCTCTGCGAACACCTCGCTCGGACCTGCGACGTCGAGCAGTTTGACGCCGTCGAACACCAGGACGGCAACTCGATGCACTGCGGTCACGATCGCTCCCCTTCGTCCTGATCTGTGGACAGTATGGCCGAGATCAGGGTGCGCCCGCGTGCGTGCTCGACCGACACTGGGACAGACCGAGAAATTCGCAGCAGCGACGAGCAGAGCAGGTACCGATGAACACGATCATTGCCGGTGCGAAAATCCCCGATTCGAAGATGGCTGCCGACGCCACCGAACTCGTCCGAGATACGGCGTCCGAGTTACTGTTTCACCACTCGCGACGCGTCTTCCTCTTCGGATCGCTGCAAGGCGCGCGTTTGGGACTGCACGCCGACCCCGAATTGCTCTACGTCGGCGCCATGTTTCACGACCTGGGGCTCACCGAGAAATTCCGGGACAGTACGGCGCGATTCGAATTGGACAGCGCGGACGAAGCGCGGCGATTCCTCACCGGCTACGAAGTCGACGAAACCGACATCCGCAAAGTGTGGGAAGGCATCGCTCTACATACGACGCCCGAGGTCCCCTCGCGGCTGGAGCCCGAAATCGCCTTGGTGACAGCGGGTGTGGAGACCGATGTACTCGGAATCGGATACAGCGAACTCGACCAGGCCGACATCGACGCCGTCACCGCGGCTCACCCCCGTCCGGATTTCAAGAATCAGATCTTGAAGGCCTTCACCGACGGCTTCAAGCACCGTCCCGAAAGCACGTTCGGGACGGTGAACGCTGACGTACTCGAACATTTTGTGCCGGGATTTCGGCACATCGATTTTGTCGAGGTCATCCAGAACTCGGCTTGGCCCCAATAGAATTCGCAGTCATTTGGCCGCCTCACTCATCGCAGCGGCATCTTCTGCCCCGAACTTTTCCTCGAGGGTCTCCGGCGAATAGTCGAGGTCGATCTCGGCGACGTCGCGCCCGCGTGCAGACTCGATCGCCGAAAGTCGGCGCTGCGCACGGTCTGCGGCATACTCGAGGAACTCCTGATTGTCCAAACCGAACGGCTGCACCTCGAATTGATCGTTGACCCAGTTGATCATTCCGAGGGCCATGGGCATGAGTTCACCCATCCGCTGCTGAACGACGTCCCAGTTGTGATCGTCGGCGGCGACGTGCCTTCGGCAGGTGAACGTTCCCCAAGCCATGTGCCGTCGTTCGTCGTCACCGATCTTTCGCACCAATTGCTGCATGCCAGGGAGGATTCCGCGCGTCGCACAAACTTTCTGCCAGGCGTAGTAACCCGTCAACGCCAGACTGCCCTCGATGACGTGGTTGTACGTGACGCTGGCACGCACCTGGTTGACCGGGCTGGGGTCTGTCTCGAGAATGCGTAGCGACGACGGCAGCTCCTCGTAGAACAGTTGCCGGTAGTACGGATTGTCAGCGACGTAGGAATGCAGGTCACTGGTCAATCCCACTTCGTCCATCCACAGCCGAAACACCTGGGTGTGCTTGGCTTCCTCGAAACAGAACTGCGTCAAGTACATCTCGTCGCCGAATCGTCCCTCGGTCGACATTGCTTTCATGAACGGTTGAATGTCTTCGGTGACGGCTTCTTCACCGGCGATGAACTGCGCACACAGGAAGGTGGCGCTGCGCTGTTGTTCGCTGGTCAGCTCCTGCCAGTCACGGGCATCCTGCGAAAAATCGAGGTCGGTTGGGTTCCAGAATTTGGCGTTTCCCTTGGTGAACAATCGGAGTGGGAACGAATCCCAGTTCAACCCTCCCGACCGAAGAGAACTGAAACCTTCTCGCCCCGGCGAGGTGACAGTCATGACATTCCTTCTTCCCGAACCGAAGACAGATGCCCCACCAGCATGCCCGCAGAACTGAAACGTGAATCAGTTTTGACGAAATTCGATCTATTCCTTCAGGGAAACACCCTTGGTCTCCATCACTGCGAAGAGCTTGGCGTTCATCTGAGCTGCCAGATCCGGCCGATACGAACCGATGTTGAGCGGATTGGCGAGATTGTTCAGTTCCAAGGGGTCGGCTTGTAAGTCGTACAGTTCGTATTGCGGCGCAGCAACTCCCGCAGGATCGAAGTACATCGTGTACTTCCAGCGGCTCTCGCGTATGCACCGAATGTGGTTGGGCTGCGTGACGATGTTCTGACCGTCGGGCGTCGCACAGTTCTGATCGTCGTAGGTGAACAGAATCGTGTCCTGAACCTGCGTGCTGGGACTTTGCGGATAAGCGGCAGCGTCGACGATGACCGGTGTCAGATCGGTACCCAGGAAGTTCCACGATTGACGCGCAGGCGCTTGGGCGAGCGTGGCGAGAGTGGGCATCACGTCGATCAACGACGCCAGGGCGTCGGTGCGAACGGGTTCGGGAAACAGCAAGGGGTTGCTGATGACCAGTGGAACGCGCAGTGTTTCCTCGTAGGCGTTGAACACTTTCTGCCGCAAACCTCCGTGGCTCATCCCCATCTCCCCGTGATCGGACATCCGAACGATCACCGTGTCGTCGAGCATCTGTGGAGTGGCTTCGATCGCGTCGAGCACGCTGCCGATGTGTTCGTCGACCACCTTGTGCATATAGGCGTAGAAGTTGATGTAGTTACGCGCCTGATCGGGTCCGAGCAGCGGCCCGAGCCCGGCTGCCAACAGCAGTTCCGACTGAACCTGGGCTGTCGGTTTGTGATTGAGCGCCAGGATCTCGTCGAAGGTGGGCGGCAAGTCGATACCCTGCTCGAAGGCGCCCGGCGCGTCCGATCCGTAGTTGTCGCACGTGCCGTTCATCGCGTTCCACGTCTGGGGGTACGCGAGGACATCGTGCGGGTTCACGAACGAGACGATCAGCGCCCAAGGCTGTCCGGATGTGACTGCGGGTCCGGAGAGGAACTCGACAGCTTCCTCGGCGACACGGCGATCATGGTCTGCGCACCCGCCACCGAAGTGATCCGGATTGGTGTCCTGGCCCGCGTCCGGCGGAATCCACCCCTCGAAGCCGAATCCTGCCACGTCCTCGCTTGTCGGATCACCACCCTCGACGCCTTTGCTCAGATGCCATTTCCCCCGGTACTGGACGTTGTAGCCGGCCGACGCCAGCAGCTTTGCCATGTTCTGTTCGGAGACCTGCAACTGTGGCTCGGTGGGTGAGACAGTGCCACCTTCGGTGAGCGTTCTGGTGACCCCGTGCTGCGCGGGGTAGAGGCCGGTGAAGAACGTACTGCGACTGGGCGAGCACATCGCGGTGTTGCACACTGCCTGGTCGAAACTCAGCCCGTGATCGGCAATCCTCTTGCGGTTGGGCAGATTCTGTTCAGCCCAGCCTTGGGGCCAGTACATCGACCGGCGTTCCTGATCGGTGATGATGACAACGATGTTGGGTTTCTGCGGAAACCGATCGGCGGGTGCTGCTTGTACCGGCACCGCGCTCACCGCGCCGGCCGCGACGTCTGCCACTCCCGCGAGGACAAGAGCACCGACGCCACCGAGGAACGTCCGGCGCGGCAATGAATGACAATGCGGGGCTGGAACGTTCTCTGGGTTCACGTGCGTCGTCCTCTCGGAGGCGTTGTCGCCCCAGAGTTGACCGAATCACTCTTCGCTACACATGCGCGAGCAAACTGCCCGTGCGCTGATCAGTTCGATAACCCGATCCGCACAGCGCAGCGGATCCGGTGTCCGGCCGATACCGAGGGTGTCGACTATCGAAATCGTCCTTCGCACATCAGCCTCCTCGACACCCCACGACCAACCGAAGTCGTGATTCCAGAGCAGAACTGCGTTCTTCCCCGGATGGTGCCTGGCATGAACGGGAAGGACGATCACCGCATCCATGCTCGGCCCCTGCGGCCATCGGACGGTCTCACCGTGAACGGACCGTGCTACCGCGTCGATGTATTCGTGTGCGGACCAGTCGTTGCCGTTGGTATGCATGGAAGTACATTCGGTGCCACACACGTTTCGGATGGGTTCGTGGCATCACCGATCGAGTATTGCGCTTTCAGGAAATGAACGGCAACACAACGGATTCGAATTGGCGATGACCGTCGCGGTGGACACTGTGGCCGGTACGGAAAGAGACCAATTCGCAGCGTGCGACGGTGGCTGCAACAGCGTCGAGGCGAACAGGATCCACCATCCCGCCCAGACCTCCACGCAGGAACAACATGTCAGCCTCGATGAGCGGCAACCGATCCCACCACTGCGGATCCGGTCGGCGGAACTGCTCGAGCGCGGACCGCGTCATCGAGCGATCGAACGTCAACGCGGCTCGCGGATGCCGCACCAAACTTGTTGTGGCATGCCACAGTTCTGGGACACTCGGCAATTTCCTCGCGAACACCTGTTCCGGGTCACCCGCACGTAGTGGTAACGGCGCTTCCTCGATGACCAACTTCCGCACCGCAGTGGGACGTTTCTGCGCGATCAACGACGCCGCGTGCCCGCCGAGCGAGTGGCCGACCAGGTCCACCTGCTCGAGTTCGAGATGATCACACACGTCCATGACGTCGTCCGCGAACTCCTCGAACAGATACGACGACGCACGAGCGCTCCGGCCGTGGCCGCGAAGGTCGACCGAGACAACTCGCCGGTTGCGTGATCGCAAGGTCCGCGCGAACTTGTCCCAGGTACCGCTGTCGCCGCCCATCCCGTGCACGAGGACTACCGGAGGCAGATCGGCCACACTGGGATGCGAGCCGGAATCGCGGTAGCTGATCTGGACCCCGCCGGCACTTCGTACGTTAGCGACACTCACGAGTTCCCAGGATAGACCCGTCCTCGCGGATTGCTGACGCGGTCAGCCGAGGCTGCAACTCCCCTGGTCGCGTGACCTCGTCGTAGCGACCGAGTCCGATCCTCGCGATGTTTCGCAGCGACTCGCTTGCATCGGCGAAGTAGCCGCAATGCCCTCGAACGGCTCCGGTACCGAAAACAATGGCTCCGTGCTGCGCCCGAACTGGAGACGGGCCGTGGCCGATGCGGCCGATCTTGACGCGTGGGAAATAGCGGATCCAGTCCGACGGACCAAGCGCAGCCCAGAGATTTCCGGCAAAGCACAGGTCTTCGCGCGAACTGGTCCCCATCCCCGGACTACCCAGCACCACGCAATCGTCCACTCGCGCCGACGGGAGAGCGAGTCCGCACACCACGGCCCCGTAGCTGTGTCCGACGAGCGTCACATGCGCCGATCGCGGCAAGATACGAGTCAACCGCGCCAGATCTATCGCACCAAGTTCTGCAAGTGTCCGGGAGAACGACTCGAGAAATCCCCACGGCGTCCGATAACCGACCCACACGATCACCGCGACGCGGTCGTTCGGCCCGAGCGTTCGGAGCATCCTTCCCAGTGTCCATCCGCTCGCGCGTGGTCCTGTCGGACGGTTCTCGTCGAAGTAGTTTCCCAGTCCGTTGTCGTTGCCCGGCACGAAGATCATGATGTGCTCGGCTGTGGCGACATCGCCGAACACCTCCACGATCCGGCCTTCGCCGGACTCGTCGTATGCCAGAAGTTGTGCGTCGCGTAGCTCCATCGGCTCGTAGTGAAGTCGATCGGTTCCGGAAACGTCAGCTCGACCCGCCGTTTTCATGACACTCCTCGCGAAGAGTTGCAACGACGAGAATCATTGCAACAGTGAGTTTTTGAATGTCATCAACGCTAGGCGCCCGATGGCGTCGGTGCGATGGCGCCAGCGCCCCTACTGTTCGTACAGTCGACTCGACCATGTCTGGTACAGCTGGCTGTACCTACGAGCTCATTCGTACACGCCCTCCACCGACCATCCACCGCCTTCACAGATCATCAGCAACGCCCGCGATTCCTCCAACAGCACCTGAGCCCGCGCGGCCGTGCGCGCCGAGGCTGCGTCCCACCATCGCTCGTCCACCGGCCAGGGCCCGGCCCATCCCTGCACTGCCCATTCCTTGCTCCCCCACTTCAGCCTTCCCGGCTGCGAGCTGAAGACACCGCGCTCAGTGACGTACACGGCGTTGCCGGCCACATCCTCCAGCCATACCTTGGGATTGTCGACGAAGATCGACCCCGGAGACGGCTGCGGCAGACGACCAGGCCACGGGGCTGTCGGATCATGAGCAGCTACCCGCTCGTCACCCAAGGGCAACAGGGTAATTCGCTCCGAGGGCCCTCGACCACCGCTCAGGACACCGACCTGAACCGATTCGCCGCCCAGAAGACCTTGCACGCGCACCAATGCTCGCCTGGCCCGCTCCTCCTCGTCGCCGACACCGCCCCACAGCCCCAACTGCAAAGCGCCGGCACTGACCACCTCCACCGGTTCCAGACGCAACACCGCTATGCCTGCGGTCGGCCGGGTCCCACTGCGCCCGGTGAGCCAGCCGTCCAGTTGCCATCGCACTCGATCGGCCGTTCCCTCCGGTGTCAGAGGTTCGGCGCAACGCCAAGTCCGAGAAAGATTTTCACCGTTGCCCGTGCTGGCCGAAATCGACAGGCGGGTGCACGCCACTGCGGCAGCCGACAATTTGTCGTGCAGGAGACTCGCCAAGGCGCGCCCGGCAAACGCTGCGGCATCCACCCGCTCGATCGACGGATCGTAATGCTGCTCCACTTCCAGATCCGGCGGAAGCGTCCGCGCCGACGGTGGCCGCTCGGGTTCACCGCGCGCCGCACGATGCGCGAGCACCGCATCGGCCCCGAAACGCGAAGCGACGTCCACTGCCGGTAAATCCGCGAAAGCACCGATGGTTCTGATCCCGAGCCTGCGCAGCAGATCCACCAACTCCCCGCGATGCGGCGCAGACAGACTGGGCTCGGCCGCCAACTCCGGCATGGGTAGCGGCGCCAGAAACCGTGCCCCCTCCCCCGGCGGCACCAGCGCTGCCCGGCGCGCGGCGATGACCGCTGTGGACAGTTGATCCGCCACACCCACCTGACTCTCGACGCCCGCAGCAGATGCCTGATCCACCAATCGTTCCGCCGCGGCTTCCTCCGAACCGAAGTACCGACTGACACCTCGCGCACTGAGCACCAACAAACCAGGACGAAGTACCTCGACGCCCGGTGCCACCGCATCGATGGCCGCGGCGACCGGCTCGAACAATCTGGCGTCGCGTTCCGGATCTGCCATCGCCACATACAGTTCCGGGCAGCGGGCCTGCGACTCGCGTCGGCGCAGGCCTCGTCGCACTCCCTCCGCGCGGGCCGTCGCCGAACATGCGATCACCCGATTACCCGAGGTGACTGCGACAGGATGCGTGGCAGGAAGATCGGCAAGCGCTGCCGCTGCCACCGCCGGCCAGTCCGGGCACCACAACGCCAGAACTCTGCTCACAGTGACACCACCCGTGACGACACCACCCGCGACGACACCACCTGCTCCGACACGGCCTCGACCGGCCGGGAAGGTACCCACTCGACCCGCCCGGCTGCACTGCAGATGTCCAGACGCGTGGTCCGGGGCTGGAACGAGCGCCCCCGAGCACGAACCGCGAGGCTCAGGGAACTGAGCCGACCACGCCCCAACTCACGGCCCTGACCGAACCCACCGTAACCATGAACCCGAGCGTCCAACCGAACTTCGGCCCCGTCCCAGTGACCTTCGGTGACAACAAGAGTCGAGCCCTTGCTCCGGGCGCGCGCCACCACCGCTCGCGCACGCGACGGGGATACCGACGCACCCGCCAATCCCAGAATCACCAGATCCATACCGTCGAGCAGCACAGCAGCGATCTCGACCGGATCCGGCCCAGGCGCCGGAATGAGCGCCAGACGTTCCAATTGCGCACCCATCTCGTACGCCGCCAGCAATCCCAGTCGAGGTTGCCCGATGACTGCCACATGCCCCCCGGACGCCGTCACGGACGCGACCAATCCCAAGAGCAAGGAAGCAGCGCCCTCGACGGACACCACGGTTCCGCGCACCAAACCGCCCTGCGGTAGCAATGCCCCGATACCTTCCGGCACTGGGAGAACACCAGCCTTGTGCGCGCGGTTCACGACCGGTATGTCCCGGTCGGCAACACTCTCGAAGGCTGCTGCACTTGTCCCGGAAACACCAGCCACGGAAACACTCGGTCCCGAAAACGACGTATCGCCGCGAGAGGGAATGGACGCGATCTGTCGGCGGAGCTGTGCCAGCCGATCCTGACGGGACAACCCCGCCGCATCTGCCGACAGCTCCACCAACTCGGTCACCTCGGTCATCCCCATCCTCCGGAACACCGGAAAAACTCACTCGGCAGCAATCCATAACCAGCCGGCAAACCGCGGGGAAGTCGGGTCTGACATGCATCCAACGAACAGCAATTTCGAACATATTTTCGAACTGTTTTCAGTAAACCGTGTCACCCCCGACACGTCAAGCAGAGCAAAAAACCCAGTTCACAGGAGCCTCGAGCGTCACAGTGGCATCAATCCATTAACCTTGAGATGTGACAGCTCAGGAGCAGACCGGGAGGGGCATCGGGCCCGAATACCTGCTGGCGGGGCGGTACCGACTCCGCTCCAAGATCGGCGACGGAGGCATGGGCGCCGTCTGGCTGGCCCGCGACACCCTCCTCAGCCGTGACGTCGCGGTGAAACAGGTCACAAGCACGGAAGGCCTCGACACCGAAACGGCCGAAGAGGTCCGTGAACGTACATTGCGCGAAGGCAGGAACGCCGCAAAGCTCACCCACCCCCACTCCATCGCCATGTACGACGTCGCGATCGAGTCCGGTGAACCGTGGTTGGTCATGGAGTACTTCCCCGCCCGCAGCCTCGCCCAGGCGATGAACTTGGCCGACACGTTGCCACCGCTGGAGGTCGCGCAGATCGGCGCGCAGATCGCTGCGGCGCTCACCGAGGCGCACGCCGCCGGCATCGTCCACCGCGACATCAAGCCCGGCAACATCCTGATCGCCGACCGAGGCAAGTCTCTCGGCACCGTCAAGATCAGTGACTTCGGCATCGCCCGCGCAAAGAGCGACGTATCCGACACCCAGGACGAGGTCATCACCGGCACTCCCGCGTACTTTGCACCCGAAGTTGCCCGCGGCGACGATCCCACCGAGGCCAGTGACGTCTTCTCACTCGGGTCGACGCTCTACACGGTGATCGAGGGTCAACCGCCCTTCGGCATCGACTCGGACGCCATCGCTCTACTGCATCGTGTCGCCAAGGCCGAGATCTACCGACCCACCAAGTCCGGACCGCTCACCGACGTTCTCCTTCAGCTCCTCGAGCCGGACCCCACCCGTCGTCCGACGATGGCTCAGGCACGCGACGCGCTCGCTGCAGCCGCGACGGGCGGTGGCACGATCGAGCAGTTGATCGACGCTCCCGTCTACTCGTCCGAAGGCGCCGTGCCGGCGTGGGCTCACCGCACCACACAACTCGCCGACCCACACCGCCGCAATCGCCTGACCGGCTCCACGATCACCGGACTGCCTGCAGTGCAACAGAACACGCCACTGCGGAACGTCCCCAGCCCCATGGACATGTTCTCCTGGCCGCCGCGGATACCGACCGGCCCCGCCGATGCCAGCACCCGCGACAAGGTAGTGGCCTGGGCTCCCCTCGCCATGACAGGCATGGTTGCCGTCATCATCTTGGCCGCACTGATCGTCGTCATCCTGGTATTCACGGCCTGACCGGACGCTCTACGCGGGCAGAATGTTTGCGTTGAGGTGAAACACGTTGTCCGGGTCGTACTTCGCCTTGACGGCGGACAATCGCGCGTACTTCGCCGCACCGTAGGACGCTCGCACTCGGTCCTCGTCGACATCGGTCATGAAGTTGACGTACCCGCCTTGATTGGACGAGAACGGACGCAAGGCTTCCCAGGTCTCACGCACCCACGATCGATCCAATTCCAGTGTCCCGGCATCGGTGGCCGTAGCCGTCATGTTGCACACGTAATGTGGTGTGCGAGAACCACCGAACGCAGTGTCGTCCTCGCCGACGGAGGTGAAAGCTCCCTGCAGCGGAAAGATCGGCATGAAGGACATCGGCGACGATTTCTTGCCCGCTTGCTCGGTCAGAACATCGATCACGGCGTCGGAGAAATCCACCAGGTCCAAGGCCTTCTCATAGGCGTATGCACCCCATGGTTCCGATTCGTCGAGCATCGACTGTAAACCGATGTACGGGAGCGGGGTGACGAACTCGAACAGCGTCGGCACGCCCTCTCGAATCGGCGCAATCGCGTTCGAGTGTTCCTCTTCCGATCCGAAACCGGCTACCAGCAACGCGTATCCGGGCAGCAGGTGAAACTGATCCGGAACAAACGGTGCCGGAGGCGCGGACAAACCGACGGCAACCATCGCTCCGGCATTTCTCGGCAGGGCAGGCACCACTTCGCGGCACAGACGAAGCGCTGCGGGTCCGTCCTCCATCCCCCAGAAGAACAGTCCCAGATGCACTTCCGGACCGATCTCGCTCAGACGGTACTCGAACTCGGTGACCACTCCGAAGTTTCCACCGCCGCCGCGCAGCGCCCAGAACAAGTCGCTGTGATCGTTCTCGGAGGCCCGCACGATCGAACCGTCGGCGAGCACCACCTCTGCCGACACCAGATTGTCGATCGCCAGGCCGAGCGTGCGCGTCAACCACCCCATGCCGCCGCCGAGGGTCAGGCCACCGACGCCGGTATCACTGATCACTCCACCGGTCACTGCCAATCCGTGTTCCTGCGTCGCGGCGTCGAGGTCGGCAATCGTCGCACCACCACCGACCCTGGCTCGCTTCGCGGACGGGGCGACACTGACTACGTTGATCGCACTGAGATCGATCATCACACCGCCTTCACACACCGAGGTACCTCGGTAGGAATGCCCACCACCTCTGACCGAAACCTCCAACGAATGGGCTCTGGCAAATGCAAGTGCCACAGATACATCCGACGCCGACCGGCACCTGGCGATCACCGCCGGACGATGATCGATCTGCCCGTTCCAGATCGACCTGGCGTCGTCGTACTCCGGATCTCGGGGGCTGAACACAGAACCCGTGATCGCCGATTTCAGTGGCGCGAACTCGACCGTCGTCATCATGCACCGCCCTCGTCGGGTGTCGCGGTGAGAAGCAGGTATTCCCACTCCATCACGAACGGCTCGCTTCCGCTGCCGTACTTCTTTGCCAACTCGAGCAGATCGCGATCGAGCGCCTGTGTGCGGTCAGGATCGCCGGCGATGTTCCGGTACACCGCGATGGTCGGGCCGTAATTCTTCTTGAAGAAATCGCGGAAATCTTCCGGCCCGCTGAATGTGTCCACACGAAGTACGTCTTTCCTTGCGGCAACATCGCCGAGCAGATCACGAACATGGTTCTCGTCGCCCCACAAAGGCGCCGGCTGCGAACCAGGAGGCGGGGGCGGTGCATACGGCTTCATCGTTTTGAACATCTCGCCGATGAACCCCGTCGGAGTCCAACTCAGCACTCCGATCTTTCCGCCGGGTCGGCATACTCGCAAAAGTTCGTCCGCGGCGCGCCGATGATGCGGGGCAAACATCACACCGACGCACGAGAGCACTACGTCGAACTCGTTGTCGCCGAACGGAAGAGCCTCGGCGTCGGCCTCCTGCCAATCGAGTTCGACACCCGCGAGTGCCGCGGCCTCCCGTCCTGCCACGAACAGTTCGGGAGCCAGGTCGGTGGCGATCACCTGCGCACCCAGCGCAGCCGCCGGAATGGCGGCGTTGCCGGACCCCGCCGCGACGTCGAGCACCCGATCTCCTTTCTGCACGCCGCATTCACGCACCAATACAGGTCCGAGTTCCGCGATGACCTGCGTCGCCACCGCCGGATAGTTACCGAGCCCCCACATTGCCCGGTGCTTGGCCTTCAGCTCCCGGTCCAACCCGAGAGTCCCCGTTGATTCACTCATTACCGTTCTCCTTCAATAATTTTCGTACTCGGAGCCCGACAGCGTTCATGCCGTTACTCCGACGCTACGACGACGGTTCACTCCTCTCCAGTACGAAATCTGTACCGGAGCACCCCGGAGGCCTACGATCGAGAGATGGGGTCCTCGTACCACCAGTTCTGCCCCGTCGCCAAGGCGATGGAGCTACTCGACGAGCGGTGGACACTGCTTCTCCTCCGCGAACTGATCATGGGAAGCGAACATTTCAACGATCTCCGCCGCGGGCTCCCGCGAATGTCACCGACTCTGCTCTCGACCCGGCTTCACCAACTCGCGGTCGCCGGCATCGTGGAGCGAGAAGAAACCGACTGTGTCGTCAGCTATCGTCTGACCGACGCCGGCCGCGAACTGCGCCCTGTGGTCGAAGCTCTCGGCATCTGGGGTACCAGGTGGATCGGTGAACTGGGCGACGAAGATCTGGATCCGAAGCTGCTGCTGTGGGACATGCATCGCCGCGTGGATCATTCCGTGGTGCCTGAAGGCAAGACCGTGGTGCACTTCGCATTCTCCGGAGTACGTGGACATTCGCGGAACTGGTGGCTCGTCATCAATTCCGGTGAGGTGGACATGTGCGATATCGATCCGGGTTTCGACGTTGCAGTGTCGGTCTCTGCGGGCTTGCGACAGATGACCGAGATCTGGCGAGGTAACCTGACCTGGTCGGACGCCATACGGTCCGGTGACGTCACCATTTCTGGGCCTACTGCGTTGCGTCGTAGCCTGCCTTCGTGGTTCGAGCTGTCGACTTTCGCGTCGATCCCGCGCCCCGCGTAGCGCGCGCTCACCAGCCCCGTTCCGTCCTGTTACAGAGCTGTTGCAGACCGTGACACCGTCGACGAACGGTGACCACCTGCCGGTGACACTGACCGAGAAGTCTCTGTTGTATGCCCAGCCACCGCGGAATCATCCGCTTCGTCGCACTCGGTGCAGTCGTGCTCGGTGCGGTCGCGCTCAGCTCCTGCTCGTACACAGAAGAAGCACAACCGAAGAGCGGTAACTACCTTGCCACTCAGCCTGATTCAGGACCTTCAGGCGGCGAGATCGAGGACGGCATCAGCTTGCAGGACACTCATGTGCCCGCGCTTGCCCGTCTCGATTCCGCACTGCTCGCGGCGCTCCAGTCGGCAGCGGCCGACGCACAGGCATCCGGCGTGGACATGCACGTCACGTCGGGTTGGCGGTCCGCGGCATACCAACAGCGACTGTTCGACGAAGCCGTCGTCAAGTACGGCAGCGTGGACGAAGCGTCCAAGTGGGTGCACTCGCCGAGCCTGTCCAAGCATGTCAGTGGACAGGCCGTCGACATCGGACCGACCGACGCCGACGACTGGCTCATTCAGCACGGCAGCGATTACGGCCTCTGCCAGACCTACGCCAACGAGATGTGGCATTTCGAATTGGCAACCACTCCTGGCGGGGAATGCCCGCCACAACTGAGCAACCCCTCGGACGAGAGAGCGGAAGGCTGATCATGACACGAGTCAAACCAGCGAGACTGATTGCCGCACTGGCACTCTTGATCCTCGGAGTCGTCGAATTCGAATTGGCGGTCAACACCACCGGTGGTCAGATCGTCGACCAACAACTCATGGTGGGTGCGGCCACCTCCGAACGCCTCAGCGTGTTCTCCGCCGAGTTCATCGGCCTCGTCACCCCGATACTGATAGTGGGAGGAGTGCTCGTGGCGCTCATGATCACATTGCGCAACAACCCGATTGCGCTAGCTTTACGCGTCGTCGTCGTGACCCTCGGTCCCATCACGACGGCTTGGGTTCTCAAACAATCGCTGGATCGACCGGACCTGAACGGTCTGGTGATGCACAATTCCTTCCCCAGCGGCACTTTGACGGCCATAGCTGCTCTGGTCTGCGCGATCGTGATCGTCACGCCCTCGAGGTGGCGGGCGGTCGTTGCGGTCAACGGTGCGCTGATCACCATCGGAACCGCGATCTCGGTAGTCGTGCTGCAATGGCACCGCCCGAGCGACGTGATCGGTGCACTACTGCTCGTCGGCTGCTACACCCTCGCTGTGTCGGCATTTCCGTTGAACACCAGCGTCGCCCGGCATGCGGTGCTGGCAGACTCAGGCAACGAGCGACTCTCGCGAGTGTGACCCCTGTACCCTTGGCTGACCGAGATTTCTCCGACCGCAGAAGGCCCCTGATCATGGCGAGTCCAAGGTGAGCTCATGGTGAGCATACTTTTCATAGAAGACGATCCAGCCGTGGCCGAGGCAATCACGTTGGGACTGAACCGACTCGGGCACAACGTCAGCCATCGCCCCGACGGTAACGGTGATTTCGACGACGCCCTGGGTGCCACGGACCTCGTCCTACTCGACCTCGGGCTGCCGGGTGCCGACGGTTACGAGATCTGCCGACGTATCCGCACCCGAAGTTCGATCCCGATCATCATTCTGACCGCTCGATCCGACGACATCGACACCGTCGCCGGCCTGGAAGCCGGTGCCGACGACTACGTCGTCAAACCGGCCAGTCCGCGCGTCCTCGACGCTCGTATCAAAGCCGTCGTGCGGCGCTCGGCACCGGCAACGACGCGCCCGGATGCGACGCCGGGTGCAGAGACGTTCGGCGACCTGGAATTGGATCGGTCGTCGCTGCAGGTCCGCAAGGCCGGGATGCTGCTGACCCTCACCCCGACCGAACTCCGACTGATCCTGGCGCTGACCGAGAACCCCGGACAGGTCCTGAGCCGCCGACAGTTGTTGTCCGCAGCCTGGGACCAGGAGTATCTGGGTGATTCCAGAATCGTCGATGCAGCAGTGCAGCGGCTGCGCGGAAAGATCGAGGACGACCCGGCCGCACCGACCGTCATCGAAACGGTGCGCGGGTTCGGGTATCGCTTCAACACCAGCCCAGCCCGATGAGACCGACCTGGCTTCAGGTCGACGGTCTGCGAACCAGGCTCGTGCTCGTGTTCATCGCAATCGTCGTGATCATCGCCGGGGCAACCGCGGGTGTCGTCTCGTTCATGGCGCGGTCGTGGATCTATTCCAACGCTCAGGATGTCGCGACCGCACAATTTCGCGACGAACTGCAATACGTCAACGGAACACCGGTAGAGGAGTTGACGCCTGCCAACCTCCAACAGATCTTCCAGTCCGACATGACGCTGATCGTCGACGGCGAAGTCATCCGTCAAGGATCCGTGGATGCGGCGACCATTCCGCCCAGCTTCGACGAAGGTTTGGACAGTCCGAAGCTGATCCGTTTCGAGAGGCTCGACTCCCAGCGCATCATGTTGGGAATGTCCGTCAATGTCGTGGACATGAGCGCGGACGACAGCTACGACAACGAGACATTGGTCAAAGCCGTCACCATCCGGCCGCTGGTAGGAGTGCAGGACAAGTTCGACGACCTGCTTCGAGCTGTCGGCCTCACCCTCGCCGCCGGTGTGTTGGTGAGCGGACTACTCGGGCTGTGGATCGCGTCGACGCTTGTCCGTCCGCTCAAACGCCTGGACAAGGCGGCCGCCCGTGCTGCCGACGGCGACCTCAGCGTCCGACTCCCCGAAGACGGAGTAGCCGAACTCGCCCAGGTCACAACAACGTTCAACAACATGGTCGCTCGCAACGAAGCGGTCATCCGAGGTCTGGAAGAATCGGAAGAGCAGTCGAGAAGGTTTGTCGCAGACGTCTCCCACGAGCTCCGGACGCCGCTCGCAGCACTGGTGCCGGTCAGTGAGATCCTCCGTGAAGAGATCCCCAATCTTCCGCCCGACGCCGCCGCTGCCGCGCGCATCGTGAGCAGTGAGATCGGCAAGCTCACTCGACTTGTCGAAGACCTCATCGAAATGTCTCGCCACGACTCTCAGCAAGCGCACCTCGTCCTCGACGACGTCGACCTCGTCGAATTGACCGAGCGCACACTCGAGAGCCGCGGATGGACAGATACCGTCGAACTGCGCGCACCCGAAAGTGTCAGCGCCAGAGTCGATTCGCGTCGGATCGACATTGTCGTCGCCAACCTCGTCGGCAATGCACTGCGCCACGGAGCGCCCCCGGTTCGCGTCGAGTTGAGCGTCGAATCCGGGTTCTCCGTCATCACCGTCGTCGACCACGGCCCTGGCATCTCACCCGAAGACCGGCAGGCAATCTTTCGGCGGTTCTACAAGGTCGACACCGCGCGCGGACGCAGCGAGGGCAGCGGACTCGGACTCTCGCTCGCCGTCGAGAACGTGCACTTGCACGGCGGCACCATCGGCGTCGACCAGGTGGACGGGCGCACGGTCTTCACGGTTCGCCTGCCCAATCGCTGACCCTCTCCCCGAGCGAACGTACCTTTCGGCGCACCCAAGGCGATCGTCGTACCGTTCGCTCGAAAAGGGGTGGGCACTTCGCACCCTGAACCGTCCGCGTTTGACCAAATAGTGGGATTCTGGTTTCAACATGTGAAACCACGCGAGTAGCGTCGGCATCGTCGAACAGCGTAGAGATCGGAGGGCACCATGACGCAGGCGTCGCGGCTGGAAAAGACGGCCGTCTCCCCGAAGGCGTGGACGATGCTCGGAATCGGCGTCGCAGCCCAGGCCGCAGGCACCGTCTTCGTCAGCACCCCCGCCTTCTTGATCCCGCTGCTGCATTCCGAACACGGCCTCTCGTTGACGCAGGCCGGAACTCTGGCCGCTGCACCCACTTTCGGCATGGTTCTCACGCTGGTGGCGTGGGGAGCCATGGCTGACAGATTCGGCGAGAAATGGGTCATCTCCATCGGGCTCGGCCTGACGGCGATCGCCGCGCTGGCCGCGACCACCACCGACAACTACACCCTCCTCGGGATCGCATTTCTGCTGGGCGGAATGGCTGCGGCGAGCACCAACGCTGCCAGTGGACGTGTTGTGGTCGGCTGGTTTCCCAAGGATCGGCGCGGCCTCGCGATGGGAATCCGGCAGATGTCACAGCCCCTGGGCGTGACCATCGCGTCGCTGACCATCCCGACTCTCGCTGCGAACGTAGGAATCGGTTCGGCCGTCGGACTGTCGGTAGCTCTCAACGGCGTTCTCGCCCTGATCTGCGCCGTCGCATTGATCAATCCCCCGCGGCCGGCGGCACAGCCCACAGACATCCCGGTCGAAACGGTAAATCCTTATCGCTCGAACTGGTTCCTGTGGCGCATTCACGTCGTCTCGGCACTGCTGGTGTTTCCGCAGTTCACCCTCTCGACATTCGGTATGGTCTGGCTGATCAGCGAGCAAGGATGGGACGCTGCGCCCGCTGGGCTCCTGATCGGGATCTCCCAGTTCGTGGGTGCACTCGGACGCATCGTTGTCGGCATCTGGAGTGATCGCGCCGGAAGCAGAGTAGGCCCGCTGCGGTTGGTTGCCGTCTCCGCGTCTGCGGTCATGTTGGCAATGGCGGCAGCCGGCGCAGCGCCTTGGGGCGTTCCCGCCTTGATCCTGCTGCTGGCAACCACTATCAGCGTCGCCGACAACGGTTTGGCATTCACTTCCGTCGCCGAAGCTGCCGGGCCGAAATGGCAAGGAAAAGCATTGGGCGCACAGAACACCGGGCAGTTCGTTGCCGCGTCAGCAGTGGGCCCGGTGGTCGGTGCGCTGATCGGCGCGGTCGGCTACCCGCTCGCCTTCGCGATAGTCGCGGCATTTCCCGCCGCAGCAATTCCCTTGGTGCCCAGCCGCGATCGCGACATCAGCGTCTAGTCCCTCATCGGATTCGGTTGCACTGCAGGTCCCGTCAGATCACAATGCGGCTTGCAGGCAACCGAATCCGCTTCCTGAACAGGCTCTACTGTCGGAGTTCGGATCAGCGTCGCGGCGATCGCTGCACCGACCAACAGCAGTGCCACACAGATGTACATCGCGTACCGGAACCCGTCGGAGAAACTCGTCGGATCGACCAGACTTTCGGCGTCGATACCCACGAGGGCAGGCAAGGCCGCGACGGCAAGAAGTTGGCTCGTGCGAGCAACGGCATTGTTCACACCGGATGCGATTCCGGACTGCTCCACCGGTACCGAACCAAGCACCGCGGCGGTCAACGGCGCGACCATCACCGCCAGGCCGAGCCCGAACACCAGAACTCCCGGCAGCACGACGGTCAGGTACGACGCATCCGGGCCGATCCGCGTCATCAACACCAACCCCACCGCGGCAACGGCGGGCCCGACCGTCATCGGCAATCGCGGTCCATGCGTCTGCGCGTAACTGCCCGCGCGCGAAGACAACAGCAGCAATGCCACGGTGATCGGTACCGTTGCGACGCCGGCAGCCACCGGCGAGTACCCGGCAACCAATTGCAGTTGCAGCACGAGCAGGAAGAACACACCGCCCAGCGCCGCATAGACCGCAAGGGTCACCAGATTGGCCGCGACGAACATCCGCGAACGGAACAGGGACGGCGGCACAAGGGCACTCGGTGAGCGTCGTTCCACCACAACGAACAGGCAGAGCGCGATCACTCCGATCAGCCCGACTATCGGGTTGACCTCGATCAGCCCGTACGTCAGTGCGCCGAGACCGACTACTGCGCAGGCAGATCCGACCACGTCCAGGTGCTCGGGCGGATGCGGGTCGCGGCTCTCCGGTACATGGCGCACCGCTGCCCACACCACGACGATCGCCAGCGGGATATTGAGCAGGAATACCGATCGCCATCCCGCCACTTCCACCAGCCAACCACCGAAAAGCGGTCCGATGGCGCCGGCAACACCACCTAAACCCGACCACAATCCGATTGCCGCGCCGCGGTCCTCCTCACGAAGTGACGCGGAGATGATGGCAAGGCTGCCAGGTGTCAAGAGCGCAGCTCCCACTCCCTGCAGGATTCGTGCAATCACCAGAAACGTGATGTCCGGTGCAATTCCGCAGAGCAACGACGCGACCGCGAACCAGACCGTCCCCCACACGAATACCCGTCGCCGACCCCAACGATCACCGAGCGCTCCCCCGAGCAGAATCAGCGACGCCAAGGCCAAGGTGTAACCGCTGAGCGTCCACTGCAGTCCGGCGACACCGGAACCCAGTTCTTCACCGATGTGAGGAAGAGCAATGTTGACGACAGTGCCGTCGAGGAGAGCCATGCTCGAGCCGAGAACGGTGGCGGCGACAACCCAACGCCCACGCTTCGACGCGAGCGCCAGTGGTTCCGTCATCGGTCCATGGTGCGCCTTCACACGCAATCGCGAAAGAGCGCGCGGGAATTCAGTCGATCTGGCGGCGATGTGCCCAACGCGTCAACGCATTGCGATTGGACTGCTGAGTCTTTCGCAGGACGTTCGATGCGTGAGTCTCGACCGTCTTCACGGAAATCACCAGGTCCTCGGCGATTTCACGGTAGGTGTACCCACGTGCCAGCAATCTGAGCACTTCGAGTTCTCGCGGAGTCAGCGAGTCGAGTTCCGGATCGAGTTGCGGCTCGGGTGCATTGGAACGCCCGGTGAAGGAGTCCAGTACGAAGCCTGCCAGGCGAGGCCCGAACACTGCGTCACCACCGGCAACGCGTCGTACACCCTCGGCCAGTTCTGATCCCGAGATCGTCTTGGTCACATACCCGCGCGCGCCGCCGCGGATCACCGCGATCACGTCCTCGGCCGCATCGGAAACGCTGAGCGCCAAGCACACCGGGCCGGAATCGATTCCGCGCAGAACTGCCACTCCACCACCGTCAGGCATGTGGACATCGAGCAGAACGACATGCGGTTTCGTCGAGTTGATACCCGCGATCGCCTCAGCGACGCCACCGGCTTCACCGACTACGTCCATGTCTGCCTCGCGCGAGAGTTCCGCCCTCACCCCGGAGCGGAACACTGCATGATCGTCGACAAGAAATACGCGGTACGGGGGCGGCGCAAGCGAAGTCACTGGGGCTGTTCCTCGGGGTTGTCGACACGGTCAGCAGTCTGGTCCCACTTTAGAGCAGAGTCACCGAGCGGCATGTGCACGCGGATCTCGGTGCCCTTTCCGATGTCGGATCGAACCACGACGCGGCCACCCCGTCGCTCGATGCGACCACGAATCGACTTGGCCAAACCCTGACGGTCCTCCGGCACCGCATTGACGTCGAATCCAACTCCGCGATCACGAACGAACACACTGACCTGGTCGCCCTCGACCTCGGCGAAAAGATTGATTTCCTTCTCCCCCGAGTGCTTTGCCGAGTTGACCAGAGCTTCACGCGTCGCACCGAGGAGCGCGGTGAACGCTTCCTTGGGCAGACCGTTCTCGACGCCTTCGCCTTCGAGTTGCACGTCGCCGACCGTGACGGGGCGGACCGTGACGCCATGCTGGTCCTCCACTTCACCGGCGATGATCTTCAGACCTTCGGTCAGGCTCGTGTGGTCGATATCCCCGCCGCTGAACAACCACTTGCGCAGCTCGCGTTCCTGACCACGGGCCAGGCGCGCCACCTCTTGCGGATTGTCGGACTGCTTCTGAATCAGCGCCAACGTCTGAAGTACGGAGTCGTGCAGATGCGAGGCGATCTCTTCACGTTCGTCGTTGCGAATTCGGGCCGCACGCTCGGCGCCGAGAGCCCGCCACATCCGCAGCCACAGCGGCACCGTCAACAAACCGACACCGATCAGCGTCACCACCACGGCCAGCAGGGACGAGCGCAGTGCTTCGAGGTCGACCTGAGCGAGGACGACGACGCCGAGACCCAAGATGATCAAGGTCGCTCCCCCGACCACCCGCGCCCACGTGAGAACGGTAGGCCGCTGCGGCAAGCCGATGACGGTCCGGGGACCGTCGGAGTCGAACTCGCGCCACACCAAAGCTGCACCGATCGCGACGACGAAGAACGGTGCGAGCACCGAACCCGCCGTGCCGCTGAACAGCCAGGACAACGCGGCTGCGCCGCCCAATCCGAGTGCGATCAATCCGTACGCCCGCTGCCGCTCGGCCGCGGACGGCTTCTGGGTGTCCGTGCCGGCTGAGGTGAAGATCCAGAGGGCGCCGTAAATCACGATGCCGGATCCGGCCATCGCCGCCAGAATCGCGAAGGCGACTCGAACCTTCAGGACGTCGATCCCGAGATGATCGGCGATACCGCCTGCAACACCGGCGACGATGCGACCGCCGGAGCGCCGCTCCAGCTTTCGCAATGGAACACCGCCCGGAATGGGCACACCCTTCTTCATGGGTACGGCATGCACCGGTACCCCGTTGACGGGCGGGCCTCCCGTGAACCCGGGAGCGGGACCGCTCACGAACGGCGGATCTGACAGATATTGCACATAGTCGATACTGGCACGAACCACTCGCAGTCACATCAGGGTCCAACCCTGAATCAGGGCGGCGCCCCTGGCCCCGATCGTCACAAAGATCAGGGTTGGCCCTGATGCGCGGAGGCCGCCCCGGAAGCCAGGATTGATTCATGAACAATCCGACTTTCCAAGAACAGATCCAGGATCTGTGGCGGACCCGCCCCGTGCGTCTGCCGGCACAAGGTCACGTGGCCGGGGTATGCGCCGGAATCGGATACCGGTACGGCATCGACCCCATTCTGGTACGTGTCGCGTTTGTGGCCTCCACTATTTTCGGCGGCTCAGGCATCCTTCTCTACCTCGCCGGGTGGTTGGTGCTCGCCCGCGCCGGTGACGGATCGTCCCCCGCACAGTCGTTGATGGGCCGCGGACACAGCTCCGATTCCAGTACCAAGACCATCGTCTTGTTGGTGGCTCTCGCCATCGCGGCTACGACCGTCGGGCCTGTCGGCGTCGGCCTGGGTGGTTCCGGTCTGATCGGGCTGATTCTGATGGTCGGAGGCCTGTGGCTGCTCTACCAACGAGCGCCGGTCCCGCCTGCACTGCCACAGAGCACGTCACCGTACGTCGGCGCGGGTACCGCGTATCCAGGCACGGGATTCACGCCCGGGCCGTTCACTCCCGGATACTTCGCACCCAATCAGCCGCCCGTGTACACGCCGTACACAAAACTCCCCGACAGCTACGTGCCCGAGGAACGGCCGGCCGAACAGTCACCGCAATCTCAGGCCGATCATCCGACGATCAACCTGTCGAAGGACCCGAGCGCTTCAGCCGCCGCCAATCCGACCGAGGTGATCGGCGAGGCCGCCATCACACCGCCCTCCTGGGATCCGCTCGGCGTCGCTCCGTTCGCCTGGGATCTCCCGGACCCGGCAGTCAAAGCCACGCCGCTGCTGCCTTTGCCACCACGTAAGCGTCGCTCGCGATGGACGCTGACAGTGCTCGGACTCGCGATCATCGTCGCCGCCGTCACCGGGGCAGCGGGCGCGGCAACCGGCAACGAGTGGTTCACTCCCGGCCGAGTCGGTGCTGTCGGACTCGCCGTCATCGCGCTCGGCCTGATCCTCGGGGCATTCTTCCGCAAGGGGTACGGCCTGCTGGTCGTCACCGGACCGCTCGTGGGTTTCGTGCTTCTCGCCTCGTTGGTCTACCCGATCGATTTCGACGCCTCGGGTGAGCAAAGATGGACTCCGGCAACCGCTTCCGAGTTGGAGCCGTCGTACTCGGGAGCCTTCGGAAGCTTCACTCTCGACCTCAACGGGGTCAAGTTCACCGAGGACAAGACCATCGACGTCGCGGCGTCGTTCGGTGAGTTCGTCGTCATGGTGCCACCAACCGTCAACGTCAAGAACAGCTGCACCGTCGTCATGGGGGACGGATCCGGTTGCCTCGACGGCGGAATACACCCGGGCCGTGATGTGACACCGGATTCGCCCACACTGACCATCAACGCCAAAGCTACGTTCGGCAGTCTGAAGGTGACGCAATCATGAGCGACTACGACGAGACCACAGAGCACGACGAGACCCGAGAATCCAAGCGCCCCTCGGCACTTCTGCTGATCGCCGGACTGGCCGCACTACTGGTCAGCGTGTGGGCGTTGGTCGGGCCGTTCTCTCTGGCGCCGGCAGCGAACATTCAATTCCGTTGGCTGTTCGTCGGTGCCGCCGTCGTGGCAGGACTACTGCTGGTGATTCTGCCGAATCGGCGCAACCGGAAGTAAAACTGCTGTGCGCCTTTATTAACCGCGGGGGGGTTAATAAAGGCGCACAGTTGTTTTTACTCCCACTCGATAGTTCCCGGCGGCTTGCTCGTCACGTCGAGGACTACGCGGTTCACGTCCGCAACCTCGTTGGTGATTCGAGTCGAGATGCGCTCGAGGGTCTCGTACGGCAGACGCGTCCAGTCCGCGGTCATCGCGTCTTCACTCGAGACCGGACGCAGCACGATCGGATGACCGTACGTCCGGCCGTCACCCTGCACGCCCACGCTTCGGACGTCGGCAAGGAGAACGACCGGGCACTGCCAGATGGTTCCGTCCAATCCTGCAGACGTAAGCTCTTCGCGCGCAATGGAATCTGCCTGACGCAAGATCTCGAGGCGATCGCGGGTGACCTCACCGATGATGCGGATACCGAGTCCGGGACCGGGGAACGGCTGGCGTCCGACGATCTCTTCCGGCAGGCCGAGTTCGCGGCCCACTGCACGGACCTCGTCCTTGAACAGCAGACGCAACGGTTCGACCAACTTGAACTGCAGGTCTTCCGGCAGCCCGCCGACATTGTGGTGGCTCTTGATGTTTGCAGTTCCCGTGCCGCCGCCCGACTCCACGACGTCCGGGTAGAGCGTGCCCTGGACGAGGAAGTCGACGGTCGCACCATGAGATGCGTTCTCGCCCAGAACATCACTGACTGCGCCTTCGAAGCTGCGAATGAACTCGCGGCCGATGATCTTGCGCTTGGTCTCGGGATCGGTGACGCCGGCCAGCTCACCGATGAAGGTGTCCGCGGCATCCACGGTAATCAGACGAGCGCCGGTTGCCGCGACAAAATCCTGCTCGACCTGCGTGCGCTCACCGGCTCGCATCAAACCGTGATCGACGAAGACGCATGTCAACCGGTCGCCGATTGCGCGCTGAACCAAAGCCGCAGCGACAGCGGAGTCGACGCCACCGGACAGACCGCAGATGGCGTGTCCGTCTCCGACCTGCTCGCGAACCTGCTCGATCAGCGCATCGGCGATGTTCGACGCCGTCCACGCTGCCGGAATACCGGCAATCTCGTGCAGGAAGCGGCTCAGGACCTGCTGACCGTGCGGGGAATGCAGAACCTCAGGGTGGTACTGCACACCGGCGAGCTTGCGGGCGCGGTCCTCGAACGCCGCGACGGGAGCACCGTCGCTGGTCGCGGTCACCTCGAAGCCGGAAGGCGCTTCGGTGACGGCGTCACCGTGGCTCATCCATACCGGCTGCGTCGAGGGAAGACCGTCGTGGAGCAATCCGCCGGATACCGCGATGTCGGTACGGCCGTATTCGCGGGTACCGGTCTCGGCGACGGTGCCGCCCAGGGCGCCTGCCATCGCCTGGAATCCGTAGCAGATTCCGAAGACCGGAATGTCGTGATCGAACAGTGCGGGATCAAGCTTGGGAGCACCGTCTGCGTAGACACTCGAGGGCCCACCCGAGAGCACAACAGCCAAGGGGTTCTTGGCCACGATCTCCTCGACGGTCGTGGTGTGCGGAATCACCTCCGAGTAGACCTTGGCTTCGCGAACTCGCCGTGCGATCAACTGCGCGTACTGCGCCCCGAAGTCGACGACAAGAACTGGTCTCTGCTGCTCGATATCTGCCACAGGTGCAGTCTAATCGCCGCAGCCAGCGCTTCTGCGCATGCATGGACTCAGCCCGCTACTCGACCGAGCGAGCGCGAGGTACGTCACTACAAAGGCCGCCCCTCAGAACTGCGCGGCGACCTCGCGCGGATCTAGACCACCGTCCAGGTCAACGGCACCCCAATCCCCCGCACCTTAGCTTCGGCAATCAATTCAGCAGCATCATCGCAGGCCAGAGCCCGAAATGGACGAAGGGTGAATTTTCTGGACGTTTGACCGATTCGCCTGAACCAAACGTCCAGTAAAGGTAATCTCGCCCGTCAAGTGATCAGGATCACGATCGCAAACGGCCGGCGCCGCCGAACGGCGCTCACCTCGAGGAGGACCTGTGCGTCGATTCATACGACGACTCGCCATACCTGTCGCAGCTGTGACGGCTGCCGCCGGACTTCTAGTCCTCGGCACGCCGGCCACTGCTGACGAAGCCCCGCCGACCACTTTCACCGGCACGACCGACAACCTGATCTTCACGAAGAGTGTCATCGGGAACGCGGCAGTTCACCCAGGCGACACCGTCACGTACAAGACCGAGATCAAGCACAACGAAAGCGGCATCGAACGGTCGATCGCAAAGATCCGTGACATCCCGCCCGCAGGATTCGTCCTCGTGCCGGGCAGCGCCAAGGCCACCTACCTGGGGGTGACCAACCGGGCCACGATCAGCAACGAATCAGATGGCGGAGTCTCCGCGAAGTGCTCGAGCGGCTGCACCTTCCTGGTCGGTGGATTCGTCGTCAAGAAGAACCAACCCGTCACGCTGGAAGCGACCTACACGGTCCCCGTCGGCACAGCATTCGGGACGTACGACAGCGGCATGCTCTTCGACGTCAACGCCTTCAGCACACAGCAGGGTCTCAACCCGATCAACGTCAACGTCCAGGTAGTCGACCCGTCTGTCGCCACCGGAACCACACTGGTTGCACCGGCAACGGCGAAGGTCGGCACGCCGGTCGACCTGACCGCGACAGTTGCGCCGTCCGACGCGAGCGGCACCGTCCAGTTCAAGGACGGCGGCAACGACATCGGCTCACCGGTCCCGGTTTCGGGCGGTAGCGCCACCCTCTCCCACACTTTCGACAGCGTCGGCGCCCACGACATCACCGCCGCGTACACCGCCGGTCCGGGATTCCACAGCTCGACCTCCGGAGTCCAGACCGTCGACGTCTCCGCGGACACCACCACCACGATCTCGGCCCCGAACGCCGCGCTGGTAGGTGACAGCATCACCGTGAGCGCTGTCGTCACACCGGCAAACGCCGTGGGCACGGTGCAGTTCAAAGACGGCGAGACCAACCTCGGCGCACCGGTGGCTGTAGTCAACGGGACGGCTTCCCTGACCCGCAGCTACGACGCTTCGGGCACCCACAGCTTCACCGCAGTGTTCACCGGCGAGGCCGGTTACGGCGATTCCGTCTCCACCGCAACCCAACTCGACGTCAGCGATCCCGACTGGGGAACCACGACCACAGTTGTCGAACCACTCACCGCTGTTGTCGGTGAACCGACCAACCTCTCGGCCACCGTCTCCCCCATCCCGAGCAGCGGAACCGTGACGTTCAAGGTCGACGGCGCCGAGGTCGGTACCGCACCGGTCGGCACGGGTGACGGCGTCGCGATCCTCCCGCACACCTTCGCATCAGCGGGCGCTGCAGCCGTGACGGCAGAGTTCTCCGGCGGAACCGGATTCATCGGCTCCACGTCCACGTCGTTCACGGTGAACGTGACCGATCCCGAACCCGCGCGCGCCGACACCACGACGTCTCTGACCGTCAGCGGCTCGGCTCAGGTCGGAAAGGCATTGCAGCTCAAGGCCACCGTCGCACCCGGAACAGCAAACGGAATGATCCAGTTCAAGTCCGGCACGACGCCCATCGGCGCACCCGTTGCCGTCGTCAACGGCGTCGCGACACTCACGCACACCTTCGACGACGAGGGAACGTTCGGCCTCACTGCCAACTTCGTCGGCGACGCCGGTTGGAAGAACTCCGTCTCCGGCCCGACCGTCGTGCAGGTCGGCACCGCACCGACCGACGGCGGCGGCACCGGAAGCGTGGACACCGGTTCGCTCAGCGGCCTCATCCCGCTCTTCGGAAGCTAGTCCCCCACATCAGCTTTGGACACCACTCCCGTACCCAGCTCAGGAGAATCCATGTTCGTGTACTCCAGACGTCGCATCGCGGCGCCGATCGCCGCCACGGCACTCGCCAGTGGCGTCATCCTCGCGGGAATCCCCGCATCAGCGGCCCCCGTGACAACAACCTTCGGCACGAGTTGCCTGGCAACCCCGTCCGCTGTCGCCGGTCCGACCACGCAGTCACAGTCCGGCTCGGTCATCGTCGACGCACCGGAATCCATCGGCGCCGGTGAAACCTTCGAGGTCACCATCCAACCCGGCCCCATCGCCTTTCCCGGCTCCGCTTCGGGGGCGACCGTCCAGAACGTCTCCCGCATCAAGGTCGACGTCGACGTTCCTGCGAACGCCACCCTGGTGGAAGCCACCATCGTCCCCGGCACTTCGGCGGGGCTCAGCGGTGTCGCGCCGAACATCCTGCGCGTCAACGAGAACGGCAACGTCGATCCCAACGGAACGATTCTGCGCCTCTCCGGAAACAACCAGGTCATCGGAAACAGCCCCAGCTCGAGCATCAACTCCGAGGGCGGCATCGTCGTCAAGGCGACCGGCAAGAACGTCGACGGTTCCAACAATGCCGACGGCTACACGCAGTTCCAGCTCCCCCAGGTCAAGGCAGTTCTCAAGGCCGGCGATTCAGGGGACGTCGCGATGAAGGTACGCACCGGCGGCAGCGCGGGAGCGTGGAACAACGATCGCAACTTCCTCACGTTCCTCCCCAAGGCCACCCTGGTCATCACCGCCTGGGCACCCACGCGATGCACCCCGCGTGACGCCGAGAACGGTCCGCTCAACAGCGGCGCAGGCCCCCTCGCCACGACGCGGATCATCGAGGCGGACAAGGCAACCACCACCACAGTCGTCGGACCGGCCAACGCCAAGAACGGAACTCCCGTCACCCTGTCAGCCAACGTGAGCGGCGGCGCAAACGGTGGAACCGTCCAGTTCTTCGACGGCGACAACCCACTCGAGGACGCCGTGCCGGTAACCGGAGGGTCGGCCAGCATCTCCCCGACCTTCACCGAGGACGGACCGCACTCCATCACCGCGAGCTACAGCGGAGCCCCCGGGTTCCTGGCGTCGACGTCGGCGTCGGCCAAGATCGTGACCGTCACGACCGATGCACCGCCGGACGCCGTGACCACTACCGCCACGGTGTCGCCGTCGACCGCGAAGGTCGGACAGGACGTCAACCTGACTGCCAAGGTCGATCCGCAGGGTACCGGCGGCACCGTCGATTTCATCGTCGACGGCGCCGAAACGGTCAGTGCTCCGGTCGGAACCGACGGAGTTGCCGTCGCTCCGTACACCTTCACCTCGACCGGAACGCACAAGGTTGTCGCGAAGTTCACGGGCTCACCAGGATTCGCCCCGTCCGCTGCCCCGGCATTCCCGGTCAGTGTGACGACGCCGGCTCCGGCTGACGTCGAGACGACCACGGTTCTCGACGCTGTCGGAACTGTTCAGAAGAACACCCCGGTGACGCTCAAGGCAACGGTCGATCCGTCCGGCGCCACGGGCAAGGTCCAGTTCAAGGTCGGTGACACCCTCATCGGTGGACCGGTCGACGTGGTCAACGGTGTCGCAACGGTACCGGCGACGTTCTACAACTCCGGGACCTACAGTGTCACCGCCGAATTCGTGGGCGCTTCGGGCTACACGGCCTCCGCATCCGCGCCGCAGACCCTGACCGTCCCCGGCGATACGGACGGCGGGCCCGGAGGCGGGACCGGCAGCCTCGACCTCGGCACTCTGTTCGGGTCGCTAGGAGGCTGACAATCTGAAACAGAGATGGGGCGTGTCGTCGAATCCTCGACGACACGCCCCATCTTCGTTCGCGGCGAACTATCCGGCTGCCGGCTCCGCCGGAACAGCGGTAGCTGTCTTGCCGCCGGTGATCTTCACGATCGGCAGGACCAGCGCGGCCGGGGCCGACGCCGGCACCACAGGCGACTTGGGTGCAATCGGAGCCAAACGCTCGTAGCCGCTGCCCTGGGCGGGACGCAGATCGGTCTCCCCCTTGTTCGGCCACAGCGAGGCCGAGCGCTCGGCCTGAGCGGCAATGGTCAGCGACGGATTCACACCGAGGTTGGCCGAGACCGCTGCGCCGTCGACGACGCTGAGCGTCGGGTAGCCGTACACGCGGTGGTACGGATCGATGACGCCGTGATCGGAATCCGACGCGATAGCGCAACCGCCGAGGAAGTGCGCCGTCAGTGGAACGTTGAAGATCTCGCCCCACGTGCCGCCCGCGACGCCGTCGATCTTCTCGGCAACTCGACGCGTCGCCTCGTTGCCCTCCGGGATCCACGTCGGGTTCGGCTGACCGTGGCCCTGCTTGCTGGTGACCTTGCGTCGACCGAACAGGCCCTTCTTCGTGTACGTGGTGATGGAGTTGTCGAGGTTCTGCATGACCAACGCGATGATCGTGCGCTCACTCCAGTCCTTGACCGTCAACATGCGCAACATCTGGTACGGATTCTTCGCAACCACACCGAGGAACTTGATCCATCGGGGCGTCTTGCCGCCGCCGTCCGTCATCAAGGTCTGCAACAGGCCCATCGCGTTCGATCCCTTGCCGTAGCGGACCGGCTCGATGTGGGTGTCGCTGCTCGGGTGGAACGACGAGGTGATCGCCACTCCGCGGGTCAGGTCGAGTGCGGGATCGACCTTGTACTTGCCTGCGCCGACAATGGATTCGGAGTTCGTTCGAGTCAGCTCGCCGAGCTTGTCGGAGAGCTTGGGCAGCGCTCCGGTGTCCTTCATGTCGAAGAGCAGATGCTGAGTGCCCCACGTTCCGGCCGCGAGAATGACGTTCGCAGCCGTGTAGGTGCGGCGGTTCTTTCGTCCGAATGCACCGGTTCGCTCGGTGAACACGTCCCACGAACCGTCGCGAGCCTCACGAAGCCCGGACACGGTGGTCATCGGAATGATCTCGGCGCCGGCTGTCTCGGCAAGGCCCAGATAGTTCTTGAGGAGCGTGTTCTTCGCTCCGTGACGGCAGCCCGTCATGCACTCGCCACACTCGATGCAACCGGTGCGCTCGGGTCCGACGCCGCCGAAGTACGGGTCCTTCGCCTTCTTGCCAGGTTCACCGAAGTAGACGCCGACGGGCGTCTGGATGAACGTGTCGCCGACACCCATGTCATCTGCGACGGACTTCATGATCTCGTCGGCGGGCGTCATGTGCGGATTCTGGACGACGCCGAGCATCTTCTGAGCCTGCTCGTAGTACGGCGTGAGCTCGCTGCGCCAGTCGGTGATGTGCGCCCACTGCTTGTCCTGGAAGAACGGCTCCGGCGGCTGGTACAGCGTGTTGGCGTAGTTCAACGACCCGCCGCCGACGCCTGCGCCCGCGAGAATGAGGCAGTCGCGCAACAGGTGCACGCGCTGAATGCCGAAGCACCCCAGCTTCGGAGCCCAGAGGAACTTCTTGAGATCCCAACTGGTCTTCGCGAAATCTTCGTCGGCATACCGTCGGCCGGCTTCGATGACGCCGACCTTGTAGCCCTTCTCCACGAGACGAAGCGCGCTCACGCTTCCGCCGAACCCGGATCCGACGATCAGTACGTCGTAGTCCGTTGCCCGTTGCTTGCCCATCAGGACACCTCCACCGTGAACCGTAGTTACCCGCCAGTATGCACCTATCCCTTGTGACTACCACCACAAGGGGCCCCATAAGCGTAACCGCAAGTATCAGGAACGGAAGAAAGTCCTGCACAACGAACTGTGGTCCCGGTTCACGAAGAACCGGGACCACAGAAAGGTACAAACTACGCGCGGACTGTCAGCCCGACCTTCTGGAACTCCTTGAGATCGGAGTATCCGGCCTTCGCCATCGACCGACGGAGACCACCGACGAAGTTCAGCGAACCGTACGGATCGTCCGAAGGGCCGCTCAGAACCTGGTCCAGACTCGGACGCTCACCATAGGAAACCGGAAGAAGTGCTCCACGCGGAACCGAAGGATGAGCCGCAGCGGACGGCCAGTACCAGCCACCACCCGGCGCCTCGGCGGACACGGCCAGCGGCGTGCCCAGAACGGCAGCGTCGGCACCGCAGGCGATGGCCTTCGCCAAATCACCCGAAGTTGCGATGTCACCGTCGGCGATGACGTGGACGTAGCGTCCACCCGTCTCGTCGAGGTAGTCGCGCCTGGCTGCTGCAGCATCGGCAATGGCCGTGGCCATCGGAACGCCGATGCCCAGGACCTCACCGGTGGTGGTTGCGCCCTCGGTAGACCCGTACCCGACGATGACACCGGCAGCGCCGGTACGCATCAGGTGCAGCGCGGTGCGGTGGTCACTGACCCCACCCGCGACAACCGGAACGTCGAGTTCCGAGATGAACGTCTTGAGGTTGAGCGGTTCCTGCTCGGTGTGCACGACGTGCTCGGCCGAGATGATCGTGCCGTGGACGACCAGGAGGTCGATGCCCGCCTTGATCAGCTCCGGCGTCAGTGCGCGCGCATTCTGCGGACTGACGCGAACGGCAGTGGTGACCCCCGAATCACGGACCTGCGCCACCGCAGCTGCCAGAAGACCGGCCTGCAGCGGAGCCGCATGCAGCTCCTGCAGGTAGCGGATGGCCGCGTCGACGCCACCGTCCTTCTCGGCGATCTCGACGAGACGCCGGAGCTTCTCCTCGACATCGGGGTGACGGCCCCACAGGCCTTCACCGTTGATGACACCGAGGCCGCCGCGCTTACCCAACTCGATCGCGAAAGTCGGCGAGACCAACGCGTCGGTGGGATGTGCGAGGACAGGAATGTCGAACCTGTAAGCGTCGAGCTGCCAAGCAGTCGACACCTCCTTCGACGAACGAGTTCGCCGGGAGGGAACGATGTTCACATCGTCCAACTCGTAGGTACGTCGGGCCGTTCGACCCATGCCGATCTCAACGAGGTCGCGCACGCGCGCCCCTTTCTCGTGTACTGGTTGCTAACGAGCGGTGTAGTTGGGTGCTTCGACAGTCATCGTGATGTCGTGCGGATGGCTTTCCTTCAAACCGGCCGCCGTGATCTGGACGAACTGAGCGTTCTGCAGGTGCTCGATCGTCGCCGACCCCGTGTATCCCATGGCAGCGCGCAGACCACCGGTGAGCTGGTGCGTCACCTGCGAGAGCGGGCCACGGAACGGGACACGTCCTTCGATGCCTTCCGGAACCAACTTGTCCTCGGACAGCACGTCGTCCTGGAAGTACCGATCCTTGGAGTACGACTTGGCCTCGCCACGCGACTGCATCGCGCCGAGCGAACCCATTCCGCGGTAGCTCTTGAACTGCTTGCCGCCGACCAGAATCAGTTCGCCGGGCGATTCAGCGGTACCGGCCAGGAGTGAACCCAGCATGGCCGTCGACGCACCTGCGGCAAGAGCCTTCGCAATGTCACCGGAGAACTGGAGTCCACCGTCGGCGATGACGGGCACACCGAGAGGCTTGCACGCGGCAACCGCTTCCAGGATGGCCGTGACCTGAGGGGCACCGACACCGGCGATGACGCGGGTGGTGCAGATGGAACCAGGGCCGACTCCGACCTTGACGGCATCGACGCCGGCTTCGACCAGTGCCAGAGCACCCGCGCGCGTAGCGACGTTGCCACCGATGATCTGAACCCGCTCGCCCAGTTCACGCTTGAGCTTGGCGATCATGTCGAGAACGTTGGACGAATGCCCGTGCGCACTGTCCACCACGAGTACGTCCACACCGGCATCGGTGAGCGCCATCGCGCGCTGGAAGGCGTCATCGCCGGCACCGACTGCAGCGCCGACGAGCAGTCGACCGTCACGGTCCTTGGTGGCGTCGGGATGCTGCTCGGTCTTGACGAAGTCCTTGACCGTGATCAGACCGGTGAGCTTGCCGTTGCCGTCGACGATCGGCAGCTTCTCGATCTTGTGCCGACGAAGAAGGCCCAGTGCCACGTCAGCGGTGACGCCTTCCTGAGCGGTGATCAGGGGCATCTTGGTCATGATCTCCGCGACCGGGCGATTCTGGTCGACCTCGAAACGCATGTCCCGGTTGGTGACGATGCCAACCAGCTGGCCGGCGTCGTCGGTGACAGGCAGACCCGAGATGCGGAAACGAGCGCACTTCGCATCGACCTCACCCATCGTGTCGGTCGGCTTACACGTGACGGGATCGGTCACCATGCCGGCCTCGGAACGCTTGACCGTCTCGACCTGTCCTGCCTGGACCTCAACCGACGAGTTGCGGTGCAGAACACCCATGCCGCCGGCGCGTGCCATCGCAATTGCCATGCGCGACTCGGTGACGGTGTCCATCGCAGAACTGACCAACGGAATCCGCAGACGGATGTCGCGGGTCAGTTGACTGGACGTGTCGACCTGGCTCGGGATGACGTCGGACGCAGCAGGCAACAGCAGCACGTCGTCGTATGTCAGTCCCAGCATTGCGACCTTGTTGGGGTCGTCTCCTCCGGTGTGTACATGTCCTGCAGAACTACTCATGCGGTCAGGACCCTCCATGGACCTAGATTCGCCCAGGGCGACCGCTGTAGCAGCCGCCTCGAAACGGATTACGAAAGCTGGATATCGGATAGAAGGCGCCTGCACGGAAAGAAATTCCTGGCACCTTTTCCCGGCGTTGCACACCATGGTATCGGCTCACTCAAAGGTCCGAACCATCCCACCCACGCTGCGGGTACGCGTAACAAGTGGCGCTGACCCCCCTGACCTGCGTACCGTGGTGCTGTGCGTGATCAACTGCCCCCCGGTCTGCCGCCAGATCCCTTCGCCGGCGACCCAGCTGACCCCTCCGCGGCTCTCGATGCCATCGAGCCGGGCCAACCACTCGACCCCCACGAACGCCAAGCGGTCGAGGAGGATCTCGCTGACCTCGCTGTATACGAGGCACTCCTCGCTCACCGCGGTATCCGCGGTCTCGTAGTCTGCTGCGAGGACTGCCAACAGGATCACTACCACGACTGGGACATGCTGCGCGCAAACCTGCTGCAGCTGCTCGTGGACGGAACCGTCCGTCCCCACGAGCCTGCCTACGACCCGATGCCTGAGGCATATGTCACGTGGGACTACTGCCGTGGATACGCCGACGCGTCGATGAACGAGGCGATGCACGGCGACGGTTTCGACAGCTGAGCGAAACCTCACCCAAGCTCATACGAAAGTGGCCGACAAGCAATTGCTTGTCGGCCACTTTCGTATGAATTCAGATCGGAACGATGCCGATCAGAGCGGGTCTCAGGGCGGCGGTGACGAGAAATCACCGGACGGCGACGAGGCAGGCGCCAGAGACGTCGTCGTCGTGGTGGTGGTCGTTGTCGTCGTGGTTGTCGTCGGCAACGAGGTCGGAGGCGTCGAGGAAACCGACGTCGGCGGCAACTGCAGCTGCACTCCCGGATCTGGTTTGGTCGAACTTGTCGGTTCGCCAGGTCCCTGAGGATTGAGCGGTTTGACCGAGGAGCCCGGAATTGCCGTGATCGAAGTGGTCGGGCCGGCCGGCTGACCACTCGTCGGCGGCGGCGCTACGGGTGACGTGGTCTCCTGGACCTGCGTCATCAACTTGCCCCAACGCTCGACGAGGTCGGTCTTGTCCTGCGAGTCCTTGACTGCATCGGCACGGTGAGCTGCGTTGTCCAGCACCATCTTTGCCGCAGGAATGTCTCCGGCAGCCAACAGCCGCTCGGCCTTTTCCAGCTCGGAAGTCGTGTCGATCTTCGCAACTGTCGAGTTGGCCTCGTCGGCGAAGACGACCTGCTTGACGCCCCACAGGGCATCGCCGGGCTGGGCGTCGTACGCCATCGCCGTCGCGCCACCGAAGACCACTGCTGCAACAGCTGCAGCGGCGGCGATCGGACGAACCACACGCAATCGAGAACGGGAACGTGAACGCTGACGATCGGAGAAGCCGGACGGCGTCGCTGTGATTGCAGCGATGACATCGTCCAACAACGGACCCTCGGGCATCGGAGTCGCAACGACATCGTCACGCCATTGCGAGAGGATCAACGCAAGTTCGTACTGTTCGGTGCTATCGGTTGCTACCGGCCCACCATTCGAAATGGATTCGATCAGCGCATCGTCACGCCGAACCGCAGCCAAATCCACTGGCGTACCGTCGTCGGCGAGATCACCGAGATTCGAAGCGTCATGCCCCTCGTCTCTAGCCAAAGCTCTCACCTGCTTTCGTCACTTCTTTTTTCAGTTTCGCGATCGCTCTGTGCTGAGCGACTCGTACAGCTCCGGCGGTACTACCGACGGCGACGGCCGTTTCCTCGGCCGACATCCCGACCACCAGGCGAAGTATCAAGATTTCTCGATGCTTCTCCGGAAGTGTGCCGAGAAGTTCGTGCATCTGTCTGCTGGACTCCGAATCGAGAGCTCGCTGTTCGGGACCATCATCCAGTGCTATTACATCCGGTACTTCGGAAACGGGCTCCGACTTGTTACGGGCGGAGCTTCGATGTGCGTCCGCAACCTTGTGCGCGGCAATTCCGTACACAAAGGCCATGAACGGGCGTCCCTGGTCCTGATAACGCGGCAGCGCGGTCATCACGGCCAGACAGACTTCCTGTGCGACGTCGTCAGCGGACAGGTGTCCTCTCTCGGCCGCACCCACTCGACCGCGGCAGTAGCGCACCACCATCGGTCGGATGTTCTCCAGAACCAAAGCTAGAGCTGTACGGTCGCCCTGCGCAGCAGCGGCGACCGCGGTGTCCAACTCATCGCTCGTATTTGTCATCGTCAGCGAAAATCCTGGCGTTACAGTGGCACCTCCCGAGCGGGTGTGCTCCCGCTCTCAGCGGAACCCTCTAAGAGTAACCATCCGGACCGACTGGTCTCCGCATACCTGCCCAGCAGTCGCGATATCGATACAGCTCCTTCTGGAATGTTCTCCGGAGACTTCGGTGGAGTGGTTACGACAAAGGTAGGAGTGATCCACCACGCATCGCAATCAAACCGCCGATCTCCCGGGCACTCGGTGAGGTTCTCTCACCGCTGACACCTTCGATCAACAGAGACGACGCCCAGGCCAGGGGCAGCAGGCCGTATTGCCGGCACCGCGCGAACACATCTGCTGCCATCTTCACGGCTGCGCTCGCGTCTGTTCCGGTCAGCGCGGCGCTACGCAGCAGATCCGACTTCACGCGGTGCCGCACAGACTCCGATTCCGCTGACAATTCGACGGCGCGTTCTGCGTGTCTGCGGGCACGAGCGAAGTCGCCTCCCGCCAACGCCAATTCTGCGGAGACCCATTCGATCCGAATTTCCTGCCGCCACAGCCCGCCCTCGGCCGCATCCAGACGCGCCCGACATTGCGCCAGCAGGCGCCAGCCGAGCGGGAGCCTGCCACAGCCGAGGGCGTCTGCGGCCAGACCGGTCAGAGCGTCACAGGCAGCCTCTGGATCACCTGGCAGGCCGCCGACGATCGCCAGTGCGCGCCCGTCCCACGTGGACGCGAGTGCATGGCGTCCGCTCTGGCGAAGAAACGACGCCCTCGTGCTGGCAGACAGAGAGGCAAGAACCCGATCCGAGTGCGTCGAGAACCCGGCCGTGAGCCGATCGAGGACATCCAATGCAGCCCGCGCTCTTGCGTAGTGGCCCTGACCACCCAGCACTACTGCCGTTGTCCACCAATCTCGGGTAGAGCAAGGCGCCGGGAGGCGGTCGAGATCCGGATCCGCACCGAACGCGGCAGACTCGAGGGACCCTGGAAGTGCAGTTGTTTCGTTGGGCACAGGTGATTGAGGGCGCGCAGGTGTCGACACAGGTTGATCATCGCAGCAGCACGAGCAGACATTCGCACGACCGGCGTCACACCAACGATGCCAAAAGTCGCACGAAACACGAAAAGGCAAGTTTGTCGGAGTTAATCAGATATTCAACTGAGATTTGCCAAATGTACTCGTAATGATATTTAACGGGCATATATCCGTGACGTTAACTGCGCATTACTTATTGGACGGATGTCCTAGTTGAAACTTGGGCACTAAGTCCCGAAATGGAGTGCAACCCCGCCCATGCAATATCGGACAAATGACGCAAACCGAGCCGAATGACCGAGTGATTTCGCCGGGCGATCAGCCTCGAACATATCCCTGATCTGTGGGTTTCGCATCTCGAGCTGCCAGGCTTGCCGGCCGCCACCTCGATCGACCCAATTTCGACATCGGCGCAGAACAACGCACGAGGGGCCCGAAATGTAAATATATACTTCGTTAACTCTCGCATTTCGATATATGCCGATCGCCACTGAACGAGCCTATTGACGCGATTTACTCAGCACCCTTACGGTTAGCAAGCGTGAACGATTCAGAAGGCCCGGATAACCTCCGGGCAACTTGGTCCGCTCGTTGATCAACGCGAGCTTGCAGTAAGGAGTCAACATGCCTGCACCGAATCACCTTCCAGGCCCCAACGCAGACATCTGGGACTGGCAGATGCACGGTCTGTGCCGCGGAGTCGACTCCTCCATGTTCTTCCATCCCGATGGCGAACGCGGTAGAGCACGTGCCCAGCGCGAAACCCGCGCAAAAGAGATGTGCCGTCAGTGCCCGGTCCTGATGCAGTGCCGCAGCCACGCGCTGACCGTCGCCGAGCCGTACGGCATCTGGGGAGGAATGTCGGAAACCGAACGTGAACTACACGCGCGCCACCGTCGCACCACCCGCATAGCTTCCTGATACACGTAGGTAGAGCGCACTAGGCCCCCGAGAGTTTTCGGGGGCTTTTGCGTGTGGACGGGACACCGTCGAAAAGAATTTCCGACACGACCCATCCGACCGACGCCCGCCTCCGAATGCCTTCTGACAGTGCACCTCAGCACATCCCTTCAGGAAGGCAGACCCATGAACACCTCTACTCGAGTTCTGGCAGTCACCGCAGCAGCCTCTTTCGCCGTCTTCGGCGTGGTCGGTTGCTCCTCCGACGACAACGATTCGTCGACCGACACGTCCAGCGCCGCCATGACGTCTTCTGCCATGGGATCGAGCATGTCTCCCAGCAGCGCGATGGCGGAGCCTGCTTCCGATCTGGTCGGTGCCGGTTGTGCCGACTATGCAGCCGCAGTGCCGAGCGGCGCCGGATCGGTCAGCGGAATGGCCCAGGATCCGGTTGCCACAGCGGCGTCCAACAATCCGTTGCTCACCACCTTGACCGCGGCAGTCACCGGCCAGCTCAACCCGGACGTCAACCTGGTCGACACCCTCAACGGCGGCGAGTTCACCGTCTTCGCACCGATCGACTCGGCATTCGCCAAGATCGACCCCGCGACGATCGACAGCCTCAAGACGGACAGCGCCACGCTGACCAAGATCCTCACCTACCACGTGGTTCCCGGCCAGATCGCCCCTGACGCGATCGACGGAACGCACCCCACCGCCGAGGGCGGAACGGTCACCGTCACCGGATCCGGTGACAACATCAAGGTCAACGACGCAACTGTCGTCTGCGGTGGAGTCAAGACCGCAAACGCCACCGTCTACCTCATCGATTCGGTGCTGATGCCGCAGTAGTCCCCACCTGCTGTGCGCCTTTATCAACCCCCCGCGGTTAATAAAGGCGCACAGCGGCCAACGGCGGGCCAAGAGAAAAGAACCGGACATGCACGCTACGGTTGTACGCGATGAAGCGAGACAACTCTTCGTGAGCGAGCCAGACCATGCGTCGGATGCGGCCGACGCATGCCCGACGGACAATTCTGCGGCCCGCACCGCGCGAATCGCGGAATCACGCGAGCTGGCAGTGATCCTCGCGAACGTCGCCGGTGGCGACCAGAGCGCCTTCGCCGAGTTCTACGACCGAACCAGCTCCCGTGTGTACGGCATGGTTCTTCGTGTACTCCGTGATCCAGGTTTCTCCGAGGAAGCGGTCCAAGAGGTCTACCTCCAAGCCTGGAAATCAGCCGACAGCTTCGACCCCGCCAAGGGGTCCGCGCTCTCCTGGCTCCTGACACTTGCCCACCGGCGCGCAGTGGATCGCGTGCGCTCCGAACAGTCGAGTTCGGATCGACAGGCTCTCTACGACACCACCAATGCCACTCCCGAATTCGACGTCGTCAGCGACGAAGTGACACGAAGAGACGAGCATCGTGCTGTCACCGACTGTCTCGAAACGCTGACGGACACTCAGCGCCAATCGGTGACTCTCGCCTATTACGGCGGCCGAACGTACCGCGAGGTGGCCGAAGATCTCGGCGTGGCGATTCCCACGATCAAGTCGCGAATTCGCGACGGACTACTGCGCCTACGTGGATGTTTGGGGGTGATGTGAGATGGACGAAGAGCTGATCGACTACGCGTACGCCTACGCGATCGATGCGTTGGACCTCGACGAGCGCCGTGAGGTCGACAAACGACTTGCCGCTTCGGACTCCGCGACCCGCGCCGAATTCGACGCCCAGGTCCGGCTCACCGCCGAAACCATGGCCGCGATGACCGTCGTCGACGCCGTCGAGCCCCCGCCGTCGCTGCGCAGAAGCGTCCTCGCCTCGATCGCAGAACAGACCGCGGCTCCCAACGCCCCGGTTTCGCTGGCCGAGCGTCGTAACCGTCGACGCCCGTGGACCATGGCTCTTGCGGCGGCCGCCGCAGTCGCAATCCTGGTCGGCGGCATCGGAATCGGACGCACGCTGTCCGACAACACGCCGCCGCAGAACGCCGCGTCCGAAATCATGGCAGCACCCGACGTTCATGCCACGACGCGTGACATCCCGGGCGGCGGTAGTGCCACGACGCTGTTCTCGCCCTCCGAAGACGCCGCAGTCCTCGTGATGAACGATGTGACTCCCCCGAGTCCGGATACCGTCTACCAGATGTGGCTGGTGCCGGGCGACACCGACGACACCACGATGATCCCGATGGGGACGATGGCTCCGGGCGACGTCAAACCCACTACTCAGGTGGTGCTCGACGGCATCGGTCCGAATACGAAGTTGGCGTTCACTGTCGAACCGCCCGGCGGATCGCAGCAGCCGACGAGCGAGCCGTTCGCAACGATCCCGCTCATCTGATCGCCAGACGAAAAAAGATCCCCCACCGGAATCCGGTGGGGGATCTCTTCTTTGTGGAAACTACGAGCAGCGAGTCAGTGGCTGTGACCGTGTCCGGTGTCGGCAACTTCCTCGGTCGGCTTCTCGACGACGGCGCTCTCGGTCGTGAGGATCATGCGCGCGACGGAAGCGGCGTTGACCACTGCCGAGCGAGTGACCTTGACCGGGTCGACGACGCCGTCGGCAAGCAGGTTGCCGTAGGTGAGGGTGGCAGCGTTGAAGCCTTCGCCCTTGGTCATCTCGGCGACCTTGCTGACAACGACGGAACCGTCGATGCCTGCGTTGCTGGAGATCCAGAACAACGGGGCGTTGAGGGCTTCGCGGACCACGGCAACGCCGGTGGCCTCGTCACCCGTCAAGCCGAGGTTCCCGATCAGAGCCGTACCGGCTTGAACGAGAGCCGATCCGCCACCGGGGACGATGCCCTCGGAAACTGCTGCCTTGGCTGCGTTGACCGCATCCTCGACGCGGAACTTGCGTTCCTTCAGATCGGTTTCGGTGGCTGCGCCGACCTTGATGACGGCCACGCCGCCGGACAGCTTCGCCAGACGCTCTTCGAGCTTCTCGCGGTCCCAATCCGAATCGGTGTTCTCGATCTCGCGACGCAGCTGCGCAACGCGGGTTGCGATGTCGTCAGCGGTGCCTGCACCGTCGACGATGACCGTCTCGTCCTTGGTGACGACAACGCGGCGAGCGCTGCCGAGCAGCTCGAGGCCGGCTTCCTTGAGCGAGAGGCCGACGTCGGTGTTGATGACGGTGCCTGCCGTGACGACTGCGAGGTCGTCGAGGAATGCCTTGCGACGATCACCGAAGAACGGCGCCTTGACGGCGACGGCCTTGATGGTCTTGCGGATGGAGTTGACCACGAGGGTGGAGAGGACTTCACCCTCGACGTCCTCGGCGATGATCAAGAGCGGCTTGCCGGATTCGGCAACCTTCTCGAGCAGCGGAAGGAAGTCGGGAAGTGAGCTGATCTTCTCGCGGAAGAGCAGGATCAGCGCGTCTTCGTAGACGGCCTTCTGCGCATCGATGTCGGTGACGAAGTAGGGCGAGAGGTAGCCCTTGTCGAACTGAACACCTTCGGTGACAACGAGTTCGGTTGCAACGGTGGAGGATTCCTCGACCGTCACGACGCCGTCGGTTCCGACACGGGTGAGTGCCTCGCCGACGAGCTTGCCGATCTCTTCGTCACGCGAGGAGACGGTGGCGACCTGAGCGATCGACTTCTCGCCCTCGACGGGGGTGGCTGCGGCGAGCAGTTCCTCGACGACCTTGTCGGCTGCGGCGTTGATGCCGACGCCGAGAGCCATCGGGTTCGCGCCCGCTGCGATGTTCTTGAGTCCGCCGCGGACGATGGCCTGGGCCAGAACGGTCGCGGTGGTGGTGCCGTCGCCGGCAACATCGTTGGTCTTGGTGGCGACGCTCTTGACGAGCTGTGCGCCGAGATTCTCGAAGGGATCTTCGAGCTCGATCTCACGGGCGATGCTCACACCGTCGTTGGTGACGGTGGGGCCGCCGAATGCCTTGGCGAGCACGACGTGGCGTCCACGCGGGCCCAAGGTCACCTTGACGGCGTCGGCAAGCTTGTCGACTCCGGCTTCGAGAGCGCGGCGTGCGGTCTCGTTGAACGCAATTTGCTTGGACATCTGTTCTGTCAGCTCCTGAATCTTCGGGGCGTGAACGCATTCCGCCCCGGGATCCTGGGTGGACTCCGGGGCGGATCACGTGTGTCTTACTTGGAGACGACAGCCAGCACGTCGCGTGCCGACAGGATCAGGTATTCCTGGCCGGCGTACTTGATCTCGGTTCCGCCGTACTTGGAGTAGATGACCGTGTCACCCTCCTTGACGTCGACCGGGATGCGGTTGCCCTGCTCGTTGACGCGGCCTTCGCCGACTGCAACGACGGTGCCCTCCTGGGGCTTTTCCTTGGCTGTGTCAGGAATGACCAGGCCGGAAGCCGTCGTCGTTTCAGCCTCGTTGGCCTGGACGAGGATCTTGTCCTCGAGCGGCTTGATGTTGACGCTCGCCACGATGAGCCCTCCACTTTGGGGTATGTGCGTCCGAGGCGATCCTCGGACAGCTGTTTGGGTATGCCGTTTACGGCGCGTCACTGCAGTCCCGTCGTCGCGGGTGCCGGAACTCGATCAGCGCCAATTGGCACTCTATACGTGAGAGTGCCAACCCTCAAGGACTGGGCGCATTTTTCTCTTCGTCCAGAGCGAAACAGGACAGCCGTCCACCACGTTCACCTATTGTTCACTTCGTGACGAACATCAATCGCCGTAGTTTTCTGACCTTCGCCGGACTCGGCGCCGTCGGCGCGGTCAGCCTTGGCAAGCCGTGGGGCCTGCAATATGCAGGCGCGTCGACCATTCCGACGTCAGGTCCTGGCACCACTCTCGAGTCCGTGTCCACCCCCGTCAGCAGCAGCGGCTACACCAAGCTCACCGCCGGACCCGGTTGGGCGAACATCGTGCGCAGCGAATTGGCCGAGCCGAAGTCGGGACGCGAGGACCGACGCACCGCACTCGCCTCACTCGTGCAGCTGACCGACGTCCACATCGTCGACGCCCAGTCCCCCATGCGATTCGAGTACGTCCACCAGATCACCGGCTCGGCGTTCCGCCCCCAGGAGACCCTGACGGCGCACGGGCTGATTTCACTTGTCCGCCAGGTCAATTCGATCGGCAGTGGCCCGCACACGTCGCGACCCTTCGATGCCGTCGTCACCACCGGCGACAACACGGACAACAAGGAATTCGCCGAACTCGACTGGTTCCTCACCTCACTCAACGGCGGAACCGTCGTCGCCAATACCGGTGCCAAGGACCGCTACGAGGGTGTACAGAACTCGGGTGCCGATCTCTACTGGAACCCCGAGTCACCGATGCTCGACATGTACAAGAAGGCCGGATTCCCGGAGATCCCCGATTTCTTCGGTGCCGCTTTCACGCCCGTGTCGAGCCCCGGCCTGAACACCCCTTGGTACTGCGTGTTCGGCAACCACGACGATTCGGTGTCCGGCACGGTGCCCAGCGGCATCCCGCCGCTCGAAGCGATGTACACGGGATCTCTCAAATTCGAGGTGCCCGGTTCACCGGAGCAGGCCAAGCAGATCGACGTCGCCACCAAGTTCGATCCCAGTGCGATACCCGGAATCCTGTCCGCCTTCACGACGCCGCCGCGCCAGGTCACCCCCGACCCGTCGCGCGCGCCGTTCACACCGCGACAGTTCATCGCCGCACATCTTGATCCCGCGCACACCGGTCCCGGCCCCGTCGGACACGGTTTCGCCCCCGACGCCGGCGACACCGGTATCGGTTACTACTCGTTCGAGATCGCACCGGGCGTCGTCGGCATCAGCATGGACTCCACCAACCGCGCGGGCCTCGTCGACGGTTCGCTGGGCGCCGCTCAGTTCCAGTGGATCGAGAACACCCTGCGCGCCGGCAGCAGCACCTACTACGACGCCGCGGGCTCTCGCGTCACCGAGTCGCGAGGTGACACGTATTTCGTGCTGTTCAGTCACCACACGAGCGACACGATGGACAATCTCATTCCCGACCCCGAGAACGTCCTCGAGCCACGCCTGCGCGGTTCACAGCTTCTCGACTTGCTGCATCGTTTCCCGAACGTACTTGCCTGGGTCAACGGACACACCCACGAGAACAAGATCACCCCGTGGCCCGGCGCGACCCCCGAGCAGGGCTTCTGGGAGATCAACACCGCCTCGCACATCGACTACCCGCAACTCGGACGCATCATCGAGATCGCGGACAACCATGACGGAACGGTGTCGTTGCTTGCGACGCTCTTCGAGGCGGAGAGTCCCAATTCCGTCGACTACAGCGACAAGTCGGCAGCCGGGCTCGCCTCGCTGTACCGCGAACTGTCGTTCAACGACATCCACCGCGACCCGAAGCTGACGGGTACCGGCGTCGACCAGAACGTCGAATTGTTGGTCCACACCGGACGATGACTCCGATTGCCGCAGTGTCCTAGGTGATTTCAGGTCCGCTCGAAGGCGAGCGGTGCACTTTCGCCCACGACACTGCGGCAACGACGAATCGAACGCCGAATCCGATCAACACCAGATTGCAGACGATCTGAAGGCTCACGAGCCCCCGGGCAAGGTCCGTCTGCGCGGCGATGTCACCGAATCCGACTGTCGAGAAGACGGACAACGAAAAGTACAGCGCCGCCATACGCGACAGCGGTTCGGTGAAACTGCCAGGGCTTGCATGCTCGACCGAAAAATAAGTGATGGACACCAACAACAAGTACGTCGGCATCACCACCGCCACAGCTTCGACCGCCTGCAGAGATGGCACATCGGAACGCAGAATTCGCCACACCTGCCAGGTGGTCACGGCAAGTACCGCGGCGCCTCCACCGATCAAGAGGAAGATTGCACTGGCGGTATGTACATCGATCCACGGCAGAAAGAAATACGCGCATCCGAAGGCGATCACCGTCAGCGTGGGTCGAAGCACTGCACCACGGATCAGCGCGCGTCGTCGTTCCCGGTCGATGTGGGGAGAATCGCCTTTTTTCCGCATGAATCAATGATCGACAATTTCGCAGGTAAAACCACCCTTTCGGTCCGAAAAGGACGTCACGGAGACGAAAAGCACTGAGCAATCCTCACGAACCTTCTGTAACGTTCATATAACGGCGGTCGATTGAACATTGACCGGTATTGACTGTGAGGAGGTGTGCGATGAGTTGTTCACTGGGAATTTCCACTGGATCTTCCGGTGTCTATTCAGCACTCGTCGACACCGATACCAGCACAAACGCGCCAGGCGCCGTGCCTGCCGAGACTCGCTTCGTCTCGGCGGATCAGGCCAATTCCAACGTCGGTGACCTTGTCAGAGCATCCATCAAGCTGATGACGACGCAGGTAACGGACGGATCTGAAGCGCCGCGCTCGATCGGTGTCAGCTATCGCACGGACGATCAACTCGCGAGCATCAGGTCATCTCTTTCACGCTCGCCGAAGCAGGTCCGTGCAATCCCCGAACCTGCCGCCGTACACGCGTATCTCGCCGAGACAGGGAAAACCGAGCGGTACGACACGACAGCTCAGGTGGACGTCGGTGATCAAGGTCTGACGGTGTCCGTCGTCGACCACACCGGTGAAGTTCTGCACTCCGACCGTATAGACGCCCTCGCAGGGGCCGGAATCGACCGGGCATTGGTCGACTTCGTGACGGAGAAGGCGCCAGGGCACTTGCGCCGGTACACCGACGCGGAACTTCTTGCCGCCCGGTGCCATGTCGCCAAAGAGCAACTGTCCACGTCCACCAAGGTGACCATCGACCTTCCGATCGACGCGATGGCGATCACGCGCGACGAGTTCGAGGCCATCATCGCCCCGGATATAGAGCGCGCCGTCACCTTCATCCGTGAAGTCGTGAAGGGCTCACCGCGGCCCGTCGGTGCCGTTGTACTCATCGGCGGTGGCGCACACATTCCGGCCGTGCGGTCCGCCGTCGCCGCTGCCGTCGACGTCCCCATGGTCGAGATCGTCGAGCCCGAGACTGCGGCAACCAAAGGTGCTGCACTCCTGGCAGATTCGATCACCGCAATTCGTTTCCCGCTGCTGGGCTCCGGAAGTGACCAGCGCTCCGGATCCACCGCCAAGGTATCGGGAGCGTTGATCGGTGCGCTCGTGGTCGGCGGACTGGTACTCGGTTACGGCGCAAAGGAATTGGTACCGACCGACGACACCGCGGTCTCGCCCGTCGGAACGGGGTCGACCACGACGACGGTGAGCCCCGAAGCGACACCGAGCACCGGATCGACGATCATTCCGTCTCATGATCCTCTGCCCTCGGTAGCCGGCAGCACGTATCCTCGGTACGGGTATCCCACCACCCCGTTCGACTCGCAGCCTTACGACACGCACTCGTACACAACGCATCAGTACACACTTCCGCCTGCGCCGATCCCGGACACCTCGACGACAACCACGCCGCCGACCACGACAACGACCACTCCGAATTGGCCGACCATTCCCGGAATCACGCTGCCCGATCCACCGGCGTGGTGGCCGACGATGCCGGACACCGAGGCGACGCCCCCGGTCGATCCGACCGAGGCAAACCCCGGCGGCGGTCTCGGCCCGGGTGAGAGCGGCGGCGAGAACCCGACGACGCCGGAGACTCCTGGATCCGGTTCCACCGAAACCGAAATCACTACCCCTGGTGGTGGTGATCCGACGACGAAGCCCGGTGAACCGAATACCTCGATGCCCGAAAACGGTCCCGCGACCACACCGGATCGGGAACCGGCCCCGGTCGGCTGATTCTCAGTCGGCCGATTTTCAGTGCATCAGCTGGCTGACCGAGACCGACAGCCCCGGGTCCGTCGCAACACTCAACTCCGAAGGGCCTGCGCCGTTTCCGATCAGGTGAGCGGCCAACGATGCGATCATCACGCCGTTGTCCGTGCACAGTCGAGGTTTCGGAATGCGCAACGTGATGCCCGCTTCGGCGCAGCGCTGCTCGGCGAGTGAGCGGATACGCGAATTGGCCGTGGCGCCGCCGCCGAGAACCAACGTGTCGACCCCGACGTCCTTGGCTGCACGCACTGCCTTCATCGTCAGGACGTCTGCAACCGCTTCCTGGAACGAGGCAGCGATGTCCGGGATCGAAAAGGTCTCGCCTGCGCGCTCTTTCGATTCGACATAGCGCGCGACGGACGTCTTGAGTCCCGAGAACGAGAAGTCGTGCCGCGAATCGCGCGGCCCCGTCATGCCGCGAGGGAAGGCGATTGCGTTCCGATCTCCCTCTTGCGCAGCAGCATCGAGTGCCGGTCCACCGGGAAAGCCGAGACCGAGCAGTCTGGCCACCTTGTCGAAGGCCTCACCGGCGGCGTCGTCGACAGTCGTGCCCAGTTCGACAATGGGCTTGCCCAGATCTTCGACGTGAAGCAGGTGTGTGTGACCGCCGGAGACCAACAATGCGACGCACGAGGGCAACGGACCGTGCTCGAGAGTGTCCACCGAGACGTGACCGCCGAGATGATTGACCGCATAGAACGGGATGTTCCATGCTGCCGCATAGGCTTTCGCTGCGGCTACACCGACCAGCAGCGCGCCGGCCAGGCCGGGTCCGATGGTGACGGCCAGCGCGTCGGGCTTCTCGATACCGGCGGCAGCAAGGGCACGGCGCATCGTCGGCACGATCGCCTCGAGGTGAGCCCGCGAGGCCACTTCGGGAACCACTCCCCCGTACCTGGCGTGCTGATCCACGCTCGATGCCACCTCGTCGGCCAACAGCTCGCAGGTTCCGTCACCGTTCCAGCGGACGATACCGACACCTGTTTCGTCGCAAGAACTTTCGACACCCATGACGATCATGCTTGCTGCTCCTCAATTTCGCGGACACCGAGCACGGCAGGCCGTCTCATCGTGTACGCATCTGCCCCACTGGGCTGGTAGTACTTCTTTCGTGTTCCGACGATCTCGAATCCTTCGCGCCGGTACAGCGCGATGGCAGGTTCGTTGTCGGTGCGCACTTCCAGGAACACCGGGCACTGCCGTGAATCCGCCAGAGTCAGAAGCGCATCGAGCAACGCGCCGCCGATTCCGAGTCGCTGAGCCGAGGGATCTGTACCGATGGTGTGAACCTCGGCCTCCATGTTCGGCGACGCCCCCAACAATGCGACTCCGGCGTAGCCGAGGACGTGACCGTCAGGCTCCCGGGCAACGAAGTAATGATTATGTGCGCCTGCAAGTTCCGAGACGAACGCTTGTGCGCTCCAGGGTCCGTCGCCTGCGAACAACGCGCGCTCCAACTCCGCGCACCGTTCGGCGTCATCGACGTTCATCGGCTCGATGCTGTACTTCATCTGCTCTGTCTCACTTGCCACGTTCTGCAAGGGTCTTCGCGTCCGGGCGTCGGAGGTACAGCGGCTCCAGCGGGGCCGGAACCGAGCCGGCCAGGATCTCGCGAGCAGCGACTGTCACCAACCCGGCCGGTGAAGGTGTCTCCGCCGGGTCGACGGGTAGATCGAAGAAGTCCACGTGCGAAGCGGATCCGGCAATCAGCGTCGAAGGCGAAGGATCGACGTCGCCGGCGGAATTCACAGCCGGTCCTTCGACGCGCACTCCGCCGTCATAGCGCGCCCAGTAGATCTCGCGACGCCTCGCGTCAGTCACGACGAGCAGGCTCGGTGTGGTCGGTACCGCAGCCGCGATCGCATCGAGGCTGCACACGCCGTACACGGGAACACCGAGTGCGTCACCGAAGGCAGCGCCCGTCGCCATGCCGACACGCAGTCCGGTGTACGGCCCTGGCCCGACACCCACGACGACGGCGTTCAAGTCGGCCGGTGTGAGCCCTGCCTCGGCGAGGCATTCGAGGACGTGAGGGGTCAAGACCTCGGCGTGCGCACGAGGATTGACCGTGACACGCACGGCAAGCGTCTCCACTGTGTCCGGTGACTCTGCGTCCGGTGACACTGGGTCCGGTGACGAAGCCGACAGGGAGACGACTCCGGCAGTGACTGCCGGAGTGGAGGTGTCAATTGCGAGAACAAGCACGATTTCTCAGGGTACCCGCACGTGAAGAACTACTTCCGGCCCGGGAGGGTCACGACGTCTGTGACACCAAACTCCGTTTCACGACGTCTGTGACACCAAACTCCGTTTCACGACGTCCAGGACCAACTCGCAGTCCGCACATCCGATTCGGGTTCCCGATGAAGCTGCACTCGCAGGTGCCGTTCGACGAGCCTTTCCACGACGTCACCACCCCATTCGACCACCACCACTGCATCGGTGAGGTCGGTGTCGAGGTCGAGGGCATCGAGTTCGTCGAGCGCATGCGGTCCGCTGTCTCCCAGCCGGTATGCGTCGACGTGGATCATGCCGACGGGAACTCCGCCGCCGGGGCGGGTGCCCGGACGATGCTCACGAGCGATGACGAACGTCGGGGACGTCACCCGGCCCTGCACCCCGAGCCCGGCGCCGATTCCGCGCGTCAACGCGGTCTTGCCTGCCCCGAGTGGACCGTCCAGCACCACCAGGTCGCCGGCAACAAGTCCCGCCGCCAAGCGTCGGCCGAAAGCCTCGGTATCCTCGGCCGTTTCCAACGTGATCTGTCCGGACACGGGAAGTCCCGTGGAGTTCTCAGCCGACATCGGACCGCTCTTCTACCTGCGCTCGCTGCACCAACTTGTCGATTGCGTCCGTCACGATCGCCGGGAACTCGAGCTGCACCAGATGGCCGGCCCCGTGAACTCGCACGAGTTCGGACTCGGGGAGATCGGCAGCGAGACGCTTGGAGCTGATGAACGGAATCATCATGTCTTGATCGCCGCAGATCACGACTGCCGGTGTGTGCGCGAGGACCTCGAGAGAAGCGGACTCGTCGTGCAGTTCCAACGTCCGCAGGAAATTGACGATGGTCACAACCGAGGTCCGGTCGAGCATGCCGTCCGAGAGTTCATGCAGCCGTGGGCTGACATCGGTGCCGTACGAGGCCGCACGCAGGATCGGCGTGATCAATACTCGCGCAGCGCCCCGGGCATGCTGAACTACTCCTGGTGAGGTGCGCACTGCCAACCGGAATCCGTCGATGATCGGATTCTGCAGATTGCGGGTCAGGCCGGTCTCCGCCAGGCCTGCCGCCGTCGTCGCGACCAGCCCCACGCCGATGACTCGGCCCTCGAACCATTCGGGTCGCTGACCGGCGAGCGCGAGTACCGTCATGCCGCCCATCGAGTGACCGACCAGAACTATCGGTCCCTTGGGTACCTTGGCCTCGACGACGGTCGCGAGGTCGCGGCCGAGCTGAGAAACCGTACAACTCTTCGAACGCGGCATGCCCGAGTCTCCGTGTCCGCGCTGGTCGTAGAACACCATGCGAACCTTGTTGCCCCATCGCTCTTCGAGCTGGCGGCGCTGGAAATGCCAGGACAGCGCACTCAGGCAGTATCCGTGCACGAAAACGACTGTCAGCGGAGCGTCGTCCGGTCCCACTTCGCGAACTGCCAGCTCGACACCGTCCTCGGTGCGCACCGTGCTCTTGCGGTCGCGCGTCATGAGGTCGAAGTCCTCGTCCGCGTAGATTTCCCGGCCCGGACGCGTCGCGGTCTTGAATGCGTTCACGCCGGCCATCGAGCCGAGCGCCACGGCGCTGAGCAGGCCACCGAGAATGCTCATCTTTCCTGCAGTCTTCATGACGTCTCTCCCCCGATGTACGTACGCACAGTGCGTCCACGTATCCCGGTCACGACCTCGTAATGAATGGTGTCGAGTACGTCGGCCCAGGCCTGCGCGTTGGGTTCGCCGTGATCGCCGTTGCCGAAGAAGATCGCGGTGTCGCCTTCGCGAACTCCGTCACCGTCCGGACCCAGGTCCACCAATACCTGGTCCATGCAGATTCGCCCGACAGCCTGGCGACGCTTACCGCCCAACTGCACTTCGAACTTGCCACTCAGTGAGCGAGACAAACCGTCGGCGTAGCCGACGGGAAGCAGCGCAAGAGTGGTGTCGTGCGGTGCGACCCACTGATGCCCGTAGGAGACGCCCTCTCCGGCGGCTACCTTCTTCACCAGAATCACCTTCGCTCGCAGCGTCATCGCCGGTCGTAAACCGAAATCTCCGAGTTCGGGCACCGGAGACAATCCATATATCGCGATTCCGGGCCGAACCATGTCAAACCGCAGGTCAGGACGGGTGACTGTAGCAGCGGAGTTGGAAAGATGAACAACTTCGGGGTCGAATCCGCGAGCGCGGACGTCGGCAACCGCGTCGATCAAACGCTGCTTCTGCATGTCGATGACGTCGTGATGCGGTTCGTCCGAGTGCGCGAGGTGAGAGAACACTCCGCGCAGCCTGATCGTGCCCTCGTCCCGCGCAGTGGCGAGGTCGTCGAGCATCTGCGGCCACTCGGTTCTCGATACGCCGTTGCGATTGAGACCGGTGTCCACCTTGAGCGTCACCATCGCCTTTTGTCCCAGAACCCGTGCCGCGTCGACGACAGCGGCCAGGTGTCGCGGGGAGGACACGCCGATCTCGACGTCCGATCGGATCGCCGAGGCGAAATCGGCGTCGACGCCGTGCAGCCAGGCAAGAACGGGAGCGGTGATGCCTGCCTCGCGAAGGACCAGTGCCTCCGCGATGGTGGTGACGCCGAGTTCCCGGGCTCCCGCCGAGAGCGCCGTCCGCGCCACCGCAACTGCGCCGTGGTTGTATCCGTCCGCCTTGATGACCGCCATCAACGCTGCATCCCCGGCAAATTCACGCAGAACACGCACGTTGTGCGCGATCGCGTCCAGATCGACGACTGCCTCCGTCTGCGGCCCTACTGCGTCGTCGAGTCGGCTCGCCTTCCCCTCCGCAGGCTCCTTCGGTGCTCTTCCCTGGGCAAGCGTCATGGCGACAATCCTGCCACCCACGCAGAATCGGACACGTGTTCGGGTTTGAACACCCTCAATCGAGGGCAAAAGAGCGAAGCACACGCACCGATTCCCGCAGACCTCCCAGCAGGGGTGAAGCCGAAATCGGTGCTCCGGCGACATCCCTCTGACCGCCGGCAGCGGCGATGTTCGCAGCCAACGCGTGAGCCCGCGCCCCGACGGCCCCGGCTTCGAGAGGGCTAAGACCCGACGCCAGCAACGCACCGATCACACCGGAGAGGATGTCACCCGAGCCTGCCGTCGATGCCCAGGAGCCGCCGGCGTCGTTGACCAGCACCTCACCGCCGGGATCAGAGATCACCGTCGTATGGCCCTTCAACAGGACCGTGACTCCGAGGCGTGCGGCAAGAGCACGCGTGGCCGCGATCCTGTCGTCGCCAAGAGTTGTGAATCGAGCGAACTCGCCGGCGTGGGGCGTCAACAGTGTCGGCGCGGTCCGGGCTGCGACAAGTTCGGGACGCTGAGCGAGGAGGGTAAGTCCGTCCGCATCGACAACAACGGGTACATCAGTAGCCAGCACCGACGCCAGAAGTCGCGCGGCGTCGTCGTCGGTACCCATACCGGGGCCGACCACCCACGCCTGAACTCGCCCGGCGGCTCGGAACGTCTCACTCGCAATCACCTCCGGGAACCGGGCGAGCACCTCGGTGGCGCCGTGCCCGGCGTAGCGGACCAGGCCGGCGGTCGCGGTAACCGCGGCACCGGTACAGAGCACGCCCGCGCCGGGATACTGCTCACTTCCCGCAACGATGCCCACCACACCCTGCGAATACTTGTCGTCCTCCGGACCGGGCACCGGCCACAGCGCACCGACCTCCGCCGGATCGAGCGAACCGAACTCGGGTTCGCCGACGCTCAATCCGATGTCCACGAGTTCGACACGACCACACAGCGGAGCCGCGAGTACGTGTACCGGCTTGAGCGCACCGAATGTGACCGTCACATCAGCAGTCACCGACGGGCCGTCCACTGCGCCGGTGTTCGCGTCGACGCCGCTCGGAAGATCGACCGCCACGATCGGTGCATCCACCTGGCCGACGAGATCGGCCGCGTCAGGCCGTAGACCGCCGTGCCCGGAAATCCCGACGATGCCGTCGATCACCAGATCCGGCGACCCGACTTCGGCGGCGACTCGGCCGCCGGCCTTCAAGAGAGCATCGAGGCCCGCCCGATGAGCGCGCGCCGGATCGAGCAACACGGCCCGCACGCTCACACCTCGTTCGCGGAGCAACGCACCGGCCCACAGGGCATCACCGCCGTTGTCGCCCGTACCGACCAGCAGCGTCACCGACCGATGCGCGACCGACCCTGTACGGGAACGCAATTCGTCCGCGACTACTCGCGCAAGACCGTACGCCGCTCGACGCATCAGCACCCCGTCGGGCAGCTTGTCGAGCAGCGGCGCCTCAGCTGCTCGCACCTGATCGGCTGTGTAGTACCCACGCATGTCGGAACCCTTCAGTTGCCGTCGCTACCCTCGAAACCATGAAATCACGTCTTCGCCCGGCAATCGCGGGTCTCGTGCTCGCTCTCGGTCTGGTCGGGTGCAGTTCCGGCACCGACTCCACACCACCGGCTCCGGAAACGACGGCCAGCGGACCCGTGGTGACCATCTCCGGGATGGCGTACTCCCCCGCGTCCATCACCGTGAATGTCGGCGAGACGGTCACGTGGGTGTTCGACGACAACGGAATGGCCCACGACGTCAACGGCCTCGGGGACGCCAAGGGCAAACTCCGCAGTCCGCTCAAGAAATCGGGAACCTACACCTACACGTTCACCGAACCCGGAACCTACGACTACACCTGCACACCGCATCCCGAGATGCGCGGAACCGTCGTCGTCGAGACGCCGTAACGCGCTCGGGCCCCACAGTCTTGCGACTGCGGGGCCCGATTTTCTAGCGAAAGCTACTCGACCGTAACCGATTTCGCCAGGTTACGCGGCTTGTCGACGTCATAGCCACGCGCCGCGGCAACCTCGGCCGCAAAGATCTGCAACGGAACCGTGGACAGCAACGGCTGCAGCAGAGTCGGTGACGCCGGAATCTCGATCAGGTGATCCGCGTGCGCCGCGGCGACGGTGTCGCCTTCCTCAGCGATGACGATAGTCGTCGCCCCGCGCGCCTTGATCTCCTGAATGTTGGACACCAACTTCGAGTGCAGGACAGCGCGGCCCTGCGGCGACGGCATGACGATGATGACCGGAAGGTCCTCCTCGATCAAGGCGATCGGGCCGTGCTTGAGCTCACCGGCGGCAAAGCCCTCGGCGTGCATGTACGCGAGCTCCTTGAGCTTGAGCGCACCCTCGAGCGCCACCGGGTAGCCGACGTGACGCCCCAGGAACAGCACGGTCGACGCGTGCGCGAACTGGCGCGCCAACGCGCGCACCGGTTCTGCCGTCTCGAGTACCTTGCTGACCAATGCGGGCATCGCTTCGAGGTCGGCGTACTCGCGGGCGACCTCGTCCGGATACTTGGTTCCGCGAGCCTGCGCCAAAGCCAAACCGACGAGGTAGTTCGCGGTCACCTGCGCCAGGAACGCCTTGGTGGACGCGACCGCGATTTCCGGTCCTGCCCGGGTGTAGAGGACTGCGTCGGCTTCACGCGGGATCTGTGCACCGTTGGTGTTGCAGATCGCCAGGACGCGTGCCTTCTGGTCCTTGGCGTGCTTGACAGCCTCGAGCGTATCGGCCGTTTCCCCCGACTGCGAGATTGCGACAACAAGCGTCGAGCGATCGAGAACCGGGTCGCGGTAACGGAATTCGCTGGCGAGTTCGACCTCGACAGGTAGACGCGTCCAATGCTCGATCGCGTACTTCGCCAACAGACCGGAGTGGTAAGCGCTACCGCAAGCGACAACGAACACCTTGTCGACGTCGCGCAGTTCCTGATCGGACAACCGCTGCTCGTCGAGGACGATCTTCCCGTTTTCGAAGTGGCCGAGGAGCGTGTCGGCGACAGCAGTCGGCTGCTCTTCGATCTCCTTGAGCATGAAGTAATCGTGACCACCCTTTTCGGCGGCCGCGAGATCCCAGTCGATGCGGAACGGGCGTCCTTCTGCCTCGTTACCCGCGAAGTCGGAGATCCGGTAGCTGTCGGCAGTGATCACCACTGCCTGATCCTGTCCGAGTTCAACCGCATCGCGTGTGTGCTCGATGAATGCAGCGACGTCGGAGCCGAGGAACATCTCGCCCTCACCGACACCGACTACGAGCGGTGTCGAGCGGCGCGCGGCGACAATCGTGTCCGCATGATCAGCGTGCGTGAAAACGAGCGTGAACGCACCTTCCAACCGACGAACCACCGACAGCGCACTCTCGATGAAATCACCTGCCGTCGGCCCCTGGGCGTACGCCCGGGCGACGAGGTGAACCGCGACCTCGGAATCCGTGTCGCTCTGCAGTTCGACGCCTGCAGCCTCGAGCTCCGCACGCAGCGGGGCAAAATTCTCGATGATTCCGTTGTGAACGACAGCCAGCTTGCCCGAGGCATCACGATGCGGGTGCGCATTGCGGTCCGTCGGACGCCCATGCGTCGCCCAACGGGTATGGCCCATACCGGACGTACCGACGAAGTGATCCGCACCGTACTCGCCGAGCTCCGCCTCGAGGTTGGCCAACTTACCGGCCTTACGCTCGATCTCGACCCCACCGGTTCCGTCGAGAATCGCGATTCCCGACGAGTCGTACCCGCGATACTCCATTCGTCGCAAAGCCTCCACCACAACGCCCAGAGCTGGGCGGTGGCCGACGTATCCCACGATTCCGCACATGGTGACTCAGGGTACTTGGACATCGGCGGTGGGCGCATTTTGCGGTTCCCGCACCTGGTTGCAGCGTCCGCTCCGCATACACGAGGCGGCTCATCGGATAACGTCTTCAACCGTGGCACCGAAACTGAAGACACTGACCCGTGAGCTGTCCAAGCGCGGCCCGCACCGAGTTCTCCGCGGCAACCTCGCCCTGGCCGGACAGCCGGGTGTCGTGTACACGCCGGAAACCGGTTTCAATCTCCCCGCCGTTGCCTTCGCGCACGGGTGGATGGTCGGGTCCCACAAGTACGAGCAGACACTCCAGCACCTCGCTTCCTGGGGAATTGTCGCAGCGGCGCCCGACAGCGAACGCGGTCCGGTCCCGTCACATCTCGGATTGGCTGCAGATCTTCGAGCGACGCTCGACATCTGCGTCGGCGTGCGACTCGGCCCCGGACAGATCAGCGTCCAACCCGATCGGGTCGCCTTTGCCGGTCACGGCATGGGCGCGGGCGCTGCGGTACTGGCCGCAGCGCAGCGCGGGGATGTCGGTGCGGTAGCCGCACTGTTCCCGGCCCCGACAGCACCCAAGGCGGAGAACTACGCGTCGAAGATCACAGCGCCCGGATTGATCCTCGCCGGCGAAGACGACGTCGATTCCTTGACCAGCAATGCCCGGCCGCTGAGCGTGGAGTGGGGCGGTCCTGTCATCGCACGTACCGTGAATGACGCCCAAGACGCCGGACTGATCGAAGGCCGCCGACTCCTCGGCGCCCTGGGCCTCGGTGGATCCGAGCGCAAGACACAGGCCGCCACACGGTGCCTGCTCACGGGCTTCCTGTTGTTCCATCTGACCGGCGACAAGAAGTACAAGGATTTTGCTGATCCCGACGTCGAGATTCCGCACACGGCGCCGTTGCTGCCGGTCGAACCTCACTCCGACGCGCGGGCCAGCCAGCTGTTGCGTAAGTAGGAGTCCGTACTCGCCACCGACTCCGGCGGCGAGCACGGCGGCGTCGGCGTCGGCTCTGACGCGGATCGCAGATACGGGCCGGACCTGACCGGCCCATCCGTGTCATTCTCGGCGGATGTCGTTTCGGACGGCGGCTCCTGGTGCGATTCCGCGCTCGCTGCGGCCACTCTGCGCTCACGGAAGTCGTCGAGTTGAGAATCGAGGGTTCGACGGATCGCTTCGAACGGCGCGTGAACGGACTTCACAGCGGACCAGCTCCGGCCAACTCAGCGCCCGTCCCTCCGTCGGGAGCCACGATCGACTCGTCGGGGACTGTGGAAGGCGGCTCCGGGTCCGGCGCGGGCGAGAACTCGGCGTTGGATTCAACCGGCACCTCGTGCTCGCGAATCTCAGGGTCGGGAGTTTCGGGCTGGAGTGTCGCAGGCTGGGACGCTTCTTGCGGGCGCGCCTCGTGCAGCGACATCTCCGGATCGGCATCGAGCACTATTCTCGGCCAACCATTTTCGCTCAACTCCAGGGTGGCCGACACAGAGTTCCCGTCAGCACCTGCAACATCCAGACTCACCCCACGACCGTCGGACGCAATCGAGAAGCCCCAAGTGTTGCCGCCGATCGAGAAAGAGACAGGAGCGGCGGCGACACCTGATGCACTCGGCTCGGCGATCGGAAAGGTTGACGTGAACGCGTCTGTCACCCACTGGGTCGCGGCGTCAAAAGCATGACCAACCGCGCTCGCGCACTCCGCACACGCCCTGTCGAATTCATCGCGAGTATCGAGATACGCCGAACGAAAAACCGTGTCCAGCCATGGCGCCGCACCACGACCGGTGGAAGCGACGTGAGTCAGCTGGTCGATCTCCCCCGCACCCAGACCGCCGATCGTCGCCCGGTCGAGGCTTGCCACCTTGAAAGCCTTGTCTGCCAAAGCCGTTCGAACCGTCCGCGCGAACTCGTCGGCCAGCGTGATCAACAGTGGCGCCGGATCCGCATCGGACCGAGCTTCACGCCGCGCCGCGAAGGCATGATCTACGACCGCACCCACGCCGGAAACATTCCACACTGCAGGAAGATTCTCCGCCAGGGTCGTCAGCATCGCGATCTCGGCGACCGAACCGTCCACCGCTGCGGCCATGTCCGACGCATCTCGCATTAGTGCCTCGAAATCGATACCAGCCTCTGCGCGATACGCATCCTCGTAGGACGTAAGCATCCGTTCTTCGAAGCCCAACCGAGAGGCCAGGTCGTGAAATCGATCGAAGAACTGCAGTCCCCTCGCACCAGCATCCAGGATTTCGTCAGGACGCACGCGCGAATCACGCAGTGCAAGAATATCTTCGACGCAATAGTAGCTGTTTGGTACTGCCTGTGCGGTACCGCTCGTCCGTCTCATGAGACCGACCCGCTGGAGTCTCGCAATCGCTGCGCACCCTGACCGTCCACCTCAGCGATCACCTCAGCCGAAGAGGAAAGCCGACGCGCCAACGCATCGAGAAGATCCGCACGGCCAGTCAAGCGAGAATTCAGGACCGCCAATGCCGACGCCAACGCGGCTCCATGCTCGGCGTAATCACGGCCCGAAACGGCACCGCTGAATCGCAGACGCCTGATCGGCTCGGCAGAATCGCGCAGAGCCTGGGCCACCGACACCGCTTGGCGTGCCAATTCATCTGTTCCAGCGCGGTCGACATCCACGAGCGCTCCCAAGTTTCAGCGGAACCACTCGAACGTCGAGCGGCCTTTGACTCCTTGGACGCAGCAGGGCGCAATTACGTTCCCTCAAAACGCGAATGCCGTAATGGGGGGCTAAACCGAACCGACGATCTCGGCCAACTCGTCGGCCAGCTTCTGCGCGAGCGGAAGTTCGGTGGCCTCGACCATGACGCGGACCAGTTGCTCGGTCCCGGACGGGCGCAGGAGCACGCGACCACCGTCACCGAGGACGCGCTCTGCGTCCGCGACTGCTGCGAGTACCGACGGCGATGCTGCGACTGTCGCCTTGTCCCCGACCTTCACGTTGATCAGAACCTGCGGGAGGGTTGTCATCGTTGCGGCCAGTGCGGATGCCGACTTACCCGTGCGAGCCATGCGTCCGAGCAGCCGGAGGCCGGTGAGAATCCCATCGCCCGTGGTGCCGAACGCCGGCAACACGACATGGCCTGACTGCTCGCCGCCGAGGCTGTATCCGCCCGCGCGCAGTTCCTCCAAAACGTAGCGGTCACCTACGGCAGCAGTCACGATGTTGATACCGGCCTCGCGCATCGCGATGTGCAAACCGAGATTGCTCATGACAGTCGCGACGAGAGTGTTCTCGACCAACTCGCCGGCGTCGTTCATCGCGATCGCCAGAACTGCCATGATCGCGTCACCGTCGACCACCGCTCCGGTCTCGTCGACGGCCAGGCAACGGTCGGCGTCGCCGTCGTGCGCGAGGCCTAGGTCCGCCCCGTGATCGACTACGGCTTTCTGAAGATTCTCCAGGTGCGTCGATCCGCAGCCGTCGTTGATGTTGAGGCCGTCGGGATCGGCGCTGATCGCGATGACGCGAGCGCCAGCTGCCGCGTAGGCAACCGGTGCGAGCGCGGAAGCAGCGCCGTTGGCGCAGTCGACCACAACGGTGAGTCCAGCGAGTGGCTCGCTCGCCGCGCTCGCCAGATGCGCAAGGTACAGCTGAGCGGCGTCGTCGACCGTACGGACGCGGCCGATCCCGGCACCTGTCGGTAGGACGGGCGGTGCAGTGCCGTCGAGTGCATCCTCGATCGCCACCTCGACAGCATCATCGAGCTTGTGTCCACCGGCTGCGAAAATCTTGATTCCGTTGTCCGGCATGGGATTATGCGATGCAGAGATCATGACACCGAGACTGGCGTCGAGCTTTGCCGTCAAGTATGCAACTGCCGGAGTCGGAAGAACACCCACGTCGAGCACGTCGACACCCGCGGAACTCAATCCTGCGGTCACCGCGGCTTGAAGCATCTCACCGCTGGCGCGAGGATCGCGGCCGATCACGGCGGTCGGACGTTCGTCCGCGGTATCGGCTGTCAGTACGCTCGCCGCGGCAACTGCCAATCTCAATGCAAGATCTGCAGTCAGATCCGAATTGGCAAGTCCACGAACACCGTCAGTACCGAACAACCGACCCATAGAACGACTCCTGAATCCTGTGAACCTCGAGAAGGGAACTCGAGAAGGGAATTTCTCCGAGAAACACAAGAGCGAGCGTCCGGTAACGATGGACGCCCGCTCTTGTGGTGAACAGGTGCCGAAGCAGACCCGTCGGGTCAACCTCGGCAAAGCATCAGCGCTTGGAGTACTGCGATGCCTTACGGGCCTTCTTCAGGCCGTACTTCTTACGCTCGACCGCGCGGGCGTCACGCGTCAGGAAGCCTGCACGCTTGAGGGCCGGACGATCATCAGGGGTTACCTCGATGAGTGCGCGCGCGATAGCCAGACGCAGTGCGCCTGCCTGACCGGACGGGCCGCCACCGTGCAGCAGTGCAATGATGTCGAAAGACTCGGGACGCTCGACGAGCACCAGCGGAGCCTTGATCAGCTGCTGGTGAACCTTGTTGGGGAAGTAGTCCTCCAACGTACGACCGTTGAGCTTGAACTGACCGGTACCGGGAGCCATCCGGACGCGAACGACAGCCTCCTTGCGGCGACCGACGGTCTGGACCGGGCGATCGAGGACGATCGGTGCGAGCGTAGCTGCAGCAACCTCTTCGACGACCTCGACTGCGTCAGAGACAAGCTCTTCCACTGCTTCGATGTTCTCTTCGGACACGTTCTGCTCTTCCGGCGATGTCACTGTGCGACCTGCTTGATCTCGAACGGCACCGGCTGCTGCGCGGTGTGGGGGTGATTCGGGCCCGCGTAAACCTTGAGCTTGCTGCTCATTGCGCGGCCGAGCTTCGTCTTGGGGAGCATGCCGACAATGGCCTTCTCGACGAGACGATCGGGAGTCCTGTCGAGGACCTCACCGACAGTGCGGGACTTCAGGCCACCCGGGAATCCGGAGTGGTGGTAAACGTTCTTGCCCTGCAGCTTGTTGCCGCTGATGGCAACCTTCTCTGCGTTGATGATGACAACGAAGTCACCACCGTCGATGTGCGGCGCGTAGGTGGGCTTGTGCTTGCCACGCAGCAAGTTCGCTGCCTGAACGGCAAGACGGCCGAGCACCACGTCAGTGGCGTCGATGACGTGCCACGTGTGGGTCACATCTCCGGCCTTCGGGGTGTACGTAGACACAGATCTTCCTCGTCTTAATTCATTCCACTGCTGACCATGTGCGTATCGCGTAAACGATCCTCGGCGGCCAGTTGAGACCCGAGAACCGCCGGTCTCCACGCATTTCTGCCGGAGCCCTACGGCACGCCACCGATAGACGATACCGGTCTACCCGCTGCCAGGTCAAAGCGCAGCCATTCCTGCCAACAGCATCATCGTCCAGCACAGCGATGCGAGCGATCGACATGCGCCTGCCCCGGCAACCTGACGGTACCGGGGCAGGCGGGGTGTCATCACGGCATGGGATGTTGTCAGCGACCGAATCCGTTTGCGGCGATCCGATCAGCTTCCTGCATCTTCTCCGAGCCGCTCGCCGTCGCTCCGGCGATCTGCGCGAGAACCATGTTCAGTTCTTCGGAAGCCTGGGCCCAGCGACGCTGTGCGCCGTTCCACGCTTCGGAACCTGCCCCTTCCCAGCCTGCTTGCAGCTTGTCCACGACGACCTTGATGTCACCCTGCTTGTCGTTGATCGCTTTGGCCTGCTGTTTCATCTGATCGGACAGCATTGCGAGGCCGCCGAAGTCGTACTTGATCCTGTCGGACATAACTGCTCCCGGTTCGGTGTGACTGGAGAGAACTTGTGAGAACTAACTTGTGAGAACTACTGGCTGAGGATTGCTTGATCGGACGATGAAGAGCTGGCGGTCAGGACATGTTCACCGTCGCGCCGCGAAGCGAGCTGACGTTGTCGTCTTCGGTCGAGTCGAAGGTTCCCGCGGCCTGTTTGATCTGCTCGCAGATGTCGGTCAGAGCTGTGTCCAACTTCAGGGCCGCGCTGTTGTATCGCTCCATGATTCCTGCGTATTCGACCTGCGCCGCACCGTTCCACGAATTGTGCGAAGCGTCGGCCTCCGACCGAACAGCGTTGACCAGCCCCCTGATGTCACCGAGATGTCCGTCGATGGTCCCCGCCGAATCGATCAATTCAGCGGTAGTTGCGGTAAAGCCCATGTCGTCCCCCTGGATTCGGTGAGTACCGTTCGGTATCGGCGATCACACACAACGGGCTTTGTCCGTCGGATGTGCACCGGGGTCGAGCGGAACTCCCTGATGTGCGCTACACATACTTTGACGCGACCTTCGTACCAACGGTTCCGGCCCGACCGAAGAATATTTTCAGAACCGACCGATCCGGTCACGGTGTGAATTCGACCGACTGCCACATCCGCAGGCAGTCCGCTTCGAGACTGCCCCACTCACCGACCAGATACTGGCAGCCGATACTCACTTGCCGTCCGTTGTCGACGTACACGCGCCAACGCACCTCGGAGAAATCGTCCGGAAACTCGACGTACACCACTGCCCGTTTTCCTGCGGCATCGTCGAGCACAGCAAACTCTGCGAACCGCAATGGGTCCTCGAACGTCGAAAACTGCTGACGCAAAACAGCTTCGACGGAATCGAATCCCACACCTTCCGCAAGACGTTTCTCGATGACCACGATCTTGCGATCCGCACCCGAACCGGGTACCAAATCGGTACGCCCGCTCGAGGTCCCTCGCGACAGAAGCTTCCAATCGGAAGGCACTTCTGCCGCAACGCTTCCCACGTCCACACGAGTAAGTTCCGGCGTGGCCCCGGACTCGATCGACGAGATCGAAGTCTTCGGTGCAGGCGTTTCCTGCTCTTTCGACGCCTCCACGATCTCGACTTCGACTTCCGCCGTGGCTGCGACCGACCCCGCCAACCGAGAATCGCCTCGATCGCGAGTGGACACCACGACCGTTGCTGCGACCGCACCGGCGACGGCGACCACCGCAAGCGCCGCCGCGAACCATCGACGGCCTCTTCGCCGCCCGCCGACGCGACGCGGCGAAGAGGCATTCGAGTCCGCGCCAGGAATCGACTTCGCGCCATCCGTATCGCCTACCCACCCGGCGCCAAAAGCCGAATTGTCGACGATTCGTCCCGAACTGTCCCGCGCGGTTGTCTGGCGAACGAGCGTCTGAGGATCCACCAGAGACGCAGCCACCCGGCTCTCGTCCAGAATTCGGATGCTCGCGTGGCCGTGAACATTCGTCGCCCCCCGTTCGAGCGAAGCCGCAACAGCATGAGAGCTCGGCCCGACCAACACCACAGCGTCCCGAACCGATAGATCCCCGATTGCGGAAAACAACCCCGCAACGTCTGCGATCTCCGAACTTTGTGTTCCGTCGATTCGGAGTTCACCGTCGACCTCAGCGACAACAGAAGCGACCACCGTTCCGCCTCGCAGTTCGAGGACGACACACCGCGATCGCCAAGCCGTATGAGCCGACCTCGCCGCCGCGATCGACGTCGGAACGAGTACGACGTCGTACGCCACTCGACGTGCTGCATCGAGCAATCGCCGCCTGCGTGGGGCACCCCAATCCGAGGGATGACTGAGATGAAGAATGTCTGCGCCGACGATTCCGCACCCGTCCATCGCACTGGAGATCAGCCTGGCCACCTCCAAGACTGTCGGGACAACCCGACCATCCACGTCGACATAATCGTCGTCGATGTAATCGATCGCATTCTCACCGGCCGCACCGGGGCCCGACGCCGGTTCGCGTCTGAGGTCTGCACTGCAACAGAATTCGCGTTGACCCGACACGACCCAGATATTCGATGCACCCCAATGTAACGAGACCGACACTGCGGACGGAGCGGTCACAGCGGTGGTATCCACGGAACTTGGACAAGTTGGGTTTGCGAGCGGGAAACGTAGACCCCACGGCCTTCCGGCATCGCCGACGCGCGGACAGTGCCGACGAGATTTCCCTCGTCACGGCTTCCGCTCATGATCAATCCGGCCGGCGCCATGTCACGAATTCTCGCAATGACCGGCTCGTACAGTGCTCTGGCCGCACCACCGGAACGGCGGGCAATAACCAGGTGCAAACCGATGTCCTTGGAGTGCGGAATGTATTCGAGCAACGGCGCCACCGGATTTCCACTCGGTGTGGCCACAAGGTCGTAGTCGTCGATCAGTACGTAAATCTCCGGCCCACTCCACCACGACCGTTCCCGCAATTGCTGCTGCGTTGTTTCGGCGTTCGGCATTCTGGCAGCGACGATCCGAGCCAAGTCGACCATCAATTCACCGAAGGTCGTCGACGACGCCGAGTACCCGCCGAGGTGATTCCCTTCGACCACGCCCAGCAGGGAATGCCGATAGTCACCGATGATCAGCTTGGCCTGGGCCGGTGTGTTCGACGCGATGATCCCTTCGGCTATTCCACGCAAGAGAGATGTCTTCCCACACGCGGTGTCGCCGAATATCAACAGGTGCGGGTGTTCCCGGAAGTCCATGTACACCGGGGCGAGGTCGGTCTCACCGAGCCCGATCGGCACCGTGAGGCACCGACCGTCGGCCGCGCTCGTTGAGGGCCACCGGGTCCCGACAGCTTCGAGAAGTTCCGCCCGCGAGTAGAAATCCGGGAGCATCCGCACGGTGGGTGCCGGACGCGAATTCGACATGGCTGCAATACGTTCGACCGTCGCCACCACAGCCGTACTCGAGTTCTCACTACCCGGTAGGCCGTCGATTCGAGGTAGTCCGGTGAGAAGGTGGAGTCCGTCGCGAGTGATGCCACGACCCGGTCGACCTTCCGGCACCAGGCCGGCTTTCCGGCGACCCGCATCCGAATCTCCCGGATCACCCAAACGAAGTTCGATGCGAGTACCCAGTTGATCCTTGAGTGCCGGCCGGATCTCGGCCCACCTCGACGTCGTGACGATCACGTGTACACCGAAGGACAAACCTTGACCGGCGAGCATGTTGATCTGGGGCTCGAGTGATTCGAAATCCGAACGAACGCTTGGCCAACCGTCGACGACGAGGAAGACGTCGCCGTACGGGTCCTCTCGGAGTCCCGCAGCCTCACCTTCCCCGGCGGGATCAGCTGTTCGCAATCTACGGAAATCGGCCATCGATTCGATGCCGAGGTCACGAAACAGTCGCTCCCGTTTGGCGACCACACCGAGTACCTCGGCAACTGTGCGCCGGACGCGGTCGGAATCCAAGCGGTTTGCCACCGATCCGACGTGCGGCAGATCTTTCAATCCGAGGAGCGTTCCACCGCCGAAGTCGAGGCAGTAGAACTGAATCTGTTCCGGCGTGTGCGTCATGCTCAGAGACAAGATCAACGTGCGCAACGCCGTCGACTTTCCCGACTGCGGGCCGCCGACAATCGCGAGGTTGCCAGTCGATCCGTTGAGATCGGCGACGAGTAGATCGCGGCGCTGATCGAACGGCCTGTCGACTATGCCGAAGGGTGCGCTCAGATTTCCGCGAGGTTGATCACCGGTCGCCCACCGCGGCAACAACTGGTCAAGCGTCGGAGATGACTCGAGCGGCGGGAGCCACACTTCATGCGCACGTGGACCGTGACCGCGCATGCGGTCTACGAGGACTCCCATGAGAGTACGTGCATCGTCACCGATTTCACCCATGTCGACGACGTCGGGCTCGACGGGAACGAGAACGGCCTCTGGTCCGATCACGGGCTTCGCGGTAAACGGCAGCGGCGCCAGTTCGACGGGGGAATCGACCGAGAATCGAGTGGGCACGATCCGCTCGCCCTCGTACGGGCCTGACACGTACGCACCTTGGAAGCGAACGATCTCAGCAGAATCGGACTTCAGGTATCCCGCACCGGGTGTACCCGGAAGGTGATAAGCATCGGGAACGCCGAGGACGGAACGAGACTCGTTCGCCGAGAACGTTTTCAACCCGACGCGATACGAAAGATGGCTGTCGAGACCCCGAAGCTTTCCTTCGTCGAGTCGCTGACTGGCCAGCAGCAGGTGAATGTGAAGTGACCTGCCCAATCGCCCGATGGCCACGAACAATTCGGCAAATTCCGGCTGTTGACTGAGCAGTTCAGAAAACTCGTCGACGACCACGAAGAGTGCCGGTAACGGATCGAGTGCAGCGCCGGCCAGCCTCGCCCTCTCGTAATCGGACACGTTTGCGAAGTTTCCTGCCGCACGCAACAGTTCTTGTCGACGATTCATTTCGCCGGCGAGCGCGTCCTTCATACGATCGACCATCGCCAATTCCTCGGCAAGGTTGGTGATGATCGCAGCAACATGCGGTGCCTCCTCGAGGCCGAGAAAGGTTGCACCACCTTTGAAGTCGATCAGGACGAGGTTCAGTGCGTCGGGAGAGTGGGTCGCGATCAGGCCGAGCACCAAGGTTCGCAGGAACTCCGACTTGCCAGAACCGGTGGCTCCGATACACAGCCCGTGCGGACCCATACCGTTCTCGGCCGACTCCTTCAGATCCAGTTCGACGGGGTTTCCGTCTTGTCCGACACCGATCGGCACGCGGAGTCGGTCGCGTCCCTGACGTGGAAGCCAGCCATGCTCAGGATTGAACCTCGCAATGTTTCCTATCCCCAACATCTGGCTCCACGTCCGAAGGGATCGGTCGTCGTCAGCTGCGTCGACGGCATTCTGCGATGCCGCACGGAACGGTGCGATGCGACGGCCGAACGCCTGCGCCAGGCTCGTCGTCGCAGCGTCAGGCCTCGCAAAGTTCTCAACTCCTGCGCTGCTCACCGCGCCGATCTGATCGCTACTGACGACAAGTCGCAAACCACGCGTCGCCACCAGCCGCGGGCAGAACCCGCACAGGTCGAGGACGGTCACCGAGTCGAGCCCGGATTCGGACAACAGGCCGGTGTCACCTTCGAACAAGCCACCGTCCACGACCAGCACGAGATGCGGAACGCCCGCACTGGCTGGAGTGTTGCGAGCGAATCGAGCACGCATCGAAAGCGGTTCCCCGAGGGAACTTTCGAATTCGAGATACGAACCGAACACCATGCGTGCAGTGCCGGTGGCGTCCTGAGACTGCGGGTGTTGCGCGTGTGGGAGCCACTTGACCCACTCCCACTCGGATTCGGTATCGGGACCGCACACCACCGCAACTTGGAGCGTGTCCGGACCGTGGAATGTGCACAGTTGCATCAACATCGAGCGGACAAGCGCACGAGCGGAATCTCTCTGCCCCTCGATGGACATCGCAGCAAATCCGCGAAGCGAGACGGCGGTCGGCAGGTCCTGCACAACCGAATGTGCACGGACGAATCGCCGAAGTGAGACAGCAGCGACGGGTTCGAGATCCTCGACCGGCCCGGTCTCCGGAGACACGAGTCTGGTGGCCAATCGCTGTGTACCCAGACCTACCCGAACGTGGCAGTAGTCCGAGTCGGTGATCTGACGCTCCCACATCCGCACAGTCCCGGCCAGTGTCCAGAGCAGCGACGGCTCGGGATTGCTCCACTCGAGAGCAGCACGCTGCGCACCAGTCGTCGCAGCAACATCACTACGCATCTGATCCAGGTACCGGAGGTAGTCCTTGCGGTCCTCGTTCGCCTCGGACGCTCTTGCTCCACCGCTACGACCGCCCCCGGCGAGCATTCCGAGCATCGACACCATCATCATGACCGGAAACAGCAGGGACATCGGATTGCGCGCCATGCCGGAAGAGAACATCAGCGCCACCATGCCGATCATGGCAACCACCATGATCACCGGAAGTAGTTTGGTCAGTAGGTTTCCCGGCGTGACGCGAGGTATCTCCGGTGGGGCCTGAAGCGTCACCTCGCCGCCCGGTGTGCGCGGCGATTCACGGCGTGCTCGACGCGCAAATCTGACAGTGCTCAATTCACCCACCCCCATCGGTGCTGCAGCTGTTGCCGCCAGGCGCCTCGTCCGACTACCGCCGGCCCCCCAAGGCGTACTCGCGCAATTGCAAGAGAGTAGATCACAACACCGACACTCGGGTCGGTGCCACCTGTTGTCGGCGCTGTCTCCGATACGGGCACGCAGTTCATGTCGTATTGTTCGGGTGAACTGGGGTGACGCGAAGGGGGAATCGCGTCATGGGAGGGGACAGATCTTGACCAGCACCACTACAACCAGCGCTGCGAACACCGGAAACGGACGAGGCGCGAGTCATTCTGCCGAACTGTGCAGGTTGACGGTACTTTCAGCCCATTCGCAGGTGGATCTTGCGGTGCCGCTTCGTGTTCCACTCACCGTGGTCATTCCGGGCATTGTGGACACAATTGTCAACCACAGCAATTTCAACGAGTTCGACCACACCACTGAACAATTCGAGCCCGTCGACTGGACTCTGTCGAAAGTCGGCAGGGCACCGCTGGCACCGACGCTGTCGCTGCACGAGCACGGAATCCGCGATGGAGAATTGCTCGTACTCGAGGCCTCGGACACCGCTGCCCCGCCCCCACTCTTCGACGACATCATGTACACCGTCGCGGCCACGGATGCGGACGTCTACCGACGCTGGACTCCGGTCACCGCGCGCATTGTCGGCTCGACCGCCGCCCTCGTCGCTGCGCTCGTCGCGGCCCTCGCCCTGGTCCTCGGCGACACGGGACTGATCGGCGCCGTCTGCGGCGGAGTGACGTCTTTGGTGCTCACCGTCGCCGCCGTCGTGGCAGCGCGGGTGTACGGAGACTCTGGAAGTTCCGTCACGCTCGGATGCGCTTCGGTGCCACTGGCGTTCGTCTCCGGCGCACTCTGCGTGCCCGGCACTGTTCTTTCGGCTCATCTGCTTCTCGGTTCGGCATCTGCCGCTGCGGTAACTCTGATCTGCTTCCGCTTGTGCGGCGCCGGATTAGCTGTCTTCACAGCACTTCTCGTCGTCCTTCTCGCGGCGGTGGGCACCTTTGCCGTCACTACCACGCTTCCCGAGGCGCGCACCGCGACCGTCAGCGGCGCGGTGATTGCCGCCGCATTGATCGTTCTCACGTTCACCGCTCGACTGTCGATGTTGTTCGCGCGACTACCGCTTCCTCCTGTTCCGACGCCGAGTAATCCCCTCGACGACGACCGCGACGGACTGCCCGAACCCGAACTACCCGGGCTGACCGAGTTGGCGGAAAGGGCAGGGCGGGCGCGTAGCTATCTGACCGGGCTGATCGTGGCCACGTCAGTGGTCGCGCTCGTCGCTGCCGTCGCACTCGCGTGGTCCTGGCCTGGTCAGGGGATCGTCTGGCCGAATCTTGCTCTCGCATTCGCGACGGCCGTCGTGCTGATGTTTCGCGGGCGCACCTACGCGGGCGCACAGCAGGCTGTGCCACTCATCGCGGCAGGCATCTCGGTGATTCTCGTTCTCCTGGGCGACATGGCATGGACCCATCGCGACCATGCATTGGTCGTCTTCGCCATCACGATGACCGTTCTCCTCCTGGCACTGGTTCTGGGAATCCTCGCCCCCCAGAACACATTCAGCCCCGTGATGCGACGCGCTGCCGAGCTGTTGGACCTCGCTGCGATTGCAGCAATCGTTCCGCTGATCTGCTGGGTCAGTGGCCTCTTCGCGCTCATGCGTGGCCTCTGAGCGATCGGTGATCGATGGTGATTCGACGTGCAACAAACATCTGCGCCAGTCTCGTGATCGTTGCCTTCAGCATTCTCGCCGGGGCAGGTGGCGCATCGAGCGCGGTTCCCTCCCCCATCGATCCTGCAATGCTGCCCGAGGACGGTCCGCCTGCACCTCCACAACCCACCGAACAACGAACCCTGTGCGTCCCAGCAGTGGCAGGTGGTGACGGTGCGGACATTCCACGTTCTCAACGAGATCTGGGATTCGATTCTGTGTGGCCGATCACCAGAGGGGCAGGACAGCGAATTGCTGTCATCGACACCGGTGTCAGCAGACATCCCCGGCTGCCATCGCTCGACGGCGGCGGTGATTACGTCGGTACCTCCGACGGCACCGACGATTGTGACGCACACGGAACTGTCGTGGCCGGTCTCATCGCCGCCCAGCAAGTCGAGGGTTCCGGATTCTCCGGAGCTGCGCCTGACGCACAGATAATTTCGATCAGGCAGTCCAGTGCCGCCTTCTCGGTGGCCGGCCAACGCGAAGACCCTGCTGTAGCCGAGAACTCATCCGGGTACGGAAACGTCGACACCATGGCATCGGCCGTCCGTCACGCTGCGGACATGGGTGCAAGCGTCATCAACATCTCCGAAGTCGCCTGCAAGCCTGCCGGGGACGGGATCAACGACCAACGACTCGGCGCTGCAATCGAATACGCCACGATCGCGAAGAACGTCGTAGTCGTCGCAGCTGCAGGTAACGTCGGATCCGGAGGTTGCAAGAACCAGAATCCGCCGCCGGATCCCGTCGACCCCTTAGCCGATCCATGGAACTCGGTTGCGACGATTGCCAGTCCGGCTTGGTACGACGACTATGTCCTCACGGTCGGGTCGGTAGACCCCAATGGCGCCGCCAGTTCCTTCAGCCTCGGCGGTCCGTGGGTCGACGTGGCGGCGCCCGGCACCGGAATCACCTCACTTCACCCGACGTCGCCCGGTCTGACCAACGGGGTGTACGGCTCCGACGGCGCCGTACAGTCGTTCAACGGGACCAGTTTCGCTGCGCCCTTTGTCGCGGCGACCGCCGCACTGGTCCGGTCGGTTCACCCGGAACTGACGGCGCTTCAGGTCATGCAACGTATCGAAGCCACCGCCCACGCTCCGGCGCAGGGTTGGAATCCCTACGTCGGTCACGGCGTCATCGATCCACTTGCGGCAGTGACGGGCGAATTGGCCCCAGGAGAACGCGTCAAGGTCAACCATCAGTCGGTGTCGATCGATCCCCTACCCACGCCGCCGACCCCCGACAACCGATCTCGCGACACGGCACTCGTCGGAGCCGGAACGGTCGGCACCCTCGCCCTACTGACGCTGTTGGCATCGATGCCTCTTCGTCGAGTAATTCGTCGGCATCTTCCCGAACGCCAGAACATCGATCCCTGAACCGTCAGCAGTGTTCAGTTCACCGGAGCGGCCGGCGCAGTATCGGGGGCGATTCCGTCGTGAGCTATCAGTGCATTGCTCTTCTCGAGCGCGGGACCTGATGCAAGTAGGTCGAGCATCTGCCAAGGCGCGCGATCAGGCGTTCGCGTCAATCCGAGCGCGCGAGCGGAGGTTTCGTCCGGTACGCCGTACTTCACACCGGTGTCGGCTACGTAGAACACTCCGTCGTGCCTGGTGCTGTTCGTCTCGATTCCGGTCGCTTGAACAAATCCGCCGAATCCCTGTTCGACATGGACGTTGTCGAGATTGTCACCCGATCCGTCCGCCTGCGCCAAGGACACCAACTTGCCACCCTCCGGGATCGGAACCTGCAATCCAGCGACAAGTTTCAGCGTTGCAGAACTACTTTCGCCGCCCTCGACTGCAGGTGGGGGAGCCCATTCCAGACAGCCGACAGGTGCGCCGTGATCATCGACGATCTCCGGAACCACCCGCGGCAACAAGTCGACGGCCAGCTCACTCACCGAGGGAATACGACTGATGGCATCAGGGGTGACGCTCGCGATCCCGGTGGCGCCCTGCGAATCCGAGAAGTAGATCAGTTGGGCGAGCGCCGCACCGATCTTCTGGATCCCGTTCTCGAGTACCACGTAGTACTGCGGGTCCGCACCCACCGAAACCTGGACGACGGAGCCGACAGTCTTGTTCTGCAGAGGAAACCGGGGCGCCGATCCCAGTTGGCGGATTCGCGGAGCCTCGATGCGCGGAACTTCGGGAATCGAATTGAGGAATCCGATACTGATCGGTCGCGCCTGTGCTCCTTCCAGGCCTAAAGCCCGCATGATCGCCGGATCGTCCACATCGATTTCCGCTCGCTTCCCGTCGTACACGAGAAAGTGATCGGAACCCGACTTCACCAGGAATGCACGGTCATTCGTCAGATATGTCGTGTTTTCGCCGACATTGGACGAGCCGACCAGGACCGAAGTCGTCAACGATTTTCTCCCGTCCGATCCGACGGAATCGCACACCGTCCACGCGGCGTTGGTAGGGTCGGCCGATTCCGGCAGCGCGGACGGTGCGCCGGGAATGCCGACGAGCGCGCCCCGGGGTTTCGCCTCGACCTCGGATGCCTTGACTACTGCCGGTTTTCCTGGCGAACCCAGAATCAGTCGTGCGGAGGCCAAGTTCAGCACAGGGCGAAACGTACCCTCCATGGCGACGAACATCGCGCCCGATTCCTTTGCAACGACGATCTCTGCATCGCCGATTCTGTCCTGTGGCCGAAACAGAGCGAGTACAGCGCAACCCGCCAATCCCAGTGCAGCGAGGACTATTCCGACGGTGAACGCGCGCGACTGTGATCGCATCGGATCGTGAAGCATCCGCACGTCTCGTCTGACCAGCGCATGTTCCATCCGCCTGACCAAGAATCGGTACCCGTTGACCTGCCAGCGCGTGGTAGGTGTCGCAGCCATCATTCCCCCCGTGCCTTACATCCCCTTGCGAAGACACAGTACAGTTCCGCTGGGGCGGAAATTTTCGGGTAGTTCGCAGGTCAGGTATCGGGGAGGAACCGTGGACCGATCGCGGTTGAAGCATTGGCCGTCGTCACACAGGATTTCGACGCGCGAGTTCGTGCCGGCACAGATTTTCGGAATCGGTGCGGGCGGAATCGCGATGGCCAGTGGGCTCGATTGGTTCTGGGGGCTGGCAATCGGTTGTGTGGTTGCCGGATCAATGCTGCTTCATGTGGGCGGTTGGTCGGTAATGTCCTGGATTGTCAGGTACTTTCGCTATCTGCACCGCAAGGACGTCGACCGCAGCACGATCGTCAGTTTTCACACTCCCTCCGAGCAGTCCATCGGGCTCCGAGTGGACGGATCTTCGCTCGTCGCTGTGGTCGAGATCGCTCCCCCACGCGACTACCTGACCAGGATCGGCCGTCATTCGTTCGACGCTTCCCACCTTCTGCCCACGGCAGCCCTCGCCAATTGTCTCTATCAGCACGACATCTCACTCACCGGCATCGACATCGTCAGTCACGGATACCGCGCCGCGTCGGGAACGCCTGCCACCGAAGTCTACGAACGTCTCATCGGACCACTACCAGCCACTGCCACCAGAAGTGTTTGGCTTGCACTACGTTTCGACGCGCTGGAGGGTGGTGCAGCAGTCGAACGCCGGGGCGGGGGCGAACAGGGCGCCGGCCGCGCGATAGCTGTTGCCGCCAATCGTGTCATCCGGGTGCTCGATTCAGCGGGGTGCAAGGCGCGGATCCTGACCGCACCGGAGATCGCGTCGTCCACTGCCCAGGTGACAAGAGGAGTGGCCGGCCACGAGGTCACCGAAACGTGGCGAAGTACCCCCTTGCCTGGCGTGTCCAACGTCGGATTTGGGATCGAACCCCGTTTCATCACCACTGCGACCCTGACCCGAGTGTGGGCAGTGGCAACGGCCGGGACGTCCGTGACAATTCGGTTACGACCCACCGGACGACGCGGAGAGGCGAAGGTCAGTGCGACATGTCGCTTCACCACGCGCAATCCACCTGAGAACGCACCGCTGGCCGGTTTGGTCTCGCTACGTGGGCGCCAGCGCGACGGATTGCTGACCAACTTGCCAACCGCATTGGCCGCGCTGGACGGCATCACGCCGGGCGTTCGCATGGACGGGGGCACACTCGACTCACTCGCTCTACCCCTTGCCGGGTGCGGCCAACTCATCGGCTCGGACCGAAACGGGCACGGTGTCGCGGCCAGAATTTCGGGACCGGGCGTCAACACCGTTCTTGTCGCCGGCGAACTCTATCTGGCTCAGCAGTTGATCTTTCGAGCCATCGCGACCGGCGCACTGGTACTCGTCCACACCGATCGACCGCAAGCGTGGACCGCGCTCACCGACTCGATGGGAGTGCCTGACCGACTCCGCGTGTCCGGGCAGGGCGGTGGGCCTGAGGGCGCCTTCAACACTGTCGTGTTCGACGGCGTCGAGGGGTTATCTCCGCGTGCCGGCGTGACCGCAATCTATGTGTACGGACATCCACGCCAATGGCCTCGGGTCGACCCTGAAATCTCGATAGTCCAGCCATTCGCACTCGGTGACAAGATCACGGTCGAAACCGGCCGTACACGCGTCGACCTGACTCTGGTGACCATCGCTTCCGAGACATCGTTCATCGGCCGTCCACGAGCCGGCGACGCTCACCAGATGGCGTGATCGCGTATGTCCAAGATCAGCCGGGATAGGGATCACTTGCACGTTGCATCCGCAATCCGCTTCCCCACCAATCCAATTCACGAATCATCTTCTCGCTTGCATCGATCGCAATCGAATCGACGCCGTACGGCTCGTGTCCGAATTGCTTACGCACCCGGTGGATGGTCACGCTTTGACGCACCGAGACCATGTGCAACTCCGCCACCACTTGCCTCAGTTGCTCGACGGCCCGAACACCACCTGAAATCCCGCCGTAGGACACGAATCCGATCGGCTTGGCACGCCACTCGTGTTTCACCGAATCGAATGCGGTCTTGAGAGCAGCCGGATACCCGTGGTTGTATTCGGAGGTCACGGCGACAACAGCGTCGGCGCGCCCGATTCGCCGGCGGAAAACCTCCGTGGCAGGTGAATCCGAGAAATCCTGGGGCAACGACAGCTCTCTGAGGTCGATCACCGATACGTTCCACGACGGGTTCGCGGTTGCGCGCTCGACAAACCAGTCCGCCACTGCTCGTCCCATTCGCCCCTCGCGGACCGAACCTACGATGACTTCGACGTTCAAAGGTGCCATGAACGTCGATGCTAGCGACTGATCACGCAGTGATCCCGTCCGTGATGAGTGCTGCCAGTTCCCGATAAGCGCTGGCATCGTCCAGACCAGTTGCCCGGTAGACCGCGCGTTGCTGGATCCGAACCATCGTCGCCGCAGCGGCATCGGCGACAAATGATGCGTGTACCTGCCGGAATGCGCCCGAATCGACTCCCTCGACGATGAGCGATCGCACACGATCAGCAGCGATCGACGTGTTCTTCTCGTAGACCTGGCTCGCCGACACCGATTCGGCCAGGTCTTCCATGAACTGACTGGACGCCGCGGACAGCCGATCACCCACTGCTTCGAGATACACCGCGACTCGACGAGGCGGGGCCGTTTCGGCGGCGACTGCACTCTCCACTGCATCGGTCGCCGCCCGGAAGAAGTGCACTGTCACAGCCCGCACCAGATCCTCTTTGCCGGCCGCCACGGTGTACAAGGTGCTCTTGGAGCAGTGCAGACGAGCTGAGATCTCGTCGAGCGTGAGGTGGGCGAAACCCTCGCTCAAGAACAGTTCGACCAGTTGATCGAACAACTCTGCCCTGCGCGCAGTCGTCTTGTGAACCAGTCTTGCCATACGTACAACAGTACTGCAGTATCGTTCTCAGTACTATTACCTAGCTAGGAGCCGACCGTGCCCGTCGAACGCCTGATGCCCAGCCAAGAAGCTCGCGATCTCATCGAACTGACGCGTGATGTCGCGGACAAGGTACTCGCGCCCAAGGTCAACGAATACGAGAAGGCCGAGAAGTATCCAGACGGAGTGTTCCCCGCACTCGGACAGGCGGGTCTGCTGAGCCTTCCGTATCCCGAGGAGTTCGGCGGCGGCGATCAGCCGTACGAGGTGTATCTCCAAGTGCTCGAAGAGATCGCCTCACGCTGGGCAGCGGTTGCAGTGGCGGTGAGCGTGCACAGCCTGTCGTGCTTCCCGCTGTTCACCTTCGGCACCGACGAACAGAAGAACCGCTGGCTACCGGACATGCTGGGCGGCAACACCATCGGCGCGTACAGCCTTTCCGAAGCGCAGGCCGGATCCGACGCCGCCGCGTTGTCGTGCAAGGCGACGCCCACCGACGGTGGCTACCGCGTCAACGGTTCGAAAGCCTGGATCACCAACGGCGGCAAGGCGGACTTCTACAACCTCTTCGCACGCACCAGTGACGACGGTTCACGCGGCGTCTCCTGCCTCCTGGTGGACAAGGACACCGAAGGCCTCAGCTTCGGAAAACCCGAAGAGAAGATGGGGCTACGCGCGGTTCCCACTGCCTCCGCGAACTACGACGACGCCTTCATTCCTGAGGAGCGATTGATCGGTCAGCGCGGCCAGGGGCTGCCGATTGCCTTCAGCGCTCTCGACTCCGGCCGACTCGGAATCGCTGCCGTTGCCGTCGGAATCGCTCAAGGCGCGCTCGACGACGCGGTCGCTTACGCGAAGGAGCGCAAGGCATTCGGCAAGCGGATCATCGATCACCAGGGACTCGGTTTCGTGCTCGCGGACATGGCTGCCGCAGTCGACTCCGCGCGAGCCACCTACCTCGATGCAGCCCGCCGCCGCGACGCCGGAGTTCCGTATTCACGCAACGCGAGCGTCGCCAAGCTCGTGGCCACCGACGCGGCAATGAAGGTCACCACCGACGCCGTTCAGGTATTCGGCGGGTACGGATACACCCAGGACTTCCCCGTCGAGCGCTACATGCGCGAGGCCAAGATCACGCAGATCTTCGAGGGCACCAACCAGATTCAGCGATTGGTCATCGCGCGCCAACTGGCGGGATAGCCCCCCCCGATACGAATGCCCTCCCACACAGAGTGGGAGGGCATTTTGCATGGTGATGTTCAGTCGCCGCAGCATCCACCCGAAGACGGAATCTCGCGGGTCTCACGGGTAATCGCGTTGCGGGCAGCCAGTTCCGAGTAGTCGGGGTAGTCCACGCGGACCAACGAAAGTCCGTGCGCCGGAGCAACGAGGATGGAACTGGATCGCGACGTTTCGTCGAGCAACCCTGCCACCCAGTCGGCGGTGCGCCGTCCCTCACCGACGGAGAGGACTGCGCCGACGAGACTGCGAACCATCGACCAGCAGAATGCGTCAGCATTCACGTAGGCCGTGAACACCGTGCCCACTTGGGTCCAGTCGAAACGCTGAAGCTCCCGCACCGTCGTGGCGCCTTCTCGACGCTTGCAGAATGCCGCGAAGTTGTGCAGACCCAGCAGCCGATTCGACGCATCCTGCATCGCTCCGAGATCGAGTGGTTTGGGATACGAGACGGTGTCGCGTGCGCGTAGTGGTTCCACTCCGAACGCCGCGTTGGTCACCCGGTACTCGTAATAGCGTCGCATCGCGGAGAAGCGCGCATCGAAGTCACCCGGAACCACCGATATCTGTTTGACTCGAACGTCCTTGGGCAGAAATCGTGCAAGTCTGCGCACGAGTCGAGACGGATCGTCCGGGAGCAACTCTCCCGGAACGTCGACGTGCGCTACCTGACCGGTGGCGTGGACACCGGCGTCGGTTCGACCGGCAACGGTCAACAGAACCGGGTGTCGAAGCACCGTTCCCAACTTGTCTTCGATCTCACCGCACACGGTGCGCAGATCTGTCTGGCGGGCCCAACCCGAGAAGTCGGTGCCGTCGTAGGAGATGTCGAGCCGCAATCGAACGAGCCCGCCGTCCCCGATGGGGGCGGCGGGCTCGTTCGATTCAGCGTGTGCCGAAACCAAGGGAGACTAGTCCTTCTTGGCCTCTTCGGCCTCGGGAGCGTCGGCCGCAGTTGCGGTCTCGTCCTCGATGGCCTCGACGACTGCGTCAGCGTTCTCGACCTCAGCGTCGGTCGCGTCGGCCTCTACGGCCTCGACGACGTTCTCTGCGGCGGGAGCTTCCTGCGAGGACTTGACGCGACGAGCGCGGTCAGCCTCGGAGGTGACGGTCTTTTCCTTGACGAGCTCGATGATTGCCATCGGAGCGTTATCACCCTTGCGGGGGATCGTCTTGATGATGCGGGTGTATCCACCGTTACGGTCCGCGTAGAACGGGCCGATCTCGGCGAACAGGGTGTGAACGACATCCTTGTTGCGGATGACCTTCAGCACCTCACGACGGTGACCCAGCGTGCCGGCCTTTGCGTGCGTGACGAGCTTCTCGGCGTAGGGGCGCAGTGCCTTGGCCTTGGACTCGGTGGTGGTGATGCGACCGTGCTCGAAGAGCGCGGTAGCCAGATTGGCGAAAATCGCCTTCTGGTGGGAAGCCGACCCGCCGAAGCGGGCACCCTTCTTGGGCTTGGGCATGATGATCTCCTAGTAAAGGACCTGAGCTGCTACAGCTGTTCGGTCTCGGCGTAGTCCTCGGTACCTTCGGCATCGCCGAAGGAACCGGCATCAGTGTCACTCCACGTTCCGGTGGCGGCGTCGTAGCCGGCAACGGTGGTGGGATCGAAGGATGCGGGGCTGTCCTTGAGGGACAGGCCGAGCGAATGCAGCTTGACCTTGACCTCGTCGATGGACTTCTGTCCGAAGTTGCGGATGTCGAGCAGATCGGACTCGGTACGGCCGACAAGCTCACCGACGGTGTGAACACCTTCGCGCTTGAGGCAGTTGTAGGAGCGGACCGTGAGGTCCAGATCCTCGATGGGGAGTCCGAAGGAAGCGATGTGATCGGCCTCGGCAGGCGAGGGTCCGATCTCGATTCCTTCTGCTTCGACGTTCAGCTCACGGGCCAGGCCGAAGAGCTCAACCAGGGTCTTGCCCGCCGAAGCGAGCGCGTCCCGTGCGGTGATGGAGTTCTTCGTTTCCACGTCGAGAACGAGCCGATCGAAGTCGGTGCGCTGTTCGACGCGAGTGGCCTCCACCTTGTAGGTGACCTTGAGCACCGGCGAGTAGATCGAGTCGACCGGGATACGGCCGATCTCTGCGCCGGACGCCTTGTTCTGAACGGCGGGGACATAGCCACGACCGCGCTCGACTACGAGCTCGATCTCCAGCTTTCCCTTGTCGTTCAGGGTGGCGATGTGCAGATCAGGGTTGTTCACGGTGACGCCTGCCGGGGGCACGATGTCGCCCGCAGTAACAGCGCCGGGGCCCTGCTTGCGGACGTACATGGTGACCGGCTCGTCCTCTTCGGAGTTCACGACGAGGCCCTTGAGGTTCAGGATGATGTCGGTGACATCTTCCTTCACGCCCGGGACGGTGGTGAACTCGTGGAGAACGCCGTCGATACGGATGCTGGTGACAGCAGCGCCGGGGATCGACGAGAGCAGCGTGCGGCGCAGCGAATTGCCGAGCGTGTACCCGAAACCTGGCTCCAGGGGCTCGATGACGAACTTCGAGCGGTTATCAGCGATGACCTCTTCGGTCAGCGTGGGTCGCTGAGAAATGAGCATTGGTATTTCCTCCTGTACGGACGTCCACTATTTGACGCCCACGATGGGAAAGGGCCTGCGGCCCTGTGAGTGGTTGAGGAGTCCGGAGACTCCTCAACCACTCACGGGGTGCGAAGCGCCTTACTTCGAGTAGTACTCGACGATGAGCTGTTCCTGCAGAGCGATGTCGATCTGCGCGCGCTCGGGAAGCTGGTGAACCAGGATCCGCAGACGCGAGCCGACAACCTGCAGCCACCCGGGAACCGGGCGATCGCCGACGGTCTCACGCGCAACCTGGAACGGAAGCGTGGAGAGCGACTTCTCCTTGACATCGATGATGTCGTACTGCGAGACGCGGTAGCTCGGGATGTCGACCTTCTTGTTGTTCACGAGAAGGTGACCGTGCGTGACCAGCTGACGTGCCTGACGGCGCGTGCGAGCGAGGCCCGCGCGGTACACGACGTTGTCGAGACGCGACTCGAGGATGCGAAGCAGGTTCTCGCCGGTCTTGCCGGGGCGGTTGTTCGCCTCCTTGTAGTACAGGCGGAACTGCTTCTCCATGACGCCGTAGGTGAAGCGAGCCTTCTGCTTCTCCTGCAGCTGGAGCAGGTACTCGCTCTCCTTGATACGCGCGCGGCCGTGCTGTCCGGGCGGGTACGGGCGACGCTCGAATGCCTGGTCGCCTCCAACGAGGTCAACGCGCAGACGACGCGACTTGCGGGTGATGGGTCCGGTATAACGTGCCATTTTCTTCTACCTATCCTTCCCGCTATACCCGACGCCGCTTGGGCGGACGGCAGCCGTTGTGCGGCTGGGGGGTTACATCGGAAATGGTGCCGACCTCGAGGCCAGCGGCCTGGAGGGAACGGATTGCGGTCTCGCGACCGGATCCCGGTCCCTTGACGAAGACGTCAACCTTCTTGACACCGTGCTCCTGCGCCTTACGGGCAGCGCTCTCAGCAGCAAGCTGAGCGGCGAAGGGAGTCGACTTACGCGAACCCTTGAAGCCGACGTGTCCCGAAGACGCCCAGGAAATGACATTTCCGGCGGGGTCCGTGATGGACACGATGGTGTTGTTGAAGGTGCTCTTGATGTGAGCGGCGCCGTGCGGGATGTTCTTCTTATCCCTGCGACGCGTCTTCTGGGTCTTCTTCGGACCGGTGCTACGTGACTTCGGGGGCATTACTTCGCCTTCTTCTTGCCGGCAATGGTGCGCTTCGGACCCTTACGGGTACGGGCGTTGGTCTTGGTGCGCTGACCACGCACGGGCAGACCACGACGGTGGCGCAGGCCCTGGTAGCAGCCGATCTCGATCTTGCGACGGATGTCGGCCTGAACCTCGCGGCGAAGGTCACCCTCGACCTTGAGCGACTCCTCGATGTACTCGCGGAGCTTTGCCAGGTCCTCGTCCGAGAGGTCCTTGCTCCGGAGATCCGGGCTGACGCCGGTGGCGTCAAGGATTTCCTTGGAGCGGGTACGGCCGATGCCGTAGATGTATGTCAGTGCGATCTCCATGCGCTTTTCGCGAGGAAGATCAACACCAGAGAGACGTGCCATGGTGGCATTTCCTTATCGGTGTGCGGAGGTCTGCTCCCAGCCCTTCCCCTGTGCCTCTTGCCGAGTACCGACGCCCGAAGGCGCAGATGATCTCATCAACTAACTCAGTGGGGCCCCGGCCTCCGTGCCGGGGGTGAACCATTGTCCGACCTTGGCGATCGGTGAACGATCGCGTGGGGTCTCGTCAACAATGGCTGGTACTGGGAGGTCTTCTTTGCTTGTTGCCAAGCAGATCTTCGAAAAGCTAGATCTAGCCCTGACGCTGCTTGTGACGCAGGTTCTCGCAGATCACCATGACTCGACCGTTACGGCGAATCACTTTGCACTTCTCGCAGATCTTCTTGACGCTCGGCTGAACCTTCACGTCTTCTGATCTCCTGTTTTGTCGCAGCCCGCCGCGATGAACCGCGGCAGACATACTTCTCCCTGACCCAGGTCAGGTCCGGGAAGTTCGTTACTTGTAGCGGTAAACGATGCGTCCGCGCGACAAATCGTAGGGCGAGAGCTCTACGACAACGCGATCTTCCGGGAGGATGCGAATGTAGTGCTGACGCATCTTTCCGCTGATGTGGGCGAGGACCTTGTGGCCATTCTCGAGCTCAATGCGGAACATCGCATTGGGCAGCGGCTCGACTACTCGTCCTTCGACCTCGATGGCCCCGTCTTTCTTAGCCATATCCTCCGCGATCCGTTTGGTTTGGCATGCTTCGTGCATCGGCTTCCGTTACATTGGCACGCAATGGAAAGATCGTCGGCAGTTCGAAAGCCCGATCCCGGAGCGATCCAGGCGTAGGCACACGAACTATCGACGCGCATAGCGCACCGCCTAGCCATGTTACGCGATGTAAACGACCAGGCCAAATGCGCCTCCGGTCAGGGTGACGACACACACCGCTCCCCCACCGAAAAAGTCCCAGCCTCGAAATGAGGCTGGGACTTCTCGAACATGAATCATGCTCGCTGCCAACACTTGTCAGCGACTGTGTCGACTACTCCGGCCGGAGTGTCAGAATCCGCGGACCGTCTTCGGTCACTGCGACAGTGTGTTCCCAGTGCGCCGCACGGGACCCGTCGGTCGTCACAACGGTCCAGTCGTCGTCGAGAATCACCGTGTCGGTGGTGCCGAGCGTGAGCATCGGCTCAATCGCCAGGCAAGATCCGACAACCAGTTCAGGACCCTTACCCGGGGCACCTTCATTGGCGAGGAACGGATCCATGTGCATTTCCCGGCCGATTCCGTGTCCGCCGTATCCGTCGACGATGCCGTAGGAACGACCGTGCAACTTCTCGGCGGCATGAGTACCGACCTCGATCGCGTGCGAAACATCCGTCAGACGGTTGCCGGCGATCATTGCCGCGATCCCGGCTTCCATGGAAAGCCGAGTGGCTTCGCTGAGCTCCTGATCGGCGACGCTGATCTCACCGACACCGAACGTCCAAGCGGAGTCACCGTGCCATCCGTCGAGGATCGCGCCACAGTCGATGGAAACCAGGTCGCCTTCAGCCAGGATGTCCTGAGCTGAAGGGATTCCGTGAACGACGCGATCGTTGACCGAAGAGCAGATCGAGCCGGTGAAGCCGTGGTACCCGAGGAACGAGGGCACGGCGCCGGCGTCACGAATGACGGATTCAGCGACCGCGTTCAATTCCAAAGTGCTGACACCGGGCTTCGCCGCAGCGCGAACCGCCACCAGAGCCGAACCCACGATCGCGCCGGCAGCAGCCATCGCGTCGAGTTCGCCCGCGGAGCGGAACGGAACAACCTTGCGTTTGCGCCCGAAGACCATTACTTACCCAACGCTGCCAGTGCGCGAGCGTTGACCTCTTCGACCTCGCCGATCGCGTCGACGGAGACGATGCTGTCCTTGTAGTAATCGAACAGCGGTGACGTCTCGTCGCGGTAGACCCGGAGTCGGTTGCGAATGACGTCCTCGGTGTCGTCTGCACGACCGCGGGCGAGCATACGCTCGACCACGATGTCCTCGTCGACGACGAAGGAGAGGACACCGTCGAGCTTGGTGTCGAGATCCTTCAAGATTCCCTCGAGTGCCTGAGCCTGTTCGACCGAGCGCGGAAATCCGTCGAGAAGGAAACCGTTTGCTGCGTCCGGTTCTGCGACGCGAGCCTTCACCATGTCGTTGGTGATCGAGCTCGGTACGAGTTCGCCGGCGTCGATGTACTTCTTTGCTTCCACACCGAGAGCGGTGGCCTGACCGATGTTCGCGCGGAAGAGATCACCCGTGGAGATATGGGGAACGCCGAACTTCTCGGACAAGATAGCGGCCTGGGTGCCCTTGCCGGCACCGGGAGGACCAAGGAGGACAAGTCTCACTTGAGGAACCCTTCATAGTTACGCTGCATTAGCTGACTCTCGATCTGCTTCACGGTGTCCAGGCCGACGCTGACCATGATCAGCACCGCGGTGCCACCGAACGGCAGGTTCTGCGCGCCGCCGCCATTCCCGATGTCGAGGAACAGGTTGGGCAGAACAGCAATGGTGCCGAGGTAAATCGCACCCGGAAGGGTGATGCGACTCAGCACGTAGTTGAGGTAGTCCGCGGTCGGCTGACCGGGTCGGATACCGGGGATGAAGCCGCCGAACTTCTTCATCTCGTCGGCGCGCTCTTCGGGATTGAAGGTGATGGCGACGTAGAAGTACGTGAAGAAGACGATCAGGCCGAAGTAGATCGCGATGTACACCGGGTTGGCCGGATTCACCAGGTAGGTGTTGATGAGGCGCTGCCACCAACTGGGGTCGACCGCTGTACTGGCCGAAGTCAGCTGTGCAATCAAGTTCGGGAGGTACAGCAGTGAAGACGCGAAGATCACCGGGATGACGCCGGCCTGGTTCACCTTCAGAGGCAGGTACGTCGAGGATCCGCCGTACATCTTGCGTCCGACCATCCGCTTCGCGTACTGCACCGGGATACGACGCTGACCCTGCTCGACGAAGACGACACCGGCGATGATCAGCAGCGCTGCGAGGCAGACGAAGGCGAAGACCAGCGGACCACGGCTGTCGAGGATTGCCTTGCCCTCGCTCGGGATACGCGATGCGATACCGGCGAAGATGAGGAGGGACATACCGTTGCCGACGCCACGTTCGGTGATGACCTCGCCGAACCACATGACCATGGCAGCACCGGCAGTCATGACCAGCACGATGATGACAAGTCCGAAGATCGACTTGTCGGCGATGATGTCGTCACAGCCCTGGAGCAACTGTCCGCGTGCCGCAAGAGCGACGATGCCGGTCGACTGCAGGATTGCCAGAGCAATGGACAGGTAACGCGTGTACTGCGTCATCTTGGCCTGGCCGGACTGGCCTTCTTTCCGAAGTTCCTCGAACTTCGGAATCACCACGGTCAGGAGCTGCACGATGATGCTCGCCGTGATGTACGGCATGATGCCGATCGCAAAGATCGACATCTGCAGCAGAGCGCCGCCGGAGAACAGGTTGATCAGCGAGTAGATACCTGCTGAGTCACCGGAGTTGGCGATATCGATGCACTGACGCACACGGCCGTAGTCGACACCTGGGGACGGGATGAGAGCGCCGACCCGATACAGAGCCACCAAGCCGAGGGTGAAGAGGATCTTCCGCCTCAGGTCTGGGGTCCTGAGGGCCGAGACGAAGGCGGAAAGCAAAGATCCTCCTGGCACGACGGTAGGGAGACAGATCGTTTTGACCTGTCGAACTTTTGAACTCTAACAGTGAGCATTTGGGAACTAGGCGGGCAGACCACGAAAACCGGGTAAGCCGAAGATACATTTGCCACTCGGTGACCAGAATACTGGCCCGTCCGAGCATGCACGACCAATCTGTGACACGACCTCGTACCTGTGACACGACCTCGTAGACGCCGATGGCCGCACCGCAGCAAACGCTGCGCTGCGGCCATCGGACTAGCTACGCGTGATCACTCACAGCTCGGTGGCGGAACCACCGGCAGCAGCAATCTTTTCCTTGGCGGAGCCGGTGAACTTGTCGACGGTCACCTGAACGGCAACTGTCAGTTCGCCGTCGCCCAGAACCTTGACGAGCTGGTTCTTGCGGACTGCGCCCTTGGCGACGAGATCCTCGACCGTGATTGCTCCACCTTCGGGGAACAGACGGGCGATGTCGCCGACATTGACGACCTGGTACTCGACGCGGAACGGGTTCGTGAAGCCCTTGAGCTTGGGCAGACGCATGTGAAGCGGCATCTGTCCACCCTCGAAGCCCACGCGCACGGTGTTACGTGCCTTGGTGCCCTTGGTACCGCGACCTGCGGTCTTACCACGCTTGCCGCCCTCACCGCGTCCAACACGAATCTTGTTGGACTTGGATCCCGGAGCGGGGCGCAGGTGGTGCAGTTTGATGGTCATGGTTAGACCTCCTCAACTGTTACGAGGTGGCGCACCACGTTGATCAGACCGCGGTTCTGTGCGTTGTCCTCACGAACAACGGTCTGACGGATGCCCTTGAGACCCAGCGTGCGCAGAGAATCCTTCTGGTTCTGCTTGGTCCCGATGATGCTCTTGATCTGAGTGACCTTGAGATCTGCCATTACTTCACACTCCCAGCAGCCTGTGCGCGAGCGCGAAGCATGCCGGCGGGTGCAACCTCTTCGAGGGTGAGGCCGCGGCGAGCCGCAACTTCCTCGGGACGCTGCAGACCCTTGAGCGCAGCAACGGTCGCATGCACGACGTTGATGGCGTTGTCGCTACCGAGCGACTTCGACAGGATGTCCGCGATACCAGCGCACTCCAGCACGGCGCGCACAGCGCCACCGGCGATAACACCGGTACCGGGGCTTGCCGGGCGAAGCATGACGATGCCGGCAGCAGCCTCACCCTGAACGGGGTGAGTGATGGTGTTGGCGATCATCGGGACGCGGAAGAAGCTCTTGCGAGCCTCCTCGACACCCTTCTGGATGGCCGCGGGAACTTCCTTGGCCTTTCCGTAGCCGACGCCGACCAGTCCGTTGCCGTCTCCGACGATCACCAGAGCGGTGAAGCTGAAGCGACGACCACCCTTGACGACCTTGGAAACGCGGTTGATCGTGACAACGCGCTCGATGAACTGTGACTTCTCCGCAGCGTTTCCGCCACGGCCACCGTCGCGACGGTCACGGCCGCCACCACGGTTGTCCCCACGAGCGTTGCTGTTGTCACCGCTGTTGGGGCCATTCTGTCCGGCGGGTCCGCTTCCGCCGTCACGCCTTTGACGTCCCGGCATCAGGCTGTCCTTCCGTTGAAAATGTTGGTCATCAGAACTTCAACCCGCCTTCGCGAGCCGCGTCTGCCAGGGCCGCGATGCGACCGTGGTAGCCGTGTCCGCCGTGGTCGAAGACAACTGCTTCCACGCCGGCAGCCTTGGCGCGCTCGGCGATCAGCTGACCGACCTTCGCGCTCGCAGCCTTCTTGTCGCCTTCTGCCACGCGCACGTCTGCTTCGATGGTCGACGCGGAGGCCAGGGTGTGGCCGGCCAGGTCGTCCACGAGCTGGACGTGGATGTGGCGCGAGGACCGGTTGACGACCAAGCGGGGACGCTCGGGCGTGCCGGAGACCTTCTTGCGGAGACGGAAGTGACGACGCGTCTTCGAGAGACGACGCTTGGTGGACGCATCCTTGCCCAGCGGAATCCGCTTGGCTTTCTGGTTTGCAGTCTGGCTCATATCACTTACCCGTCTTTCCGACCTTGCGGCGGATCTGCTCACCCTCGTAACGCACGCCCTTACCCTTGTACGGGTCCGGACGACGGAGACGACGGATGTTGGCCGAGATCTGCCCGACCTTCTGCTTGTCGATGCCGGACACCGAGAACCGGGTGGGCGACTCGACGACGAAGGTGATGCCTTCAGGAGCCTCGATCGGCACCGGGTGGCTGAAGCCGAGCGCGAACTCGAGGTCCTTGCCCTTCAGTGCCACACGGTAACCAACACCGTGGATCTCCATCTTCTTCGTGTAACCCTCGGTGACACCGGTGATGATGTTCGCAACCAGGGTCCGCGACAGACCGTGCAGCGCGCGGCTACGACGCTCGTCGTCGGGGCGCGTGACGCTCAGCGAGCCGTCCTCTGCCTTTTCGATTGCGATGGGCTCGGAGATGGTCAGCGCGAGGGTGCCCTTGGGACCCTTGACGGTGACATCCTGGCCGCTGATCGTGACGTCAACGCCCGCGGGGACGGTGACCGGAATCTTTCCAATACGCGACATTGTGGTGGCCTCCCTTACCAGACGTAGGCGAGGACTTCCCCGCCTACTCCTTGATTGGCCGCCTGGCGATCGGTGAGCAGACCGGACGACGTGGAGATGATGGCCACGCCGAGGCCTCCGAGGACCTTGGGCAGGTTGGTGGACTTCGCGTAAACCCGGAGACCGGGCTTGGAAACGCGACGCACGCCGGCGAGGCTACGCTCGCGGCTGGGACCGTACTTCAGATCGACGATGAGGGTCTTGCCGACCTCTGCGTCTTCGGTACGGAAATCGGAGATGTAGCCCTCGCGCTTGAGGATCTCGGCGATGTTCGCCTTGATCTTCGAGTGGGGAAGCTTCACCTCATCGTGGTACGCCGTGTTGGCGTTGCGCAGACGCGTCAAGAAGTCTGCGATGGGGTCAGTCATGGTCATAGGTCGACCTCGACACCTTTCTCGCTGTGGTTCCCATGCAACACCGGACGAATCCGATCGTGGGCCTCCAGCAATTCGGCTGGGCCGTCCGACTTGTGTCAGACGGCGTAAGTTACCGCACCGAGCTGAACGCATGCGTCAGCCACGGCAACCGCTCTAGTGTAGGGAACTTCGGCGCAGGTGTCCACCGGGATCCCATGTCGCCTCCCCCACTGCCGCCCGAAGGATGCGATCGGGAAGCTATCGACGCACCCCGAAATCTGAACTGCTCGTTCGGCACCGAAGAACGACACCGACGAACGATGATCGCTTTCAACCAGAGTCGCAGCGGGGCAGTTCTTTTCAGGATCGGCACGATTCACATCTCGATGAAAACCACGAATGGGCGTGGGTTCCAAAGGAACCCACGCCCATTCACATGCGTGGTGTGACGAAGCCCGAGGGCCTCAGATCACCAAGAGCTCTTGCGAACTCCGGGAAGCTCGCCGGCGTGAGCCATCTCGCGAACGCAGATACGGCACAAGCCGAACTTGCGGAACACCGAGTGCGGGCGACCGCACCGCTGGCAGCGGGTGTAGGCGCGAACCGCGAACTTGGGCTTCTTGTTGGCCTTGTTGACCAATGCCTTCTTAGCCATGCGCTCAGTTCTCCTTGAACGGGAAGCCGAGGTGCTTGAGCAGTGCACGGCCTTCTTCGTTGTTGGTTGCGGTGGTCACGACGGTGATGTCCATGCCGCGGGGGCGATCGATCTTGTCCACGTCGATCTCGTGGAACATCGACTGCTCGTTGAGGCCGAACGTGTAGTTGCCGTTGCCGTCGAACTGGTTGCCCGAGAGACCGCGGAAGTCGCGGATACGGGGCAGAGCGACAGACACGAGGCGGTCCAGGAACTCCCACATGCGGTCACCACGGAGGGTGACGCGTGCACCGATGGGCATACCTTCGCGGAGCTTGAACTGCGCGATAGACTTACGTGCCTTGCGGATCTCGGGCTTCTGGCCCGTGATCAGCGACAGGTCATGGACAGCGCCGTTGATCAGCTTGGCGTCACGGGCAGCGTCGCCGACGCCCATGTTGACGACAACCTTGACGACGCCGGGGATCTGCATGACGTTCGAGTAGTCGAACTCGCTGTTGAGCGCGTCCTTGATCTCAGCGCGGTAGCGTGCCTTGAGGCGCGGCTGGACCTTGTTTTCGGTGGAGGTCATGTCAGATGTCCTTCCCGTTCTTCCGGGAAATCCGAACGCGCTTGCCGGACTCTTCGTCGGTGCGGTAGCCCACGCGGGTGGGGTTTCCGTCCGAGTCGACGACTGCAACGTTGGAAACGTGGATCGGGGCTTCCTGCGTGACGATGCCGCCGGAGGATGCTCCGCGCTCGTTCGCGGAAACCGCGGTGTGCTTCTTGATTCGGTTCACGCCTTCGACGAGGACCTTGTCGGTCGCGGGGTAGGCCTGAATGACCTTGCCCTTCGCGCCCTTGTCCTTGCCGGCGATGACCAGAACGGTGTCACCCTTGTGCACCTTCATCACAGCACCTCCGGGGCAAGCGAAACGATCTTCATGAACTTCTTCTCGCGCAGCTCACGGCCGACGGGTCCGAAGATGCGGGTTCCACGGGGATCACTGTCAGCCTTGATGAGCACTGCAGCGTTCTCGTCGAACTTGATGTAGGAACCGTCCGGACGACGGCGCTCCTTGGTCGTGCGAACGATGACGGCCTTGACGACCTCACCCTTCTTGATGTTTCCACCGGGGATTGCGTCCTTGACGGTGGCGACGATGACGTCACCGATCCCGGCGTAGCGACGTGACGAACCGCCGAGAACGCGGATGCAAAGGATTTCCTTGGCACCCGTGTTATCAGCGACGCGAACTCGCGACTCCTGCTGAATCACTTGATCTCCCTAGACCTGGAATTTCGTGCGCAACGGATTACCGACCCGGTGCGCGCGGTCATTGTTGCCACCTGCGTCGTGTCTGAGCTGCAGTCCCACCGACTGACGTCGGGAGACGATCACTGCAAGCACCGTTCGAGCTGCGCACGTGAAGACACACCTCTGCCACAGGCAACCGTTCTATTGTAGGGAAGGGTTCACCGAATACCAAATCAGCCGTACTCGACGCAACTCGAACCCTTCGCCCGGAAAGCCCCGAAAGCCCCCGGAAAGCCGAATGGCCCACTCCCCCAAGGGGAAGCGGGCCATTCGGTGATACTCGATCAGCTCGAGGATTCGATCAGGCTTACTTGGCCTTTTCGAGGACCTCGACCAGACGCCAGTGCTTCGTCGCGGACAGCGGACGGGTTTCCATCAGCTGAACGCGGTCGCCGACGCCGGCAACGCCGTTCTCGTCGTGCGCCTTCACCTTGGTCGTACGGCGGATGATCTTGCCGTAGAGCTTGTGCTTGACGCGGTCTTCGAGCTCGACCACGATCGTCTTTTCCATCTTGTCGGACACGACGTATCCGACACGGACCTTACGGCTCGCGCGCTCTTCTGTGCTCACTGCTTTTTCCTCACTCATGCCGCGTCACCTGCATCCGGACCCACAGCGAGTCCGAGCTCACGCTCACGCAGGACGGTGTAGATGCGCGCGATCTCGTGACGAACGGTGCGCAGTCGTCGGTTGTTGTCCATCTGGCCGGTAGCCATCTGGAAACGAAGGTTGAAAAGCTCTTCCTTCGACTCACGGAGCCGGGTGACCAGCTCGTCTTCACTGAGCTCGCGGAGCTCTGCTGCTGGGGTTCCAGTAGCCATCAGAACTGCTCCTCTCTGGTCACGATCCGGCACTTGCACGGGAGCTTGTGCATCGCGCGGCGCAGGGCCTCACGAGCAATCTCCTCGTTGGGGTATGTCATCTCGAACAGAACGCGTCCGGGCTTGACGTTGGCAATCCACCACTCGGGCGAACCCTTACCGGAACCCATTCGGGTTTCGGCCGGCTTCTTCGTGAGGGGGCGATCCGGGAAGATGTTGATCCAGATCTTGCCGCCACGCTTGATGTGCCGAGTCATGGCGATACGAGCGGACTCGATCTGCCGGTTGGTGATGTAGGCAGGCTCGAGAGCCTGGATGCCGTAGTCACCGAAGGTCACCTGGGTACCGCCCTTGGCGGCACCCGAACGGCTCGGGTGGTGCTGCTTGCGGTGCTTGACCCGCCGTGGGATCAACATGCGTCAGCCCTCCTGATTCTGTTCAGTTGCGGGAGCATCGGCGGTTGCGGTCGCTGCGCGGCCGGCCTCGGTGCTGGTCGCAGTGGTACCGGTGGCACCGGAACGACGCGGACGGCTCGGACGCTCACGACGCGGGCGATCCCCGGCCGGTGCGGCCGTGTTGGCGGCGAGCTCACGCTTGCCACCGACGATGTCGCCCTTGTAGATCCAGACCTTGACGCCGATGCGACCGAAGGTGGTCTTGGCCTCGTAGAGGCCGTAGTCGATGTCCGCACGAAGCGTGTGCAGCGGCACACGGCCTTCGCGGTAGAACTCCGACCGGGACATCTCGGCGCCGCCGAGACGACCGGAGCACTGAACGCGGATTCCCTTGACGTTGGGCTGACGCATGGCCGACTGGATGGCCTTGCGCATTGCACGACGGAAGGCAACGCGGTTCGAGAGCTGCTCGGCCACACCCTGTGCGACGAGCTGTGCTTCAGCTTCTGCGTTCTTGACCTCGAGGATGTTCAGCTGAACCTGCTTGCCGGTCAGCTTCTCGAGCTCGGAGCGGATGCGATCGGCTTCGGCGCCGCGGCGGCCGATGACGATGCCCGGACGTGCAGTGTGGATGTCCACGCGAACACGGTCACGGGTGCGCTCGATTTCGACCTTCGCGATTCCTGCGCGCTCCATGCCGGTGGCGAGGAGCTTACGGATCGCGACGTCTTCCTTGACGTACTCCGCGTACTGCTTGTCTGCGTACCAGCGAGACTTCCAGTCGGTGGTGATGCCGAGACGGAAGCCGTGCGGGTTGATTTTCTGGCCCACTACTGAGCACTTCCCTTCCGGCGATTACGGGTCGATGTTCCGGTCTTCGGCAGGCTCTCCACGATCACGGTGATGTGACTGGTGCGCTTGCGAATACGGAACGCACGTCCCTGTGCACGCGGCTGGAACCGCTTGAGGGTCGCGCCCTCGTCCACGAACGCCGTAGCAACGACAAGCGTGCTGGGGTCGAGGTCGAGGTTGTTCTCGGCGTTGGCTGCTGCGGAGGCGATCACCTTGGCGACCGGCTCGCTCGCTGCCTGCGGCGCGAACTTCAGGATGTTCAGGGCGTCTTCAACCGAGCGCCCGCGGACCAGGTCCACAACTCGACGTGCCTTCATCGGCGTAACGCGAACGTGCTTCGCTACAGCCTTGGCAGTCGGGTTGGCGGTTTCGGTGTTGCTCATCGCCTCTTCGCCTTCCGATCATCCTTGATGTGACCCTTGAACGTGCGGGTCGGTGCAAACTCTCCGAGCTTGTGTCCGACCATGGAGTCGGAAACGAACACGGGGACGTGCTTGCGGCCGTCGTGAACTGCAAACGTGTGGCCGATGAAGTCCGGGATGATTGTCGAACGACGGGACCAGGTCTTGATGACCTGCTTGGTTCCCTTTTCGTTCTGTACATCCACCTTCGCGAGGAGGTGGTCATCGACGAACGGGCCCTTCTTAAGGCTGCGTGGCATCCTTCACTCCCTCCTAGCGCTTGTTCTTGCCGGTGCGGCGGCGACGGACGATCATCTTGTCGCTTGCCTTGTTCTTGCGGGTACGGCCTTCAGGCTTACCCCACGGGCTGACCGGGTGGCGTCCACCTGAGGTCTTGCCCTCGCCGCCACCGTGCGGGTGGTCGACCGGGTTCATCACGACACCACGAACGGTCGGGCGCTTGCCCTTCCAACGCATACGGCCGGCCTTGCCCCAGTTGATGTTCGACTGCTCGGCGTTGCCGACCTCGCCGACGGATGCGCGGCAGCGCACGTCGACGCGACGGATTTCACCGGAAGGCATACGCAGCGTGGCGTAGCTGCCTTCCTTACCGAGGAGCTGGATGCTGGCGCCTGCGGAACGAGCCATCTTGGCTCCGCCGCCGGGACGCAGTTCCACACCGTGGATGGTGGTACCAGTCGGGATGTTGCGCAGCGGCAGGTTGTTGCCCGGCTTGATGTCGGCGCCTGCACCGGACTCGACCGGTGAACCCTGCACCAGGCCCTTGGGGGCGATGATGTAGCGCTTCTCACCGTCTGCGTAATGCAGGAGTGCGATGTTTGCTGTGCGGTTGGGGTCGTACTCGATGTGAGCGACCTTTGCCGGGATGCCGTCCTTGTCGTTGCGACGGAAATCGATCAGTCGGTATGCACGCTTGTGTCCGCCACCCTTGTGACGGGTGGTGATACGACCGTGTGCGTTACGTCCACCGCGACCGTGCAGCGGGCGAACCAGCGACTTCTCGGGGGTCGACCGAGTGATCTCGGCGAAGTCCGAGACGCTCGAGCCACGACGGCCCGGTGTTGTCGGCTTGTACTTACGGATTGCCATGAGTCTTCTCGTCCTCTATGTCTCGTCAAGTCCCGGCGCTTACGCGACCGGTCCTCCGAAGATCTCGATGGGCTTGCTGTCAGCGGACAGGGTCACGAGCGCGCGCTTGGTGTCCTTGCGCTTGCCGTAACCGAATCGGGTCCGCTTACGCTTGCCCTGACGGTTGGCGGTGTTGACGCTGGTCACCTTGACGCCGAAGACCTTCTCGACGGCAATCTTGATCTGCGTCTTGTTCGAGTCCGGGTGCACCAGGAAGGTGTAGGTGCCTTCCTCGATCAGTCCGTAGGACTTCTCGGAGATGACCGGAGCGAGCAGGATGTCGCGGGGGTCAGCGATGGTGCTCACTTGGCGTCCTCCTTGTTCTGAGCGCTCTCTGCGGGCCCGTGGATGAACGCGTTGAGTGCCTCGACGCTGAACACGACATCGTCTGCATTGAGCACGTCGTAGGTGTTGAGCTGGTCGGGTGCAATGGGATGCACGCCTTCCAGGTTCTGCACGCTCTTCCAAGCGGCTACATCCTGGCGACCCACGACGAGCAGCAGCTTCTTGCGATCCGAAATCTCGCCGAGGAACGCGATTGCGCCCTTGGTCGAAGGCGTCTGCCCTGCAACCAGTTCGGTGATGACGTGGATGCGCTCGTTGCGTGCGCGGTCAGAGAGGGCTCCGCGAAGAGCGGCTGCCTTCATCTTCTTGGGGGTGCGCTGGCTGTAGTCACGCGGCTGCGGGCCGTGAACGGTTCCGCCGCCGACGAACTGCGGTGCGCGAGTCGAGCCCTGGCGTGCGCGGCCGGTGCCCTTCTGGCGGTACGGCTTCTTGCCACCGCCGCGGACGTCGCCGCGGGTCTTGGTGGAGTGGGTTCCCTGACGAGCAGCTGCGAGCTGCGCGACGACAACCTGATGGAGAAGCGCGATGTTGGCCGGAGCGTCGAAGATCTCAGCGGGGAGATCGACGGTGCCGTTGGTCTTGCCGCCGGCGACCTTGACGTCCAGGGTCAACTTGGTCTCGGTGCTGGTCATGCCCGTGCACCACCCTTCACTGCACTCTTGACGATCACGAGGCCGCCCTTGCGGCCGGGGATCGCACCCTTGATCAGCAGCAGGCCGTTCTCTGCATCCACCTTGTGGACCGAGAGGTTCTGCGTCGTGATGCGGTCGCTACCCATGCGTCCGGACATGCGCATGCCCTTGAACACGCGGCCGGGAGTTGCACAGCCACCGATGGAGCCCGGGCGGCGGTGAACAGCCTGGGTACCGTGCGACGCGCCCTGTCCCTTGAAGCCGTGACGCTTCATGGTTCCGGCGAAGCCCTTGCCCTTGCTGGTTCCGGTGACGTCGACGTATGCGCCGTCCTCGAAGACCTCGGCGGTGAGCTCCTGGCCGACCTCGTAGTCGGAGGTGTCCGCAACGCGGAGCTCCACTACGTGGCGACGCGGGGTCACACCAGCCTTGGTGAACTGGCCGGAAGTCGGCTTGTTCACCTTGCGCGGGTCGATGGCGCCGAACGCGAGCTGAACGGCGCTGTAGCCGTCACGCTCTTCGGTACGGATCTGGGTTACGACGTTCGGCCCAGCCTTCACGACGGTGACCGGGACAACCCGGTTGTTCTCGTCGAAGACCTGGGTCATGCCGAGCTTGGTGCCCAGGATTCCCTTGATCTTGGTATCAGTCATTGTTTTTGTCTCCGCCGTCACTGAATGTTCACGTCGACACTGGCCGGAAGGTCGATGCGCATGAGCGCGTCAACCGTCTTCGGCGTCGGGTCGAGAATGTCGATCAGCCGCTTGTGAGTACGCATCTCGAAGTGCTCGCGCGAGTCCTTGTACTTGTGCGGCGAGCGGATGACGCAATATACGTTCTTCTCGGTCGGCAACGGCACAGGTCCAACGACGCGGGCACCCGTACGGGTTACCGTCTCGACGATCTTGCGCGCTGACGCGTCGATCGCCTCGTGGTCGTAGGCCTTGAGCCTGATGCGGATCTTTTGTCCCGCCACGCTTAGTGTCCTTTTCTTGCCGCGTTTCGTAGCCCGCCTGGTCAGGCTCGAGCTACCTCGTCTGCACAGTCCTTGCCTGGACGATGACACGACGAACACTGAAGCGATCGGGACCAAGTCCAAGTTCTCGGGAGTACCGAGATTCGGATCGAGATCAGGATCTGCTGCCGCTGTTCGTTTGTCATTGTTCTCCGGTACACGCGGTCGGGCGTGTCGCCTTCTCACTCATCCTGCGCCGGACAATCTTTCGATTATCTGGCGCGTGATGCGTACCGGACGTGTTCGATGTCGAACACAAAGTAGGTACTGCTTCCGTCCTGCATTACTTCTCGTCTTGCATGGTCACAGTCGTTGACCCGATTACCCTGACGGGATCTGCGATCGATCGTCTGTGACGTCTTACCCTTACCCGATCACGGCCGCAATCGACCGCGTCCCGGACAAGGCAACCCGACCAGTATGCCGTACCTGGCCCAAATCCTCAACTCCCCCGAACTGCCTTTTCCGAGCGAGCTGCGCGACAACAACCTTACTCAGAAGTAAGATACGCCTATGACTACCTCCAGCCCTACCTATCGCGGATGGCAGAAATTGCCGGACAACGCGCTCGGACATGCAGTTTTCTCGGCGGCGATGTCCATTCGCGTGCCCTATTTCGCCTCTGTTCTCCCCCGGGTGACCAAGTTGGAACCAGGGCTCTGCGAGGTCCGCTCCCCCAAATGGTGGGGCGTCCACAACCATCTCGGCACTTTTCACGCGATCGCTGCCTGCAATCTCGCGGAGGTCGCAATGGGCATGCTGAGCGAAGCGACGGTTCCGAACTCGCACCGCTGGATCCCCAAGTCCATGAAGGTCGACTACCTCGCCAAGGCCGAGACCGGCCTGCGGGCGGTCGCCCGACTCGAGACTTTGCCGGACTTCGCGGCGATCGAGAGTGGCACGGAACTTCTCGTTCCCATCTCGATCTTCGACCGTGGCGGCAAGGAAGTAGTCCACGCCGAAATCACCACCTGGGTCTCCCCCAAGTAGGCACTCACAAACCCGCCTGCATCGCAACCTGATTCGCCCGCTAAACAGGTTTCGCAGAATTAGGCACCACCGCAGGTTTCGGCGAATGACGATCGTGGAACACCTCCCCGAACGGCGATGGTCGGTCGGGGTGCCGGTGTCCGGAGGTGGGTTGCGTTCCGGGCACCACATTGTCGACCTCGCGTCACGCCGAGCACCGGGAGGCCTCGTGGAAGAGTTCTTGACCACAACGAGTTCCGAAGCAGGCACGCAGACCTCGTCGTATCCGGACGAGGCCGAGGGATTGGACAGCTTCCGGCGCGACCTCGACGCCATCGACGCTCTACTTCTCGAGACGGTGCGGCAGCGGCTGGAACTCTGCCTGCGCATCGGCGAGTGGAAGCGCTCACGCGAGGTTCCGATGATGCAACCCGGCCGCGTCCGCCTCGTGCAGGAGCGGGCGCGTGAATTCGCCCGTAGACACGACCTCTCCCCCGACTTCTTCAACGCCCTGTACGAGCTGATGATTGCCGAGACCTGTCGACTCGAAGACCTGGTGATCAACGCACCTGTTGAGGAGGAGGACACTGTTCGGGAATCCGTCGGACCGAGATCAGGATCATCGACATGAGTTCCCGCACCCTTCTGGTGGACAATTACGACTCGTTCACCTACAACCTGTTCACCCTGTTGACCGAGGTCAACGGGGTTGTGCCGACCGTGGTCCGCAACGACGCGGATTGGGATTCCCTCGATCTCGCGTCGTACGACAACGTGGTCATCTCCCCAGGTCCCGGCCGGCCGGATCGCGACCGTGATTTCGGAATCAGCCGCCGTTTCATCGAAGAAGCGCCTCTCCCACTTCTCGGTGTCTGTCTCGGCCACCAGGGCCTGTGCGAGTTGTTCGGCGCGGACGTGGTGGTTGCGCCCGTCCCGATGCACGGCCGAATTTCGCTGATCGATCACGACGGCTCGGGCATCTTTGCCGGACTTCCGTCGCCGTTCCGAGCTGTTCGCTACCACTCGTTGACCGTCGAGAATCTGCCGAACGCCTTCGTTCGTACCGCGTGGACGTCCGACGGTCTGCTCATGGGTGTCCGGCACCGGACCAAGCCGATGTGGGGAGTTCAGTTCCATCCGGAGTCCATCAGCACCGAGTTCGGCATAGATTTGCTCGCGAACTTCCGCGATCTGTCCGTCGGACGCACTCTGGATTCGGTGATCCGACCCGAACCTGTTCCGCAAACACCCGACCTGCGGCCGGCGATCAACTACGACGTCGACGACGTGACTCTCGATTTTGCAGTGGACCCGTCGGCGGCCTATGCAGCACTGTTCGCCGACGGCCCGAACGCGTTCTGGCTGGACCGCGCGGCAACCGCAGAGCCGAGTGCGCGCTTTTCGATTCTCGGCGATTCGTCGGGGCCGCTGGCCGAGTTCATCACGTACGACGTGCAAGCCGAGGTACTGACTGTCAGCCGAAAAGGCTTGTCCGACGAGCACATTCGAGTTCCTTTCTTCGATTACTTGGACGCACAACTCTCGACACGCTTCGTGCCCTCGCATCCGGAACTCGACTTCAACCTCGGCTACGTGGGCTACCTCGGCTACGAACTGAAAGCACAGACCGGAGGAAGGGCAGTCCATCCGGCACCCACTCCTGATGCCGCTCTGGTGTTTGCCGATCGCGCCGTCGTCATCGATCACACCGCGGGCCGCACTCACGTTTTGAGGTTGCGCGAGAAAGTCCGGGACGCCGGCTATGACGATTGGCTCGAATCGACCGTCGACACCCTGGCGCGGATCGGCGCGGACCTTCCGGAACGCACCCCCGTTCCGCTGATCAGCGACACCGTCTGGACGCAGGCTCGCCTTCGGCATGATCGCGATCAGTACCTGTCGTTGATCGGAACGGCCCTCTCGGAGATCCGGGCAGGTGAGTCCTACGAGGTGTGTCTGACCAACATGGCGAGCGTCGACGAGACGATCGATGCACAGCAGGCGTTCGAGTATCTGCGCTCGATCAATCCGACGCCGTACAGCGCACTTCTCGACTTCACCGGTATCTCGGTGGTCTCGGCCTCGCCTGAGCGGTTCCTTCGTGTCGACTCGGCCGGCAACGTCGAGTCCAAGCCGATCAAAGGGACCCGCCCGCGCGGCGTCACCCGAGCGCGTGATGCTGCCCTACGGCAGGACCTGCTCGACAGCGAGAAGGACCGCGCCGAGAACCTGATGATCGTGGACCTCACCCGCAACGACCTCACCAAGGTCTGCGTTCCGGGAAGTGTCCACGTTCCGAGGCTGTTCGCGATCGAGTCGTACTCGTCCGTTCACCAAATGGTGTCGACGGTGCGCGGACACCTGAGTCCGGGGTCGTCGGCGGTGGACTGTGTGCGTGCCGCGTTCCCCGGTGGATCGATGACCGGCGCCCCGAAGGTACGGACGATGGAGATCATCGACCGCCTCGAATCAGGCCCACGTGGGGTCTACTCGGGATCGATCGGGTACTTCGCGCTCGGTGGCGCCGCGGACCTCTCGATCGTGATCCGGTCGCTGGTCTGCACCGAGAGCGGCGTGACCTTCGGAATCGGCGGTGCCATCACAGCGTTGTCCGATCCGGAAGAAGAATTCGACGAGACCACGGTCAAGGCGTCCACGCTGCTCCGTGCGCTCGACGCGGTGTCCTCGCGGGTCCTCGAGTACGGCGGGTAGATCCAGCCATGACGGCGGCATCAGGCACAGCGACGGTTGTTGGCGGGCTGGGTGCCGTCGGATCCATGTTCGTCGAACTGCTTCGCGCCGGGGGGTCGACCGTCACCGTCGTCGACCCAGCAGGCAGCGATCCCGACGGAGATGTAGTCGTCGGAGACATCACGAAACCCAGTGAGCAAGTCCTCGCGCACGTGGAGTCCTCGCGCATCATCGTGCTCGCGGTTCCCGAACAGGTCGCTCTAGCCGCACTACCGAGCCTTCGGACATCCGGCGCTCTCGTTGTGGACACGCTGTCGGTCAAATCGCGGATGGACGCAGCAATCGCCGACGCCGGCCGAGAAGGGGAGTTCCTCGGACTCAACCCCATGTTCCGTCCGTCGCTCGGACCGCGCGGTCGGGCCGTCATCGCAGTGCCGTACGTCGGCGGTCCGCAGTCCGACAGATTCCTCAACATCGTGCGCTCGTGGGGAGCGTCGGTCGCGGTGATGGACGCCGATCGTCACGACCGGTTGGCCGCGGCTACCCAGGTTCTGACACACGCGTCGGTGCTGGCTTTCGGCGTTGCCCTGGCCGAACTCGGAGTTTCCGCGGACGAACTCATCGCGGTCGCCCCTCCCCCGCATCGGACCTTGCTCGCGCTCCTGGCGCGGATAGCCGGCGGCGAACCGGAGGTGTACTGGGACGTACAAGCGGGCAATCCGCATGCAGGTGCGACACGAAAAGCACTGTTTGATGCCACCTCACAGGTGGACACGGCGGCCGAGACGCTCGGCGACTTCACGACGCTGATGAAAACCGCCGAGGCAGCGCTCGACGATCACTCCGGCGAATTGAACGCGGAGTGCCAGAGCTTGTTCGATCGCATTGCCGAAGGGCACAGAGAGTAGGGAACGATGAGACCCGGAGTGAGTCCGCCCAGCCTCCCGGAGTACGACGCCTCGGATCCGGTCGAGAGTGCAATCGTCCGCCGCCTTGCGAGCAACTGGGCGCGCCGGGCAACCGTGAAGAAGGCGGAGCCGGAACTGGACGATCTCTTCGATTCGTCGTTGTCCGACTACCCCGAAGCACTTCTCCCGTTCGCGGAGCATCCGACCTACCTGGCATTGAGCCCCGAGCAGAAGCAACGCCTGCAAGCCTGGGCATGGATCGCGTTCAACAAGAACGTCATGGACATCGAGAAGTACGTCGTCAATCCCGGCTTCGACGTTCTCGCCGAAGACCGACTCGGCGTCGGTCTCGGAGATTGGGCTGCAGTGGCCGTCAATCAGGCGATGGTCGACGAGCAATATCACACGCTCATGCACTTCAATGCCAGTTCAGCGACCCGTCGAGGCAGGGGCTGGGGGCTGCCGGCGAAGGCACTGCCAGACGTCCTGACGGTCCGCACGCGGGCGCAAGCTCTCGACGCAGCCGAGGGGCCTCGCAAGATCGCCCTGACACAGTTGGCGTTCATGACCGTCGCCGAGGTGTCGATCACCGCATACCTCGACCTCATCTCGGACGACCCGGGCGTTCAGTCGATCAACCGCGCGACAATCCGGTTGCACGCTCGCGACGAGTACTGCCATGCCTCGATTGCCGGGGAATTAGCCGTCCTGGTCTGGGATTCCCTGGGTGGTGGAGATCGCAGCTATCTACTCGAAGGTTTCGAGGACGCAATGCATGCGTTCAGCGGGACCGACTTCGGCGCGTGGCGAGCAATCATGGAAATTGAAGCCATACCTGGAGGACGGAAGATGCTCGACGATGTCGCATTGGAACCGCACAACGAACTGTTCGTGCAGGACTACAGTGGAATAACGTCCCTGTTCCAAAAGCTACAAGTTACACCAGAAGTAACAATCGCTGCAGATGAATATTCTGCCAGTTAATCCCGTGCAATAAAAGAAATAGTTCGCAACGAACGAGAACCAGCAATAGTCCGCAATTATCGGGCACTCCCGATTTTTCAGCTAGACACGAGCGTTCTCGAATAAATACCGGACGGATTTATCAAGAAAAGACGGGAAGATCCCGCGCCCGCTGCCTCCGACCCAAGACCCGAGACGAGAGTTGTCCGGAATCCTTGTCATAAATTCGATAAAGAGGCCACAAGATTGCATGCAGAATACTGTCCGCTGCAATCAAGAATGTTAACTTCCAATTCGATACACCATGATGCTCGAGGGTTTTCTTCGATGCTCGATTATATCGTGCATACACTCGCGGCGAACTAACTCCACGTCTACCCGAAACCTTTGCGGCCATGCTCGAGATCTGCCCCACTGCGCAACGAACATGCGCCATGCAGAGGGATAGATCGATATCCTCGTGAATGTCGGTTCGATCGCTGACCGCACCCCTAACGGCCAACCAAGCCGACCGACGCATCGCCATGTTACTGCCTGGAACTGCAACAACGGGCCGAACCGCCCCCTGGACCCCGCGACCGAGTCGCCAATTCGTCCATCGGCGCTGAAGGCCGGCGATCGGAGATTCATAAAGGTAAGTCAGGCCAGTTACGCCCGAGAAATCGTCGCGACGCTCGAAGAATTCGTGAACCGCAACGGCCCAGCCTTCCCCCACGATCGTATCCGCGTCGATACGTCCGATAATTTCTCCACTCGCCGCGTCAAACCCTTTGTTTCTCGCATGCACCACCCCGGGGCGGGATTCTTTGAGAAGCCGAACCTTGGGACAACTACTTTGATACTTCTTGATCAACTCGGAAGTGTTGTCCGAGGAATTATTGTCAACGATGATGATTTCGTCGACATATTCACCTTGAGCAATGAGCGCTTCGATGCACGTTTCGATGTATTCAGATTCATTAAAAGCCGGAACAACCACCGACAACGTCGCGTTCGCCATTTCCCAACGGTATCGCGAATCTCTCCACAAGACATCGAGCAGCGGGCCCAGGGGACCAACCGGAAGGAATCGGGGGACTTTCGTCACCGGTCAATTCAAAGACCTCCGGTCCGCGCAACCGAATACCCACCTGCGCAGATGCGCTGAAATTCTATTTGGTCATTCGTTCAATTAGAGGAGATCTTTACGTTACAAAGAAAATTTGTGATTCTTGCCACAAGGTGAAATCGAAGGTGAGAGTTGCTGGCAGGAGCCACATACTCCCTCTCACGCGTCCGATTGCCCGAGTGTCGGTTTGACCCTCCGGTAACATCTGAGCGGAGATCACGGATAGAAGACAGAAGGCATCTGTGCGCCCGTCGGGAGCGCGTGCCCGTTCCGACAATGCAGACAGCGGAGTGTTGATGCCCTTTTCCACGGACGCAGCGGTACTAGTGGAGGACGTACACAAGTCCTTCAAGAACGTGCACGCGCTGCGAGGGATCAACTTCACCGCCCCACGTGGGACAGTGCTCGGCATCTTAGGTCCCAACGGCGCAGGCAAGACAACGACGGTGAAGGTCCTCTCCACGCTCATTCGTCCCACCAGTGGACGCGCGATGGTGGCTGGCTACGACGTAGTGCGTAATGCTCCCGAGGTTCGACGCTCCATCATGATGACCGGGCAGTTCGCCGCCCTGGACGATTCACTCACCGGCCGGGAGAACATCGAACTGTTCGGCAGGTTGATGGGGCTCGACCGAATGTCCGCGAAGGTGCGCGCTGCCGACCTGCTCTCTCAATTCGACCTCGTCGAAGCAGGATCTCGAGTAGTGAGGAACTACTCCGGCGGTATGCGCCGACGAATCGATATCGCGTGTGGCCTGGTTGTTCGCCCCGAGGTCGTTTTCCTCGACGAGCCGACCACCGGCTTGGATCCGCGCAGTCGGCAGAGCGTCTGGTCGCTGGTCCAGTCACTGAAGGAGCAGGGAATCACCGTGCTCCTGACAACTCAGTACCTCGAAGAGGCAGATTTACTGAGCGACAACATCATCGTCATCGACAAAGGCGCAGTCATTGCTGAGGGGACTGCTGACCAGCTGAAGGCGCGAACCGGCGCAAGCTTCTGCGAGATTGTGCCCGCAGATCTCAAACAGCTGCCTCATGCGGTCCATGCCCTGGGCAATCTGGTCCCCCGCGACTTCAGATTCGATCTGGCACAAGAAAGCGGGCGCATCGCTATCCCCGCACCTGTCGGCGCAGGAACCCTCTCCGAAGCGCTGCGTCGTCTGGACCACGCACGGATTCCGCTTGCAGACATCGCGCTTCGTCGCCCGTCACTCGATGACGTCTTTCTTTCACTCACAGGTGAACAGCACGTAAGCGAGACGCCGTGACGACAACTACAAAATTCGGGGTCGATCAAGTGACTGTCCGCGGGGACAGTCGCAGCAAGATTGCAGTCCCCGAGGCTTTAAGCGTTGGAAAGCACCGCCGACCGCATCCATCAGCGATCAATCAGTGGTGGGTGCTGACTGCACGCACCGTCAAATCGATGGTCAAGCGCTATGAGCTGCTCGTTGCAGTCATCGCACCGCTGATCTTCACGATCGGGTTCTACCTTCCCTTGAAGTTCGTCATGCAACTTCAAGGGATCAACTACGCGCAGTTCTTGATGCCGATCATTGTCCTGCAGGCGATGGCATTCACATCGATCTCGGCTGCTCAAATGTCTTCGACCGAATCGATCACCGGCTTCAGCAACCGGATGAAAACCATGCCGGTCGTCGGCCCGATCCCGCTGCTGTCCCGTCAATCCAGTGGGTTCGTCAGATCAACAGTCTCGCTTGCTGCCGCATTGGCGTTCGGCCACTTGATCGGTTTTCGATTCTCAGCCGGAGTCGGGCAGGCCGTCTTGTTCTGCGCTGTCGCCCTGGCGTTCAGCACCTGCCTGTCCTTCGCTGGTGACGCCATCGGCTCACTGTCGAAGAGCCCGCAGGCCACCAGTCAAGCGCTGACATTGCCACAGTTGATTCTGGGGATGTTGTCCTGCGGTTTTGCGCCCGAGACCGGCTTTCCCGAGTGGATTCGGCCGTTTGTACGCAATCAACCGGTATCGCAGTTTTCATTCGCCATGCGTGATCTTGCACAAGGCGGAGTCACCTGGAGCGTCCTGTTTCCCGTCGTTGCGTGGACTATCGGGTTGATCGTCGTGTTCGCGCCACTCGCGTTCTGGGCAAGTATGAGGCGGTCATGAGCGAGCCGACAGATCGATTCATGGCTGTAGTCCGCCCGGTCGAGGGGTTCAACTTCCCTTACCCGGACAAAGCGCTCCCCGAGAACTCGTTCAAGGCGCTGGTCGTGCACAGTGGGATTCAGGCTAAACGCCTGTTGCTCACCTGGCTGCGAGATCCGTCGACGGCCATTCAAGCCCTCATATACCCAGCATTCATGTTGCTCATGTTCCGGGTCGTATTGGGCAATTCGATTACAGCAGCAACCGGCCAGTCGAGTATTTTCGGGACAGTTCCACTGATCATCCTCGTAGGCGCTATGTTCGGGTCGATTGCGAGCGCCGTCGGCCTCAAAGGTGAACGCGCATCCGGACTGCTGAGTCGATTCTGGACGCTCCCCGCGCATCGCGCCTCGAGTCTCGTCGGACGCATGATCGCAGAAGCAGTCCGAGTTCTTCTCACGTCAATCGTGATTCTCGGCGTCGGCTATCTGCTGGGGTTCCGATTCAATCAAGGTCCGCTGGCGGCCTTCGCGATCTTGGCGTTGCCCGTCATTTTCGGCGTCGGTTTTGCCATGATGGTGACGGCCCTGGCCACTGTCTCCGACAACTTGCCGCTCGTCGAAATCGTATCCATCTCGTGCACACTATTGATGTTCTTCAATTCCGGATTCGTCCCTGTGATGGCCTACCCGAAGTGGCTTCAACCAGTGGTGGCAGAGCAACCGATGTCCGTCGCTATCGACACGATGAGAGGGCTGTCGTTGGGCGGTCCTGTGGCGGAACCCCTCGTCAAGACGCTGATCTGGTCCATCGGCATGATTCTGGTCTTCGTCTACCCAGCAATTCGGGGATACCGACGCGCCGCGGCGATGTCGTAACGAATACAGACCGCAAACCGACTTCACAGTTCGAGAAACAAGTGGCACCAGGGATGAGCATCGATGTACCCGTGCCACGCAACGAGAGGTATCTAACTTGACGCGTACAAGGCAGTCCATGTGGAAGCGCGCTACCGGTGTCGCCGCGGTGACGATGGTGTGCGCTCTGGTTCCGGCCGGTATCGCAACTGCGTCGCCTGTCGCTCACCAGGGCGGCGGAGATTCGGTGGAGCCCGTCACGAGTGGTTCTTACGTCGTCTCAGTCGAGCAAGTGAACGATCGCCAAAAGATCGTGAATGTATACGCGGCGTCGATGGACCGCGTTGTTCCAATTCAGGTCATCACTCCTGCCGATGACTCCGCGCCCCGTCCCATCCTGTACTTGCTCAACGGAGCCGGTGGTGGACAAGATTCCGCTACTTGGGAGTACCAGACCGATGTCGTCGACTTCTTCCAGGACAAGAACGTCAACGTCGCGACGCCAGTTGGTGGACGCCTGTCGTACTACACCGACTGGCAGAAGGAAGACCCGAAACTTGGTAAGAACATGTGGAGCACTTTTCTGGGTAAGGAGCTCCCCCCGTTGCTGAACAAGCAACTTGGCAGCAATGGCGAACAGTCGATTGCAGCAATCTCGATGTCGGGTACTTCTGTGCTCAACCTGGCGATCGAGTACCCAGGTTTTTACAACTCCGTTGCCGCATTCAGCGGGTGTGCTCAGACCAGCGATCCGCTCGGCCAGCAGTTCGTCAAGACCACCACGGAGTGGATCGGCGGCGTTGACGACGTGCAGAACATGTGGGGTCCGTTCGACGGCCCCGGTTGGCGGGAACACGACCCCCTTGTGAACGCTGAGAAGCTGCGTGGCACACAGATTTACATGAGCACCGGCAGCGGGCTCCCCGGTTTCCCCAATGACACCCCTGCTAATCCGCGCATCCAGGACGGCCGCGCTGCGATGTTCGACCAGATCGTTGTCGGCAGTCCGATCGAGCTTGCAACCAACCTGTGTACCTCCAACATGGCGAAGCGGCTCTTCGAACTGAATATTCCGGCAGTAGTGGATTTCCGACCAACAGGTACCCATTCATGGGGCTACTGGCAAGACGATCTACACAAGTCCTGGCCATTCATCGCACAGTCTCTGGGCGTCTGATTCAAGTGCCTCGTGCTGGCTTCAACTCCAGCACGAGGCACCGATTAGCTTCATAGGAGGAATCAGCGGTGCGGTTCATTCGGATCATGCTGGTCGTACTGGGAACGTGTTTCCTGCTGTCTGGCACCTCAGTTAGTGCCCTGGCGGATGATCGAGAACCCAGCCCTGGTTTCGCGACTATGGGTCCATCGCCGGCGGGCTCCAACAACTGGAATTGCGTTCCGAGCGCCGATCATCCTCGTCCGGTAGTTCTCATCCATGGAACAACCGCGAACATGGTTGATACCTGGGCTGAACTTTCCCCGCAACTTGCTGATCTCGGCTACTGCGTATTTGCTCTCAATTATGGAGGGGCACGGGAAATCTTCAATCCCAACGCTCTCCAATGGGGTATCAGGGACATTGCGACTTCAGCGAAAGAGCTTGCAACCTTCGTTGATTCAGTTCGCCGTCATACGGGTGCAGGCCAGGTGGATCTCGTAGGCCACTCCCAAGGGGGAGTCGTCGCTCGCCAGTACCTGAAGTTCGACGGTGGTTCGACTCCGGAAGATCCGTCGAAAAACGCCGTCCATTCTCTGGTCACCCTCGGCGCTACCAACCACGGAACGACCTTCGGCGGCTTGCAAGCAAACGCCATACAACTCTCAGATATGGGGCTTCCTGGAGACCTCTTGGTTCAGGCGATTTGGGGACCAGCCGGTGTTCAACAACTTCAAGGGACACCGCTGTTGACTGAGCTCAATGCGGGCTCGGAAACCCAACCGGGAGTTACGTATACCGTAATCGCGACCGCTCACGACCAGATTTCAACCCCTCCGGAAGCTTCGTTCCTTACCGCAGGCCCCAATTCCGTTGTAAACAACGTCTGGGTCCAGGATGGATGCCCAGGCAACACTGCCTCGCATGCGGGGCTGGTTCGTGACGCGCATTCGTTAGACCTCGTAAAATCCGCGCTCGATCCGGAATTCACGCCGATCCCCTGCGCATAGCTGCCCCAGACGTCGAGATGGTCAGCCGCAGCGGTCGAAATCGCACGCTCGACAAACTCCGATCGACAAGCGTGCGCTGTCACGGGTGAACATGACCTCCTACAAGGCCAATCACGAAGAGCGAAGCATACGAGCCTGGCCGTCGCCCGACCAGGCTCGTATACGCCGGTTGATCAATCAGCGGCGCCACCGCGCAACACACGCTCAATGATCAGCCCGATAGCGCGAACGCCTTCAGGAGACATCATCTCCAGGTGGTGAACGTCGACCAATTCATCCGTCAGTTCTCCTTGCGCGTACGGACCCCAAACCTTATCGGCTTGCTTTGCGTCCGAACGATCCAACGAACTCACGAAGGTGATCGGCCCCCCGAACGACTGCGGCCGATGGGCGTTGATCAGCTTCGCCGAAATCGCAATGCTTGTGAGCAACCGCTTGATCGCAGACGCATCGAGTCCGATTCTCTCTCCGTCGACAGCCGTCAAGATCTCTGCAGACCTTTGGACCGACAATTCATCGAGCTTTTCGTTCTCGCCGAAGACAATCCCCATTGCAGCCAACTCAGCGCGCACCTGGACAGCGTGCTCTGATTCGTCGCGTGTTTCCGGCGAACCGTCCAACAAGATCAACGCCTCAACGATCTCGCCTCGCTCCTCCATCTTCGCCGCAACCGCTTGAGCAATGATCGCGCCGAGCGACCAACCGAGAATTCGGTACGGGCCTGACTGCTGAACCCGGGTGATCTCATCCACGTAGCGATCCGCGTAATCGTCAAGGGATCGTCCTTGGAATGCCTCATCAGTCAGAACAGGGCTCTGCAATCCATAAAGCGGAATCGAACGGTCCACAACAGCCGCCAACGGCGCAAAAGGCCACGCCAGTCCAACGAGTGGATGAACACAGAACAACGGCACATCGCTCCCTGTCGTTCTCAGCGGCAGAAGCGTTCGTAGTGCATCATCGGTTTTCGCATCGAAGCCCACCCGAATTCCGAGTGCAATTCGTTCTGCAAGTTCGCTGACCGTCGAAGTAGCGAAGATGAGTCGCAGTGGGACCTCCACGGAAACTGCTGCGCTCAGCCGAGCAGCAACCCTCGCTGCGACCAATGAGTTGCCACCCAACTCGAAGAAGCTGTCGTCCGCTCCGATGTGCTCGACACCGAGAATCTCCGAAAAGACGCTTGCGACAAGTAGTTCAGCTTCGGTAGTGGGAGCCCGGAACACCGCAACCTCGAACACCGGCTCCGGCAACAACTTCCGATCCAACTTCCCCGAAGCATTCAACGG